>JANDLT010000024.1 GCA_024330265.1 Pyrinomonadaceae bacterium MAG19_C2-C3 | reverse complement strand
CGATGGTCGTCTTCCACTGATAGCGTTCGTTGAGCGTTCTGCCTTCGACGATGCAACCGCCGGGAAAGCGCAGGAAGCCGGGCTTCATGTCTCTCAATAGTTGAACCAAATCGGAGCGCAAACCGTTCGGGCGGTTCTTCCAAGTGTCTTTCGGATAAAGCGAAACCAAGTCCACATCAATCGCCCCGCGCCCCGTCGCCAGCACGCGCAAATTGGCTTTGCCGCTTGTCGCCGTCGCGCGAATAGATGATGTGTATTGCTTCCATTCCGGCGTGATGCCGGTCACACTCGTCTGCCCAAGCGCGCGTCCGTCCGCATCTTCGAGTTCGATACGCAACCCGCTTGGCGCACCCGCCGCGCGTCGCGCGTGAATGCTAAATGTATATTCGCCGTTCTGCTGGATGCCTATGCCGCGAAAGCCCTCGTTCGTCACACCGTAGCCTTTGTCGCCTTCCGCCGTGATGCGTAAGAAGCGCGGGTTGGCATTGTTGACCGGACTCTGATTGATGACGTTAACCGTACCCTTCGCGTCGTCACCCTCAATCTTCTTCCAACCCATCATCGGGTCGGGAAACTCGAACGAGCGATTCTTTACACGCTCAGGATAAATACCGCCATCGGCGGCGAAGTTGATGTCCTCGAAGAATAAGCCGAACTGTGTCGCGGCAATCTTCGCGCCGGGACGATTGACTTGCACCGTGATGGTATTTACTTGCGCGAAGGCAGCCTGCATGTTGAAGCTGATAAGAGATAGGGCGCAGAACAACGCGATTAATCTGATTGAAATCGTGGATACGAGGTTTGATGTTTTCATCTGATTGAAACTCCTTGAAAAGTTCGTAAAAGCCCCAACGGGGCGATATTCGATAGCCCGGCGCATCGCGCCGGGTCAAAGGTCAGTCGGCGATTCAGCCCTGAAAGGGCGACATAATCCTATCTCGCCCTTTCAGGGCTTGAAATGGTATGGACGCGATCCTGTGGCGTTGCCACAGGCTACCCAATCTCGCCCCGTCGGGGCTTTGAACACAGCCTCTTAGCTCGACTTTATCCATTTTGGGCGAACCGAAACCACAGTAATGTAAGTCTTTTGTTTTCAACGTCTGTATTTTTTGAATGTCGTTCTTTGGACTGATATTCAAAAACTCCGACAAGAGTTAGCGAACTAAGTCTTTTACTTGCAAGACCCGTTTTCAAAATGGATAAAGTCGAGCTTAGAATATCTTCTCATCGCACGCCAAATAGAATGTCCATCGTGAGTTGGTCGAGACGTTCGTAAGGCAGACTTTTCTGTGCCAACTCGTGACGATTAAACTCGTAAGCGTCTAATTGCGCTTTATGATGTTTCGAGAACTTGGCGACCTGCGGCACACCGTCTCCGGCTTCGTGAATCTCCCTGATGATGCCTTGAATCTCTTTGTCGGCATTCCACCGCTGGGCTTTCTCTTTCAGTATCAAGTAAGTTCTCATACAGCCGCGCGCAAAATCTTTCACGTCTTCGTAGTCACTCGTTCGATAAGCATGTGCATCGAAGTGACGCATCCCCGCGTAGCCCACATCCTCCAAGAACTTGACGAGGAAAAAGGCTTGCTTCGGGTTCGCCGAGCCGAAGCGAAAATCTTGATCGTATCTGCCGGGCATCTGGTCGTTGAGGTCTATGTGAAAAAGTTTTCCCGCTTCCCATGCCTGCGCGACAGCGTGCGTAAAGTTTAAGCCCGCCATCGTCTCATGCGCGACTTCCGGGTTGACGCCGACTAATTCCTTGTGGTCTAAGGTTTCAATCAACGCGAGATAACTACCTGTGGTCGGAAAATAAATATCGCCGCGCGGCTCGTTCGGTTTGGCTTCCAGTGCAAACTTGTAATCGTATTTCTGACTGATTGAATACTCGACAAGATAATTGAGCGCGTCGCGGAAACGCTTCACGGCGTCAGCCGGATTGCGGCAAGCATCGGTCTCCGTGCCTTCTCTGCCGCCCCACAACACGAACATTTCCGCATCAAACTCTTTGCCTAAATCCATCGCCGCGCACGTCTTTTGCAAAGCGTAGGCACGCACCGCCGGGTCGTTCGCCGTGAACGCACCGTCGCGGAATACGGGGTCAGAAAACAGACTGACCGTTGCCATCGGCACACGTACATTGTGTGCTTCAAGAGCCGCGCGAAATTCACTTACGATTTTGTCCCGCTCACTCGTCGTCGCATCAATCGGAACTAAATCATTATCGTGAAAGTTGACACCGTAGGCTCCGACCTCCGCCAGTATCTCTACGATTTGCACGGGCGTTAATTTTTCGCGCACCTCAGCCCCGAACGGGTCGCGCCCGCGATTGCCGATTGTCCATAACCCGAATGTGAATCTGTCTTCGGGGCGCGATGTGTAGTTTTTGTTCGTCATTTCATCAACCTCGCTTGTCTCTATTTGTGCTGTTTCTATTTATGTTTGTTCGTTTTTGAAAATGTAATTACACGATGCCGCGCAATGCAGGGTAAAGCGATTTATAAACTTCGTAGCGCGTG
The DNA here is from genome assembly GCA_024330265.1 of Pyrinomonadaceae bacterium MAG19_C2-C3. Classification (GTDB taxonomy): domain Bacteria; phylum Acidobacteriota; class Blastocatellia; order Pyrinomonadales; family Pyrinomonadaceae; genus JANDLT01. The sequence continues at coordinate 67,025 of JANDLT010000024.1, read as the reverse complement.
TTCATCAGCTTCGCCGCGTCCGCGTCCGGCTCGATGCGTTCACGAAGGCGAACGGTCTGCGCGCACGCTTCGTCCACGCTCGACCACACGCCCGCGCCGACTCCGGCGAGCAGTGCCGCGCCAAGTGCCGCGCCCTCTTCCGCTTCCGCGACCTCAACCGGACACCCGTACACGTCAGCCTGAATTTGTCGCCACAACTTCGAGCGCGCGCCGCCGCCGCCGAGTTTGATTTTCTCAAGCGGCACATTCATCTCATTGAAAATCGTCAGTGTGTCACGCAACGAGAACGCGACACCTTCGAGTATGGCGCGGACGACATGTGCGCGCGTATGGTTGGCGGTTAAGCCTATGAGCGCGGCGCGTGCGTGCGGGTCAAGATGCGGCGTGCGTTCGCCCATGAGATAAGGCAGCCACATCACACCATCGGAGCCGGGCGGCACGGTCGCCGCTTCTTCGCTCAGGCGTTCGTATGCGTCATGCCCTTCCGTATCGCCCGCGCCGCCGATTCCAAATTGGTCGCGGAACCAGCGCAAGGACAGTCCAGCCGCTTGCGTCACACCCATCACATGCCACCTGCCGGGAATCGCGTGACAGAAAGTATGGACTCGCCCGCGTGCGTCGAGAGCCGGACGGTCGGTCGCGGCGAAGACGACGCCGGACGTGCCGATAGTCGCGCTGACCGCCCCCGGATGCACGATGCCTAAGCCGACCGCGCCCGCCGCTTGATCGCCCGCGCCCGCGACGACCGGAGTGCCTTCCATCAAGCCCGTCTCTCTTGCGCCTTCCGCCGAGACGCGGGCGCAAACTTCCGGCGATTCATACACGACGGGCAGCAACGCCGCGTCAATCCCCATCCGGTCGAGCATCGCGGATGACCACGCGCGCCGCTTCACATCGAGCATGAGCGTTCCCGAAGCGTCCGCCACATCGGTCGCACGCTCGCCGGTCAACTTGAACCTTACATAATCCTTCGGCAAAAGAATTGTCCGCACGCGCTCCCAAAGCTCAGGCTCGTTCTCCCTGACCCATAGCAACTTCGGCAGCGTGAAGCCTTCGAGCGCGGGGTTTGCGACGGATTCGATTAACTCATCAGCACCGATTTCATCGGTTATGCGTCGGCACTGTGCGGACGTGCGCCCGTCGCACCAGATAATCGCGGGGCGCACCACTTTGCCCTTCGCGTCCAGTAAGGTCGCTCCGTGCATCTGACCTGAAAACCCTATGCACTTGATTTCATCAGCCCGCACTTCCGTCAAGACCGCGCGCACAGCTTCGATGCCCGCGCGCCACCAATCACGCGCGTCCTGCTCTGCCCACCCCATTCGCGGCGAAGCGAACGCCTCGTGTTCGGAAGTCGCGGACGCAATGACGTTGCCGCGCTCATCCGACACGACGGCGCGTGTCCCCGAAGTCCCGACATCAATTCCTAAAAGCTTCATAACACGGATAGTGGATAACGGATAGTGGATAGTGGATAGTGGATAGTGAAGAGGGATGTTTTTAACTATCCACTATCCACTGTTTCAGCTTCTGCCGCGTAGCCCGTTGATTTTGTTTTGGAAGTCGGCGACGTTATCACCCTTGATGACGAGCGTCGGAATGTAAATCTGCTTGCCCGCAGGGATAGCCGACTTATCGCCATTTGCATAGCTCGCCATCAGCTTGATTGCCTGATAGCCGAATTCGTAAGGCTGCTGCACGACGGTCGCGTAGATATGTCCGTCTTTCACTCCCGCGAGGGTTTCGTCTTCTTCATCGAAGGCGATGATTTTGATTTGTCCCGTCTTCCCCGCGTCTTTGACCGCATTCAAAATCGCCGGTCCGTTGTAGCTCCACAAGCCGACGAGGGCTTTGACTTCCGGGTATTTTACAAGCGTGTCGGCGACGTTCGACTTGGCACGCACGCGGTCTGTGTCGTCCGTGCGAACGTCTATAATCTCGACGTTCGAGCCTTGCAGCGATTCTTTAATTCCCTGCAAGCGTTCCTGTGCGTTTCGAGCGTCGGTCTTGCCGACAAAAAGCATAATCCTGCCGCCTTCCGGCAACGCTTCTTTGATAAGGTTTCCGGCTTGACGACCCGCCGCGACGTTATCCGTGCCGACGTAAGCCGCGCGATTTGATTCGGGTGCGTCCGAGTCTTGCGTAAAGACGATTGCTTGCTTGGCAAGTTCGTTAATCATCGCTACTTGGTTGTTCGGGTCAACCGGCGAGATTGCGATGCCGTCAACGCCTTTGGCGAGCAGGTCATCGGTCATGCGCTTCTGTTCAGCGGCGGTTCCATCCGCCGGAAGTCTGAACTCAACCGTCACATCGGCGAGTTCGGCGTCTGCCTTCTCCGTACCTTTGCGCGCAATCGTCCAAAAGTCTGAGGCGTTGTTCGTTACGAACGCGAACCGCTTCTGCCCTCCGGTCGAAGACGGCGCGGTGGAATCATTCTGTGTGCAGGAAGCGAGAGGAATCAGCACTAAAAAGGCAAGCGTGATGCGAGCGGTAATTTTCATATAAGTTCTCCTAAACAAGTGTGTGTACTGCGTGATGTAACCGGAACTGCACGGCGTTGGGCTGAACCACTCACGTCGCCTGACTTGTGCGGTAGCCTTCGGGATGCGCCTCGTGCCACTCCCAAGCCGTGCCGATAATCTCTTTGAGTTTTGGGTAACGCGGTTGCCAGCCTAATCCTTCGCGTGCCTTCTTCGCATCTCGTCGCCGCTTAAAAATTCAGTGTTGTGCTTTCCAGCTTTATAAAACCGAACGACGCGCTGCCCGGCGAGGAACCCGCGAAGATATACGGCTCGTGATTCATCACCTGTTCGTACTTTTCGATTACCTGCCCAATCGCCGCCCTCGCGTCGCGCCGACCGAGTACGGCAACTGTCCCACCGCTTCCGCCGCCCGTAATCTTCGCGCCGTAGAGACCACTTTTTGCGCCGACTTGACGCACGAGACTGACAAGTAAATCCGTGCCTTCAGAACCTAATCCGCATCGCCCGTAGCTGGCGTGCGATTGATACATCAACTCGCCTAGCAACTCATTCCGCCGCGCACTCGCGGCAGCGTTCAAGAGTTCGGCAAACAATCGCACGCGATGATGTTCATAAATCGCGTGCGCCGTCGGTTGTCGCACGGCGTATGTGCGGTGAGCGTCAACCCGTGTCACAGCGTCGGTCGTCCCGCCACAGCGCGCGAGAAATTCGCCGCCCTTAACTTCTTCGGGCAAGTGGGCGAGGAAAGAAGTTTCAAATTCCGACGGCGTGATGTTTGCGAGATACCCGTTCCAAAGTGAATCGTTAATGACGACCGGATTACCATCGAACTGCGTGCCGACTTTCAAGCCTGCCATCTCCGCGATGATGCGGTAGCCCATGAAAGCACCCGTCCGCACAGAGCCGTAATCACCCGCCCCGACAGAATGGCGAACCCCTGAATCCAAGCCCCACACGGCGAGGTCTGCGCGTAGTTCGATTGTTCCTTTTAACTCCGCCGGTTGGCACAAAAGCGCGAGCAACTTGCCCGCTTCGCCGCACGCGGAAGTCATCTGATCCATCACACCGCACGGCGCACCGACCACCGCATTCTCGATTTTCTGACACAGCATCGCCAACTCACGCGGCGCAATCTCGATTCCGAAGGCGGCGCACACCGCAGACATGCAAGCCACCTCAATCGCCGCCGACGAACTGACGCCCTTACCTTCCGGTACGCCCGATGAGATAAGCAGACGCGCACCTTCCTCGAACCGCACGCCGCGCTCACGCATCAGTACAAGGAAGACTCCCGCCGCGTAAGCCGCCCAGTGGCGCGACGGGTCACGGCGGAAATATTCACGCGCGTCTTCATAACTAATCGGCTTTCCGTCAGGCTCAAAATCTTCGAGCGACATCTCGAACGACGCTTCCCGCGTGCCGTCTTGGGTCAGGCTAACGATTTTCAAATTGCGCCTGATGTCGCTTTGCCGCCCGTTTATTCCCGCGCGTTGAACAGCGACCAGCGTCGCTTCGGCAATCGGCATTTCCAGTACGAGCGAACCCGAATAGTCCGCGATGCCGCCCATTACATCGAGACGACCGGGAGCGCGTGCGACGAAGATTTCCGCGTTCAGGTCGAACAGTTCGCGCACATCCGCAAGCGGGTGAACATCGGAACTGTTCACCAAATTGATGAAATCCTCAACGTCGCGCAAGCCCTGACTTGAGCCGCGTGTGATGGTGCGTCGGGTTTGCATCACGCTATGCGGCATCGTTCGTTAGTCCGCGCGATTTGAGCGCGTCTTGCAACAGCGATTCTATCTCCGCGCGGATGTGTTCATTAGCGTAGCCGCACCACGCAACATCGGCGTGAACATCGAGCGGCGCGGTTAATTTTGCTCCGCGTTCATCCGTGACAATCACACCGGCTTCGCGCGCGATAAGCTCCGTACACATATCGTAAGGATGACAACAGATGCCGGACGAAAGCCCGCGTTTCCTAAGCACGCTTTCCATCAACGGACGCAAGTCGGCGATGAAGCGGTCATGTCCCGCCATCAACTCGTAAAGCTGACCGCCGCTTGATAGATACTGGTCTTCAAAGCAATGCGCTTTGCCGTGTTCGACATCGCCCAACGCGCCGCGCACGACTTCTTCATCAATCGCCGCGAGTTCTTCGCGCACGCCGGGGAAGAAGCGCGCCAGCCCCGCGAAGCCGTGCCGGATTGAATGCGAACGCGAAGGTTGCAAACGCAAAGGCTGCGTCTCGTTCGTTAAACGGTTGAAGCGTTCGGCGTGCGCGCCCTGCCCGCGCACGCACCACAACACGTCGCAAAGGTGTTGCTTGACGAGCGGGATTTCCGTTTGCACGGCAAGCACGATGTCCTGCAAGTTCGTGTCGCGTCCGCGATTCGGCGCGACCCCCGTGAGAACCCACGCGCTTCGTTTCTGATACATGATGCCGCGCGTGCCGTCTATCGGGTCAACGACGACGCGCCACACGGCATCCTTTTCCGGCGTGCCGCGCGGCAACACGATTTGCCCGTCTTCGATGCCTTCCGCGATGAGAACAATGGGCGTGCGCGGTGCGATTTCATGCTCGAAAAATTCAAGCAACACTTCTTCGCTGACTCTATCAACCGCGTAAATCGTGTCGCCTTCCGACGAGTCGTCGGAGACTTCCGAAAGGTCTTCGAGCGCGGCACTTTCGCACGTCGCTACCACTTCATCGCGCACACGCTCATGCAGGCGGCGAATCGGCGCGAGGAGTTCGCTCGCATCGTGTGTGTCCTGTGAGGCTCGGTACTCGCTCATGCTTTTCCTTTTGCTTTCGCGCAGTTGTAATGAATCGCGGAGACGAGGCGCAGTTCCGCCGCTTTCTCTTCGGGGGCGGTGTCTGACAGAAAGTTGCCGCCGCCGATTTCGGGTCCCGCGAGATATTTCAAAAGATTCGGGCGACGCAAAGGCGGGTGAAATTCGATGTGAAAATGAAAGCCGCCATAGTCGCCTCCGTCCGTCGGTGCTTGATGTAAGACCATGACGTAGGGAAACGGCATCCGCCACAAATTGTCGAAGCGAACAAGCGTGTCTTTCAGAACTGCGGCGAAGTCGTGCAGTTCCGTATCAGTTAAGGCGGCAAGACTCGCGTGCGTCCGTTTCGGCGCGACATAAACTTCATAAGCGTAGCGCGCGAAATACGGCATAAAGGCGATTGCCGTTTCGTTCTCACTAATGATGCGCCGATTGTCCGCGCGTTCGGCTTGGAGGATGTCTTGAAAGAGGATGCGATTCGTTTCGGCGAGATGTTTTTGTGAAACGCGCGCTTCCATTTCAATCGTCTTAAAGACAAAGTTGGTCGCGTAAATCTGGCAGTGCGGGTGCGGGTTCGAGACGCCGACCGCTTCGCCTTTGTTCTCGAAGATGAGTACGTGGTCAATCTCCGGGCGGCTGCCGAGTTCGATGTACTGCTTTTGCCAGACACGCAAAAGATTCTCGACCTCGCAGACTTCGAGTTCGGCGAGCGCGAGGTTGTGGTTCGGGCTATAACAGACGACACGCGCGATACCTTGCGCCGAACGATTCCGGTAAATGCCATCGGGCGGGGCTGGCGGTTGCGGCGCGTCCATCCCGACGGACGGATGATCGTTGTCGAAGACGAAGACGGAAGTGTAATCGTCATTGCGTCTGCCACTGACGCGCGTGTTGCCGGGACACAAATAACAATCCGCGAGGTACTGCGGCAACTCGACTTCGACACGCTCAAGGGTCTCGCCGCTCCAAGGGCGATTCTGCCGGTGGGCAGCGACTACGACCCACTCTTCACGCAACGGATGCCAACGTTCTTCCCAAGTCATAATGTTCGATGTGACTTTAAGCCAGAGTGATTTGTAACCGTGTGAGTGACGCGGGCGCGAAGCGATAAACGAGTCGTCCGTTATTAACTCTAACTTGTTCGTCTCGCGGTTCGACGGCACGCGGGTTCTCGAAAGTGTTGTGGGCGTGAACATCGGTTTCCGCCAACACACGCGCGGCAGCCTGTGCGATGCGCGCACCTGCGATGGCGACTTCCGTTTCACGCGCTTCGCGCAAGTCAGAGTTGACGACGGTCAGCGTCAGTTGTTTGCCGTTGATGGAAGCCGAACCGCCTAAGCCCCAAAAGTCGGCGGGCTTACTGTTGCGCGTATAGGCGACGCGCGGGGAGACGAACTCTGTGCGGACGGCTTGCGCGCCTTGATGCGGGGCATACATCTCGAAGGCGTGGAAGGTCGGCGTTAAGGCGAATTTGTCTTCGTGCGCGAGGAACGGCGAGTGCAGACAGTTGATGAGTTGCGCGACGTTCGCCATCGCAACTTTGTCGGCGTGGCGATTGAACGTGTCGAGCGTGAGTCCGGCGAGCAAAGCGTCGCGCATCGTTGATTGCTGACCGAGCAGGTGCGGCGGGGCGATTTCCGTACCCGGCTTATACCACGCTCCCCATTCATCAACGATAAGCTTGACGTGGTGCTGGCGGTCGAACTCGCCCATCACCGTCCAGTGAGTGTTGATGAGCGAATCCATACGGTCGGCTTCGCGGAGCAGTTCGTAATACTGTTCAGTGTCGAACTTGACCGCATCTCCCTTGCCCGCGAACCAGTCGGTAGTGCGCCCGCCACTCACGTTCCACGCATAGTGATGCAAGCCCCACCCGTAAATACTATTAAAGAGTCCCGCGCCTTTCTCCCGCGTCTGCGCGAAGAAGCCGCGCGTCCAGTTAAGGTCGTCGGCGTTCGCGCCCGAAGCGATGAACTTCAATGGCAAACCGTAGCGCGGCACGGCGGCGGTGAAACGTCGGAACTCGGCGGAATATTCTTCGGGAGTGAGATTGCCGCCGCATCCCCACGATTCGTTGCCGACACCCCAAAACTCAACCTTGAACGGCTCACGACTCGGTTGGCTTCCGCCCGCGCGCATCTCCGCTCCTGTGGTCGTCCCGGCAGGCGAGTTGCAATACTCGACCCACTCGTAAAAATCCTGCGCGCCTAATCCGCGCAAATTCGCCGCCAAGTATGGTCTCCCGTTCGTGAGATTGCAGAAGCGCAAAAACTCGTTCGTGCCGAAGTGGTTCGGGTCGTAGTTTTGCGGAATGTTCTGACCGCGCACCTGTGACTCCGGCGAGTCAACCCAGAAGTTAGTGCGGCGTGGACGCTTCGCGCGTTCGCCTATGCCGTCGCGCCAATCGTAGGAATCGGCAAAGCATCCGCCGGGATAGCGAATCACCGAAGGCTTGATGCGCCGCATCGCTTCGACAAGCGCGGTGCGAATCCCGTTCGTGTTTGGAATCTTCGAGTTCTCGCCGACCCATATTCCGTCGTACACCACACCGCCCAGGTGTTCGACGAAGTGACCGTAGATGTCGGGGTTGATGGTCGCAATCGGTTCTTTGATGAGAACGTCAATACGCGACTCCAAGGCGCGTGAGGATTGCGTCAGGTTGCGACGACCACCGCCGGTTATTGCCGCCGCGTTCTTCGCCGCCGCCACCGCACCAAGTACCATTGCACCGCCAAGAAACGTTCGCCGTTTAATGTTCTTCACGAAGACTTAATCCTTCCAGAAAAGTATGACGCACAGCCCACTGTTACTTCCCACTTATTGAGCGAACATACTCAATATGCTCATCACGTTGTTTATTTACATCCAAAATGAACATTTGTCAATATGTTGTGCGCTAAGTGACTAAAATCCAGTTTGCTTGACCGAATGAATCTATCAACGGAAACAAAGGCTCAAGTTTGCCTGTTATGCCCGGATCACCCTGATTCCCTTGTCGGTGAATGGGGCGATTGATTCGACATCGGCTTTCTTGTCGGTGATGAAAATACCGATGTCTTGCGACTGCCAGATGAGAGCGGTGGCGACGATGCCGAGCTTGCGGTGGTCGGCGACGGCGATGCGCTGGCGTGCCTGCTGTAAGAGTGTCCGGTGAATCGCCGCTTGATCCGGGTAGTTGGTTGTCAAACCGTGTTCGGCGTGGATGCCGTCAACGCCGATGAATGCTTTGTCAACAAACATCGCGTTCGCGTTCTGTTCCGCAATCGCGCCAACGAGCGCAAACCATGACCCGCTCAAATGACCACCCGTTATGAAAACCTTGATGTCGTCGCGGTGGCTCAACTCCATTGCGATGTTGACGGCATTCGTCAGCACGGTGAGCCGACGACGATGGCGTATGCTGCGCGCGATTTGGGTCGTAGTCGTTCCTGCGCCGAGAGCGATGGTATCGCCGTCCTGAATCAGTTCCGCCGCCGCGAGACCGATGCGACGTTTCTCCGCCGTTCGCTGCTGCTCCTGCTCTGAAAAGGAAGAGACGTTACGGAAAGGCTCGTACAACGCAGGTTCGACCGGAGATGCACCGCCATGATTACGCCGGAGTAGTCCTTGTCGTTCGAGAGCCGTCAGGTCGCGGCGAATGGTTGCCGTTGAAATTCTAAGTTTGTCTGCCAGCACGTCAACGGAGACTTCACCCGCGCGTAGAAGTTCCTGAAGGATCAATTCCTTGCGGCGTGCAGTTCCTGACTCTTCATCGTGCGTGTATGTTTTCATCGTTCAAGTCCGAAGCAAGATGAAGCACTGTATTGCAAAATAGCTTCACAGGTGTAATCCGCCTTCCATGTCATCTTACCAAATGTGCCGTAAAGCCCCTGCCTTTAGGCATGGGGATATAAGGCACACCGCCGAATGGCGGTAATGCCTTCGGGTTAGATAGCGCGTCGTTGTATAATGCAACACATGAAGTTAAGCGGCTATAAATCGAACAACAACATCGTGTACTCAAGTAAGTATCATGTTGTTTGGACACCGAAATACCGCCGTCCCGTGTTGCAAGACGAGATTGCCGCACGGCTTGAAGAAGTCTTGCGCGAGACGTGCGAAAAATACCAAGCCGAAATAATTGCGTTAGAGATAATGCCTGACCACGCTCATCTGCTCGTCGAGATTGACCCACAGTTTGGCATTCACCGATAAGTTCAGAATCTGAAAGGCGTTTCGTCTCGTTTGTTGCGACAAGAGTTTCCGCTTTTGAAGTCTCGTTTGCCGACACTGTGGACGAACAGTTATTTCGTGAGTACGGTCGGGGGCGCACCGCTTTCAGTGATAAAGCAGTACGTTGAGAATCAAAAGCATGTCTAGCAGACTCACCTTCAAGTACCGGATTTATCCGACCAAGAAACAAACGGCGTTGCTTGAAAGCACGCTTTCCTACTGCACTGAACTCTACAACGCCGCGTTGCAAGAGCGGCGCGATGCGTGGCGTATCAATCGTGAAAGCATCAACTTCGCGGGACAGTCGGCGCAGCTTGTCGAGATTAAAGAAGTCAGGTCGGAACTTAACGGCATCTACTCGCAAGTGCTGCAAGACACCTTGCACAGAGTTGATAAAACATTTAAGGCTTTCTTCCAGAGAGTGAAGCGAAAGACCAAAGCCGGATTTCCGCGCTTCCGTTCTCGCGTTCGTTATAACTCTTTCACCTATCCGCAGCTTGGCTTTTCTCTTTCCGGCAATAAGTTGAGCCTGTCGAAAATCGGCAAGGTGAAAATCAAGTTGCATCGTGAGACCACTGGCAAGATTAAGACTCTGACCATCAAGCGCGAAGCCGGACGTTGGTACGCCTGTCTTTCGGTTGAAGGCATGGCTAAACCTTTGCCCGTGAGTGTTAAGAGCATCGGCGTGGATGTCGGCTTGACCGCGTTCGCTACTTTGAGCGACGGCACAGAAGTCGAGAACCCACGCCACTACCGGATAGCACAAGCGAAACTGCGCCGCGCACAACGCAAAGTGGCGCGACGTTCGATACGCTCGCATCGTCGCCGGAAAGCCGTACAGCTTTTGCAGCGAGCGCACGCACACGTTCGCAACCAACGCTCCGACTTTCATCACAAAATCAGTCAGTGGCTGGTTGCTAACTACGGACGCATAGCCGTCGAAGATTTGAACATTAAAGGCTTGGCTGCCGGGTGTCTTGCTCGTGAAGTCAACGATGCCGGATGGTCTGCCTTTCTGGAACATGTCGCGTACAAAGCTGAAAATGCTGGTCGCGACTTGGTTAAGGTTGACCCTCGCGGAACGTCGCAAACGTGTCTCTGTGGAGCGCACACGCCTAAGACCTTGAGCCAAAGGTGGCATCAATGTCTTGCTTGTGGGTTGTCTGCAAATAGAGACCATGTTTCGGCTCAACTCATTCTATTCAGGGCGGGGATACCGCCTTCAAGCGTCAACGCAAGCCACTAGGCTATACGTTGCTTGAGAAGCCCCCGCCTTCAGGCGTGGGGTATGTCACTTATTCGCTGACAAGAACAAAACCGCCATGCGGTTTTACGGTTATTTCCAATTTTTTGTCCGCTCCCATCTGAAGCTTTTCTTGACGGAACGAGAGGTTGCCGCCGTCGCCGTCAGTAATGAGCCGACCGAAACCGCGAACAGGCAATTTGTCCAAAGCCAGCGTGAGTTTTTTCTCTGTCGCTTCGCCATTGATTCCGGCAATGTACCAACGATTTTCACCCTGCCGCGCGACAACCGCAAATTTGCCGGGATAACCGTCTAAAAACTTCGTGTCTTCCCAAACATTCGGCACGCTTTTTAGAAAATCCCGGACATAAACCGGAACTTTCGCCATGCCTTCGGGAATCTCCGCGTAATGCTGTATGCCCGACGTGAACATGACCGAGAGAGCGAGTTCAAAGCCGCTCGTGGTGCGACGCTCGACGCGGTTGTTGATACGGTCGAGTGCCATCGGCGTAAAATCCATCGGATCGAAAACATTGCGTGTGAACGGAAGCATCGCCGCGTGCGTCGGCTCTTGGTCGGCGTTCTTCTGCTCGAAGGTGACAAATTCAAAACCGCGAATCGCTTCGACCGTCATCAGGTGCGGAAAGGTGCGCTGAAGACCGCGCGGCAAGGTTGCTCCGTGAAAGTTAATCAGAAAATTATACGGCGCGGCGTCCTCAAGAATGTCGAAGTAATAGCCGATCATTGATTGTCCGTCGCCGCCGAAAAAATCAATCTTCAACCCGGCGACGCCCATCGCTTTCAAATGCTCGAACTCGCGCACACGACTTTCATGCGTGAGCATCCGATTGCGCAGCGTTTGCGGAGACGAATTCCAATCACCCGCCGAGTTGTACCAGAGCAGAATCTTCACGTTCTTGCCGTTGGCGTAATCAATCAACTCTTTCACTTTTTCATAACCGATTTGTGTGTCCCACAGCCCGTCAATCATGCAATACTGCCAGTGCATCGCGGCGGCGTAATCAATAAAACGCTTTTGCACTTCAAAGGTTGTTTGCTCATCGCCAAGCAGCACCCAACTCCACGACGCTTTACCGGGCTTGATAGATGAGGTGGCGGAGCGCGCCGGTTTGTCGGCTAAATCAACGCCGAGCGTGGATTCGACGATTGTTTCGAGGCTTCCCACCACGATAACGCGCCACGGCGTGAGCCACGGCAATGTTGATTCCGGGTTAACCGCTCCGCCCTGAAAATTCTCGCGCGAATCTGGAAAACCGATTCTATATTCTCCGTCGGGCGACGCGGAGCGTAGGCGCGTGCCGCAAAATGTGCGCGACAATCCGCTTTCACTAACGAGCAGCCATGCGTCGCCGGAACGAAACAGCCCCGGATAAACCCAACCCGCACCCGACGGCGAAGGCGCGCCGACCGGAATGTCTTTTTCATAAAACTCTTCGTAACTCACCTTACGCAGTTTTGATGTTTAGCCCGATTCATCGGGCTTTGCGGCGAAGCGGCACTGAGACAGGTTCCGTTTGACGGCTGGGTAGAACGCGAGTTGAAAATCCAAAGGGCGTTTTAACGTCCTTCCCGCTCCCGCTTTAGCATCCGGCTAAAGCCAACCTTCAAAAGGACGTTAAAACGCCCTTTGGATTCTTACACCGTTCGTCCACGCGATTTATCGCGTGGCTAGTCGCCGCTTCGCGGAAAGCCGCTTGAAAGCGGCTAAAGTCAAAACCGCGTAAGATGAGTTATGAACTTTTCGGTTTGGGTGCGGCAGTTGGGTTTCGTATGAGCAAGTTTCTTTTATCTCACCGTCTGCACGGTAATCGCATCCCAGTTATTCTCCGACGTGGCGAAGCCGTAGAGCATAACCTTGAAATTCGGTGAGATGCCGGTGATGGTTTTCTGCAAGCCCGTCTGACCGTTGAGCATGAACATTATTTCGTTGCCGCGCCGCGCAATCCCCAAGCGCGGAGACTTCTCGCGTGTGCCGAGATTTTGATTGTCAAGGCGCGTGCTTTTTCCGTTCGTCAAGTCCCACGCTTCTAGCCTGCCATCCGAAGTCATAAGCCATTCGATGCGGTTCGCCGGGTTGCCCTCAAACATCACCGTCAGGATTGCCAGACCCGGCAACGCACCGCTTCCGCCGCCCGCCCCCGGAAGGCGAAGACCGGCTTTAGCGAGCGTTGCTTCGACGTAGAAATTTTCGGCGCGAAACGTCTTCTTACTGCGAACTCCGGCGCGCGAACCCACGGCGTCATATCCGCCGACGCCGCGCTGTCGCAACTGCCCGTCTTTAACTTCCGATTTGCCGCCGCTCCCGCCGTCGAATGTGTAACGCTCCCACTTCGTTTCGTCCAACTTATCCGCGTTGAAATCGTCGCCCCATTCATCCATCGCAGTCTGCGCCCCTGCCGCGCCGGTTGTCGTGCCGGGCGTCGCGGGCGGTGCGCTTTGCGGTGACTGCGCGGGCGCGGCGGCGGCAATTTGTTTCGGTATCAGGATGCGTGCCGACGCCCAATCGTTTTGCGATGTACTGAAGCCGTAAAGCATCACGCGAAATGAAGTCGGGAGATTCGGAATCGTGCGCTGGAGTTGAACTTGGTCGTTGACCGTAAAATAAAAATCATCTCCGCGACGCGCAATGCCGAGTTTAGGATTTGCCGCTTTAGTTCCCGCTTGCCGGTCATCGAACCGCTCGTTTTTGCCGTTGGTAATATCCCACGCCTCGAACTTGCCGTCGTCGTTGATAAGCCACTCGATACGGTTGCGTCCAGCGTCGTCGAAGAGCAATGTGATAATCGCGTTGCCAAATGGCTGCGGCTTGACGGCGGCGACTTTCGCCACCGTCGCCTCTGCGACGAAGCGGTCGCCATTGAACTGTCGCTTGCTGCGTATTCCGGCGCGCGAACCATCCGCGCCGCTAAGTTGCAACTGCCCTTCGCGCACGTTGAGACTCACATCACCGCCCTCAATTTTGAAGCGTTCCCACTTCGCTTCGTCAAGCGCGATACCGTCAAACTCATCCTTCCATTCTTCAAGCGCGGGTTGCTGTGTTTGCGGCGCGGGCAGCATCGTTCGCGCCGGTGTTATTACGACCGCACAAATGAGCGCGACAAGTGCGATGGGCGCGAACCAGAATGGGGACTTCGAGGGCTTCATCATAATGACTCCTTGTTTTTACCGATTAAAAATTAACGCGCCGTCCGTGACGATGCGCGGTTACTTCTTTGTGAGACGCACGCCATAGATACCTCCGGCGCGGTTGCCGGGGTGCGCCTGAAACCGCACGGTGATAATTTCTTTCCCCGCCGTTAGCTCAGGTGGTATCGAATACACCTCGTCATAGAATTTGTCAGGGCGATTATTTTCGAGTCGCTCGGTAGCGATTTTTTGATTGCCAACCAGAATGTCGAAGGCGCGATTAGTGTTATCACTACCCCAATAAGTGACGTGCAATTCTTGTGGTTCGCTCGTCGCCGATTTGAGCGTGAAAGAGAACCAGCCGCCGTCCGAAGCGTGACGCCACTTGCGGTCACTATGCGTGCCGGTTTCGATCTTCTCGCCATGAAAATTGTGGTCGCGTTCCGGCTGCATCTCGCCGGGCTGGAAGAAGTCCATCGTGCGACTCTCCAACAAGCGCAGACTTTCAAGTTCGGCTTTGTACTGCGCCTGTTTTTCCTTCCACTCTGCGGGCGAGAAGGTGTCCCAATAAACCGTGTACCGGCGGTCGTGTGTGCGAAAGAACGGGCGAAGCGTCACGTCGCGCGGGTTGCCGACGCCGACCGTGCGAAATGTAAGCGGCTCGCCTTCAATCTCTTTTAGCCATGACGCGGGCGCGTCCCCGGCATTGACGAGCGCGGGTACATAATCGGGACGCGCGGCGGCAGTGTCGTCCGCCGCTCCCAAATCTCCGGCGAGGACGATGGGACCGTACAGCACCGCGACTCTGTGCGGATTGTCGGGCATCGCTTCGAGTCGCAACTTCATCGGCAGAGTGACTTCCACACGGTCGCCGCTCGACCATGTACGCGCGATTTCAAGATATGAAGAAGGCGACGAAGAAGCGGCGAACGGCTTGCCGTTTATCTTGACCTTAAATCCTTCGTCAGCCCACGCGGGATGTCGCAAACGCAACTTCAATCGCACGGGTTTGCGGTTCGTGAACGTGAGCGTCGTCAAACCCTTATTAGGGAAATTCGTTTCTTGCCGCAACACCAATCCCTTTTCGCGCCAATTCAATTCGGAAGGAATGAACAGGTTGACGAAGAGACTATCGGCGGTGTGGAAGTAGATGGCGGAAGCATACTTGGCGTGGTTCTCCATGCCTGAGCCGACGCAGCAGGTGAAACTCTCGAACTGCGTTTGATACTCTTTGCGCCCGCCCATGGCGAGCGTCAAATCGTAAATCACGCGCCCGTCCGTCGGGTGCTGCGAAGATAGAATGTGATTGTAGAGGGCGCGTTCGTAATAGTCTGCGACGTGAGCCTGCGGACTCCATGTAAAGAGATGCCCGGTCAGCTTGAGCATGTTATAGACGTTGCACGTCTCGGTCGTGTGCGCGCCAAGCCGGTCGTTAAGTTTGCCGGGCGCGCCGAAGTGTTCGTTGAGACCGTTGCCGCCGGTGACGTAAGAATGATGATTGACCACGCGGCTCCAGAAAAACTCAGGGGCTTTGCGGTCTTCCCTGTCGCCCGTCAATTCGTAACGGCGTGCGAGACCAACCAGCTTCGGTATCTGCGTGTTCGCATGAAGACCGCTTAGAATATCTTTGCCTTCGCTCAAAGGTTTCAACACCGCTTCATGATGGAAGCGATGCGAGAGCGCGAGGTAGCGAGCATTACCCGTGTCGGCATAAATGTCTGCCAGTACTTCGTTCATGCCGCCGTGTTCACAGCGCAAAATCATCTGCATCTGCTCGTGATTGAGATTAGCAAGAATCTTGTCCAGCCAATCGGCTAGATTGACGGCGATGGTTTGAGCTTTCGCATTGCCGGTGAGGTGCTTCGCGTCGCGCAATCCGGCGAACAACTTGTGCAGTGTGTAGAAAGGAACCCAGCCGCCGTTAAGGTCGAAACCGGCGGAGCGAATCTCGCCGCGCGCAATCTCGGCGAAGATGCGTTTGCCTTCGGGAATCGCGGCGACATAGCCGTTACCATTCGCGCGCTGGCACGCTTCCAATTCATCAACGATGTAGTTGATTCTCCGGCGAAAACGCTCGTCTCCGGTTGTGCGATACATCAACGCGCAAGCCGACAGGTAATGACCGAGCGTTTGCCCCGCCACGCCCTGCGATTCCCAGCCGCCATAGACCGGGGCTTTAGCGGGAAGACCTGCTTCTTTACGAAACCACGATAGGAATCTATCCGGTTCGAGTCGCAAAAGATATTGCTTGTTCAGTTCGGTCGCGCGTTTGAAATCGCCGTCGAGCAATCTCACTTGGTTCAAGTCGAAAGGCTTAACCTTCGCCGTCTCTGCCCGCACGTTTCCGACTTGAGCGACGATAACATTGACGGACTGAATCGAGACAAGAACAAGCAGCGTGACGATTGTGCAGTATGAAAATTTGTTTCTCATAGCTCCTCTTATCTTCAACTTTTAAGAGTGCGGTGGCGCGGCGGAAAGCTTTAGCTGGAAGTTCACCGCCGGAAACAAGCGTTGTCAAAGAGCTAACTTCTGAGTTGGTAAGGTTGAGAGGGTGTTTGTTGTTCATCCCTTAACGTACAGCTAAACATCAGAATACTTAAATTGCAGCATACTAATCTGGTTTCTGTCGGCTCAAAATTCGTTCGGTAGTTTCCTTCTTGTCTAGCAGACGGAGAACAACACGCTGTTTGTTTTTTTGTTCCCCTTCGAGCGTTTCGGCGAGCTTCAGTTCGCGCTCAGAGGCTTCCTTATTTCCAAGCCGCGCATAGGTCAGCCCGAGTTGGTAATGAGCTTTTACAGACGACGGGTCAAGCGCGATGCTACGCTCTAAATTCTGCCGAGCTGCATCGTAATTCTTTCGCTGGAGTTCGACTAAACCCATGCCGAGCAACGCCCCCGTATGGTCGCCGTAGCGCGCGAGCACTTTTTCATACCATGATCTCGCCCCGTCCACATCGCCGTTAGCGAAAGCAATCAACCCAAGTTGATAGGGAGACTCTGTCTGCGCCGGACGCAACTCCAGAGACCTTTTAAATTGTTCTTCAGCTCCAACCGTATTTCTCAATAAAATCATGACATAGCCGAGACCATAAAACCCGGAAGCATCGTCGGGGCGTAGCGCGACATAACGCCGAAATAGCCGCTCTGCCTCCGGTGTCTCACCTTTCTCCATACGCGCCCGTGCCAAAGCGTAAATATAAGTCGGCTCTTCCGGTCGCGCTCTCAGCGCAAGTTCTAGTGCCTGCACCGCATCGTCGTTAAGCGAAAGACCCAGCGCGACCATCGAGAACTTGAACAACACGTCAGCGTTATGGGGCGCAACCGCCTTCGCACGAATCAAATGCGCGAGTGCCTTCTCAGTCTCGCCAGCCGCAAGCGCAGTGATCGCCAAAGTGTCTAACGCGGCGACGAGTCTGGTCGCCGCGCCTTTGTGCTTCGGTTCCAATTTTAGAACCGCCTCGAACGAATCGGCGGCATCCTCGAAACGCCCCATCGATGTGTAAAGCGCACCTAGGTTTAAATGTGTTTCTGTCGCGCGGGAGTTGAGCACCAACGCTTGCTTAAAGTGGTCTTCTGCTTCCGCCGTGCGGTTCTGTTTAGCGTTAACTATGCCGAGCATAGAAAGCACGCGCGCGTCACGCGGGTATAATTCGAGAAGTGAATTGAGTTCAGTTTCAGCACTCGCAAGTTCACCTTTAGCAATAAGAGAGTTTATGCGCCTAAGCTCGACGTTTGCACCTTGTCTGACTGCGTTTCCCCGGGAGATTCGCTGACAGATGCCGGACGGGGCGAGAAGGATCGAAAAGACTATTGAAAGTATAAAGACTGCTATACGATTTCCACTCATCTCTTTAATCAACGATTGCTAATGAGAAAGGGTCAGTACCCGAGAGACACTGACCCTTTCTCTTGCGTGCCTGATAAGGTTCGAGGCTGCTGTTCTGCTCAGAACAGCAGCTTAAGACCGAATTGAATGACACGCGGGTTATTCGATTGTCCGAAGACGCGCCCGAAGATGCTGTTCGAGTCTTGCGAACCGCCGAAGGAATTCGGTCTTCGTAAGATCGTGCGATTGAAGACATTGAAGAACTCGGTTCGGAATTCGAGGGTAATGTCTTCGTTGATCTGTGTCTTTTTCAGGATATTGATGTCCTCGTTGTAGAACTGTCCGACGCGTATTTCACCAGTCGTGCGCGGGAAGTCTCCGAAGCGCAACGGGGCACTGGGTGATTGCCGACAGTTGAAGAAGAGGGGATCGTTTGTAACCACTGCTCCGTTTCTCACAGGGCAGAGAGCATTCGGATCATAAAAGGCTGCACGATTGAAATACTCTCCCTGCGCCCCCGGCGCATTGGGATCGAACGTGCCGTTACGTACCGCTTCACTTTCGAGCGGCTGACCCGGCACACGGCTATACCTGATGCGACCATATGTCGGAATGCCCTGCGTGCCGCCGAAGGATAATGGATTTCCGCTTTGGTACTGGTGAACAGCACCGACTTGGAAGCCGCCGATAATTTTATCGACGACGCGGTTCCCGGTTGCGAAACGCCGATCCTCACCTAGCGGCAGCTCATAAATGTAGCTAACAACCAATCGATGCGGGATGTCTTGGTTGCTGAGTGCCTTCTCATCTCTTAAGTTGAACGGGTTTTGCACTTCGCCGCCGCCCGAGAACGTCGCAAATATCGGCAGTGCGCTGTCAGCGTCAGTCAGCGTTTTAGAGAATGTGTAAGACGTGAGCAAGTTAAGACCTTGTCTGAACCTGCGCTCTAGTTTCACAAAACCGGCGTTGTAGTTGCTGTTACCAACATTTTCCAGACCGTTGTCAGTGATGATAGATCGGTATTGCGGGAAGGGACGCAAAGAATCGCCGACGTTGCCCGTGAAGCCCGCGAAAGGTGGTCGGAAGCCAGCTGCCTGTGCTTGGGGCGAGTTGATATCTGCGTATATTAAATCGCCAAGAGCCAAAGAAGTGTTGGGCGCGTTGTTCGTACGCAGCAGATTCGACCGCAAGTGATGACCTTGAACCCCGATGTAGCCCAAAGTAAGGATAAGGTCGGGTGAAAGTTCCCTCTGTAACTCACCCCCATAATTCGTAATCATCGGAGGACGCCCGAAGCTTGGAGCGATATACTCGGTGTTTTGTAAGTTTTGGATCGTCGGGTCGACGAATGGCGGGCGCGGGAAATTTTGTGGCAAGCCCTGATCGAGTTGGAAAGCCGGGTTGAAACCAACGGCAGGGCTGAAATCGGGTCGGCTATT
The DNA here is from genome assembly GCA_024330265.1 of Pyrinomonadaceae bacterium MAG19_C2-C3. GTDB lineage: Bacteria > Acidobacteriota > Blastocatellia > Pyrinomonadales > Pyrinomonadaceae > JANDLT01. The sequence continues at coordinate 47,879 of JANDLT010000024.1, read as the reverse complement.
GAATCCTCTGGCATAACTCTCGCCAAAATCTGCATATAGCAATGCCTGATAGAAAATGCCGAAACCTCCGCGGATAACTGTTTTTCCAGCCCCACCGGTCAAAGCACCGATCAGACCGCCGTTGCGATCAGGAGAATAAGCGAAGCCGACGCGCGGACCGATTGCTTTCTTATACGTATCGGCAAAGCGGGTATTGCCCGACGAGTTTGCGAAAACCACTGCGCCGGGGAGATTACCCGCACCGGGGTTGGGAGTTGTCGGACTGAAATTCGAGAAGCGGTTGTACAACTCCCGTCGGGGAACATCCACGTCGTAGCGCACGCCGAGGTTAAGCGTAAGATTTCCCGATACTTTCCAGTCGTCTTGCACGAAACCCGCGTAGTACTGCGAACGCCACTGTACGATGTTGGGTACGATAGCGATATTCGCGTTCCCGACCTGTCCGAGCAGGAAACTAGCGAAGCCGTTTCCTGTATTACCGGCTGTACCATCAGCACTATTGAAACCTGCAGTTTGACCGCGACCGAAGTTGAAGGTGCCAGATGTGTTGTTCTGGTTCGATGGCGTGTACTGCTGATAGCGGAAGTCACCTCCAACACGAATGTTGTGATTGCCTTTAACTATGCTGACGAAGTCGTTCAAGCGGAAACCGTTGTCTATGTTGACTGCGTTCAGCCCGAACCCGATGCCGTTGATGTCTTCACCGAAGTTGAACTCGGGGAATGGAGACCCTGCAACTCCCGACAACCCGATTTGACCCGGAATGTTTAGACCGACGGTCGGTGACAGGTTTTCGCTGACAGTCCGATTCAGCCCGATGTTGAAGTGGTTAAGGATTGTCGGGGAGAACACCTGATCGTGCGTCAAACGGAAATACTGTGTGGTGAAGATTTGGTCTTGGTTACCACGGTTGATTACGTCCGGTAGAGATCGAGCACCGACCACACGGTCGTTAACGCGTTTCGAGTAACTGCCCGAAAGCTTACTGCCCGCCGTAATATTGTGGTCGAGTTTGACCGCGTAAGTGTAAACGTTCAACGGAAATTTCGGACCGTTGAAAATGAAATTATTAGTTCGCCCCGGAGAGTTGGGAGAGGGGATAAAGTTCAAGACGTTACTTGCGACCGTGCTGAACCGGGTCACCGGGATGTTGTTGTTGGCGAACGGCTCGCGGACGAGACCCGACCTCGTCGCTATAATTCCTGTAAGCGGATCTGGTTGACCCGCCGTCACGCGTCGCGTGGTCGCCGGGTCAAAGATTTGTCCGTTAGCGATATTGCGCCCAAGCGCGTCCACAGCAGAGTTTGCTCCGAGCAAAGATGAGAAGTCGCCACGGCGGAAGGCGTCAGTTGGCAAAGTGTTGATAGCCGACCCCCCAAAACCGCGTCGCGCGCCCTCATAGATAAAGAAGAAGAAACTTTTATTACGTCCGTCATACAGTCTAGGACCGCCTTCGCCAAAGCGCGGCAGGAAAATCGGTCCGCCAACGGTCGCCCCAAAGTCATTGATGTTATTCAGGGGACGTGGCGCGCGCTCTTTACCTGTTACAGGGTCTGTCCCCCGCGAGTTGTTAAAGAATCGGTTCGCGTTCAAAACCCGGTTTTGAAAGAACTCGTAAGCACTGCCGTTAATGTCATTCGTACCGGATTTGTAAGCAAAGCTGGTGATACCACCGCCGGTACGTCCATACTCCGCTGAAAGATTCGATGTTAGTACCTTAAACTCCTGAAAAGCTTCGACCGACGGCGCGGTCTCATCGAATGATGATCCGTTTTCAGAGCGGAAGGTACTTGCTCCCTCGAGCAATACTTCGTTGGAAAAGTTTTGACTGCCGGCGAATTTGGAGTTGAAGGTGCCTCCGTTCTCGCCCGCATTGTCGTTGTTAACGCCGTTGTCCGTCGCGGTTCCCGGACCGACGACGCCGGGTGTGAGAAAGGTGAAAGATTCAGGTGACCGAAGCCCGAACCCGCCACCACCTGCGACCAGCGGCAGGTCAAGCACTTGACGCGATCTGACGACAGTTCCGATGTCCGAGGTGTCGGATTGAATTGTTAGAGCACCTTCTGATGAGACGGTGACTGTTTCGGTTACGGCACCCGTTTCGAGTACGAGGTCGCGCGACGTAGTTGAATTAACTTCGACAACCACCTCCTGAAATTCGCCGGTCTTAAAACCCGGCGCGGTGACGGTGATGTTGTAACTGCCCGCGGGCAATTGCTGTAATCTGTAGTTACCGTCGTCCGACGAAATCGCTTCCGTCGTCGTGCCGGTGGCTGGGTTCCGCGCCGTGATAGTCGCTTTCGGCACTGCTGCTCCGGCGGCATCGGTGACGGTCCCGCTAACCGCACCATTAATTGTTTGGGCGCATACGGAGGGTACTATTCCTGTTGCCAGCATAGCGAACAGTGTTGCTTTGAGGAGTATCGTTGATTTTCTCATGTGCATTTTCCTGTGATTTGACCGGCGTTGAATGATTCTAAGCATTTGTTACGAAATTTATTTGTGCATTCCCAATGGCAGTCAGTAGTTGACTCATTAGCCTTGATGGGAGGAGTAAATCCTGAAGGAGCCGGGCGTAACGATGTGAATCGCCTAAGATTGTGGTTTCCCGTCCGGCACGCGCTTCTTCAGTTGCTCCTCTAACTTTTCAGTGCTCTTTTCTTTGCGGGCTTTTCTAAGTTTCTCAAACGATTGAAGAGCGGCTTGCGCTTCTTGCACGCGACCGACCTTGCGGTAGATGCGTGATAGTTGGTAGTAAGCCGATTCAGCGAGACCGCTCGTCCGATCACCTTCGAGCATCTTTTTAAGACTGGCGATAGCGGCCTCGTTCTGATTGAGTGCGCCTTGCGCTTTTCCTAGGTAGTAGTAAGCGTCGAAATTACCTGAACTCTGAGCAATAGACGCCTGAAGTAGTTTCATGCCCTCGGCGGGTCGTCCGCGTTCAACACGTATGCTTCCTAATTTATACATTGCTAAAGTGTTGAACGGATCGACATTTAGTTCCTGCTCATATGCGGCTTCGGCTTCATCAAACTGAGCGTTCTTCCAGTAAAGACTACCGATTGCTTCGTGTACGCCCGGCATCGTCGGCGCAAGTTTTATCGCAGCCTCGTATTCGGCGGATGCCTCGGCGTCGCGTCCCGCCTCTTCATATGATTGACCTAGTACCAGATGAACCCGCGCCGAATTTGGGTCGGCTTTGAACATTTGGCGGTAGCTATCCTGCGAGATTCGCAGGTGAATACGCCCCCGATGGTACAAGATATCGACATCATTAGGCGCAAGCACCGCCGCCGCGTCGAGATACTTTGCGGCTTCTTCCACCCTGTTCGCCACATTCAGCGACAGTCCGTACCACATCATCGCCTGCGGATCGTTTGGGGCACTTCGCACGGCGGCTTCAAAGGCGACGAGTGCCGCGTCAAGGCGATTAATCGAATAGTAGGAAATACCTAGAAAGAGGCTTGCCCCGCCTAGTTCCGGCTTGAGCGCGAGCGCACGCTCGAACAACTTGGCGGCATCGTCGAATCTTTTCTGTTGGTAGCGTACGAATCCGAAGTTAGCATAAGCTTCGGCGAGGTTCGGACGAACCTTAACGATGTCGGCGTAAGCAACAGCTGCCTCATCGAGACGACCGGTGCGTTGCGCTTCGTTCGCGCTCTTGAATTTAGCCGCGACCATAGCATCGCCTGACTGAGCAATGGCAGGGATAGTTAAAGAGAGCATGGCTGAAGTTAAAAATAAAATCTTTTTGACTTTGTTCAAGCTACTCATAGCATGTATTCGTAAGGTGAGATAGGCTTTCGCCCACCGAGCGTTTCGGATTTACTAATCAGTAACAAATGTTGGAAACATCTTAAGGTGAACTCTTTTTACGCAACTGTTCGCTAATCGCTAACTGTCTTCGTCCGAGGTCGACTTTGCCCAGACGTTTGTATAGCAGACCGAGTTGGTAGTGCGCCCCAATGTGTCGCGGGTCGAGTTCGGTAGCACGCAATAATTCTTGCTCGGCGTTCTCGGATTTCCCGATTCGTAAATAGAGCTTGCCCAGTTCAAATCGAACCTTCGCTGAAGAAGCGTTCACTTCTTTCGCCCGTAAAAATAGAGATAGTGCTTCTTCAACTTCATCCCGTCGCAACAATAAAGCACCGAGATTTAAGAGCGGGAACTCGCTTGGACGAGCGGCAGCATTGTTCAATTCGACGGCGCGACGGTACGCTGAGATCGCCCCATCCGTTTCGTTTTTGCCTTCGAGTGCCTGTCCAAGATTGTTTTGAGCTTTAACGTTGAGCTGATCACGGCGAAGCACCTCCTTGAAGGCACTTATTGCGGCATCAAAGTCGTTCTGTTCACAGCGGACACGACCGAGGTAGTAACGAGCTTCGAGATTTTCGGGATTACTAGCGAGTGCCTGATCTAAATAAAGTGCTGCATTCGTAAAGTCTTCAAGCAGCCCATAGCAAAGCCCGATGATCTTCAAATCATCAGAGGTTGGGGGTCTGATGGCTGCAGCATACTTAAAAATATCAATCGCTTCCTTTGCTCGCCCTTGGCGGAAATATGTGGTAGCGAGGAGGTAAAGGGCATCACTAGAGGTCGGACGGAAATTCAAGAAACGTTGAAGTGCTACCTCAGCTTCGCTGTAACGCCCGATATTAAAGAGCGATTTGCCTAAATATAGGTCAGCCTCTGTTCTCTCCGGCTCGGTCGCCGAAACGTGAGCTAATACCTCAGCAGCTTGCGCGTAGCGGCGTCCGTTAAAACACTCAATAGCGTAAGCGAAATCATCTGGTCGCTGCGCGTGTCCGTCGGAGGCGCACAAGACACACATAACCAACAACACATATATGCAGGGTCGCGCTACCGCGGACTGACGCTTTGCTGGCACTTTGAGTTCCCCTAATGACTATTGGAAGAGTGTTCATTTTCAACTCAAACAAACATAATGTCAAGGAATTTGTTCTTGACCAGCGATTCCTGCTTGCGATTAAAACCACGAACTCAATTGTTCGACGTGCGGGCGACCGTCAACCAACCGTCATCCGTCCACTGTAATTTTGCGAGTTGTAATTTACTTTTACCACCATCGCGTGCGTCGTAGTAATGATAGACGAGGCGGTCAGTCTTTCCATCACGATAGACGGATTGACCGCCGGGCGCGACCTGATGATTGGCACCCGTTAAGACAACATCGCCGCCGCCTTGATCCATGCGCTTGCCGCTTTTATCGAGATAAGGTCCCGTGATGCGCTTGGCGCGTCCGACGACGATTTTATAATCGCTCTTAATCCCGCGACAGCAAAAATCAAAAGAGACAAACAGATAGTAATAACCCTGATGATAAGCAATCGCGGGTGCTTCGATGGCTCCGCCGCCTTGCGGTGTCGGTCGTGCGGCGAGTGAATATAAAGTCGTGTCCACCGCCGATAATTTTCCCGTGCGCGCATCAATGCGTCGAAGCTTGATGCCGCTCCAAAAAGAGCCGAGCGAGAGCCACGCCGCGCCCTCGGCGTCGAAACTCAAGTGCGGGTCAATCGCGTTCCAGTTGTCCGTTGTGTTCGAGCGAGTAACTTCGCCTTCGTCAATCCATTTATAGTCGGGGCTGGCGGGGTTGAGCGTGCGGTTTGTGACAAGGGCGATTAGAGAAGTGTTCTTGCCGAAGAACGAAGCCGAATAATATAGATGATACTTGCCGTTGAAATACGATATGTCCGGTGCCCAGAGACTCTTTGGCATAGAGCCTAGCGCGGAGGTAATCCACGCCGGAGTTTCGTTGAACACCGTGCCGAGAAACCGCCACTTGATGAGGTCATCGGAAGCGCGAATCTGGATGTTGCCTTGATTGATGCTCCCGTTCGGTGAGCCGGTTGAAAAGACGTAGTAAGTCTTTCCCTGTTTAATCAGGCTTGGATCGTGGACGCGAACATCGCCCCGCAATTCCGTGGCGGTGAGGTTCGTGCCGTCACCACAAACGAGAATTAGAAGGAGCGCAAAAGGCGCGAGAAGGAACAATGCACTACGCGCATTCATCATGATTCAACGGATCACAGGAACTAGGTTGTGTTGACATTTTGAAAGATGACCGGAATAAGCCGCGAAATAACACAGGTTCTATTGACATAGGCAAAAACAGCTGACATGAGCCACGAAATAACACGAAACGAACACCAAACAAAACCTCTTTTCGTGCTGCTTCTCGGTTGTTTCGTGGCTAAATCTTTCGCTCAACCGCAACCTAAAGAGTAGTTTTAGCAATTTCAGTTTGGGCGGATTGCCTGCCTTCCCTTCCCAACGCGCAATATGCTGACAATTCGGATCATCGAAAATTATCCGGCGGTTCACCCGCGTCACACTTCTTGCATTCCAACTCGACTCCGATACGCTCGCTTCGCCCTTCCGGTATAATTACCTACGGGCGGACACTCAAAGGCGGATTGTGGCGGACGTGCTGCGTGTGACCGCATTCCAAATCTGCCACCCAGTGTTGTTCTTCGTCTTGGTGAAATCCGAGAATTTTACTTTTCAACGTCTTATCCTTTTTGAGCTAAAGTCACGATGCCCTGACAGCATCAGCGTTCACCGGCGTAGAGCGCGAGTGCGTCTTCATCGGGAATCGTCACCCTCCGATTTTTCAATTGAATGAGTCCGTCCTGCTAAAGTCGCTTCATGGCACGCGACACGACTTCACGCACCGAGCCGACGCGCGCCGCAATCTGACTATCTAGTCAGCGCGAGGTCGAAGGAGACACCGCCTTCGACCGTCTGGCGTTGAATGAATCGTTTGTGCTTATCAACGACCACGATCCGCAGCCGTTGCGGATGCAGATCGAGCGGATGCGTGAAGATGAGATGGGATGGGAGTACATTGAGCGCAGACCCGAAATGTTCCGCATTCTGGTGACGCGCGTCGCCCACCACCCGAATCGGAGCGGTGAGCGGCAGCACAGCGAATCAGATGGTGACTATCGGTTGATGTGATTTGCCGAGAACAGGAGGAGTTAATTATGACTTACGTCGTCACGGAAGCCTGTGTTGATTGCAAATACACTGATTGCGCGGCGGTCTGCCCGGTCGAGGCATTTCACGCCGCCCCCGACCGTCTGCTGATTAACCCGGACACCTGTATTGACTGCGATGCGTGCGTGTCGGAGTGTCCGGTGGAGGCGATCTTCCGGGACGTGAATGTGTCCGAAGAGCAACAAGAGTGGATTGCCATTAACGCTGCGGAAGCCGCGAAACATCCGGTCATCAGCCAGAAGATTCCTCCGTTACTCGGCGCGAAATGTTCGGAAATCCCCAAAAAAAGCAAGAGGTGAAAACTTATGCGAGGTACTGATACTATACAAAGGGTTTGATAAATACATCACGAAATGGATGGCGTGCCACGGCATCACGCTCTTGCGCGTCAGCCGCGGGCTGGTCTTCTTGTGGTTCGGCGCGTTGGAGTTCTTTCCGGGTTTGAGTCCGGCGCAAGATTTAGCGGGACGCATGATTTGAGGAAGAATTTATCCGGCGTGACAGCAATGCGCTGTCCCAATAGTTCGCGCAAATTTCGCGGGTCTTGCGTCTGAACTTCAGTTGAAATGTTTTTGCTTTCGCTCATCAAGACGCATGATATATTCATCCTTACTTTTCAGTCACCATGTCTCACAAGGTGAAAGGCGAAGATAGAAGTCAGGAATAGTTATCTTAACTTTCTCCTTTCGCCATTCTTCTTTCTACTTTGCTAAATGACTACTTATCGAAATTTCATTAGTGGCGAACGGACGGAATCGTCGTCAAAAACGCTTGATAACATCAATCCGGCGAACACGGATGATAGGCTTGGCAGTGTCAAACTTGCGACGCGGGACGCAAGCGCGGTAAGCGGTTGAAGCCGCCGATGCTGCCTTCCGCGAGTGGCGCGCGACACCTGCTCAAACGCGCGGTCGTATCGTCGCGTGTGCGGCGCGTTTGATGGAAGACGTGAGCAAGGGCTTCTTCATACAGCCGACCGTCTTCGATATGCGGGTTACACGGGACGCAAGCGCGAAGGCAATTTGTATTGAGATTCTTTTCCGGCAACAAGGAATACACCATTATGAGTACGGCTGAACCAACCACACAACAATCCGAAATTGTCCGCAAGCACAAAGAATTTCTTTTCCCCGCCGTCGCAACTTATTATCAAGAACCGCTCGCGCTCGTGCGTGGCGAAGGCGAATACGTTTGGGATGACAAGGGCGACAAGTATCTCGATTGTTTCGGCGGCGTGTTGACCGTCAGCATCGGACATGCGAACCCGAAAGTGACCCAAGCCGTCATCGAACAAACCCGTAAGCTTCAGCACACGTCGGCACTCTATGCCAATGAACCGCAAGGGCAACTCGCCGAAAAGCTTTATCAAATCACACCCGGACGCTTGAAGAAATCCTTCTTCACGAGCAGCGGCACGGAAGCCGACGACACGGCGATTACGGCGGCGAAGCTGCACACCGGGCGACAGGAAATCGTCGTCTTGCGCCACAGTTATAGCGGACGCTCGGCGACGGCTCTTTCCGCCACCGGACATTCGACGTGGCGACCGTTGCCCGCCCAAGTCGCCGGAATCGTTCACGCACGCGCGCCGTATTGTTATCGCTGCCCGCTCAAACTCGATTATCCGTCGTGTGGACTCGCCTGCGCCGAAGACATCGAAGAATTGATTATGACGACCACGACCGGCGAGATTGCGGCGTTTATGGCGGAGCCTATATTGGGCGTCGGCGGCTTCATCGTTCCGCCGCCGGGTTATTTTGAGCGCGCCGTCGAAATCGCGCGTAAGCACGGCGGCTTGTTCATCTCTGACGAAGTGCAGACCGGATGGGGACGCACGGGAGACAAATGGTTCGGCATCGAACACTGGAACGTCGAGCCTGACATCATGACTTCGGCGAAAGGTTTGGGCAACGGCGTTCCCATCGGTTGGACGATTGCGACGCCCGAAGTCGCCGACAGTTTTCCCGGTCTGACCTTTGCGACCTTCGGCGGCAATCCCGTCTCGACCGCCGCCGCGCTCACCGTCATTCGCACGATTGAAGAAGAAGATTTGAGAACCAACGCAACGCGCGTCGGCGCATACCTGCGCGCGGGATTTGAGAACTTGAAAGAGAAATATCCGATCATCGGCGATGTGCGCGGGATGGGCTTGATGCAGGCGTTAGAGTTCGTCAAAGACCGCGAGACGAAAGAACCGCACCCGCAAGCCGTCTTGAAGATTTTTGAAGAAACGAAACGGCGCGGCGTTCTCATCGGCAAAGGCGGGCTTTACGGCAACGTGATTCGCACAGGGATGATGCTCAACTCGACGAAGGACAATGTTGATGAATTGATTGCCGCCCTTGATGCATCGTTAGCGACAGTTGGGTCTTAACTCCGTGAGGAGCGCGATGTTTATAGCTTCGGTGCGCGTATATGATTAGTTTGAGTTGATATTTCAATTTTGCGCGTCCCGTTAGGGACGGCATGTTTATAGTTGACAGTTTTTTTATTAGCCGTTCGCTCCGTTAGGAGCGACATCAATCGTGATGTCGCTCCTAACGGAGCGAGTGTTCTAAACCTGACACCCAGCTATAAACATCATGCTCCTCACGGAGCTAAAGATTGACTGTTTTGAATTGAACGGCAACCTAATTCAAGTTCCGTGAGAAGCGCAATACATATCTCAATGGCGAACACCTACACACAAATTTATATTCAAGTGGTTTTCGCGGTGAACGGGCGTTTGACTCTTATCAACACTGAACACAAAGAAGAAATCTACAAATACATCAGCGGCATAGTTCGCAACAAAGGGCATAAATTGCTGGCGATTAACGGCATGTCCGACCATATACATATCTTGCTCGGATTGAAGCCCGACACGGCTTTGTCCGATTTGGTACGCGACATTAAAGTTAGCTCGACAAACTTCATTAACGAGAAGCGTCTAGCACGCGGCAAGTTCGGTTGGCAGGAAGGTTTCGGCGCATTCTCTTACGGGCATTCACAATTAAGCACAGTCATTCGTTACGTTCAAAATCAAGAAAGTCATCATCGTCACCGCACGTTCAAAAACGAGTATTTGGCTTTACTGCAAAAGTTCGATGTTGAATTTGACGCCAAATACATTTTTGATTTCATGGAAGGGGACACATCTCGCTCCTAACGGAGCGACGATTCTATTTCGTCGGCGGCTATAAACATTGCGCTCCTAACAGAGCGAAAAGCGTAATGATCCGCCATGTATTGCATAACGATCCGTCATGTATTTCAGAGTGTCTTTGGGAATTGAGTCGCGCCTTTAGCTCCGAAGGAGCGTGATGAGATTCAGCAGCTTTACCCCGAAGACGAGATTTCGGGTCGCGGCTTTAGCTCCGAAGGAGCGTGATGTTTATAGCCTTCGGGCGCGTCCATTGCGGTTCGCTCCAGAGGAGCGATATATGCTTCGTCAGTGATATATCGCTCCTCTGGAGTGAGAGCGGAAAACCAACCGCCAACCTATAAACTAATTCCGCCTCTCCGAGTCCGATTCCCAAACACCCGCTAAGGGCTTAAGTCAAATGAAAACTCTTATCCGTAACGGTCGCATCGTCACCGCCGTTGACGATTACAAAGCCGACATCCTTGTTGAAGATGAACTTGTCTCAGTCATCGGCGCGAAGTTGGAGATGGAAACTGACCGCGTGATTGATGCGGCGGGAAAGCTAGTGATACCCGGCGGGATTGACCCGCACACGCATCTAGAATTGCCGTTTGGCGGAACATCTTCGTCCGACGATTTTTTTACTGGCACACGAGCCGCCGCGTTTGGCGGGACGACGACGATTATTGATTTCGCCGTGCAGAACAAAGGCGAATCAATGATTCAAGGCGTTGATAACTGGCACAAGAAAGCCGAAGGCAAAACCGCGATTGATTACGGGTTTCATCTCATCACGACCGAGTTTGAAGACGGTGCGGAACGCGAAATGTATCAGTTGATGGATGAAGGCGTGACGAGTTTCAAATTGTTCATGGCGTATCCGGGCGTCTTCCTCGCCGATGATGCGACGATCTTTCGCGCGATGTCGGCGGCGGGCGCGCGTGGCGGACTTGTCTGTATGCACGCGGAGAACGGCATCGTCATCAACGAGATTATCAAACGCGCCATTGCCGCAGGACGCACCGCGCCGAAGTATCACGCCTTGACACGTCCGACGATTGCCGAAGCTGAAGGTGTGCATCGCGCGATTGCGATTGCAGAGATGGCGGAGTCGCCCGTCTATATCGTTCATCTGTCGTGTGCCGATGCGCTCAATCAAGTCCGCGAAGCGCGTGATCGCGGGCTGCCCGCGTTCGCCGAAACTTGCCCGCAGTATCTTTTCCTGTCGCTTGACGATTACGGCGACGGATGGGACGGCGCGAAGTATGTGATGACGCCGCCTCTGCGCGAGAAATGGAATCAAGCGGAATTGTGGAAGGGATTGCGGACGGATGATTTGCAAGTTATCTCGACCGACCATTGCCCGTTCTGCATGAAGGAGCAGAAGGAACTTGGGCGCGATGATTTCTCTAAAATTCCGAACGGCGCGCCCGGCGTGGAAAATCGAATGTCGCTGATTTACAACGGCGGTGTCGTCGAAAACAGAATCTCTCTGAATCGTTTTGTCGAACTGACCTCGACCGCCGCCGCGAAGATGTTCGGGCTGTTCCCGAAGAAAGGCACAATCGCGGTCAACTCGGATGCCGACATCGTGATTTTCGACGCGGAGAAAGAACACACTTTCGGTGTCGCCAATGAACATATGAACGTGGATTATTCTTCCTACGAAGGCAAAACGGTGAAAGGCAAAGTCGAAACGGTTTTGTCGCGCGGGCGCGTCCGTGTCGAAAACGGCGAGTACAAAGGCAAGGCTGGCGACGGTCAATTTTTGAAGCGCGGAACGTGCGTGAACATTTAAGAACGTGAGAAATGAATAACAATCTTTCAACCGATTTAGATTCGCCTTCGTCGTTGCCATATTTTTTGTGGGACGAACCGATGACCGTCGCGGAACTCAAACGGCGATTGTCAGAGGCTTCGGCGGCGGAGCGGACGCGCCTGTTGGGGAAAATCCTGCGCGAGGCGCGGGACACGGACGTTTGGAAATTTACCACGCCGCAAGCGGTCTGGCGCGATTGGGAGAAATTATCAAAACATCTCGGACGGCGACGCGAGTTTTGGGAGTTTTTGTTTGAATCTTGGCGCGCGGAAGGTTTGCTTGACGAGAAGCGCACTTAACAATCTACAAACCGAATTCTTAGGCGAGTTTTTCCGGCGCGAAAGCCGCTTCTATTTGACTGGCGGCGCGGCTCTGGTCGGGTTTTATCTCGGACACAGGGAAACGAACGACCTTGATTTGTTCACGCTCGAAAACGAAATTGAAAATGGCTTGGCGATTGTCAGAGATGCCGCGCGGACTTTGGGAGCAAGCGTCGAGGCGATTCAAACCGCACCGGATTTTCGCCGTTTGTTGGTAACGCGCGGCGACGAAACCGTAGTGGTTGATTTAGTTCGGGAATATGTTTTTCAACTCGAACGCGAAAAACGCGAGATTGGCGGTATCCGCATTGATTCGCCCGAAGAAATTTTAGCGAATAAACTTTGCGCCTTGCTGTCGCGTTCGGAGGTTAGAGATTTGGTTGATGTTCGGGAACTCGAAAAAGCGGGATTTAATCTTGAAGATGCTCTTTCCGTCGCACAACAAAAGGACACGGGTTTAACTCCCGCGCAACTCGCATGGGTCTTGAATCAGATTAAATTTGGCGATGATTTAACTCCGCCGGGCGAGGTTTCTGTTGCCCAACTGCGAAATTATTTGGGCGATTTGATTGCGAGATTAACAAGGCTGGCTTTGCCCGAATAATTAAAATCTTTCACGGGAGTGCTTCGTGGTTGAAAACGGCGAACACAAAGACAAGGCACGGCGACAGGCGGTTTTTGAAACGCTGAACGTGCGTGAACATTTAATCTGCAAACATGGCTACCGAAATCGTAAAGACGGATATTGCCGCGACACGTCAAGATTTTGAAGAACTTCGCGAGGATGTTTCGACAAGTCCTTTGTGGAACAAAGACCTTGCGCCGACTTCGATACGGGAGCGCACTTGGTCAACGTGGAACATCGCCGCGCTGTGGATCGGGATGAGCGTCGTCATCACGACTTACACGCTGGCAGGCGGGTTTATCGAAGCGGGAATGAATTGGTGGCAGGCGATGTTGACGATTCTGTTGGGAAACACAATCGTCCTCGTGCCGATGATTCTCAACGCGCACGCCGGAACGAAATACGGCGTTTCGTTTCCCGTTCTGTGCCGCGCTTCGTTCGGCACGCGGGGCGCGAATGTTCCGGCTATCTTGCGCGCTATCGTCGCCTGCGGTTGGTTCGGGATTCAAACTTGGATCGGCGGGACGGCAATTGATGCGCTGCTCGCGGCAATCTGGAGCGGGTGGGGAAATCTGTTCGGCGGCGCGATGGTTGCCGGTGTCGCCTTACACACTTGGATTTCGTTTCTGCTCTTCTGGTTGATACAGGTCATCATCATCTTGAAAGGCATCGAAGGCATTAAACATCTCGAATCTTGGTCGGCTCCGCTGTTGTTGCTCGGCGGTTTGGTCTTGCTCGTGTGGGCGGCGTCGAGGGCGGGCGGGTTGGGAAATGTTCTTTCACAATCTTCCGCTTTGCAGAAACAGACGAATAATTTTTGGACGATTTTTCCCGGCGCGTTGACGGCTTCAGTAGGTTACTGGGCGACTCTGAGTTTGAACATTCCCGACTTTACACGTTACGCAAAATCGCAAAAATCGCAGATGCTCGGACAGGCTCTGGGGCTTCCCCTGACGATGACGGCGTTTGCCTTTATCGGCGTCGCGGTCACAAGTGCGACGCTGATTATTTACGGCGAAGCGATTGCCGACCCCGTGAAGTTGATTCAAAGATTCGACAGCGTAGCCGTCATTCTGTTCGCCATGATTGTGATTTTCGTCGCGCAACTGACGACGAATATGGCGGCGAACGTCGTTTCGCCGTCAAACGATTTCTCGAATCTCAATCCGAAACTTATTTCATACATGACGGGCGGATTGATAACGGCGGTCATCGGAATCTTGATGATGCCGTGGCAGTTGATGTCTTCGATGAGCGCGTATATTTTCACTTGGCTCATCGGCTATTCGGGTTTGATGGGCGCAATCGGCGGCATCATGATTTGCGACTACTGGGTGCTGCGTCGGAAGCAACTGAACCTCGCCGCGCTTTTCCAGACCAACGGAATTTATTCTTACTCGAACGGCTTTAATTGGCGGGCGATTGTCGCGCTCGTGATTGCGATTGCGCCCGTGATTCCCGGATTCATACGCGCCGCGACGACGCCCGGCGGACAAGTTGCCGCACCCGTGTTTTTCGATACTATTTACACCTACGCATGGTTTGTTACATTTGCCATTGGGTTTGTGGTCTATTTCGTTTTGATGAACGGTCATAAGAGTCTGAAGGGAGAGCAGTGATTTATGTCAAGAACTGTCAAATGCGGTTTGATTCAAGCGAAGAACATTGCGCCGACCGATGCGCCGATTGAAGAAATCAAACGGGCAAATATCGAACACCAGATGAAAATGGTTGAAGACGCGGCGCGGCAAGGCGTTCAAATTCTGTGCTTTCAAGAGATTTTCACGACGCCTTACTTCTGCGCCGAACAGCAGACACGCTGGTACGAAGCGGTCGAGAAAGTTCCCGATGGGGCGACCGTTAAGTTGATGCAAGAGGTCGCCAAACAATACGGCATGGTCATCGTCGTGCCGGTTTATGAAGAGGAGATGTCGGGCGTTTATTACAACACCGCCGCCGTCATTGACGCCGATGGAAAGTATCTCGGCAAGTATCGCAAGAACCACATTCCGCACGTCGCGCCGGGCTTCTGGGAGAAGTTCTATTTCAGACCGGGCAATCTCGGCTATCCGACATTCGAGACGGCACACGCGCGCATCGGCGTCTATATCTGTTACGACCGCCATTTCCCGGAAGGCGCGCGTGCGCTTGGCTTAAACGGCGCGGAGATCGTCTTCAATCCATCGGCGACCGTCGCGGGTTTGTCAGAATATCTGTGGAAGTTGGAACAGCCCGCGCACGCCGTCGCCAACGGTTACTTCATCGGCGCGATTAACCGCGTCGGACACGAACAGCCGTGGGACATCGGCGAGTTTTACGGGCAGAGCTACTTCTGCGATCCACGCGGGCAGTTCATCGCCGAAGCCCCGCGCGATAAAGACGCGCTCATCGTCGCCGATTTGAACTTGGACATGATTCGAGAAGTCCGCAATACATGGCAGTTCTTCCGCGACCGCCGACCGGACACATACAACTCCTTAGTCGCTGATTGAAAACACTCCAACCTTGTCTTAAAAGCCTATGTCTTTGACGCACAATTCACCGCTCGCAATCGAGCAAATCGAACGCAACTTCCGCGAGATTGCGCCGCCTTTAACGGAAGCGGAAGCGATGTTTGAAGCCAATCGCTGTCTCTATTGCTATGACGCGCCGTGTACGCGGGCGTGTCCGACGCATATTGACGTGCCTTCGTTCATCAAGAAGATTGCGAGTGGAAATCTGACGGGTTCGGCGCGCGTCATCTTCGACGCGAATCCGATTGGCGCGACGTGCGCGCGTGTCTGTCCGGTTGATGTGTTGTGCGAAGGCGCATGCGTCGAAAAAACTTTGATGGCGAAGCCGATTGAGATCGGACGCCTGCAACGCTACGCGACCGATGCCGCGATGAACAGAGGGCGCGACGTGTTCACAGCCGGAGCAGCGAACGGCAAATCCGTCGGCATCGTCGGTTCGGGTCCCGCAGGGTTGTCGTGTGCGACGTATCTTGCGCGGCTCGGTTATGCGGTGACGATTTATGAAAGAAAATCTTTGCCCGGCGGGTTGGACACTTACGGCATGGCTGAATACAAGATGTCGCAAGCCGTCTCGGTTGAAGAAGCGAAGATGGTCGAGCGTCTCGGCGTCGAGTTTAAGTTGAATACTGAAATCGGGCGCGACATCTCTTTTGACGAACTGCAAGCGAAGCATGATGCCGTCTTCGTTGGTGTCGGATTAGGCGCGACGACGCGACTGAACATTCCGGGCGAAGATTCAACGGGCGTCTATGACGCGCTCGATTTTATCGAACGCATCAAGACGCGCGACTGGCTCAATGTTCCCATCGCGCCTACCGTCGCTGTGATCGGCGCGGGCAACACGGCGATTGACGCCGTGACGCAAGCGAGAAGATTAGGCGCGGAGCGCGTCCTGATGATCTATCGTCGCACCGCACGCGAGATGTCCGCTTATGAATATGAATACGAGTTGGCGAAACAGGATGCCGTCGAGTTTTGGTGGCTGACTGCGCCCGTTGAGATTTTGCCTGATGAGAATAATCGCGTCGCGGCTCTGCGCTGCGTGCGAATGGAATTTGGCGAACCTGACACGACGGGTCGGCGTTCCGTGCGTTCCGTTCCCAACTCGGAGTTTGATATTCCCTGCGGGATGGTCGTCAAAGCTCTCGGTCAAGGGAAAATGCAAGCACTGCTCACCAGTATCCCCGGCGTCGAACTCGATGCGGCGGGGCGCGTCGTCGTGGGCGCGCACACGATGCAGACCGGCAACAGGAAATTCTTCGCGGGCGGCGATTGCGTCAACGGCGGGCGTGAAGCGGTTGACGCTTCGCAACATGGGAAACTCGCGGCGCAAGGTATTCATCTGGCATTGACGGGCGAAAGCGTGAAGTTCGCCGGTTCTTCATAAATCATCTTGATTCGTATAGATGTGTCGGTATAATCCTTTATGGAATTTGAATGGGATGAAGATAAAAACGTCGAAAACATCAAAAAGCACGGCGTTAGTTTTGAAGAGGCGGAGTTGGCGTTTCAAGATGAGAACGCCGTCGAACTTTTCGATGAATTAAATTCCGACGAAGAGATTCGTTTTCAAATCATCGCACTTTCGCCGGCTCGTCTGCTTTTTGTTGCATTCACAATTCGCGAAGAAAACATCCGCATTATCTCGGCAAGAAAAGCCGATGCCAAGCAAGTGAAAATTTACAATGAATACAACGGATAAAGAATTAACTTATACGGTAACGGAAGAAGAATATCAGGAAGGTTTGGCAAAAGGCTGGACTGATGACGATATGTTAAAGCCCGGAACATACAAAGTCCGCCGCTCACGTTTTGTCACAAAGCCCGGCGACGCTTCGCTTTCCAACTGTAAGGTGAAAATCTCAATGTATCTCGATGCCGATATTCTGGAGTATTTTCGCCGCCGCGCCGCCGCGCCCCACGCCGCACCGTATCAAACGCAAATCAACAACGAATTGCGGAAAGTAATGGAAAATGATTCGCAAGGTACGGCGAGTTTGGAAAATGAGATTTTGAATAACGAAGCGTTTTTGCGGGCTTTGAAGGAAAAACTTGCGACGGTTTAGAGTTACGCATTTATGCGCGAATTGGCTGAAATTATTACAAGATGAATGCTCAAGAATTAACAAACCTTTTAGATAGTTTTTTGGAAAGATGGTCGCTTGACGACGTTAAGAAAATGTCTCTGCAAGAATATGTTGGTGTGAATAATCACGACACGTTTTGTTATTGGGTAGAAACCAAAACCCGAAGTTTAGGAAGTTTCAAAGGCTCAAGTTCATTCGCTTTTGGAATATACGAAAGAAAGACAAAAGAGAAAGTTCACAAAAATTACAGAGATGATGAAAAATATTCTTGGATGAGTAGATATGGCGAAAATAGAAATGAAGCATTTGAGAATGTAAAAAGTAATTTGATTCAAACTATTGAATTCGCAGAGAAGGGAAACTTCGCTTTAATTGATGGAATAAATTTGCCTCACCTTTTCAAATGGAAAGTCGCCTTTTTATACTCAAACGAAAGATTGATTCCCATTTATAAACGAGAAACTTTGAATAAGATTGCCGAAAATTTTGGACTTAAAATTACCGGAAAAACGAAAATTTCAGATATTCAAGAACTGATGATGCAGAACAAACCTGCAAATAAAAGTGTCCACGAATATATGAGCCATCTTTGGAATAAGTTCGGAAAAAAAAGCGACAAGGACGGAGCAGACGAAAAGATTGAGGAACCTCAAGCAAATAAACTGAGAACGCGAAAAGCATCGGACATTCTGAATATTAAACCTCAAATAAGAACTGTTGCTTATCGGTCAGCCTACGTTGAACAAAAACATAAAAAACTTCAATTGGCTTTGAAGAAAAAACTAATCAAAGAATTTGGTGAAAGTAGCGTTGTCTTATTTGAAGAAAATGATATTGACGTTAAATTATTTCAGCCAAATCACCTTGTTTTCTACGAAGTAAAAACCGCGCCATATGCCGCGAACTGCATCAGAGAAGCACTTGGACAACTTTTGCATTATTCGTTCTCTGATAAAGATTTGAGAGAAAAGAAGCTGGTAGTTGTTGGACAATACTCGCCAACTCCGAAAGATTTGAAGTTTATCGAATATCTAAAATCACTTCTAAATATTGAGTTTGAATACGAAAGTGTTAGCTTAAATTGAATTTCAATTTTAGGTTGTCACGCCTCAAGGCGTAATTCTGAACGAAACTTATGGCAAATTTAAGTGTAAATTTTGCAGGTATCGAATCGCCCAACCCTTTCTGGCTGGCGAGTGCGCCGCCGACGAACATGGGTTCGATGGTCGAACGTGCGTTCGATGCGGGATGGGGCGGGGCGGTGTGGAAGACTTTGGGCGAGCCGATTGTCAATGTCTGTTCACGACTCGCTTCGGTTGATACGGGATCGTCGCGGATGATGGGCTTGAATAACATCGAACTCATCACGGATCGCCCTTTGGATGTGAATCTCAAAGAGATACGCGAGTGCAAGCGCAAGTATCCGAAGCACGCTTTGATAATTTCGCTGATGGTCGAATCGAAACGCGAAGCGTGGCATGAGATTGCGCGGCAGGTTGAGGACACGGGCGCGGACGGAGTGGAATTAAACTTTGGTTGTCCGCATGGAATGAGCGAACGCGGCATGGGCGCGGCGATGGGGCAAGTCCCGGAATATACGTGCATGGTGACGGAGTGGGTCAAGGAAGCGACGCAGCTTCCCGTGATCGTCAAACTTACGCCGAACGTGACGAGCATCACGCCGCCCGCTCACGCCGCCGTTAAAGGCGGTGCTGACGCAATCTCGCTCATCAATACGATCAACTCGATTATCGGCGTTGACCTCGACACGATGATTCCGCACCCGAACGTGAATGGCATGGCGGCGCATGGCGGCTATTGTGGTCCGGCGGTGAAGCCGATTGCGCTCAATATGGTTTCGGAGTTGGCGCGCGACGAAAAGGTGAACATACCGATTAGCGGCATCGGCGGCATCGCGACATGGCGCGACGCGGCGGAGTTTCTCTTGCTCGGCGCGACGAACGTGCAGGTTTGCACCGCCGTGATGCACTACGGTTATCGCATCGTCGAGGACATGATTGACGGACTCTCGAACTACCTCGATGAGAAAGGTTTTGCGAGCGTCAACGAAATCATCGGCAGAAGCGTTCCGCGCGTCACGGATTGGGGCGCGCTTGATCTCAATTACAAAACAGTCGCGCGTATTGACCACAACAAATGTATTCAGTGCAACCTCTGCCACATCGCCTGTGAAGACGGCGCGCATCAATGCATCCCGTTCACTGAATTAAACGGCAGTCGTTACCCGATTGTTGATGAAAGCGAATGCGTCGGCTGCAATCTATGCCATCTCGTCTGCCCCGTTCCGGGCTGCATCTCTATGGTGCGCCTTGATTCGGGCAACCAACCGCTGACATGGCGCGAACTGACGAGCACGCAGTGATGATCGTTGACAACTAGAGAGTCAACTCTTTCCGGGTCGTGGCATTGGCGATGCTCCTGTGAGGTTTTGAGACACGTCACCCCCGCCCTATGTCCGGCGAAGAACCCGCCCGCTACCGCAGGCGGTTCTGACACTGATGCCAAATGTCAACACAACCTAACGTCTGCGGGGACGCCTCGACTGACGCCCTTTGCTTCCCACCCTGATCGTCGCGTCAGCCATCGCCGGAGTCGCCTCGACGTTGCCCGCGTTGTCACGCGCGACGCTGTAGAAGCGGTAGGAACTTCCAAGCCGCCCCGTGAATTGCGCGCTCGTGTCGGTCGTGGCGGTGACGAAGGGTTGGTACGAACCGCCGTTTTCCGAAACCCAGATGTCGTAGCTCTGCAAGCCCGAACCGCCCGCCGGATCATCGCCTGACCACTGTATGGTAAAGGTGGATGACGGGGATGAGGACGGCAAGGCGGAGACGCGACTGGTGGGCGAGTCGGCATCAAGCGTGTTGCTGACGGTGTTGGTGGTGATCGGTTCTTCGGTGTCGAAGATGATCGTCGCGTTGTTGGTAATGATTGTTCCGGTCGGCGCGTTCGCCTTCGGTTGTATCGTGTAGGTCACGAAGCCTTGCCCGCGATTCGTCTCGTCGTTCGGCGGCAGGAGTCCAAGCAACGCGCTGTTTGGCTGCTCGCCCGTCGCCGGATCAATCGCCGTCAGCGTCCATGTTACTTGTCCCGTCGCAATGTCCACGCCCGCGCTGATGTCGCCGAGCAAGTTATTGAACTCCGCGCCAAGTTGAACGCGCTGCAGGAAGAACGCGCGGTTTTCGGGAACCGTGACGCGATAGTTGCCGAAGCCGATCTCTTTCAGGCGGAAGGTGCGCCAATCCAGATTCGCGTCGAGTTGATCTGTGATCCGTATTCGTTGTGCGGTGGCAGTTACTGTCTGAACATTCTCGAAGTTAATTGTATAGGGCAGGCTTTGCCGCACCGGAATGAATGCTTGCGGACCGTAGCCAGCAGGGGATTGCTTGTCATTTGGATCTCCGGCAGGCGGCGCGTCCCCGCAAATCCTTATTCCTCCAGCTAAAGTCCCACAAAGTTTTCGCGCCAAAGATACTTCCTCACAAGGTGGCGGGGGAGTGCATAGCAACAAGCAACATTTATACACAATTGCTGCAGCAGCAGTAGCATTGCTTGCGGCTAGTTTACATCCTCGCTTCGCTGTAGTTCTCGGCTCTGGTGCTGGAAGAAGTTCAGCTATCACCTCGCAAGCAGCATAAAAACCAGCAATTATCGCTAGTTGTTTCTTGTAAAGGTTGAGACATCTATCTGGACAGGTTTCTCCTTCGATTAAATTTATGGTGGATTCTTCATTTATAGAACTGGCAACCTTTGAGTCTGGGTGATTTTCATAGATTTCTACATCGAGGAATCCACTATCTACAAGAGATTGCTTGTAATACTGCCACCATGCATCGGCACTAACTATCGCCGTTTGCTCAGCAGTAGGTAATACTGCACTAGTTTCAAGAAGTGCTTGCCGAAGTAATTCCAGTGATGCTCTTGTTTCCGTTTCAAACTCTTGTTTGCTCTGGGCATAAACATCTACTTCGGCAGTAAAACGTCCGCGTGCGTAATTTCGCACGATGACAGTAAAAGGTATCCGCTGACCCGGCTCAAGGTCTCGCACAACGAATCCGTCATTCGTCGTTCCATCGAATGCAACATTTGTTGACTGAAGCGACTCGCCGTTGGGTCCTGTCAAATCCGATTGTCGGGGAAGCGTACCTACTGGACGACGATATGAAATAGTTACATTACCAGAGAACGCTGTGGTTACTCTCACATAGGGAGCATCAACGTTACCGTGATTAAACAGAACACCATCAGCAGTCATCTGCCCACCGACGCGTGGACGCAATTCAGCCGTCGCATTCAAATCCACAAGAAGTCTTGTAGCGGTTTCAATGGTAACGGCTTTTAACGCGGTTGTGGTTGCTCCATCAGGGTTTCTCAGCACCACATCATATTGACCATGCGAAGCGTTACTGAATATGAAACGGGCTTTGACAGTAGCATTTTCTAGAACTATTACCCTTCCGGCTGTCAGCACCGTGCCGCCCTGAATTAACTGCACTGTGGCACCGTTCTCGAACTTCGCACCCTTAAGTGTAATCGTCACCTGCCCATTGTCACCGATGCGATTTGGACTGACAGACCGGATGCTGAAGGGGATAATTTCCGCCTTGATTGTGGCTGCCTCATTGCCCTGCGCGCTCGGTATATGGTCGGCGCGGGCGAGATTGTAATAAGTTCCGGCTTGCGTGTTCGGGACGGTCACTTCCTGATCCGGCTCGTAGGGACGGCTGAATTGGAAGTCATACGCGCTGCGGCTCACCATCTGTCCGAAGCGGGTGAAGAGTTCGTTCGATGCGCCGTCCTGCCCGTCGAGCGTGACGAGCATTGTTTCGTTGGCGGGCGCGTTGATTCTGAAAAACCGCTCCGCGCCGCTGCCCGTGAAGGTGAAGTTGCGCGGCACGCCGAGTTGCAGTTCGAGTACGTCCGCCAACGTCTGCGCGGTGGAGGCGGTCACGTTGTTGGTCTCGTCGGTCTCGCGGACGCGGTTGCGGACATCGGCGCGCACGATGACGAAGTATCGTCCGGGATTGACGGCGGGGAGTACGGCAGTCAACCGCCCGGCGTAAGTCGCACCCGGCGCGACCGGCGCGTTGTGTGTCAATCTGCCGACGAGCGCATCGTTGATGTCCCACGTTTCGTTAAGCGAAAGATAGACGGCATCTTCCCACACGCCGAGCGCGGGGTTGCTGCCGCCGTTGCGTATCGTCCACTCGAACGTCGCTAACTCGCCGGGCGTACCCGTCGCGGGCGGCACGACCGATGAGGCAACCAAGTCGGCGGGCGGTGAAAGTTGCAGCATCACGCCGTCAGGCGTCGCCGTGTTGTTGTTCTCAAGCGATTCGGCAATCCGGTTGTGCCAGTCCGTGACGACGAAAACGAAGTAAGTTCCGGTCAGACCGGCAGGCACAGTGACACCCAGCGAAGCGTTGTAGCCCTCGCCGCCGTTCAGCGCGCCGTTGTGTTGAAGGAAGCCGACGGCGCGGTCGGTCGGGTCGAGAATCTGGTCGCGCGAGAGGAAGACGTAATCAGTCCAACTCGCGCCGACGGTCGGTTGTGCGCCCGTGTTCGTCACCGTCCACGTCACGGTCATGTTCTGACCGGAGAAGGCGGTATCGGGCGCATTGACGTTGCCCGGCAGCAGATCAATTTCCGGCACGATGACGGTCAACGCGGTGGAGTTCGCGTTGTCGTTCTCGCGCTGTCCCTCGAAGACATAGTTATCCGCATCAGCCGCGACGATCACGAAGTAGTTGCCGGGCGCGAGAATCGGCAGCGTAACTTGCGCTTGCGCCTGATACGTCGCTCCGACGGCGAGACCGCCGTTGATGATCGCCGCACCGAGCCGACGGTCGCCGCCGTCAAGTGTGTTATCGGTGGAGAGGTACACACGGTCAATCCACGACGGATTTCTCGCGTCGCCGTCGCCCGCGTTCTGCCCCGCCCACTGTACCGTGATGGTCGAACCGGCGACCGCGCCGCCGAGCGGGTTGATGCCCGTGACGCGCAAGTTGGGCAGGCGGTTGCTGATGTTGATCTGCGTCCGACTTGCGCCAATGTTGTTGCCGTCGGTCGCGCATTCTTCAATGGCATCAATCGCGTCGGTCACGACGAAGACGTAGTACGCCCCCTGCGCGGTGTTCGGCACGACGATTGTTTCCGTGCGCGTGTAGGTTGCGCGGACGGCGCTTCAGAACCCGGCAGCCGGAAGCCATTGTTTCCGTGCGCGTGTAGGTTGCGCCCTGCGCTAAGCCGCCATTCTGCGTGAACGTGCCGACCAAGAGCGCGTTGCCCGGATTGAAAATTTCCGACGTGCTGAAATAAACTTGATCAACCCAACTGTTCTCGATTGTCGCTCCGATTCCCGCATTCGTCACCGTCCAACCGACTTGCACGGATTGTCCGGCGTTGCCCGTCCCGGCGTTGTTCACCTCCGTCACACGCAGGTCTGACGGCGCGCTCGTAATCTGAATCGCACGGGCAAGGCTTGAGTTGTTTGCCTCGGCATCTTCGCTAGGATCGAACTCGAAAATTTGACTCCGGCTATCGGTGGCGACGAACAGATAGTACATTCCGCTGATACATGCCGGAATCGTCACCGTGGCGGAAGCGTTGTATTCGAGACCTGCGTCCAGTGTGCCGTTGTGAAGCACGGTCGCCAATGGCGTGTCGGCGGTCGGGTTCAAGGTTTCATCATCAGAAAGATAGACCGTATCGAACCAACGCGGCTTCGCCTCAAACGCGCCTTGATTACGCACCGTCCAGTTGACGGTGATCTGTCGGGCAGCCGTTCCATTATCCGGCGCGTTAATCGGCAACGGGATGATGAGGTCGGGCGGCGGCGTGGGGATAATCCGTAATGGTGAGCCGGGCTGTTCGCGGTCATAGTTGGCGTTGTTATTTTCGTTTGTGAATTCGTAGATGCGGTCTTGCCCGTCCGCGACGATGAACACATACCACTCACCCGCGATGTTGTTAGGCACAGCTACGCTGAAGTTGCTGACCGTGTAGCCGTCATTTTGTACCAGTCCGCCTTCGCGCGTGCGAGTGCCGATGAGCCGGTCGGCGGTGGAGCTGAAGGTCTGATCTTGCGACAAGTAGATGCTGTCAACCCATGCGTTCTGGTCGGATGCGGTGTTGCCGGTGCCGCGATTCTCGACGCGCCAAATAAGCGGCAACATGTTTCCGGCAAACACTTCTTCGGAAGATTGAACGAGCGTAGTTTGCAAATCGGGTAACGGTGGTATTTGGATGTTGAGCGGCTTGGCTCCCGTGTTATTGCTCTCCGCGTTATTGCTCTCGTTGTCTTCGGCGACAGACCTATCCGCATCCGCCAGAATGATGATGTTGTAATTGCCGAAGACCCCGCGCGGCAATCTGACATCCGCACCGGCGACGTAGCTTTCTCCGGGACTCAAGTAACTTACGTTCGAGATGTTTCCAAGTAAGGTGTCTTCGGCATCAATCGTTTGATTGAGCGAAAGGTATATGCGGTCGCGCCACTCTCCCGCATCCGTCGAACTGTCCCCGACGTTTCTGACTTGCCATTGAACGCGGATGGTCTGATCGAAGAACGCCGTGTCCGGGGCGATGACTGAACCCGGTTCGACGATTAAATCCGGGCGCGGCGTTCTGGTGACTTGAATCTGTCTGACGCTGAAATTGTTATTCTCATTCGCGCCTTCGTTCACGTTGTTGTTCGCATCGGTGACGACGATCAAACGATAGCTTCCGCTCTGTGAGACTGCCGAACGCGGAATGCTGACGGTTTGAATACGGACTGCGCTTCCGTTCGGCTCAAGCGAATTTGAAAAGGGAAACTCGCCGATGAGCGCATCGTTGCCGGGTTGTGAATCAACTGAAAGAAAGACTTTATCAACCCACGGCGCGGTTGCCGTCGCCTGACCGTTGTTTGTGATTGTCCACGAAACATCAAAAGCCGCATCGGTCGCCGCTTGTGGCGGCGGAGCATCCAACGTGACCTGCAAGTCAGGAACAAGACGATTGACGGTCAACGTAGCGACACGCGACTCAGTGCTGATCGAAGCCGTAATCTGAACATTCCTGTTTGAGGTGGCAACACTTGTTTGCACAGTGAATGTTCCGCTTGTTGCGCCTTGTGGAATGGCTAAAGTTGATGGAACTGTGGCGACTGCCGTATCGCTGCTGGAAAGATTTACTGTCAGTCCGCCGCTTGGCGCGGGATTGAAAAGCGTTACCGTTCCGGTCGAGGTTTGTCCACCCGTCACCGTCGAAGGATTGAGCGCAAGCGAAGATAAAACTTGCGGTGCTAATACGATTAGCGATGCGACTTTCGTTTCGCCCGCGTAAGACGCGCTGATGTTGACCGCCGTATCGGTCTGACGCAATGGGGTCGAAACGGTGAACGTGCCGCTTGTCGCGCCTTGCGGAATGGTGACGCTTGCGGGGACGGTTGCAATGTTCGTGTCGCCGCTACTCAAGTTCACCGTCGCGCCGCCGAGCGGAGCGGGGTTGACGAGCGTGACCGTGCCGGTTGAGGGCTGCCCTCCGTTGACGGTTGAAGGGTTCAACGTCAAAGAAGCCAAACTTCCCTGCGGACAATTATCTGTACAAGATATGTCAGCCACAATGCGCGTGTCGAAAAAACTTTGAACACCATAATCGTAAAGGTGGTAAGCAACAACATTGCCGGACGATTGAATCAATGTTTGCGGCACTCTATATACGAAATCGTCCCGATTGGCACAGCCGTTAGTGTTTCTTCCTAAAGATATTTGTGTTCCGTTGAAGAACACGGCTTCAACGTCATTGTCGATAGACACGAAAACCCGCACGTTCATTGCATCCGAAGGTATCGAGACAACCCGCCGTACCAGCAAGCGTGAATTGGTTCCCCAAGAGGTGTTAACGGGTAGTCCCGCACAATTACCACCGCCGAAACCAGCCCGTCCGATACGCCACGCGGAGTCATCAAAATCCGGCTGTTCAAAGCCGGGGGGCGGTGTGGTACTAGGGCTGATAATCAAATATCGGTAGCCTTCTGCTGTGTAGGACAAAGGTTCTACTGTCGTGGTCTGTGCCGGTGGCGCGCCGTAGTACACAGAGACGGCATTTGAGAAATAAGCCGATAGAGGATTGGTAGGAGGCGTGCCATATTGCACCGAGACGGCGTTTGAGAAATAGGTTGAAAAAGGGTCGGAGGAAGGCGTGCCGTAGCGGACTGAGACGGCGTTTGAAAGAAAGGATGGAATGGTATTGGAGGAAGGAGGCTCGCCGAACATCACCGAAACTCCGGTCGAGTTGAATGAGGAGATGGTGTCAGTGGCGGGCGCGTCTCCGTGTTGGACGGAGACGGAAGGAGAGCGGAACTGCGACCCGCGACCCGTGACCGTGACCGTCGCCTCGCCGAACATTGAGGGGTTGGCAAGGCTCGTCGCGCGGACGAGGAATTGTATCGGCGGCTCGTCGGGCGACAAGTCGGGAGCGGTGTAGAGACCTCCGGCGGAGATTGTCCCGACCGCAGCATTGCCGCCTTCGTCGCTGTTCACGCTCCAACCGACTCGCTGGTCTTCGATGCCCATGACCTCCGCCGTAAATTGGACGCCCCCACGCGCGGGCAGCGTGACTTCCGAAGGAGTCACTTGCACGCCGTTCACCGGCTTCGGTTTCGTCGTCCGCGCCGCTTCCGCGTGCCACATCTTCGCGCCGACGGAAAGCGCGGTCAGGGTAAGGAAAAGACAGAAGAATGTGAAGCCGATGCGGGCGCGGGTTGAACGACCTGTTCTTGTTCCGGTTGAAGTTTGGTATAGGTTGTTCGTGAGGCGTTGAGGGAAACTCATATAATCCTCGCAAGGTCGCGCTTGCTTCGGCGCGCCGTCATCGGCTTCAAGTTTCAGAAGCTGTGTTCAAAGCCCTGAAAGGGCGAGATTCAATAGCTTGGGGCAACGCCCCAAGAAACAACGCCCCAAGAAACCGACACGCATTATCACAAGCCCTGAAAGGGCGGGATAATTCTTTGGCGACGCGCAGTATGTCGCCCTTTCAGGGCTTGATTGGTCGGTTGACCGAAACCCGGCGCGGTGCGCCGGGCTATTGAATCTCGCCCCTTTGGGGCTTAACAGAGGTTTTTCAAACAGTCGCTTAGTCATCTGTAAGAGTCTTCGTCGGCGACACGGCGGGCGCGTCTTCACCTGACAGTCACCGTCACGGTTGCGCTACTTGCTTGATTCGCTTGCCGGAGCGCGTGATGAAGGTCAATTGCGATGCGCCGCCGAAGGTGGCTGCGACCTCGACGCGGTCTATGCGCTCGCCCTCGATGAACATGGGTTTGCCCAGCGCGACGACGACATCATAAGTGGTCGTGGCGGTGATGACTGATAAGCCGGTCGTGGGAAGGGTGAGGCTGACAGTAGCATTGCCGCCCGCGAGTGGAGTGGTGACGGTGGTTCGTGTTCCAGAGTCGGGTGTCAGCGTCACTTGCACGTTGGAGCCATTGGGGATGTTCGTCGCCTGAATAACAACCGTGACGGGGTTAGCTTGCGAGGGCGGAACGATGATGTCCGGTAAAGTGTGGAATGAGCCGGAAGGTTGAGCGGGCGCGGCGACTCCGCCGACCGAGGCGATTCGTATCTGCGGCATGTTCGGAAGAATAGCCGTGGACGGTCGCCCTAATGAGAGTGTGTTGTTGGAGTTTGAAGTGAAGTCTGTCAGATCGAATGCTTCGACGCGGATGAAGCCCTGCGCGCCGTTTCCGGCACCGCCGCCTTCACCCCCGCCACTCACTCTCATAAGTGGATCGCCGCTTATTTTGTTCGCAACGAGCCGGATGCCTCCGCCAGAGCCTCCGCCTCCACCCCAACCGCCGCTTCCTCCAGAGCCACCTCCGCCGCTCGCATAAATCTCACCACGATTGCTTGTTATGGTTCCGGCTGTGAATGTGATATTGCCGGAGCTTGCAATCAGAATTGCGCCGCCGCCTGCGCCGCCCCCGCCGCCAACTCCATTGGCGCCGCCGCTTGCACCGCCGCCGCCGGAACCGCCGATTAGAGGCAGCAAGTGTACAGTCCCGTAACCCGGACCGCCTTGACCCCGATTCTCACCTCTTGATGCGTTACCTCCGCCCCCAGCGTGTCCGGCACCTCCGCCACCGCCGCCAGAGTCACTGCCCGGTCTTCCTCCCGTGCCGCCGCCGGGACCGTCTCCCGCCGTGCCATTGGCATTGTCGAAGCTTGATCCCCCGTCGCCTCCCCGAAACCCGCCCGGACCGGGAAACCCGCCGGTGCGCGTGTTAAAAGCACTACCGCCATTAAGGAAAATACGCCCCTTGATGACGACATCGCCGGACGCCAGCATCGTGACGGGCGTGTTCTGTGCGTTGGCGGTAAAGAAAAGATCGCCGTTGATAGTAATGGTCGTGAAATTGAGGATGCCGCTTTCAGGTATCTGAAGCCGGAAGTTATGCGGCGGGTTGAATGCTCCATCCGCTCCGGTCGAGCCGCTATTAAATGTGCCTTGGGCGTTGACTCCGATTGCCATCGCTGCCAGAAGCATTACGACGTGGATTGAAGCGACGCATCGGTTGATGCTTGAAAGACGTGTCCGGGGAATACGACTGTGACTGGGAAACATGGTTGTTTGCTCCTTCTTTCTTTCCGACGAGATTTTCAGGCTCCGGTGCGGACGGTTATGTGTGAAGCGAGTTTTGCGCGTTGAAAATACGCGATGGTAAAGCATCATCTTCTGCTGACACTTAATATCAATGCGGAATGCAGACAAATATGACCAGAGGCGGGAAAATTATTTTTGCAAAAGAAGGGTTTGCCTGAATCGGCAGGGGTGGGCGAACGTGCGGTGTCATGCGGCGGGCAAATTTATCGTCATGTCATCATCGTCGTTGAGTCGTCCGACGGTGATGGTTACGACATGAGCCTTGCCGCTCTGCCCGTCAATCTCATCGACATCAACACGCAATGTCACCGACCTCGCACGCGGGTCAAGTCGCCCGAAAATCGTGTACGCACCGCGCGTGATGATAATCTCTCGTTCAACACAGTATTCGATGAAGCGGGCGAATAGTTTCACGATGCCATCGGATGAGAAGCCGCGCTGAACCATCCGCAGATGCGCGTGTGGAATGATACGCAGTTTCCACTCCGTTCCGCCGGGATGAAGCTGACGGGTGAGTTCGGGAAAGTAGGCGAGCAATTCCGGCTCACGCAGATACTCCTGCGCTTCATCACTGCGAAGTATGTCTTCTACTCCGGCGAGTTCGTCTTGATCGCTGATGTGCTGGCGGAGATAGGCAAGTAACCGCCGCACTTCGTCATCGCGTAAGGCGGGCATCGAGAGATTTACTCGTTTGGAAAAGTGATTTCGCGCGGCGGATCGTCCGGCGTCCATGAACTGAGAAGGGCGGCGAATTCACGCGCCGGAGTCATCACGACCAAGTATGTGCGGTCTGTGCCGTAGAGTTCATAAATGCCGTCTTCTTTGTTTTCAAGTCTCGCTAGAACTCCCTGTCGTAGCACCTGACTCAGTTCGGCAAGCAACGGTTCTTGTTCAGAGGTGTATGCGACGACGCGCGCCGCATCGGAGAACTTGACGCTCATCCAAACGGTGCTGCCGTCGTGCGCGGCTTGCTGTGGCAACAAGCGTGCGAGTATCTCGCGCTGTTCGGCGGGCGTCAGGTGACGCACGGCTTCGACGACACTTGTAACATTGGCTGACATGATTAAGCCGGATTGTACATCCCCGCCGCGCTCAAGTTGAAGCCGCTTAGGTGGTCACTTCGCTCGTTTCCCTATTCATAAATTTACATTCAGGCTATGGAAGGGCGCGGGCGGTCGTGCTATGTTGCACGCCGACTACCCGCAACCTCGCCGGTCATTTTTCGGTTTCATCATCACGGACGGACGATATATGACTTCGCCGCACTCCCCCGCGACGCCCGACCCGCACGCCCGGTATGACTCCGTGCTGCTTCCCTTCATTCGCGCACAAACGGAAGAGGAAGCGACGGCGTGTCTCGAATCTCTCTTGACCGCTCACGCCGCGCCGATCATCCGGCGCATTCTGCGGCGCGAACTTCACCTCTCGGCGGCGCGCGACGATCATCATCATCAACACGCCGAAGATATTTACGGAGAGGTGATATTGCATCTCACGGAGCGTCTGTGCCGTTTGCGCCCCGACCCTCGCGGCGGCATCACCGGCAAAGCGCGCCGAAAAGCACACAAAGAGCCGCGCGGCATCCCTGATTTCGGCGGCTACGTCGCCATCGCCGCCTATAACGCCGTCTATGAATTTCTGCACACACTCTATCCGCAACGCCGTCGCTTGAAGGACAAACTTCGTTACCTCTTGAAGCGACATCCGGCTTTGGGGTTGTGGCGAAACGCGGCGGGTCTGTTCGTCGCCGGGTTTGAGGAATGGCTCAAGCAAGATGCGGTCAAAGCATTGTCGGCGGCGCGGCTCAAGCGGTTGGTGGAGGATAGTAGCGCGGCGGCAGGCGGTGAGATTTTGCACGCGACCTGGCGGGAGATGCCGCTCGTTGAAATGGTAATTAGACTGTTCGACCTGGCAGAGCAGCCCGTCGCGTTCAATGCCTTAGTCTCAATCGTCGCCGAACTGCGCGGCGTCGAGGACATGCCCGGCAAACACGGCGAGAGCATAAAAGAGATCGAGCAACGGCGCGATGCGGAACAACGCAGGTCGGACGCGGAGCAGAGCGCGACAGAGCATCTCGACCGGCGCGAGATGTTGCGGCGCGTGTGGCAAGAAATCATCCAACTTCCTTTTAATCAGCGCACGGCATACCTGCTTCACTTCAGGGAGTCGCGGGGACATGCCGACATCACGACCTTTTTATTCACGCGCACCGCGAGCATCGAACAGATCGCGCAGGCGTTGGAGATGTCGCTTGAAGAGTTGTCCGAATTGTGGGGTAGTTTGCCTTTAGACGATAAAACGATTGCCGCGCGTCTCAGCGCGATGCCAGAGCAAGTCACGAGTTTGCGAAAGTGCGCCCACGCCCGCCTCAAGCGTCGCTTGGGCATCATAAAAATGATTGCCACCGCCGTCGCCGGATGGTCATATTCGACGGTATTTCACATGTTTAGATAGTAGATAACTGATAGTTGATAACGGATAGTGAAAAGCCGTCCTCTTTAACTATCAACCATCAACTATCAACTATCAACTAACAATGCGAATCAAGGGTAAGAATCATCAGTGAAGAATCAACAATTTACAGGCTATGTTGCAGCAAAAGCCATAAAGCCAAATCCGTAAGTCCTTTGTTATCAATACACGGAATTTCTTATCCTTGATTCGCATTAACAAGATGCATTTATCTTTGCGGCAACTGGAACAGTATCAGGCGCGCACACTCGCGCCGGGCGAACTCATCCCGGTCGCGCGCCATCTTGCTGTGTGCGACGTGTGCCACGAACGCTTCACCGCACTCGCGCCCGTGCCGGAAGTGATCGCGCCGCTCACGCTCGAAGATGATGCGCTTAGTGTCGAAGAAGATTTCCATCTTGATTACGAAGAACATCTCGCGCCCTACGTTGACGGCACGGCGGATGAGATTGATTGCGAGATCGTCGAGACTCACACGGAGATGTGCGCCGTGTGCGCCGAAGGGTTGCGCGAACTGTTTGCGCTGAAAGAAGAGATGGCGCACCTGACGACGATGCCTTTGGCAACCGCGTCCGCTCCGGTATCGAATCGCGCTTCGTCGCCCTCGTTGCCGAAAGATACGGGAGCTAATCGCGGCACACAGCCTTTCCCTTTGACACGAAGCGAAAGGTTCATCGCCACCTTTTCATCGTATCTACCGGCATCAGGCGCGCGGCGCATCGGCGCGGGCGTTCTCGCCGTCACCATCGTCATCGGCGCGGTGGTCTTGTTGCGGTTGTGGCTCACGCCGGGCGAAGACTGCGAGGCAAATATACAGAACACAGCCAACATCACCCCCGCGCTTCCGGCGAACACCAACCGGGCGAACGATGTGAACGGCGCGGCGAACACCAATGCTTCGTCCGGCGAAATGTCGTCGTCTCAAAGCGATGCCATGACACGCGGGAATGACGATAAAGCGGCGCGAGGTGAAGAATTTAATAGAGTCAGGAATAACAATGAAGCACCGCGAAGCGATGCCTCGCTCATGTCGCTAAATGATGGCGGGCGCACGGTCGGGCTTGACCGCGCGGGACGGCTCACCGGTCTTGAAGACGTACCCAATGATTATCGTCAGGCGGTCGAGCGTGCCTTACGCGAACAACAACTTGAAACTTCGCCCGACTTAGCCGCGCTTATAAATCGCAAAGGCAGACTCAGAAGCGGGAACGACGATGAAGAATCCTTTGCGCTTGTTAATCCCGTTGGCACGTTGACGCGCACGCCGAGACCCGCGTTTCGCTGGCAAGCACTCGACGGCGCGATAGGTTATACGGTGAGAATCTACGATGCCGACTTGAAGCTTATCGCCACTAGCCCGCCGCTCGTGATGACACACTGGACGCCTCCCGCGCCGCTCGCGCCGGGTCGTATTTATTCATGGCAAGTGACGGCGACGAAGGATGATGAGGACGATGTGAGGCAAGCCGTAATTGCGCCCGCGCCGCAGTCACCCGAAGCGCGCTTTCAAGTTCTGTCCGAATCACAAACGGCGGAGGTGCGCCGCGCCGAACGCATCGCGGGCGATTCGCATCTGCTTCGCGCCGTCGTCTATGCGCGCTTCGGACTGCTCGGTGAAGCCGAGAATGAGTTGCGGAAATTGCGCGCGGCAAATCCCCGTTCGACGGCGACGCGGCGATTGTCGGAAAAGCTTCGACCTTTTTAAGACGACGGCGGTTGATAGATTATCGTTCCGGCGGCGGGGCGTGACCTTCCGCTTCGGCGAACGTCACATCCTGATAGACTTCGCTCAGTGCGAGCGTACAATCAAGTGTCGGCAACATCAGCGTATCGGTTATCTCGTTGGCATCTTCGTAACTCCACTTACCGTCAGGCTGCTTGACGTAGTGTGTGACGTGCGGGCGATGTTGCGCGATAAGCAAGTATTCGCCGAGACTCGGAATGGATTTGTAGGCGATGAACTTGTCGCCGCGATCATAGCCTTCGGTCGAAGATGAAAGGACTTCGACGATTAACGTCGGGTTGGTCAAGGCTCGGATGCCGCCGATGACTTCGTATTCCGGTTGAGCGCACAAAGCCGTCAAGTCGGGATAACGGTAAGGCGGCGCGGCGGGAACTTTGACGCGCAGATTCGATGAGAAGACGGAGCAAGAGCGACCACGAAGTTGATTTCTAAGCGATGTGAACACGTTGCCAAAAACCGCTTCATGTTCCGGGCTGGCTCCGCTCATCGCAAACACTTCGCCGTTGAAGTATTCGTACTTCACTTCAGATGCGCGCTCCAACTCGAAGTATTCTTCCAGCGTGTAGCGGTATTTAGGTTGACTCGACATCTCTATGTTCCTTGTCCGGCGAAGTGCGGCGAATGCATCTTACCCCCCGTCGCCGACGACGACAAAACCCGCCCAGTAGAACGGATGCGGCGAGCGTGCGCGTTTGAGCAAAGTCAACGAAGCCTGCCGCAAGGCTTCGGCTTTAGTGAGCGGCGGTTGTCCGTCGGGGGGCGATTGTCGCAAGAGGCGATGAAACTCGATCATCAATTCGGACGTGCTTGCCGATTCGACCTTCCATTGACTGACGACCAACGCGGGGACGCCCGCCGCGAGAAATGCCCACGACAAACCCATCATGCCCTCGCCTTCACTCGCGTGCCCGTTCGCCGTCTCGCACGCCGAGAGTACGACCATGCGGGCGCGTAACTTCAGACGCATGATCTCCCATGCTTCGAGCAACCCGTCTTCGCCCCCTTCCAAATTCTTGCCCGATTGCGACAGTACGAGCGACGAGTACATAGGGTTTTCGTCGCTGACGATGGCGTGCGTCGCCAGATGCAGCACGTCGTAACGCGCGGCTTCATCCTTCAATAATTCTTCGCGCGCTTGGTTTCCGATTAAGACTTTGCTCCCCCGCCTCCGGTAGAGTTCGCCGATACGCCTGACTTCGCGTTCCGCTTCCGGCAGGGGTTCGAGCCGCACATCGCGGAATCGTTCGCGCACACGCCCCACCGTCGCACCCCGCACCGCCGGATTGCCGAGCGCGAGCAATGATCCTTCTTCATCGCTTGACGATTTACCTTGCGTGCTTTCGGTCGGTTGCCGCGCCCGTCGCATCTCGCGCAGGACGGTCAGCGACGGAGCGTAAGAGATGGCGGCGGTTTCGATTAAGTATCGGTTCTCTTTGTCAAGGAGAATTTGAAACGGCACGTTCCACAGCGCACCGTCCGGCATGATGATGAGCGAAGTCTTACCGCGCAGTTGCTCGCGGGCAGGCGCGATGAGCGCGTCGTAGAAAGCACGCACCGGTGAATGAAAACTGTTGTCGCGCCCGGCGAGTTGCCGCCGGAAAGCAGCGATTCTATTTCTCCATTCTACTTCGTCGAAGTTACGGTCAATTTTGTATGCCTTGAGCGTGAATCCCGTCGCCTGCCCATCCTTCGCTTCCTCCGCGCGCGTCAAGACGAATAGATCATTCCCGAAGTACTCCAGTATCGCGCTCTCTTTACCGGGCAAGAGTGCCGCCGCTTCTTCGAGGTTAAGCGGGCGCATCTCCGCCGTCGCCGCTCTCATCTCAGGCTGCGCGCTCACCGCTTGCGCTTGAAAATCGAGCAACGCTTGTCTGCTCCCTTGCCGCTTGCTCTTCAGTTCGGCGAGATATTGGCGGCGGGGCTTCGTCCGTTGACTCTCGCGCGTAATCAGGTCGTTCAGTCTCGTCAACTTATCGTTGATGCTCTGCTCGCGTTCGTGTTCGCGCTTGCCTGTCTGCGAACTCTGACTTGCCTGTGCGCGGGCTAAGATGTCGAGCAAGACGCGCCCTTTCCCTCGTTGGACATATCCGAGTGCTTCTTCGATTCGGTTCAAGTCTATCAACGAACCAACCATTGACTGATATGGAGCCGTTTGCCCTCTGAAGTAGCGTTGCAAGGTCAGGTCATCGCCGTCCGCCGTCTGCCGCATCCGCTCTATGATCTTGATGGCTTCGGCGAAAAACGGGAGTGCCGGTTCCACGTCGTAAAGATTCCGATTTTTGCCACTGTGCGCCTTGCCTAGATTCCAGTAGGCTTCCCATAAATCATCATCATCGCCGATAGCTTCAAAGAGCCGGACGGAACGCGCGGCATACTCGATAGCTTTCCTGCGCGCTTCCGCACCGGGCGCGTTAAAAAAAGTCCGGCTGAGATTGCCCCACACGATGCCCTGCCCGCGCCGGTTGCCCGACGCTTCATAGCGCGCCAAAGCCTGTCGGTAAATTGCCTCCGCCCGTTCTATTTCCGGTTGCCGGTAAAATTTACCTTCTCGATTGAGATGTTCTTGTTGAAGATGCAGATTGCCCAGATTACTGAGCGCGCTCGCCACCGCGTCATCATTGCCGCTCGCTTCGCCGAGCGTGATGCTGCGCGTGTAGTAGTCGAGTGCTTTGGCGACGTAGGCGGGCGTTTCGCCCTGCGAGATGTGGTTGCGCCCCAGATGGTTGAGCACCGACGCCATGCCGCTTTCGTCGCCGATTGATTGAAACCCTTTGAGGGCTTTTTCGAGATGTCGTTCGGCGGAGTCGTAGTAGTAGAGACGATAATAGACGTAGCCGAGTTGATTGTTGGCGTGCGCCGCGCCGCGCGTGTCGCCGATTGCCTCGTTCAACTTGAGGCTTTGTTGTAAGGCTTCGAGGGCGTGCGAAAACTTGACTTGCACGACGAAGATTTCACCCTGCCCGAGATGCGCCCGTGCCATGTCTTGATGATTGTTCGAGCGTTCCGCCGCACGCAAGGCTCCCTCATAAGCGGTGAGCGCAAAGGCATATTCATCTTGCCTCTTAAATCGGTCGCCGCGCCCGATCAACTCATCGAACTGTTCTCCCCCACCGCTTTGCTGCGCGACGACGGAGAGGGCAAGCGATGCGACCACAGCGATCAAACCGACGGCGAGGCACACCATGCATAATCGTTTGTGTATTCGTCTTATTGAGTTTCCGCTTCGTTGTGGCTTGTCGCTCATTTCCGCCTTCATGTCCGTCGTGCTGAAACCTGTATTGTGAACTCAACACATTCTACCCTGAAGAAGTTTTTGTAACACCAGCAATGCTCCTTCATCAGATTGGTTCTATTGTTTAGGTCAAGTATCGCGCAACAGGTTTATTCTATTGTTACTTCGCATTTATCTACCGCTTCTCCTTCGGGGAGGGGCGGCTTGCGTGAGGTAGGTGCTGGCGTGAGAAGTATATGAGCTAAACGATAACGCCGCATCAAAAGAGTTTTTACCTTTCGAGCCAGCCGCGACCTTCTCTTCTCAAATGGGAAGGTCGCGGCTGGCTCTTTCGTCATCTATAACGTGAGGACGCGATGTAAGAAGCAGTAAAGCTTTTATCCACGAAACACACGAAGCAACACGCAACAAAGTCGGGTTGCTTCAATGTTTTCCTTTCGTGTGATTCGTTGATAAAAGCTTTCTTGTCTTATATTGAATTGACGTTAGCTATAAGACTTTGCAGCACAGCAACTTTGTAGTGAGGAGCCAAGGGAATGACTATTTACCAGTGTCGCGCCGAGATAGATGCGATAGACGACGAATTGCTACGTCTGATGAATCGGCGCGTGCAACTCGCCATGCTCGTCGGAGAATTGAAGCGAGATGCCGGATTGCCGCTTTATGATCCAAGCCGCGAAAGCGACATCATCGCGCACGCGCAAAGAGCAAACCTCGGACCGCTTGATGCCGTCTCCATCGTCAAACTCTTCCGTCGCATCATCCACATCACACGTCGCATAGAGGCGCGCCACGTCGAAGCCGATGCCCACACCCGTCTAAAAACCCAACCACAAGAGGTGCGCGGATGAACGAACGGATGAAGAACGATTCACCGCCTCTTTCCGTCGCATCGCGCGTCGCGTTTCAAGGAGCGCGCGGAGCATTTAGCGAGGAAGCCGCCATCAAGTTGCTCGGGCATGATGTAACGCTCGTTCCGTGTCTGAACTTTGAAACTCTGTTCGCCAGCATTGATGCGGGAAGTGCTGACCTCATCCTCGCGCCGCTTGAGAACAGCCTCGCCGGTTCCGTTCATCGTTCATTTGATCTGCTACTCGCAAGCACGCTTCACATCACGGCTGAAGTCGTAATCCCCATTCATCTCAATCTCATCGGTCTTCCCGGCGCGGCTTTCGACGATGTGATGATTGTCCAATCGCATCCGGTCGCACTCGCACAGTGCGAACGATTCTTCGCGGCGCATCCGCTTATCAAGCGCATCGCCTCGGATGACACCGCCGGAAGTGTCGCCGAAGTGATGCGACGGAATGACCCGACGCGCGCCGCCATCGCTTCCACACGCGCCGCCGGAGTCTATGGCGGACACATCTTGCGCGAGCGATTGGAAGACCATGCGGAGAACTACACGCGCTTCGTGCTGCTCTCTCCCTCGCCGCACCAAGATGAACGCGCCGACAAACTCTCGCTCGTCATCAAACTTCAACATCAACCCGCCGCACTCCATCGTGCGTTACTGCCGTTCGCCGAACGCGAAATCAACCTGCTCAAAATCGAGACTCGCCCGGTGCAAGGCAGCCCGTGGCAGTACCACTTCTGCCTTGACCTGCAAGCCTCTGCGAGCGACCGGGCATTCGTTGCCGCGCTTGCTGAACTGTATATGTGCGCCGACGATGTGCGCTTGCTTGGTTGCTACAAATCGGCACAAATCCCTACGGAAGAACCACCATTAACCCAGTAAAGGAAAAGTTATGATTGTCAATATGTCAGCCCATGCTACGGAAGCGGAAATCAATCACGTCATCGAGCGAGTCAAAGAATGCGGTTATCAGGCGCATGTAATACGCGGAGTCGAACGCACGATTATCGGCGCGGTCGGCAAGAGCAGCGACGGTGGTGGACACCGTAGCGAACTCGAAGCCTTGCGCGCCGCGCCCGGCGTCGAAGAGATTATTCCCATCGCGCAACCCTTCAAGCTCGTCAGTCGGCAACTGCGGCACGAGCGCACCGTCGTAGATGTCTGCGGCGTGCGCTTCGGCGGCACAGGCGTCGTCATCATCGCCGGACCCTGCTCGGTCGAATCGCGCGAAGGCTTCTTTGAAGCGGCGCGTGCCGTGAAGCGAGCCGGAGCGAATATGTTGCGCGGCGGAGCGTATAAGCCGCGCACTTCGCCTTACGAGTTTCAGGGTTTGGGCGTCGAAGCCTTAAAGATACTAAGCGAAGCGCGCGGTGAAACCGGCTTGCCCGTCGTCACGGAGATTATGGGGACAGAAGATGTTGACAGCGTAGCCGAACACGCCGATATGTTGCAGGTCGGGGCGCGCAACATGCAGAACTTCGTGCTGCTCAAACGACTGGCAAAGACGCCGCGCCCGATTCTACTTAAACGCAGCCCTTCGGCAACAGTTAAAGAGTGGCTCATGGCTGCCGAGTATCTGCTCGCGGGCGGAAACTCAAACGTCGTCCTTTGCGAGCGCGGCATCAAGACGTTTGATAATGAACTACGCAACACGTTCGACCTCTCCGCCGTTGCCCTCGCACGCGAGTTATCACACTTACCCGTCATTGCCGACCCGAGTCACGGAACAGGTCGCCGCAGCCTTATCCCCATCATGTCACGCGCGGCAATCGGCGCGGGTGCTGACGGGTTGATGATTGAAGTGCATCCCTGCCCGGAACGCGCCCTCTCCGACGGTCCGCAGTCGCTTGACCTTCACGGCTTTGAGGAACTCATGCGCGAATTGAGAGAACCGGCGCGTGAACTCGCGGGAGCGACGTAAAGCAATGTTTCGATTCATTACCGCCGGAGAACTACTTACCTTGCGGCAGATATTTTGCGGGCAGCGGATTATCAGGACGTTCCGTCTCCCATGCAATCGTCATCACCCACCAACGCTTGCCGTCATACATGAGTTGAATGCTGTTGATGCCGCGCGCGAAAGGCTTCGCGTCTTCCGCTTTGTGACGAGATTCGTAGGTACTGAAAACGTGAACGATGTTGCCGAACCGCTCGCTGGTGCGCGCGATTTCAGTCTCGAAGAAGCCTTGCGTTTCAAGGTAGTTGCCGGAGCCTTTGATGTAGTCCTCGACACTCCCCACACGCGCCCCGAAGCCTCCCGACTTTCGTGGCACGATGGGAATCATTCGCGCTTCAGGAATGAACAGCGAACGCATACGATTCCAATCGCGCTTCTTCCCGATTGGTCCCGAAATCACGTCATACACGGCGGCAATTATCGCTTCGCTTGAAGCGACATCCGCCGGATTCGCCGCCGGCGGAGTTGATGCCGGAGTTTGCGTCTGTGGCGACGGGCTTGCCGTCGCCGCCGGTGAATTGTCTTGTGTTTGCGCCGTGGCGTTAACACTTGTGGTTGAAATCACGGCGGTTGCTAAAAAGATAAACAGCGCGGTTGAGCGATTGATTTTCATAATGGTTTTTGTTGGTTGGCTGTAACCGTCTTGCAAATTAGGACTATCTCAGTTTAGCCCAATCCGACTGATTTGCGTCTGTCAACAGAACGCTTTTAGCGGTAACCAAAGCTATATTTTGAATGGTAACAAGCTATCTCAAAAATAGCTTTTGATTTCTCTCTCTGCGATTCTCTGCGTCTTCAACTCTGCGGAACTCTGCGTTAAAAACCTTTTTGACGCAGAGTTCCGCAGAGGGCGGACGCAGAGTTCCGCAGAGAGAGAAATCATTTTTGAGATAGCTTCAAGATAGTTCTACTCACAACAAAATCTATTCTGATATTCGCCCGTTAAGCTAACGCGGCGCGCGACGAATTCCATTCTTTCGGAAAAGTGCTGCCCCCGCAGATTCAATTTTCCAGATGCTCACATCCGATTCTTCCGATGAAATTCAACTCGCGCGCCGTGCGCCTTGCGAAGTCGGCAACACAACCACTATGACTTAGGTGTCGGTACATCGAACGGCACATCGCTTGCGCTTATCACACGAAGGAAGCAGTCACACGGACTGCTTCCTTTTCCATTTGAATCTCAATTTCCAGATTCTTGGAAGGCTCCTAAAGAGCAGGACGTGAATCGCATTAAGGAGTGCTGATGATGAAATTATTAACGGGTATAAACGGCTTCACGCGCGTCGCGGCTTTTATCTTCCTCTGTGCCGCGCCGCTATTCGCCCAGCAGACGACGGGGAACGTGCGCGGCAGAGTTCTTGACCCGACCGGCGCGGTCGTCGCAAGCGCGACGGTCACTATCAAGAACGAAAGCACGAACGCCACCTCAACCGCGCAGACGACCGGCGACGGAGAATATCAGTTTAGCGATCTGCCGCCGGGCGAATACTCAATCACAATCGAAGCACCGAGTTTTAAGACGCTCACGTTGAGCGATGTGCGCGTCGAGTTGAATCAGACGACAGACATACCGACGAGTCTCGAAATCGGCGGCGCGACGGAAACCGTCGAAGTCTCTGCGGGCGGTGCTGAACTGGTCGACACGACGACCACGACGCTCTCGAAAAGTTTCAGCGAACGGCAAGTCGTCGAACTCGCGCAGACGAACGTTGGCGGCGCGTTCGGCGGCGGCGTCAACAACCTCTCGCTGCTCGCGCCGAACGTTTCGTCTTCGGGCGGTGTCGGCGTCGGCACGGGCGGCTCGGTCGGCGGACAGCGTCCGCGCAACAACAACTTTATCGTTGACGGCGTGGACAACAACGACAAGTCGGTGACGGGTCCGCAGGTTTATGTTTCGCCGGAAGTCGTACAAGAGTTTTCCCTTTTGCAGAATCAGTTCTCGGCAGAGTTTGCGCGCTCCAACGGCGGGCAGTTCATCACCGTCACGCGATCTGGCACAAACGACTTCAGCGGCTCACTCTTCGGCTTCATCCGCAATCGCTATCTGAACGCGCTCGAACCCTTCCAGAAAGAGGCGGGCATCGTGCGTGAGCGGAACGTGCCGGGTACGGAGTTCCTGCCCCGTTCGGACTTCGGTCGCTTCGGCTTCCGCTTCGGCGGTCCCGTCGTCGTGCCGCGCTCGGACGCCGGAGGCAAACCGGCGTTCACGGTCTTGCGCGACAAGCTGTTTTTCTTCACGGCGTATGAACGCCTTCAGTTAGGCAGCGCGGCGTCGCCCGCGGGCGTTACCGCCCCGACCGCCGAAGGCTTTCGCATCATCAACTCGCTGCCGGGTCTGTCGCAGACGAACCTTTCGGTCTTCAACACTTTCGTTCCCGTCGCGCCCGTCAACAACATCCCGCGTGACCCGGACAACCCGTTCCAAATCGGCGGCGTGGACATCCCGCTTGGCACAGTAGCATTCGCCGCCCCGAACTATCTGCGGCAAAACCACTTCATCCTCAACCTCGACTTCATACAGAGCCAGAACACGCAGCACCGCGCGCGATTCAACTATACGAACAATTTCGACATCGACACGACCGCGCCGCTAACGCAGTTCTTTACGCTTTCACCGGGTCAACAACGCCTCTTCTCCTACACGCTCGTCCACAACTTCTCGACGAACGTCACGAACGAGACGCGCCTCGCTTACCGCCGCTCCATCAGCGACATTCCCGCAGGCACACAAACGTTTCCCGGTCTCGACGCCTTCCCGAACATCACGCTCGAAGATTTGGGCGCGCTCAACATCGGACCCAACGAGAACGCGCCGCAGTCCGAAGTCGAAAACAACTATCAAGTCGTCAACAACCTGAGCATACTCGCCGGAAATCACTCGCTCAAGTTCGGCGGTGACTTCCGCAAATTGATTTCGCCGCAAACCTTCGTGCAACGCTCGCGCGGCGACTACATCTACAACACGACCGAACGCTTCCTGCGCGACATCAGTCCCGACGACCTCGCGCAACGCTCCGTCGGCGCGTCGCCCTACGCGGGCAACCAGAAAGTCCTCTATCTCTACGCGCAAGACGATTGGCGCGTGCGCCCGAATCTGACCTTCAATCTGGGGCTGACCTATAACTATCAGGAGGTGCCGCTCGGCGCGAACCTGCAA
Organism: Pyrinomonadaceae bacterium MAG19_C2-C3; assembly: GCA_024330265.1. Lineage (GTDB taxonomy): Bacteria > Acidobacteriota > Blastocatellia > Pyrinomonadales > Pyrinomonadaceae > JANDLT01. The sequence goes on along the minus strand of JANDLT010000024.1, from coordinate 5,292 downwards.
GCTTTAAACGCCATCTCGACGGTACCCGGTCTCGTCGAGTTCCGCGAACCGAAAGAACAGTTGAAGAACTTTGCGCCGAAGGTCGGCTTGGCTTACTCGCCTGACTTCAACTCCGGGTTGCTCGGGCGCGTCTTCGGCACAAGCGGCAAGAGTTCGATTCGCGCGGGTTTCTCGCTCGGCTACGATTACATCTTCGACAATCTTTACATCCTCTCCTTGCCGCCGCAGACGCAACAGACCGTTGACCTCGATACGTCCGTGACGACGCCTAACTTCCTCGCCGCGGGCGGCATCCCGAACGTCACGACCAGCGGCTTGACCGATCCGGCGTCTGCGCGCGCCGTCACTGCCTCGTTCATCCCCGACCAGGAAGTGCCTTATTCGATAACCTACACGCTGGGTTTCCAACGGCAGTTCCTCAAGGACTACGCTTTCGAGTTGCGCTATCTAGGCACGCGCGGCGTACACCTCCTGACGCAAAACCGCATCAACCGTCAAGCGAAAGCCTCGCCCGAAATCGGCGGCTTGCCGACGTTCTTCACCGCACCGACGCAAACGCAACTCGACGCGCTCACCCTGACGCTCGATGCAATCAACGCGCGTTCAAACTTCGTCCCCGCTTACGCACAAGCCGGGTTCAATCAGACGAGCCTCGTCGGTTTCCTCTCGAACGGCAACTCGACTTACCACGCGGGCAGCGCGCAACTCACGCGCCGCTTCGCCGATGACTTTCAAGCGACCGCCGCCTACACGTGGTCGCACCTCATTGACGACACGACCGCCGAGGTTTTCTCGACCGTCCTCTCTCCGCGCCGCGTCGAAGACTTCCAAAATCTGCGCCGCGAACGTGCTGATTCGGCACTCGACCGCCGCCACCGCTTCATCCTTTCCGCCGGTTACGAGTTACCTTTCTTCCGCACGAGCGACAGCCGTTTCTTGCGTACAGTTCTCGGCGGCTTCCAATTCGTCGGCACATACAGTGCCGAGTCGGGACAGAAGGCGACCGTACTCTCCGGCATAGATTCGAACTTGAACGGCGACAGCGCGGCTGACCGCACAATCAGAAACCCTGCGGGCGTGCGCGGCACGAGCAGCCTTGTAACGCCGCTCACCAACAGTGCCGGTCAGGTCGTCGGCTACCTCGCGGATAATCCGAATGCCGAGTACATACAAACAGGCTTCGGCGCAATCTCGAACTCCGCGCGCAACACCTTACAACTGCCGGGAATCAACAACTTCGACTTTTCAATCTTCAAGAACTTCCGCTTCGGTGAAGTGCGGCGGATTCAACTGCGCGCCGACCTCTTCAACGCCTTGAATCACGCGCAGTTCATTCCGGGTTCAATCAACGACGTTTCGCCCGTTGCGACCACGGGTGTCTCGGACATCAACACGGTCGGGCGCGCGGATTTCAACCGTCCGAACCGCGTCTTCAACGCCAACGCCCGTGTAGTTCAACTCGCGTTACGATTCAATTTCTAACCGCAACGCTTTCAGTCGTTCAAATGCCGTGTGCATAACGATGTTCGGAGGGCAGCATCATGCTGCCCTCCCTTTGTATTTGTTGTAAATTGGTGTGTATCAACGTCACACGCCGTCCGTGCGGCGTTAAACGGCTCGTATCGTTGACCGGAAGGGGAAAGAGGAAAATGGTACAGCAACGCAAATCAATTCGATGGGTGTTGATCTTCGGCATCTGGACACTGCTGGGTCTCCTCGCTTCGAGCCAGATTTACTTCAGCTCGGTTGTCATCGGGCGCAACGTGCCGTTCGTCACAGCTTTCATCTGGCAGATGAGTGCTCACCTTGTACTCGCCGTCAGTACCCCGCTCGTGATCTGGATCGCGCGTCGCTACCAGATTGAGCGTCGCAACTGGTCACGCCGATTGGCGTTCCACCTACTCGCTAGTTTCCTGTTTTCGAGCATGGTGACATCGGTTCATATCGTCATAGACTTGTGGTTCGGAAGAGGAGTGAACGGAATCACGCTCGCTGCCGTTTCGCGGCTTCTTCTCTTATCGTTCGATAGGGTGGTCTTCATCTACTGGACGATTGTCCTTCTCAACCACGCCTACGATTACTACACGCGCTATCAGGACGGCTTGCTCCGCGCGGCGCACCTCGAAACCCGCCTCGCCCAAGCGCAACTGCAAGCCTTAAAGATGCAGCTCAACCCGCACTTCCTCTTTAACACCTTGAACGTCATCACCGAACTCATACACAAAGACCCGGAAGTCGCCGACGAAATGATTACGCAATTAAGCGACATGCTGCGCTCGACGCTCGACAAGACGGGCGTGCAGGAAGTTTCGCTCAAGCAAGAATTGGAATTTTTGGAACGATATCTTGCGATTGAGCGAACACGTATGGGGAGCCGTCTGCAAATTGAAATGCACATCGCACCCGAGACGCTCGACGCGCAAGTTCCGAACATGCTCTTGCAACCTTTGGTCGAGAACGCCGTCAAGCACGGCATTGCACCGTGCGCCGCAGGCGGGCGCGTCTGCGTCGAAGCCGAGCGTCACGATGGTGTGCTGCAACTGAGTGTCTCCGACACGGGTCGCGGTCTCGGAATTGACGATATGGAGAGACGCAAGAATTTCGGAAACGGAAACGGCGATTCCGGCGTAAGTAAGAAAGGCGGCGTCGGGCTGTCGAACACGCGCGCGCGGCTCGCGCATCTCTACGGTGCGGAAAGTCGTTTCGAGATACTCCCCGCTTCGCCGCACGGATTGACCGTGTGCATACGAATTCCGTTCCGCGAAGAAGGTGATTCTGAACATGACACGACCGATCCGAACCTTGATTGTTGACGACGAGGAACTCGCGCGCGAACGCATCCGAAGATTTCTCGAAGAAGAAAGCGACATCACGATTGTCGGCGAATGCGGCGACGGACTTGAAGCGGTCGAAGCGATACGCGAACTCGAACCGGAACTCGTCTTCCTCGACATCCAACTCCCGGAACTCGACGGCTTCGGCGTACTCGCACACGTCGGAGTCGAGAATGCGCCCGCCGTCATCTTCGTCACCGCTTACGACGAGTACGCGCTCAAAGCCTTCGACTTCAGCGCGCTCGATTACCTCCTCAAACCCTACAACCGCGAACGCTTCAGCCGCGCGCTCGAACGCGCGCGCGTCGGGCTGCACGCCAACGATCCGGGCGCAAACCTCAACCAACAACTTCTCACGCTGCTCAAGCACGTCAAGCCAAAGCAAAAGTATCTGGAACGACTTATGGTCAAGGAAGGCGGACGGGTCTTCTTCTTGCACACCGACGACATTATATGGGTCAGCGCGGAAGGCAACTACGTCCGTCTCCACGCGGGCAAGGAATTTCACCTCATACGCGAAACGATGAATCGCCTCGCCTCGCGCCTCGACCCCGACAAGTTTCTACGCATACACCGCTCGACGCTCGTCCACGTCGCACGCATCAAGGAACTACATCCGATGTTCAGCGGCGACTACACAGTCATCCTCCACGACAATACTGAACTCACCCTCAGCCGTACCTACCGCGACAAAGTTCTACGCTCATTTGACGACCAAGCCTAAGGGCTTGCCGAAACGATGCGTCGCCATACTGACGCAAAGACTTCGCGCCGCATCAACGCGGGCGCGCCGAAGTGTGCTTGCTCACGCCGGAGATTGCGGCGGCGGCTAGGATAATCATCTATTCGTCTTCGCTCCCGTCACGCCCGTGACACGGCTCGTCACAACTCACGACACCTCGTCACATTTTCGTTGCCACATCCGAGCAAATGCCTAAACTCGCGTGTCAGAAGGCGTGGACGCTCACCCGCGAGGCATTTCGACGGCGCGTCCCACACGTCAATTGAAAGACTTAGATTCGAGGTGGACAGAAGGTTATGAAAGAGAATACGGCGGTCGCGGAGCGCACTTATCCGGCTCCGCATGGAGAAGATAATCGGCTCAAGATCGTCGGCGGGGATACCACCCGTCGGCACACGGCGGAGGACGCGGCACTCATCACGCGACTCGATAAGTTGCAAGCGATAGCGCGCTCCTTCATGCAAGAAATCAAATCTATCAGCATCGCCAAGTCGAACGTCGATGTCGCGGAAGGCGTTGATTTCTACGACGAGGTGCGCCGCTTCGAGGCTGATTTAATTCGTCAGGCACTTGTCCTCACGGACGGTCATCAGATTCGCGCCGCGCGCCTGCTCGGATTAGGCGTAACGACACTGAACTCGATGATTAAACGCTACGGGATTTCCCCACACGACCCGGCGCGCGATTCACGCGGCGAAGCGGACGCATGACCGCGCCGCCCTTATCGCAAGTAAGCACGCCCGAAGATTGAAAGGTGAATTATGAAGAAGTTATACCCTGTTATTTCGATTGCACTGTTCTTGTTCCTCTGCGTCACCGGCACGCGCGCTGCGACCGGCGAAGCGACGCCGCTCGACGCCGTCGCTCACAACAATCGCGGCGCGCAACTCGGCTTGGACAAGAACTACGAGGAAGCGATTAAGAGTTTCCGTCAAGCCATCAACCTCGACCCCGCGATGGTCGAGGCGCATATCAACTTGGGAATCGCGTTCTACGAGTTGGGACGACACGAAGAATCCATCAGCCCCTTGCGGCGAGCCATCGAACTCAAACCCGACAACGCGAGGGCGCATAAAGCACTCGGTGAGGCGTACTACAAGACCGGGCAGTATGTGGCGGGCATCGAAAGCTTCACACGCGCGCTAAGCTTAACCCCGATGGACGCGACGCTCATCAGCAATCTCGGCACTTCGCACCATAAAATCGGTGAGTACGCACAGGCGGTTCGATTGTTCGAGACGGTGCTGAAGCTGCGACCGAACAACGTCGAAGCACTCAACAACCTCGGCGCAACATACAGCGCGATGAACAATCACAAGGAAGCAATCAAGTATCTCCGTCGGGTAATTCACCTTCGTCCCGACTGGGCGCACGGACATAACAATCTCGGCATCGCCCTTAACGGCATAGGTCGCAAACGCGATGCACTCGAGGCTTACCGCGAGGCTTCCCGTCTCGAACCCGAATGGGCAGTTCCGCACTACAACATCGGCATGATCGAGTTCGCGCTCGGCGACCGTGACGGCGCGCTCGCCCAATACATACACCTCAAACTCGCGGACGCCGAACTCGCCGCCAGCCTCTACAAAGAGATTTACGGAAATTACATCGTCAACGTGAATCGCCGTAAATGACGGAGACGGCAGCAATCACAACCTCACCCGTCACTCATGAGCGGCGCACGGTGCGAGGCGACTTACGAAAATATGTAAGTCG
>JANDLT010000023.1 GCA_024330265.1 Pyrinomonadaceae bacterium MAG19_C2-C3 | reverse complement strand
CATCGCCCCGGTGAGGCATGCCCGCCCGTATCCGCGGCGGCCTTCGCGGACGACCGATTGAACTGACCGGCGTTTTCAATCGTCGCTGACGCGACGCCGATTCGATATTGATGCTTTCCGTGCGTTGAAACGCACGGCTAAATTCATTGCATCGCTACGCGATGATTTATGCACAGGCTTCAATTATTTCGCGTCCGTCGCCGCTACATTTTCTTTCGTGACCAATTTGATTGGGACGACAATCTCATCTTTTATCCCCTCACCCTTAATCAAACGGTAAGCGTTCTCTACCGCCAGCGCGCCCATCGTGGCGGGAGACTGCGCGACAGTGGCATCCATCGTGCCGCGCCCTATAGCCTCGCGTGCTTCATCTGAAGCGTCAAAGCCGACGACCGTAATCTGCCCGGTCTTTTTCGCGGCGGCAATCGCTTCGACCGCACCCAACGCCATCAAGTCGCTGCACGCGAATACCGCCTGCACATCAGGGTGCGACTGAAGGATGTTCTGGAAGACGTTGAAGCCTTGGTCTCTTTCCCAGTTTGCCGTTTGTGAGGCGACAATCTCGATTTCCGGCGTCGCCTTGAGTGCGTCACGGAAGCCTCTCAATCTGGAATCGCCGGTCTCATGTCCCGGTATGCCTTCAAGCACCGCGACCCTGCCTTTGCCGCCCAGCCGTTTCGCCATGAACTCACCGGCGAGTTTGCCGCCCTCGTAGTTGTCTGAGCCGATGAAGGACGCGACCTTCCCATTCGATTCGCTCAAAGCTTGGGCGTCCACGCGCGTATCTATGATTATCACAGGAATCCCCGCGCGGTTTGCCTTGTCAATCGCAGGGACAATCTCCCTTGAACCGCTCGGCGTGACGCATAATGCCGCGACTTTGGTTTGAATCAGGTTCTCGACAATCTGCATCTGCTTTTCAACATCAACCTCGCGCTCCGCCGCTTGCACGACCAGATTGACCCCCAACTTTTTGGCTTCCTCTTCGGCTCCACTTTGCATCTCGATAAAGAACGGGTTGTTGGCGGTCTTCATCACGAGCGCGATTCTCGGCGCGCCTCCCGTCTGGTCGTTACCGCGCTGACAACCCGTGAAAGTGATTGACAGTATCCCCAACAGAATAGGAATCAGATTCTTCTTCATAAATGTTTCTCCTGTAACTACTCAGCCGTCTTTAGACGGCTTTCCCGCGAGGGCGATTAGACCAGCCGTTTGACGGCTGGGGTGTGCAAGGTCAATTTCATGCAGCGCGTTTTAATGTGCTTTCAATCATCGGCTTGAGCCAATTAGCTCATCATGGCTCAAGCCAAAAGAGAAGGACGTTAAAACGCCCTTCGTCATTGACTGCGAAGCTTTCCAGCCGTCAAACGGCTGGTCTATGCGCCGCTCTCGCGGAAAGCCGTCTGAAGACGGCTGATTAGTTGCTTTCTCCTTCTTCATAGACGCTTTTCCTTACCCTTTATTTCCCTCGCCGCTTCAACCACATATCAATCAGCACGGCGGCGATGATGACCGAGCCGATGACGACCTGTTGAATAAAAGATGAGACGCCTAAGAGGTTGAGACCGTTCCGCAGCACAGCCATAATCAGCGCGCCGATGAGCGTTCCCACTACTGTCCCTTCGCCGCCGAGCAAACTCGTGCCGCCGATGACGGTGGCGGCAATGGCGTCCAACTCGTAATTCATTCCGGCGATGGGTTGCGCCGAATTCAGACGCGCCGTCAGCAGAATCGCCGCCAGTCCACTGAGCATTCCGGCAAGTCCGTACACCATCGTCTTGTATAACTTGACGTTGATGCCGGAGAGCAACGCCGCTTCTTCATTGCCGCCAATCGCGTAGGTGTAGCGTCCCAACTTGGTGCGCCTTAAAACGAAATGGGCGATTGCATAGACGACGAGCATGATGACCACAGGGACGGGGATGCCCATCACATCTCCGGTGGCGAGCGAGCGAAAACTTTCCGGGAAACCTGAAATCGGTCTTCCTTCCGTGAACATCAATGCACTGCCGCGCGCCACACTCATCATGCCCAGCGTGGCGATGAACGGAGGCAGTCGCCCGACGGTAATAAGTAGCCCGTTCACCACACCACAGAGAAGACCCGTCCCCAAGCCAGCCGCCAACGCCAACGGCAATGGAAGTCCGGCGTGGAGCAGACTCGCCATCACCACACCCGCGAAGGCGAGTACCGAGCCGACCGACAAATCAATTCCGGCGGTGATGATGACGAACGTCATGCCGACCGCGACGATGGCGATGATGGTCGCTTGTTCGGCGACATTCAGAAGATTCGAGACGGTCAAGAAGTGAGGCGTCAAAGCCCACAGCACGACGACCAAGCCCAACAATCCCGACAAAGTGCCGAGTTGTCGCCCGTAGTGTGATAAAAAATTCCCTCGCAGGATTATTCCCCTAGAGCGCATTGCAAAATTCTTTCCTGAGTAGCTTCCCCGTCGTTGAACTCACACGCGATGCTGCCCGCGCGCATCACCAGAACGCGGTCGCTCATGCCCAATACTTCGAGCATCTCCGATGAAATCATGATGATGGCGACGCCCGCCGCCGTGAGCCGGTTCATCAACTGATAGATTTCCGTCTTCGCGCCCACGTCAACGCCGCGCGTCGGTTCATCGAAAATGAACACTTCGGCTTCACAACAAAGCCACTTGCTCAAGACCACTTTTTGTTGATTGCCGCCGCTTAAAAAAACGACCTTCTGATTGAGATTCGGGGTTTTGATACGCAACTCTTTGACGTATCCGTCGGCTGCCCGCTCCTCTTTACCGGAGTCCATGACGCCCCAACTCGAAAACTTATCCACACTCGGAAGGCACAGATTCTCTTTGACCGACAACGGCAAAACCAGACCTTGCGACTTTCTATCTTCGGTGAGAAACCCGATGCCGGAGTTTATCGCGGCGCGCGGCGAGTTGATTCGCCTCCTCTCGCCGTTGATGTAGATAGTTCCCGAAGTAATCTTATCGAGACCGAAAATCGCACGCGCCAGTTCCGTCCGCCCCGCGCCTAAGAGACCGGAGATGCCCAAAACTTCTCCCTTGTGGAGTGAGAAGCTAATGTCCTTCAAACCATCCTTCGTGCTTAACCCTTCGACCCGCAAGACCTCTGCGCCCCGCGTCACCCGCTCTTTCGGGAACAGTTCGGTCAACTCACGATTGACCATCAAGCGAATCAATTCGGATTTGCTCATCCCGCGCACATCGTAAGTCCCGACGGTGCGACCGTCGCGCAAGACGGTCACGCGGTCGCCGATTTCAAACAGTTCTTCCATGCGGTGCGAGATATAGACGATGGACACGCCCTTCTCTTTAAGCTTGCGAATGGTCGTGAACAGTTCTCCGATTTCATGTTCAGTGAGGGCGGCAGTCGGCTCGTCCATAATCAGGATTCTGGCGTCGAGCGAGAGTGCCTTAGCCACTTCGACCATCTGCTGTTCAGCCACTCGCAATTCTTTGACCAACCTACGAGGATCAAGGGTCAGTCCCAAATCGTTTAGGGCGCGTGTCGCCGCTTGAAAGATTGCGCGCTGGTCTATCAGCCCCGGCATCCGGGCAGGTTCACGTCCAAGAAAGATATTTTCTCCGACCGACAAATGCGGAATGAGATTGAATTCTTGATAGATGGTGCTGATGCCCAGCGTCTGCGCGTGTTTGGGATTTTTAATCTCCACTTCCGCATCGTCGAAGATAATTTGACCGGCACTCTTTTGATATGCCCCACTCAAGATTTTCATCAGCGTGGATTTACCCGCGCCGTTCTCGCCAAGCAGGATATGAACCTCGCCCCGCCGCAACTCGAAATCAACGTCGTCGAGAGCAACGACGCCGGGGAACGTCTTCCTGATATGACGCATTTCCAGAACAGGAGCATCTGTCATCCGGTTTCCCTTTACTCACGCGAGTTAAGACTTGCCACTATCGCCGCGCAGATTAAAACTTGCGCGTCTCCTAGAAGAAGTTTCGCTCTCGCTTCACCGCCTCGTCGTAACCTTCGCGTACACGCCTGACCGATTCCATTTCCGAAACCTCTGCCACCGGCACATCCCACCACGACTCGTAGCCGGGTACGCGCACCTCTTTATCAACTTCCATCACAATCACAGCGGTTCGTTTCTCACGGCGCGCTTCTTCCAGTGCTTGCTGTAAATCGTCGCGCGTCGCGGCGCGAATTACATGCGCTCCCAGACTGGCAGCGTTGGCGGCAAAATCAACTTCCAGCCGCGCGCCGTCAAGTTGTCCGCTTTCACTGCTTCGCAATCTGTAATCAGTCCCGAAGCCGCCCGAACCCAATGACTGCGACAGCCCGCCGATACTGCTAAAACCATAGTTATTCAGCAAGATAATGTTTAATTTGTAGCCCTCTTGAATCGCCGTCACAATCTCGGTTGACATCATCAGGTAAGAGCCGTCGCCGACCATGACATACACCTCGCGGGCGGGGTCTGCCATCTTCACGCCGAGTCCCCCGGCAATCTCGTAACCCATGCAGGAGTTGCCGTATTCGAGGTGATAGCCTTTCGGGTCGCGCGTGCGCCAGAGTTTGTGTAAATCGCCCGGAAGACTTCCGGCGGCGCAGACCACCACGTCCTCCAGCTTGGAAAAATTATTGACGATGCCGATGACTTCGCTCTGGCTAATCGGTGATTCCTGACGACGATTAAATAAGCCTTCAACTTCCACCTTCCACTGCTCCTTGAAGGAGGCGATGCGTGATGCGTACTCGCCGTTGACCTGATAGCCGTTCAACCCTTCTCGTAATTCATCGAGCGTGACGCGCGCATCGGCGGTGAGCGGCAACGCCGCATGTTTGTGGGCGTCGAGTTCAGCGATGTTGATGTTGATGAAGCGCACGTTCGGATTCTGGAACGCGGTTTTCGACGCAGTTGTAAAATCGCCGAGTCGTGTACCGACGGCAATCACAAGGTCAGCCTCACGCGCGATGATGTTCGCGCCCGGAGTGCCGGTCACACCGACGGCTTCGAGGTTTTGCGGATGCTCCCAACCAAGCGCGCCCTTGCCCGCCATCGTCTCTCCGACCGGGATGCCCGTCTGTTCAACGAAGCGTGCCAGTGCCTCACACGCTTCGCTGTAAATGACGCCGCCGCCCGCGATGATGAAAGGCTTTTGCGCCGCGCGAATCCATTCCACAGCGCGTGCAAGGAGCGTGCGGTCAGCCTGTGGACGGGGGATGTACCAGACGCGCTTCTCGAAAAGTTCCGCCGGGTAGTCCCACGCTTCCGCCTGCACGTCCTGCGGCAGCGCGAGCGTCACCGCGCCCGTGTCGGCGGGCGAAGTCAACACGCGCATTGCCGACATCAAGGCGAAGGGCAACTGATCCGGGCGGTTGATGCGATCCCAATAGCGTGAGACGGGTATGAAAGCGTCGTTGACGGAGATGTCCTGCGTGTGTCCCGACTCTAATTGTTGCAACACGGGGGCGACGTTGCGGCGGGCGAAGATGTCGCCGGGCAGCAGCAGCACAGGAAGGCGATTGATGGTCGCTGTCGCCGCGCCCGTTATCATGTTCGTCGCTCCGGGTCCGATTGAAGACGTACAGGCGAATGCGCTCAACCGATTCTTCATCTTCGCGTAAGCCGTCGCCGTGTGAACCATCGCCTGTTCATTACGGGCTAGGTAATAGCGAAAGTCGGGCGTTTGCTGCAACGCTTGACCGACGCCCGCGACGTTGCCGTGTCCGAAGATTCCCCACACACCGGCGAAGAAAGACGACTCTTTCCCGTCGCGCTCGACATACTGGTGCTTCAGAAATGTGATGAGTGCTTGGGCTGTAGTTAGTCTTTGAGTTTCCATTGTTGCTGTGTAATAGGTCGGTACTGTCTGCGATACTGAACTACTGGTTCGGCTTCAGGAAAAGCCTGCATCTAAAATCCGCCGCGTTCTTCGATGAAGGTTAAAGCTTCTTGTTCGTAGGGCATGAAATTGGCGCAACCGTGACGTGTGACCACAATCGCGCCGCAGGCATTGCCCATACGCGCCGCCGTGTACCAATCCCAACCTTTGAGATAGCCGTAAAGAAAACCGCTCGCAAAGGCATCACCCGCGCCCAGAACATTCTGCACCTCGATGGGGAACGTCGCGGCTTCGATCCTTTCGCCGCCCTTCACATAGACGGTGGTTCCCTCTCCGCCGCGCTTGAGTACCACAGCTTCGGGACTCGCATCGAGAATCGTCTCCACCCCTTTTAACACGTCACCACTGACACGCGCTCCAGAGACTTGCGAATGCTCGACGGAGACGGAGACGCCTTCGTGTAGCGCACCGGCTTTCACCTCGTCCGCCGTGCCGATTACCAAATCAGTCAAGTGTAGAATTGAACGCACAGTCACGCCGAATGCCCGCGTGTCGTGCCACTGGTCGGGACGGAAATCAAGGTCGAGGACGACCTTTGTGCCGCACTCCCGCGCACGCTCGGCGGCGAAGACGGTGGCACTGCGGCTCGGTTCGCGGCTTAGTCCCGTGCCGGTGATTAGCAGGACGCGGCTCTGCGCGATGGGGGCGGCTAAAACATCGTCAATCGTCAACTCGATGTCGGCGCAGTTGTCGCGGTAAAAGACGAGCGGAAATTTATCGGGCGGCTCAATGCCTAGAATGACCGCACTTGTGCGTCGTCCCGCCTTGCGCGGAATGAAGTCAATCGTGACGCCTTCACTTTCAAGAAAGTTAAGAATGAAATCTCCGACCGGATCGTTACCGACGGCTGTCAGGAGTGCCGTGCGTAAATTCAAACGGCGTGTGCCGACGCTGATATTGGTCGGGCAGCCGCCGACGTAAGCGGCAAAGTTCTTGATGTCGTGAAAAGGCGCGCCGATGTCGTTCGCGTAAAGGTCAATCGAACTGCGCCCCATCGTCAGAATGTCGAACTCTCGATTTGTCATCTCTCTGTGCCGCCCGTCACGAGCGGCACGCGCGAATCTTGCTCAATCCAAGAACCACGCACCCATGCGTAATCGGGGTCATCCGAAGCCGCCATTGAATGCGCGCTGCCCGCGAGGGCGTTGAGGTAATAGACGTTGTAGCCGTGCGCCGCGACGACCGGATGATAGCCTTCGGGAATCAGCACCAACTCGCCGTCGCGCACGGTGAGCGTCTCGTTGATGCGTCCGTCCGACGTATAGACTCGCTGAATGGCATATCCTTCCGGGCGGTCAATCTTGTAATAATAAATTTCTTCGAGGTCAACTTCATCGGGCGGGTTATGCACGTCGTGTTTATGTGGCGGATAGCTAGACCAGTTGCCGCCCGGTGTATAGACCTCGACGAGGAGCAATCGTTGTGCGGGAAATTCCGGCTTGATGATGTGGTTAATCTGACGTGTGGCATTCGCGCCGCCTCGGACTTCAATCTCAACTTCGTCCGGCGTGATGAGATGCGCCGGATATTTTTCTTCGGCGCGCGAAAAACAGAAGGCAATTTCACAATCCGTTTCAGCCGTGACGGTGAACTCCGTCTCGATTGGCAGGTAGAGCGCGGTCGGCAAGCCATCGAAGACGTGTGCGCGACTGCCAAACTCAGTCCATGAGCCGGTCGTTGACTTCACCGAACAGCGTCCGCCTAAGACCACCAAGCCCAATTCACACGCCCCCGTTTCACTCGAAAACTTCTCCCCGCGCAACATCTTCCGAAGGCGAAACGTCAAGTAATCGAAGCCCGCCGACTCCGGCGTCACGACCAAAGTTTCTTCCGGCGAAGACGGGAGATAGCCCGGCTTAATAAGTAATTCTTTTTTTGAGTATGGCATCAATGAATCTACGCGATGAAGGGATATGCTCGACAAAGCGAGGATAGTGCAGTTTAATCGCAGTCCTGTCAATTTCTATTTCGACTGATGGAGAAATGCTCTCATGTCAATTGTGATTAAGTCCAAATCAACCCCGTTCATCACAATGTTGATTGCGGTCTGTTTCATTTTCAATCTCAAGACAACACCGGATGCTTTTGGTCAGCAGCCCATTGATGAAGTCAATCCGATGATCGGCACGACGGGACCGAGCGTCTATGATTATGGTGGAATGATACCGGGTGTCACCACGCCCTTCGGCATGACGCACTGGACGGCGATGACCCGTGAACACAAAATAAGCGTCTGCCCGTACAACTACAAAGACACGACGATACAGGGTTTTCTCGGCACGCATCAGCCCGCGATATGGATGGGCGACTACGGACACGTCAGCCTGATGCCTCACAGTGGAGAACTGAACACAGCGCGGAAATTGCCCTTCCGCCATGAAGATGAAATCTCCGCGCCCAACTACTATTCCGTCAAGATGGACGACGCGGGCAGACCGCTCAAAGCCGAGTTGACGGCGACGACCCGCGCCGGATTTTTGAAGTTCACGTTTCCCGCCTCACAAACTTCCCACATCGTCGTCACCGCCAGCCGTTCCGAGAAATTCAAAGGCTTTATCCAAATCAATCAGAATGCGCGCGAGATTACGGGCTATAACCCTGACCGTATGTCCGCCGAATTAGGACCTCCACTGCCCAACTTCAAGGGCTACTTTGTGATTCAATTCAGCAAGCCCTTCACGTCATCGGGAACATGGGAAGACGACAAGATTCATCCCGGAAGCAACGAACAGATTGGTCACCGGACGGGCGGTTATATAACTTTCCCCACGACACAGGGCGAGGTCGTCGAGGTCAGGATAGGGACATCGTTCATCAGCCTTGACCAAGCCAGAGACAACTTGAAAAGAGAGATTCCCGATTGGAACTTCGACCGTGTAAAAGCAGAAGGCAGACGCATCTGGAATGCGGCACTCGGTAAAATCAAGATTCAAGGCGGCTCTCAAGATGAAAGAGTCAACTTCTACACCGCGATGTATCACTCCCTCTTATTTCCGAGAATTTTCTCCGAATACGGGCGGTATTACAGCGCGTTCGACGACCGCGTACACAACGGCGTTTCTTATAACGACTACTCCTTGTGGGACACGTTCAGGGCTGAACATCCACTGCTTTTATTGATTGAGCCGGAGCGTGTTCCCGACATGATTACCTCTCTCTTACAAATGTATGACGAAGGTGGCTGGATGCCTAAATGGCCAAATCCCACTTACAGCAACATCATGATTGGCACACACGCCGACAGCGTAATCGCCGATGCTTATGTGAAAGGGTTCAGGGGTTTCAATCTCGATAAGGCTTACGCGGCGATGTACAAGAACGCGATGACGCCGCCTGACGGTGATGCCGCAAACAAGTGGCTTGATCGCGCACCGTGGACGGCGTATGAAGGCAGAGGCGGACTGACTTGGTACAAGACGCTCGGTTATGTTCCGCAAGACAAAACGGATGAATCTGTTTCTCGCACGCTTGAATTCGCATATAACGATTTCTGCGTCGCCCAAATCGCTAAGGCGGTGGGCAAAAATGATGACTATGCGATGTTGATGAAAAGAAGCCGGAACTATAAGAATCTGTACGACCCCGCGACGGGCTTCATGCGACCGAAAAAGTCTGACGGGACATGGGACGAGGCGAGTTGGGCGTCGCGCGAAGATAGAAAGCCCGGATTCACCGAAGGCAGTCCGTGGACTTACCTGTTCTGCGAGATGCAAGACATTCCCGGCATGATCGCTTTAATGGGTGGCGAGCAGAAATTCAACGCCAAGCTGGATGAGAATTTCTCCGGCGGTCACTATCGTCACGACAACGAACCGGGTCATCACTATCCATATTTATATAACTATAGTGGTCAGCCATGGAAGACTCAGGAGCAGGTCAGAGCGGCGATGATTGCCAACTACCATAACTCGCCGGACGGTTTGAGTGGCAATGACGACTGTGGGCAAATGTCCGCGTGGTATATCTTCAGCGCGCTTGGGTTTTATCCGGTCACGCCCGGCAGTCCGATTTACGCCATCGGCAGCCCTCTTTTTGAAAAAGCCACTATCACATTAGATAAGCCGTACAAGAAAGGGACGTTCACGGTCATTGCAAGAAATCAATCGGCAAAGAATAAGTATATTCAGTCTGCGACGCTAAACGGGAAACCATTGAAGACTCCGTTTATCAATCACGCTGACATTGCCAACGGCTCAACCCTCGTATTTGTCATGGGCGCACAACCCAATAAGAGTTGGGCTTCGACCGGCGCGCGTGCGCTAACGAAATAAATTCGTATCGTTATTCATCTTGCTCTGGAAGTAGATGTCTTTCAGGGCGGTTCGGTTAGTCCACCGGCGCACGCGGAAACAAGTCCGGGTTATCGGTAAATAGAGCGTCAACACCCAAGTCATAAAGGTAATAACTCATTTCTTGATTG
This sequence comes from Pyrinomonadaceae bacterium MAG19_C2-C3, assembly GCA_024330265.1. Taxonomy (GTDB): domain Bacteria; phylum Acidobacteriota; class Blastocatellia; order Pyrinomonadales; family Pyrinomonadaceae; genus JANDLT01. Next base: position 59,335 of record JANDLT010000023.1, on the reverse strand, counting down.
ACGGTTTTGAAGCGTCCCGTGTTGCGCGAGCGAAAGGTGTAAGGCGTGACGCTTAAACCAAGAGCATGAGCTTGCGTAACGAGGTTTGTGTCGAGCAAAGCTTTCGCCGGAGCGATGCCGCTCGTGAACCCTTTCGCTTCCGCGAGTCCCGTCGCCGTCAGCCAGCGCGCGGGATTTTCCTCGCCAACGAGCAAGACCAAAGGCAATTTTGTTTTCAGCGCGCCGGATAATTTTCGCAAACTTTCGGGGCTGAAGGATTGGATGATGACGGGCGTGTGACGCGCGGCGCGCGAACTGTCGAGGCGGTTCTTCCTTAGTGCGTCGAGGAGCAGACGCTCCATGTTGAAGCCGCGTTTGCCGTAGACTTCGGGAGCTTTGGTTTCGGGATAGAGTCCGGCTTTGCCGCGCACGAGATCAATCGCTTCCTGAAAGGTCGGGACGCGCGCACCCTTGAATTTCACATCAAACCACGAACCGGCGTCGAGTTGCTTAATCTCTCTTAGAGTGAAATCAGAGACGTACCATCGGCGCATGGTCTTATCATCAACGAGTTCTTCCCGAAAGCGCGATGGGAAAATGTCCTTAACGTTTGTGGTGCGTTCGAGCGTCAAATCATGAAGGCAAATAAGTTCGCTGTCGCGCGTGATTTGTAAATCTTGTTCGACATAATCCGCGTTCTGTTTGAGTGCGAGGCTGTAAGATTCGAGCGTGTGTTCGGGAGCGTAGGCGGAAGCACCTCGATGTGCCACGAGGATTTTTCGTGCCGTCGTCGAAGGCTTCGCTATCGCTCGCTGTTGTGCCGGCGACAAGACTTCAGTAGCGATGATTCCGACGCTTAAACCGAAGACTTTTAAGAAGTTTCTGCGGTCGTGTGTCATGCGTCTCCTAACAAGCGGAAGATGATGTGATGTAATGAAGAACGAATGATTGTAGGGGCAGGGCTTGTCCCTGCCCGTGTTTTCGGTGACGCGAACACGGGCAGCCCCTACATTGTTTGTTAGAACACGGGCAGGGACAAGCCCTGCCCCTACATTGTTTTGTTAGTTTTCAACGTCAACCCAATTCAATGTGCGCTCAATGGCTTTTTGCCAGCCGGCGTAGCCCGCTTCTCTTTGCTCCGCGTTCCACACGGGTTCCCAACGTTTATCCGCTTGCCAGTTGCGGCGCATCTCGTCTGTGTCACTCCAGAAACCGACGGCTAATCCGGCAGCGTAAGCCGCGCCGAGCGCAGTCGTTTCGGCGACGACGGGACGCACCACAGGGACGCCTAAAATATCGGCTTGAAGTTGCATCAACGTATCGTTGACGGTCGCACCGCCGTCAACTTTGAGAACTTCCAGTTGCACGCCGGAGTCTTTGACCATTGCGTCGAGGACATCTTTTGTTTGATAACAGATGGCTTCGAGTGCCGAGCGCGCGAGGTGTCCTTTCGTGTTGTAGCGCGTTAAGCCGACGATTGCGCCGCGTGCGTCCGAACGCCAGTGAGGAGCGAACAAGCCGGAGAACGCCGGAACAAAATAGATGCCGCCGTTGTCTTGTACGGTGTTGGCGAGCGTTTCAATGTCGCTTGTGACTTGAATGATTCCGAGTTGGTCACGCAGCCACTGGATGGCGGAGCCGGTGACGGCTATCGAACCTTCGAGAGCGTAAATCATCGGTTGATTCGTTAGCTTGTAACAGGTGGTAGTTAATAGCCCCGCGTTTGAAGGCACTATTTTCGTCCCCGTGTTAAGCAACATGAAGTTGCCTGTGCCGTAGGTGTTCTTCGCTTCGCCGGGAGCGAAGCAAACCTGCCCGACGGTCGCCGCGTGCTGGTCGCCGAGGTCGCCGCAGATTGGCACTTCGCCGCCGAAAGCTCCGCGCCGCACGGTCATACCGTAAGGGTTGGCGTCGGAGGACGGGCGGATTTGCGGCAGTATCTCGCGCGGGATGTCGAAGAAAGAAAGCAGTTCGTCATCCCAATCGAGCGTCTCCAAATTCATCAACATGGTGCGGCTGGCATTCGTCACATCCGTGATATGCGCGCCGCCTTCCGTTCCTCCGGTCAAGTTCCAGATGAGCCACGAATCCGTGTTCCCGAAAACCGCCTCGCCACGCGCCGCCGCTTCACGAACGCCGCTCACGTTCTCGAAAATCCACTGAATCTTTCCCGCCGAAAAATATGTGGACGGCGGCAGACCCGATTTCTTCCTGATAACTTCGCCCTTACCGCTTCGTGCAAGTTCGGCGGCGATGCGATCCGTCCGCGTGTCCTGCCAGACAATGGCGTTGTACCACGGGCGACCCGTCTTCGGATTCCAGATGACGGTTGTTTCGCGCTGGTTCGTGATTCCTATTGCCGCCAAATCGGAAGCAGTCAGATTCGCCCTTCTCATCCCGCCGTCAATCACGGTGTTTGTGCGTTCGGCAATCTCAATTGGGTCGTGTTCAACCCATCCGGGCTGCGGAAGAATCTGCTCGTGTTCAAGTTGGTGACGCGCGACTTCGCCGCCCGCGTGGTCGAAAATCATAAAGCGCGTGCTGGTCGTGCCTTGATCAATCGCACCGATGTATTGAGTCATGTTCGCCTCTCCTTACTTGCGCGTCAGAATCCGATGACGGTGAACGACACTGCGCCGATGATGCCGCCGATGATAGGAGCGATGACGGGAATCCAGAAGTATCCCCAGTCGCCCGTCCCTTTGTTCGCAATCGGCAACACGGTGTATGCGAGTCGCGGACCTAAATCGCGCGCCGGATTTATAGCATAGCCCGTCGGTCCGCCGAGCGAAAGACCAATGCCCCAGACGAGAAAGCCGACGAGAATCGGCTGGATACCTTGACTGAAAACCGCCGAGAGATTGATGCCGTCCGGCGTGGTCAACTTCTGCGCGTTGGCGGCAATTGCCAAAACTCCGAACAGAAAAAGTGCCGTACCAATGACTTCGGAGATAAAGTTATGGACAGGACGGCGAATCGCGGGGGCGGTGCAAAAGACCGCGAGTTTTGTCGCTTCGTCTTCGGTTTCCGCCCAGTGCGGCAAGTAAGCGAGCCAGACCATGATTGCGCCGAGAAACGCGCCGACGATTTGCGCGAGGATGTAGCCCGGAACTTGCGCCCACGGAAACGAACCGATTGTGGCGAGCGCGATTGTGACCGCCGGATTCAGGTGCGCGCCGCTAATGCGCCCGACGCAAAAAATGGCGATGATGACCGCCATCGCCCAGCCTGTCGTAATCACCATCCAACCGCCGTTCTGACCTTTAGATTTATTCAACAGCACGTTGGCGACGACGCCATCGCCGAGAATGATGAGAATCATCGTGCCGATAACTTCCGCCAGATAGATGTTCATTAAGTCAAACCTCACAAAGTGGAATTCTTAAAGGGAGCGTGAACGAGAAGTGACGGCACAGTAGTTATGTCCATACAATAAGTCAAGAAGATTTTTTGTACCGGTTGACGAATCATCTGTTATTTCTTTACCGCCGATTTTCCCGCTATCTTTTGAATTTATCTCTTGACATCGGCTTTAACTCTTGCTATTAACTCGCTTGTCTAGACAAGCCATTCCGTTTGCACCCTCGCCTCACATTTTCCTTATATGTTTAGCTCACAAGTGCGTATCTCCAAATTTGCGCGGCTGCGCGGCGAGGAATTCGACGTAGTGGTCATCGGCGGCGGCATCATCGGCGCAGGGATTGCGCGCGATGCGGCATTGCGCGGTTTGCGTGTCGCGCTTTTTGAAAAACGAGATTTCGGGAGCGGCACGACCGCCGGTTCAACGCGCTTGATTCACGGTGGGTTACGCTATTTGGAGATGCTTGATTTTCGCCTTGTGCGAATGGATTTGCGCGAACGCGAAACGCTCTTACGTATCGCCCCGCACCTCGTCCGCCCGCTAGAATTTGTCATGCCGTTTTATCGAAACACGTCATTCTATCGCTGGAAGATGAGAATCGGGATGACGCTTTATGATTTGTTGAGCTTTGATAAAAGCTTGCCGAATCATCGTTCGTTGTCGCGCGACGAATTGCTTGAGATAGAACCGGCTCTGCGGCGTGAAGGCTTGCAAGGTGCGATGCTTTATTACGATGCTCAGGCAAATTCGCCCGAACGTTTGTGCATTGAAAACATCATTGATGCCGCTGAATACAAAGCGCAATCTTTCAATTACGCGGATGTCGTTGGTGCCGTGCGCGAAGATGGCGAAATTTGCGGTGTGCGCGTGCGCGATTTGCTGTGTGAGTCCGGTGAAGAATTTGAAGTTAAAGCCCGCGTTATCGTCAATGCTTCGGGTGCGTGGTTTGACGGTGTGGCAGGTGCTTTAACGCATCAACCGGCAAATTCCATACGCACTACGAAAGGCATACATCTGACTTGTCCGCCCCTGACGCGACGCGCCATAGTCCTGTTTTCGCCGCTTGATAATCGCTTGATGTTCGTGATTCCGTGGCTCGGCTTCGGCTGGCTTGGCACAACCGATACGGATTTCACAGGCGACCCGGCGACGGCTCATGCGACACAGGATGATGCGGCTTACACGATAAAGTCCGTCGCTCATTATTTCCCCGCGTTCGATACAGATAAGATTTATTACAGCAACGCAGGCGTTCGCGCGCTGGTGAAAAAGAACGGCTCTGAATCGTCCGTGTCGCGTATGCACCGCATCGTCAACGGTAAAGAGTCGGGGGCGCGTAACTTGATTTCCGTCATGGGCGGCAAACTCACGGGCTACCGCCAGATTGCCGAAGACGCGACGGATGCGGTCTGCCTGAAGCTGAACCACTCCGCCGCATGTCAAACCGCACAACTACCACTTCCCGGTGCGCGCGGTAAAAATCTTCCCACTGATGTCGAACGTACCGCGACGAATGCCGGATTAACGTCTGAAACGGTTGAACATCTATTCAACCTCTACGGCACATGCGCCACACATGTCATCAATCTCGCCGCTTCAGATGTGAATTTATGCGAGCGACTCTCGCCTTACACTCATGACATCGCCGCGCAAGCGTTGTACGCCGTGCGACATGAGCAGTGCAGCCGCTTGATTGATTTTCTGTTGCGGCGCACGCTGCTCGGTTTCTCCGAAGATCAAGGACAGAGCGCAGCACCGCACGTCGCTTCACTCCTCGCGCAAGAACTCGATTGGTCGTCCGAACGCACGGCGATTGAGATGCTTGAATATCAAAGTCATATTGCCATCACACAGGCGTTTCGCAACGGCGAAGCGACGACTAAACAGAACGCTGCGAACGAGCAACGCGCGGTTATTGAGCGCGTGAGTCCGTTGGTAGCTCAAGTTAAGTAACTTCCTTTGCAAAGCACTTCACGCGAGCCGCATCGCTAGAGTTTAACCCCCAAACAAATTAAGAAACCTTAAAGGAGATTCTTATGAACAGCGACATTCGCCTATCGAAAGCATTGTTTCGTCTTTCAATCACACTTTTCACTGTTTGTTTATTTAGTTACACGGCTTTCGCCCAATTTGAAACCGCAACCGTTCTCGGCTCGGTGCGCGACGCAAATGACGCGGCGGTTCAGAATGCGACCGTGACTTTGAGAAACGTCGCCACCGACATCACGCAAACGGCGACGACCGACGAAAACGGTGATTACCAATTCGTCAACGTCAAAATCGGCAATTATCAAGTGACGGTCGAAGCCAACGGTTTTAACCGCACCGTCACCAACGACGTTAACGTCACCATCAATGCCCGTCAGCGCGTTGATTTGACTTTGCAAGTGGCGACGGCGACCGAAACAGTCGTCGTCACGGACGCGGCAACTCCTCTGCAAACCGATTCGAGCGAACTCGGTCAGGTCATCCAACGCAGACAGATAATTGCTTTGCCGCTTAACGGTCGCTCTTACGCGAATCTCGCTTTGCTCGCGCCGGGAGTGCGCGAATCAAGCACGAACAGCAGCATCGGCGGCGGCGGGCGCGAAGCCGCTTTTAACGTCAACGGTCTGCGGGCGACGATGAACAATTTTCTGCTTGACGGCATTGACAATAACGCTTACGGCACGAGCAATCAGAGTTTTTCGAGTCAAGTAGTTCAAGTTTCGCCCGACGCGATTGCCGAATTCAAGGTGCAAACGAACACTTACAGCGCGGAATACGGACGCTCCGGCGGCGCGATCATCAACGCTTCGTATCGCAGTGGAACGAACGGATTTCACGGCGCGGCGTGGATATTTAACCGCAATACGGTTCTCAACGCCGTCGGATTTTTCAAACCGCTCGGCGGCACGAAACCGCCGCTTAATCGCAACCAATTCGGCTTTACCTTCGGCGGTCCGATTATTAAAAACCACACGTTTTTCTTCGGCGATTACGAGGGTTTTCGGCAGATTCAGAAAAACTTGGTGTACCAGAACATTCCGACGCTCACGCAGAGACAGGGAATCTTGAGCGTCGCGGTTCGCAATCCGCTGACCGGAGTAACCTACGCGGCGGGGACGCCGATTCCTTTAACCGCCTTTGCCCAGAGAGTTTTGAACGAACTACCCGCGCCGAACTTGACCGGCGTGGCGGGCAATAACTATCAGGAATTGGTTCTGAACCGCAATTTCAACAATAAATACAATGTGCGCGTTGACCATAATTTCAACGACCGCTTCAGCATGTTCGGACGCTTTAGTTACCGCAAATCGAACGCTTTTGAAGCGCCGAATATTCCGGGACCTTCGGGCAGTAATCAAAACGGTTTCGTGGATGTTCTCAATAAACAATTCGTCATCGGCTCAACTTACGCTTTTGGAAATGCGTCGGTGTTAGATGTTCGTTTTTCGCGCTCGATAATTGATGCCGGAAAAAGACCGCCGCTCACCGGCGGAGCAAGCCCGTTTGAGCTTTACGGCATCACCGGACTTCCCGATGACCCGGAAATCAACGGCGGTTTGACGACGCAAACCATCGGCGGAATTTCGCAACTCGGACGACAGGCGACCAACCCGCAATTTCAAAACCCGACGAATAACGACATTCGCGGCAGTTACGCTTTCGTAATCGGTCGGCATAGTTTGAAAACAGGTTATGAATATCTCGCGGTCAATACGGCAGTGCAGGATACGAATCCGCTTTTAGGACTCGATACATACACCGGACAATTCAGTCGTCCTGTCGGCGCGGCTGCCAATAATGCTTATAATCTCGCCGACTTTTTCTTCGGCTTGCGAAATCAATACGAATTGGCAAATCTGACGATTGCCCAAATACGCCAGCGTTTTCACTTCGGTTACATTCAAGATGATTTCAAGGTCAATCAAAAACTGACGCTCAATGTCGGGCTTCGTTACGAATTCGGCACGCCGTATTACGAGAAGGATAATCGCTTGTCGAACTACGACCCCGTGACCAACTCGATTCTTCTGGCAAAAGACGGCTCGATTTATGACCGCTCACTGGTTGACCCGGATTACAACAATTTCGGACCACGGCTCGGATTCGCTTACAACCTTTTCAACAAAACGGTGATTCGCGGCGGTTACGGAGTGGGTTATAACTATCTGAACAGGCTCGGCAGTGCGGACGTTTTGGGAACGAACTTTCCGTTTATCACCCGCGCCGCCGTCGCGCAAGGTGCGCCCGACCCGACGCTCAATCCGCTTTGCGTCGGAAGCACTTTTGCCGCTAATTGCTTCCGCACCACTCAGCTAGGTTATCCGACGAGCGGACTGCCGAACAACGTCACGCTTTACGTTCCGCGCGACAACGAAACGGCGAGCGTTCAAAACTACCAGCTTTCGATTCAGCGCGAACTCTTTTCAAACATGGTTCTCGACGTAGCGTATGTCGGTAACCGCGCGAGAAATTTAGTTATTCTTGCCGACTTCAATCAAGCGCGTCCCGTCACCGCCGCCGAACTTCTTCTGCCTGCCGCACAGAGACCTTCGCTGCAAGCGCGTCGTCCGATTCAGGGCTTCGGGTCAATCTCGGCGGTTTTGCCTGAAGGTTTTTCCATTTACAACGCCCTGCAAGTCAAGCTCGAACGACGGTTTAGTCAAGGGTTTTATTTCTTGAATTCGTTTACATGGTCGAAAACTATCGACAATTCTTCGCAGGTTTTGGAGGAGCCGAACGGAAATACCGGAACGCCGCAGAATGTCTATGACATCGCTTCCAATAGAGGAATCGGAGCCTACGACCAGCCTTTTAACAACACGACGAGTTTCGTCCTTGAAGTTCCTTTCGGGCGTGGGCATAGGTTCGGCAACAATTTGAATCCGGTTCTCGATTCGATTCTCGGCGGCTGGAACTTAAACGGCGTGAACACAATCACGAGCGGGCAGCCGATAACCTTTCGCTACGGACCGTCGCCCGTCACAAATAATTTGCCGTCGTTTTTAGGCGGCGTGGCACTTCGTCCGAATCTCATCTGCGACCCGACCAACCGTGAAAGCCGTCCAGACCCTAGGACGGGTTATTTCGTCCGGTCTTGTTTGACGACTCCGACCCCAGACCAACCATTCGGCAACGCCGGACGCAACATCGCCCGAAGCGACAAGTTTTTCCAGTTCGACTTGGGCGTGCATAAACAATTCCAATTGCCGATTAACGAAGCAACGCGCCTTGAACTTCGCGCCGAGTTCTTTAATCTGTTCAATCACACGAATTTCCAAGCGGCGAATTCTGACATTAACAGTCCCGCTTTCGGAAACATCAACAGCACGTTTCCGGCGCGGCAAATTCAGCTCGCCGTGAAATTCTCTTTCTAAGCGGGTGTTTGGGAATTAGCCTCGGAGAGGCGGAATGTTTATAGGTTGCCGGTTGGTTTTCCGCCTCTCGCTCCGTAGGAGCGATATATCGCTGACGAAGCACATATCGCTCCGTCGGAGCGAGACGCAATAGAGTTGCTCAAGGCTATAAACATCGCGCTCCTTACGGAGCTAAAGCCATCACTCAATTCCCAAACATCCTCTAAGTTCGTTGGAACGTCGGATCTTGTCTGCAAGATGCCGACACCATGAATCCCGATAACTACAACGCGAGGCACTCCGTACTTTGCGGAAAGATTACGGGCTACCGCGCGACGAGCGAAAGAGGCATCCGATGAGTCTTGCCATACTGAAAAAATCACTTCATATCGCGCTCGCAGTTCTCCTTACCTTTTCGTATTCGACGACCGCGCAACAACAAACACAGACCCCCTCGTCTGCCAAGACAGTCATCGCCCATCGCGGTGCGTCCGCTTACGCTCCCGAAAACACGCTGCCCGCTTTCCGCCTCGCATTCGATATGGGCGCGGATTTCATCGAATACGATGTGCAAGTTACCAGAGACAAGCAACTCGTCATTCTTCACGACCAAACTCTTGAGCGCACGACGAACGTCGAAGAAGTATTCCCCGCTCGCGGTCGCATCGCCGCCGGTGACAAATCAGGAAAAAAACACTGGTACATCTACGACTTCACGCTCGCTGAGATAAGAAGACTCGACGCCGGATCATGGTTTGGTGTGAAGTACAAAGACACGCCTATTCCCACATTCAAGGAAACGCTCGACATCGCACGCGGGCGCGCCGGACACCTTATTGAATTGAAAGTACCTGATGAATATAACGCGCGGGGCGTTGATATGGAGCGATTGACGCTTGCAGAACTCGAACGCTACAACCGGGCGACACCGAAGTCGCAAACAGGCTCTCCGATTATCATTCAATCTTTCAACGCGCGCAGTTTGCAAAAGATTGCTGCCGAACTTAAAAGCCCTTTGCCGCTTCACCTGCTCACAAGCTCCGATGACAAAGACGGTTGGCTGACGCGCGAAGGGTTGGCGAAAGTTAAAACTTTCTGCGTCGGCATCAGTCCTCACAAAGATTCTTTAGCCAAAAATTCAGACATAGTAACTTGGGCGCACGAACTCGGCTTGCGCGTCACGCCTTACACTTTCACCACTAAATCACAAGAATCTCAACCGCTTCGCACCGATATATCCCGTTTCCTCTATACACTTAAAGCCGATGGCGTTATTACCGACAATCCTGACGTAGCCGTAAAAGCGAGAACGGAATAGTTCTATAGATTGGTACCCAACGAACGAATGAATGTAGGGGCAGGGCTTGTCCCTGCCCCTACATCTGTGCCAATGTCGCGTGTTCCAATTTAGGAACTTGTTTTGCTTTGAACCTTTTGACATAGTTGCGCTCATGCCAGACTTTGCAAACGCACGCATCTACCGGGAACTTCCCGTTTATATACAAATCACCGAAGCACTTCGTCATGACATCATCAAGGGTAATCTCTCGCCGCACTCCAGACTTCCTTCGGAAATAGAGTTGATGAAAAAGTTTGGCGTAGCGCGCGCCACAATTCGGCGTGCGCTTGCTAAGCTGCAAGATGAAGGCTTGACCTATTCGCGCCGCGCAGTGGGAAGTTTCGTCGCCGAGCCGAAGGTTGATCAAGACCTCGATCAGCTATTCAGCTTTACGGAATTCATGGCGTATCGCGGCATGAAACCCGGCTCGCGGTTACTTGACGCTGAAATTCAACAAGTCACGGATGTCAACTCGCCTCTGCTGTCCGGGCTTCATTTATCCGTCGGCGAGAACGTCATCTTCATCCGTCGCCTACGCACGAGCAACGGTCAACCGATGGTGATTGCGACGACTTACTTGCCGGAACGCCTCTTTCCCGATTTTCTCAAACGCGACATCGAACACAAATCCGTCTATGACATCATGGACGAGAGTTATCAACTTAGACCCGACGACGCGACGCAAACATTTGAAGCCGTGACGCTCGACGAAAGCGCGGCTGAATTATTGACCGTTGCCGCAAACACGCCCGCCCTACTTATCACGAGAACCGGCTATGCGAAAGGCGCAGCCGTCGAATACGCGCTTGATTATTATCGCGGCGACCGCACCAAGTTTCGCGTCCGTGTCGGAGCTATCAATCAAACACCACTCATCGAAGCCGCCGGGCGTAGAAAGCCGGACGAAACTTAAAGATGCGGTTGTCCGTCGCATAAGCAAGTGGTCAGGTGTGAGTTAACCCCAGTCATGAGTTGAAGAAGGATTGCTCTTTGCGTAACTTTGCGTCTTAGCTTTGCGAACCTTGGCGATACTGATTGGCTGAATATAGAGCTATTTCAGAGAGTGTCGCCAAGGTTCGCAAAGCTAAGACGCAAAGTTACGCAAAGCAAGAGGGTTAAACATCATCTTTGCTTAACTCATGACTGAGGTTGAGTTAAGAGTCAGCCGAACAAGTCCATGAAGCTGGCTTTTGATTCGCTTCGCTCTCAAAAGCATCTTATGTCCGGCGTTCGAGCAGGCAACAACCAGCCTCTTGTAGTAGCATCTGATACTGAAGTTAAGCGAAGTTCAGATGACGACTTCGCTCACATTATTTCGCACGTTTTATATAATTCTTATCCCAAAATTCTCGCATGAATCACTCACTGAATATGCCGTTTTCAATGCGTGTTATTTTCACCTTCGCGCTCTTTTTGTTGTTGAGTGGCGCGGCGATGATGCACGCGCAAACTTCTTCCACCACCAATCCCGAACCAATCATGCTGCCCGGCGCGGCGCGCTCCGACGCGCCATACACGATTGGCGAGCGTTTGACTTATAACGTCTCATTTTCCAACTTCCCTTCCGCCGCCCATCTCGAACTCGCGGTTGCCAATCGCGGCACGTTCTTCGGGCGCGAAGCCATCGAACTGCAAGCCCACGTCGAAACCACGGGCGTCGTCAATGCCGCTCTCTTTGCGATAAATAACGATTATCTGACTTACATTGATGCCGTCACCAAGCTTCCGTTTCGCACATCGGAAGCCGCACGCGACGGAGCGCAAATCGGCGCGTCGGCGCGCGACTACAATCAACCGCTTGGCACGGAAGCCATTCCGTCGCGTTCGCGTGCGGTTCTCGTCGCGGGCAACTATGATTTTCTCTCCGCCCTGTATCGCATACGCGCTTTGCCGCTTGCCGAACGCGCCGTGTACCGGCTTCAACTCGAAAGCAACGCATCGCAAGTCAGCGGGCGTTATGACATCGAAGTGAAAGTCGCGGGTCGTGAACAAATCAAATCCAACGTCGGCTCGTTCAACACCATCGTCGTCACCGCGCGCCCGCTTCGCGCCGGAGACAATACCCCGCGTGTTCAAGTCAACTTCACGGACGACGTGCGCCACGTCCCCGTGCGCGTCACGATTCAACTCGCGCAAGGCACGATTCAAGCCGAACTTGCGAGTTCCGAATTGCCCGCCGCTTCGCCGCCGCCCGTCGTCCCGAACACCCCGAACGCCGTCGCTACGGCTGTCCCCCCTTCCACCGTCACGCCGACTGCGGGCGGCATCAACACGCGCGGCGGTCTTCCTTTCAAAGTCGGTGAACAACTTAATTACAACGTCTTTCTCGGCGCGGGCGTTCAGCCCACCGGATTGATTTCAACACAGGTGCGCCCGAACGCGAACTACTTCGGGCGCAACGGTTTGATGCTCGCCGCTTCCGCGCAAACTCTCACGGCGACGCCTTCCGCCGCGAGTTTGTTCGCCGTCTATGACAACATCAATTCTTATATTGACCCGGAAACTTTGCTTCCGTTTCGCACCGAACTGCACGCCGCCAATTCACCCGCCACCACCATCATCAACCTTGAGCAATCGCGCGGCACGGTGCGAATGAGCGACGGCACACAAGTCGCCATTCCGGTTGGAACTTACGACCTTGTATCCGTCGCTTATGCCTTGCGCCTGTTTCGTTTGACGCCGCCCAATCGCACTTCCGTTTCGGTGTTCATAGATAGCCGCCCGCGCACCGTGACGATGGTTGCGCTCGCGCGTGAAGCGATTTTGATTGGTGAGCAGAGAGTTCCCGCCGTGCAGATTTCCATCACTCTCGACGGCGCGGAAGCCGACAAATATCAAATGCGTTTGTGGATTAGCGACGATGCGACGCGCACCCCGCTCCGCTTCACCGCGCTTACCGCGCTTGGCTTGGTGCGCGCCGATTTAGCGATTCTGCCCGTCGTCTCACAGTAATTTTCGCCGTGAAAGATTCGGGTAATCGGCGTTGGTTTTGAACATACCGCGTTCGCACATCCTCAGAAAAATTAACTTTTAATTCCCCTTGAAATTGAAATCAGATTTCATTCAGCCTATACTGCGTTCGTCGCTTGATTGCATATCTCATTTCACGAAGTCCGTCAGGAATAGCTTCGCCTTGAATGTAGATAAAAAATTCAAGATTTCATTTCAAGATTAAACACACCGTTCGTTCAGGTTTTTAATAAATGTGTAACAACTTACTTATCTCCGATACTTCCGTTGATAACGCGCCGACCAATGCGCCTCATGTTCGTCAAAGCCCGACGACGCAACTGTGTTGTTTGCCGTTCGGCGTACAGGCGCGCATCACAGGGATTGATTCACGCGATGCGGTTGCGAGGCGATTGATGGAGATGGGCGTGCTGCCGGGTGCGATGGTGCGCGTCATTAAAGCCGCGCCGTTCGGTTGTCCGCTTGAGATAGAAGTGCGCGGTTATCGTTTGGCGATGCGCCGCGCCGAAGCCGCTCATGTCAGCGTCGTCGCGGGATAAAAAGTTAAAACTCATCGTCATAGTTTGATGTCAACATCCACACTCACACCGCACGCCGCCACACCACACACCGCGCACCGCTCAAATCGAAATCCGGTTGTGATGCTGGCGGGCAATCCTAACGCCGGAAAAACAAGTCTCTTTAATGCTCTGACGGGTTTGCGCCAGAAGGTCGCAAACTATCCCGGCGTGACCGTCGAACGTGTCGAAGGTCAATGGATGCTTCACGCATCCGACAACGGCGACGCTTCCGGCTTTGATTCATCGCAATCTTTGTCGCAGTCTTTGATGGCGCGCGTGATTGACCTTCCCGGACTTTACAGTCTCGATGCCCTTTCCCCTGATGAACAGATTGCGCGATGTTGTCTCGCGGGTGAAGCGGCGGGCGTTCCCGCTCCCGATGTGATAATCGCGGTGGTGGACGCGACGAATCTCGAACGCAATCTCTACCTTGTGACGCAACTTCTCGAATACCGCAAACCGATTGTCGTCACACTGACGATGTTCGACACCGCGACGCGCCGCAAATTAAAGATTGACACCGCGCAACTCGCCGCCCGTCTCGGCGTCCCGGTCGTTCCCGTCATCGTTTCGACGCAACACGGGCTTGATGAACTCCGCGCCGCCGTGCGTCAAGAACTCGTCGCGCCTTCAGTCGTCGAATCTTTTTCGTGGCAAATGGATGACGCGGATAAAGTGACGAACGCGACGCTAAACGCGGACGATGCGACGTGGAACGCATGGCAATCATCGCTCGAAGCCCGTTACCGTTGGATTGAAGATGTCGTTGCCGATGCGACGGATAGCACGACCGAATCAAATCATAACGGGCGCGGTTCGACGGCTCACAGCGAGATTAACAACGCCGATGATTTGACGACGCGGATTGACCGTTGGGTGACGCACAAGGTGTTCGGCTTGCTTATCTTCGTGGGCTTGATGCTGCTCGTCTTTCAATCAATCTTCGCGTGGGCGTCGTTGCCGATGGACTTGATTGACAACGGTTTCGGCGCGCTCGGCGCGGGCATACGCGCGGCATTGCCGGAAGGTTTATTCACCGACTTACTCGTTGACGGCATCATCGCGGGCGTGGGCGGCGTGCTGGTTTTCCTGCCGCAAATCTGTTTGCTGTTTCTGTTTATCGCGCTTCTCGAAGATACGGGCTACATGGCGCGGGCGGCGTTTCTGATGGACAGATTGATGCGCGGCGTGGGCTTGCATGGCAAAGCCTTCGTGCCTCTGCTTTCGAGTTTCGCGTGCGCGATTCCGGGCATCATGGCGACGCGCACGATTGAGAATCCGCGCGACCGGATTGCGACGATTATGATTGCGCCGCTCATGAGTTGTTCGGCGCGGTTGCCGGTTTATACTCTGATGATTGCCGCGTTCTTCGCCGACCGTCGCGTGTTCGGCTTTTTGTCGCTCGGCGCGCTTATCATTTTAGTGATGTACGCGCTCGGTATCGTCGCCGCGATTGTCGTCGCCACACTACTCAAGCGCACACTGCTTCGCGCTCCGACGCCGCCGCTCGTGATGGAATTGCCGCCGTACCGTGTGCCGCAACTTCGCGTCGTCGCGCACACCGTGATGTCACGCGCGTGGATGTTTATACGTCGCGCGGGAACGGTGATTCTCGCCATCTCGATTCTGTTATGGGGACTCGTGACGTTCCCGCGCACCGCTCAATTAACCGGCGAACAACAGAGCGCGGTGACGCAGAGTGTGCGCGAAACGGGTTTGGAAAACGGCGCGACTGCCGCCGTAGATGTCGCCGGAAACGATGGGGCGGAAGCGAACACCCAATCGCAGGGAGCGCAGTTGCGCGGAAGTTTCGCCGGACGCTTCGGACAGTTTATCGAACCCGCAATCGCGCCGCTCGGCTTCGATTGGCGCATCGGTATCGGCTTGATTTCATCATTCGCGGCGCGCGAGGTTTTCGTCTCGACGATGAGCATCGTTTATAACGTCGGCAGTGATGCGACTGAAGAAGATACGTCGCTCATCTCGGCTTTCACGGACGCGCGCCGTGATGATGGAAGTCCGGCATGGACGCCGCTCGTCGCCGTGTCGTTGATGGTCTTTTTCGTTCTCGCCTGTCAGTGCATGTCAACGGTGGCGATAGCGAGGCGCGAAACCAATTCGTGGGCATGGACGTTATTCATGGTCGCGTACATGCTTGTCCTCGCCTACGCCGCATCGTTCGTTACTTATCAAGGCGGGCGGCTGCTCGGTTTCGCGTGAGGTTTTACTGATGACGCTTGACTGGCAAATCCTACTCGTCGCACTCGTCATCACCACGGCGGGCATGTACGTCGCGCGCCGCTTATTTCAGCGCGTCAAATCGCTCACATCCAAGTCAGGCGACGGTTCATGCGCGAGCGGGTGCGGTTCGTGCGGCAACGTGACTACGAATAAACAACCAAGCGTCGTTCAAATTACACGCCAAGCGACACCCGCCAAGCGAAGATAATCAACGTGAGTTGCGGTTTAAGAAACGACTAAAACTTATCCACTAATCACACGAAACGGCACGAAACAAAGCAGGATTTCCTCAATGTTTTTATTCGTGTTGCTTCGTATGTTTCGTGGATAAAAACTTTCTTGTCTTACGTCGCGTCTCACAAAATAAAATTGAAATTGATATAACCTGAAACGCGCGCCGATTGTGTGCCGTTGAGCGGTTGCCGGAATCGCCAACGCCGCGCCGCGTCTTCCGCCGCGCGTCTCAACATTTCAGGTCCCGATGTACTACGCGCGCTTTCGACGACGCCTTTTTCGTTGATGATGAGAACCACTGTGACGACGCCCGTGACGCGGGCATTACGCGCCGAAGTTGGATATAAGGGTTGTACTTTCTGCGTCGCTTTGCCCGCGAGTTGCCCGATTTCTACGATTTGAGTTGTGGTGGTCGCGGTGGACGAAACGGGAAGCGTGTTCGCCGTCGCTTCCGTGTTTGCAGTCGTTAACGTCGCGGGCGAAGCGACGGGCGGAGAAGGTGCTGACCAAGTTTTATCGGCGGCAGTAGTGGCGACGGATTCGCGGGTCGTGTTTGAGGTATTGACGTTCGCCGCTTCGATGGTGGGTTTGGGTGCGGCGGGCGTATTCGCGGGTGTGCGCGTGGGTGGAATGTTGGCGGCGGTCATCTGTCGTTGGCTGCCTCCGGCGCGATTGACCTGCCACCTTGCATCGGCGGCGACAAGACGTTGGCGCGCGTCCGAAAGATGACGTTGCCATTCGGTTCGCTCTTTATTGTCGCGCGCCAACAGGAGACACACGCCCGCCGCTTCTTCAAGCAAAGCGGCGACATCGGTGTGCTTCGTCGCCTGTGTTCCGACTTGGGCTTGCAGCGTGTGGGCTTGCACGATGAGCGCATCAAGCAGTAAGCGCAAGCCTTCGAGATCGTTGTTGGCTTCGACAGGCAATGCGCGGCGGTCGGCGATGTTGACGTTATATGCGCGATAGTGTGCGAGTCGCGCACGCACGCCGTTTAAGACTTGTCCGGCGACGGCATAATAAGTTCGCGCGCCGCTTTCGCCCGTCGCGCGTAAGTTGAATGCTTCACCGAGCAGGGACGAAGCGCGTTTGTAATCGGCTTGTTCGATATAGATGCCCGTCAGAAGAACGCGGATGACGTTGGAGGTCGCAGCATCGGTGTTTGCCACGCGCATCGTTTCGAGTTGTTGAATCGCTCCCGCATAGTTGCCGATGGCGGCGAGTGAACGCGCGTGAATCAAACGCTTTTCGGTGTCACTGATGACGGCTTGCGCTTCATCGCCGCCCCATTCTTCCGCCGCTTCCGGCACGAGTGGCGCGACGGAAACGATGGTCGCCGCCATGTCATCGGGGCTTGCGTTTGGAGTGGGAGACGCGACGGGTGATGTCTGTATATTGGCGGTTTGCTGGGCGTGCGAAATGATGGATAAGCCGCACATCATGAACGCGCATAACAAGACGCGGGGAAAACCTTGCCTTGAGATTGACGACGCTGCCTTGCGTGCGAACGGAGAGAGAGGAGAGGATTTCGGTGTCAAAGGCTGTACTCCATAAATTGAAAAAGCGAGCATACATAAAACCCTTATGATGTCTCGCTTTCTCTAAGATGTGTTTGACGGGCATTATGCCGACATCTGCGATGACAGGCAACCCGTGTTGTCAAAGTTTTATTGCCGTGCGGCGTCCGGTGTCACAAAATTTTCAGTTCGATACGTTCGACGGCGCGGCAAGGCTGCGCGTGATGCGTGCGCGCCAAGCTCTGGCTTGACGCTTAATAAGCGGTTCGTTGAGCGTCAACAAACGACGGTCGAGCATCACGATTCTTCCGTCAATAATCACGGTTCGCACGTCCGCCGCTTTCGTCGCATAGACGAGCGTCGAGAATAAATTGTAACGCGGTGTTTGATGCGCCGCGTCTGCATCAACGATTACGATGTCGGCGCGTTTGCCCTTTTCAAGTGAGCCGATTTCCCGCTCAAGGTGCAAAGCACGCGCGCCGTTAATCGTCGCCATCGCAAAAGCTTCACGCGCCGTGACGACGCGCGGGTCGCCGGTTGCGGCTTTGTGAAGCTTCGCCGCCGTATCAATTTCTTCCCACATATCGAGGTCATTATTCGACGCCGCGCCGTCTGTGCCGAGTCCCAAAGGCAAGTCGGACGTGAGCATCTGTGGCACGGGCGCGATGCCGGACGCGAGTTTCATATTCGATTGCGGATTGTGAACCACGCCCGTGCCGCTCTGTTTTAACAACCTGATGTCGTCGGCATTGATATGAACGACATGCGCGGCGATGACGCGCGGACTCAAGAAGTTAATCCGCGCGAGATACGCGACGGGCGAAGCGTTCTTGTTTTGCAGACTGTCATCAAGTTCCTTTTTCGTTTCCGCGACGTGAATCAGAATCGGAGCATTTAAGCGTTCGGCAGCACGCCGCACGTTGTTCAAATGTTCTTCGGAAACCGTATAAGGCGCGTGCGGCGCGAACGCCGGAGTAATCAAATCGTTCGCCTGCCACTTGTTGATGAAGCGTGTCGTGTAAGCCATCGCCGCTTCGTGCGTCTTGTTGTCGGGGGCGGGAAAATCAATCACGGTTTCGCCCAACACGGCGCGGACTCCGGCACGCGCCGTTTCGTCTGCAATCGCGTCCTCGAAGTAATACATATCGCAGAACGTCGTCGTCCCGCCGCGAATCATCTCGACTAAACCAAGCCTAGTTCCGGCACGCACGAAGTCTTCCGTGACGTTGCGGGCTTCCGCCGGAAAGATGTATTTCGTCAACCATTCGTCAAGCGCGAGGTCATCAGCCAACCCGCGAAACAACGTCATCGGAATATGCGTGTGCGCGTTAATCAAACCCGGAATCACGATGCGACCACGCGCGTCAATGTAACGTCGCGCGACGTAACGCCGCCTGATGTCCACTTCGTTTCCGACCTCCACGATTCTGTTTCCGCGCACCGCGATTGCGCCACGCTCTATCACACGAAAATCTTTATCCATCGTCACGACCGCGCCACCACGCACGATCAAATCAACGCGGTCAATCGCCGCATTAGTATCCGACACATAAAAGAAAACGAGTACGCTGACACACAAGAATTTATTTATAAATTGCCTCATCTGAATTCGTAAAAATTAGACACTTTCCGTCCCGTCAGGGACGCTCGATAATAGCCCCGCGATTTATCGCTGGGTGCGGTGTGCGAGTTAGTTCCCAGTCCCGTAGGGACGGCTGAATCTTTCAGCCGTCCCTACGGGACTGGGAATCTGCTTATCAAGTTGTCCCAGCGATAAATCGCTGGGCTATTAACGTGAAGTCCCTACGGGACAAAGAAAGATGTCCGCACATTAGGGGTGAATTGAAAGAGCCACTGTTCTTCCCTTTCGCTCTTCGCCCTTCGACTTTCACCTTTCACTTCGGTTTTCCCGGCAAATAATAGAACCGCACGATGATGAGTCCTGAAACCGCCGCCGCGCCGACGAGTAAATCAAGTGCCGAAACATCGGGACTGACCAGCTTGCGCGCGACGACGAAGATGATCACTTCGACCGCCGCGCTTGGACGACGAAACAGAAGCAATAAGCCGAACTCGGCAGCGATGGCGATTAAGAGCAGTGTTTCCACAATGCCTTGAAGCACATCGTATTCATCAACATTCGCCCACAATTTAGGAAACTCGCGCGCCACCGTATCGTAAGCGGCGATGGCTGCCGCGACGAGCAACAGCACGGCGAGCAACGACAAAAATAGATGTATCGCTTCGGCGACAGGTTTATTAAACATGCGCTCGACGAAGCTTTCCTTGCCGACGCCGGTGTCCTCCGTCTCCGGCTCAAGATTCATATGCGCCTGTTTATCTTCCTCGCCTGTGGTCGGCGATTCGTGGTGTGTGTTCAACGTCCACTCCCCTTGTCATCAAGAAATTTCACATCGAATGCGCGCGGAAACAGTTCGCTCATCCGTATCGTCTCGCTCTCACCTGCGAGGTTCGTCATCGTCACGGAGATGTCTCCGGCGAACTCCCATATAATTTGCCGACACGCCCCGCATGGCGGAGTCAAATCGTTCGTATCCGCGACGACGACCAAGTGCATAAAGCCGTATCCGCCTTCACTCAAAGCCTTCCACAACGCGACTCGCTCGGCGCACACCGTCAAGCCGTAACTCGCGTTTTCGATGTTGCATCCGGTGAAGACGCCGCCGCCTTCGGTTAAAATCGCCGCCCCGACTTTGAAGTTCGAGAACGGCGCGACGGCAAACTCACGCGCGAGTTTCGCACTGTCAATCAAAGCCTCAAGCTGATGTTGATTGATTTCCTTCAACGCATTCCTCAAACGCTTCGCGCTTTCTGATTAACCGTTGACTCACGCGCCAGCCGTCGTTGAATCATCACACTTAAAAGTTCAATGCCGACCGCGTTATGTCCGCCTTCGGGGATGATGATGTCGGCGATGCGTTTCGACGGTTCGACGAATTGTTGGTGCATAGGGCGCACCGTCGCAAGGTACTGTTCGACGACGGATTCGACCGTGCGCCCGCGCTCGGCGATGTCGCGTCCCATGCGGCGTATGAAGCGTATGTCGTCGGGCGTATCAACGAAGACCTTGATGTCCATCTCCGTGAGCAAGCGCGGCTCGGCGAAAATCAAAATACCCTCGACGATGATAATCGGCTTGGTCACGGTGCGCGCGGTTTCTTCCCGACGAACATGCGTGCGGAAATCATAGATTGGCAATTCCGCCGTGTTCCCGCTTTTGAGCAAGCGCAAATGCTCAACCAACAAATCGTTATCAATCGCGTCCGGGTGGTCAAAGTTCGCGTGATTGCGCGCATCAAGCGGCATGTCCGCAAGATTGCGATAGTAAGAATCCTGTTGGAGAAACACGACCTCACCCGCGCCGACGGCTTCGAGAATTGCCCGCGCGACCGTTGTCTTACCCGACCCCGTGCCGCCGCAAATACCGATAATGAAAGATTGATTCATTCGTTCATTGACTTGATGCAAAACACAATCAGTAAGTCACCCTAAGCGACAATGATTTTTAGCCCGATGAATCGGGCTTTCCGCGTTTCGCGGCACTTAGACAGGTTCCGTTTGACGGCTGGGTTGGAGCGCGAGTTGAAGATTCAAGGGCGTTTTAACGTCCTTCTCGTTTCCGCTTTAGCATCCGGCTAAAGCCAACTTTCAAAAGGACGTTAAAACGCCCTTAAACTTTTACGCCGTTTGTCCACGCGATAAATCGCGTGGCTAAGTGCCGCTTCGCGGAAAGCCGCTTGAAAGCGGCTAAAGTCAAAACTGTGTAAGGCAAACTAATAAATCAATTTTCCTAAAACCCGTCGCAGTAATTCGGTGAACTGCCCGCGCACGCGCGCTCCCGTCTCTATCACCTCTTCATGATTTATCGGCTGGTCACTGACGCCCGCCGCCGCGTTCGTGATGCACGAAATGCCAAGCACGCGCATCCCGCTGTGCCGCGCGACAATAGCTTCCGGCACGGTACTCATCCCGACCGCATCCGCGCCAAGGGTTCTCAACATTCTGATTTCTGCGGGCGTTTCGTAAGAAGGTCCCGACAGTCCGGCATATACGCCGCTTGCTAAATCAAGCTTCATCGCCGCCGCTTCATCCTTTGCGAGTCGCCGGAAATCTTCATCATACAGATTCGACATATCGGGAAAGCGCACGCCGAGCCGCGCATCGTTTCCGCCGCGCAACGGATTGACGCCCATTAAATTCAGATGGTCGGTTATCAGCATCAATGTTCCCGGCGCAAACTCCGCGTTGACGCCGCCCGCCGCATTCGTCAGCACCAGAGACTTGACGCCCAAAGCTGCGAGTACGCGAATCGGAAACGTCACGTCGTCAAGTCCGTAACCTTCGTAATAATGAAACCGCCCTTGCAGACACACGACCGCGACGTTATCAACATGACCAATCACCAAACGCCCCGCGTGACCTTCGACCGTCGAACGCGCGAAGCCGGGGATGTCCTCATAACTGAAAACCGCCGCCCGTTCATCGTTTGCCAACTCGTCCGCGAACGCGCCGAGTCCGCTGCCCAATACGACGGCGACGCGCACGTCATCCGCAAAGCGAGTGCGAATAATGCGCGCCGCGTGCTGTGCGGCTTCATAAGTTGTGTTTGATTCTTCAATCATTGTTTAACTCAAAATTCCCGCAATCGTCGCGGTGATGCACGTCGCAATGAAGCCGCCAAGCAAGGCGCGTAAACCTAAGCGCGCGAGGTCGGAACGTCGTTCCGGTGCGAGTCCGCCGATGCCGCCGATTTGGATGCCGATAGAAGAAAAGTTAGCGAAGCCGCACAGGGCGTAGGTCACAATCAAAATCGAACGGGGTTGCAGTAATGCTTGCACGTTCTCGCCCGCCGGTGAGAGCCGCAGGTAGGCGACGAATTCGTTGAGGACGAGTTTGGTGCCGAACAGGTCGCCGACGCGCACGATGTCTGATGCCGGAACGCCCATCACGAACGCGAGCGGCGCGAACAGATACCCGAAGATTAAGCTCAACCCGAACGGACGACCGATAGCGTCGTTGATGCCCGTGACGTAACCGAGGTAGCCGAGTATCGCGTTGACAAGCGCGATTAAAGCGATGAACGCGATGAGCATCGCGGCGACGTTTATCGCCAGTTGCATCCCCTCGCCCGCCCCGCGCGAAGCGGCATCAATCAAGTTCGCATCCGTGCTGCCGGTGGTGATTTTGACGCTGCCCGCCGTCTCCGGCATTTCGGTTTCGGGGTAAAGCATTTTCGCAATCATCAAACTCGCGGGTGCTGCCATCACGCTGCCCGTCAACAGAAATACGGGGTCAACCCCAAGCCCTATATACGCGGCAAGCACGCCGCCCGAAACCGTCGCCATCCCGCCAATCATCACGGCGAGCAATTCCGATTGCGTCATCTTGCGTATGTAAGGAGCGATGACGAGCGGTGCTTCCGTTTGTCCCATGAAAACATTCGCCGCGCTCGATAGTGACTCCGCTCCACTGACGCGCATCGTCCGCGACATCACCCATGCCATCGCATAGACGACGCGCTGCATGATGCCGAGATAGTAGAGAATCGCAAACAGCGAAGCGACGAAGATAATCGTCGGCAGAATCTTAAACGCAAAGATAAGTCCGAAGCGATTGGCGAAGGCGACCGCATCGGGCAGCGTGCTTCCGACCTGTTGAATATACGCCGGGTCTGCCAGTCGCCCGAAAACGAATTGCGCTCCGGCGTCGGAAAACGCCAGTAGATTTTTTACTCCTTCGCCAATCTTATTGAAGATTAAGAAGCCGATGCGCGTCCGCATGATAAAAATAGCGAAGATGATTTGCAGCCCCAAGCCCCACGCGACGATGCTCCAGCGAATCGCCCGCCGATTGTTCGACATCAGATATGCTGCCCCAAGCAGCACGATGACCCCGACGAATCCTATGAGGCGCGTGCCTATCGGCGTCGGCGTTTCACGCACGCGCTGATAGATGCTCGGCGTCGCCGCCGGACTCGGTGCGACTTGCGCCGCGCCGCCCGTCGTCGCTTGGCTTAAAGGCGTGCCTTCGATTTGCGATAGGTTCGCATTGCCTTCTTGCAACACGAATGTCGCCAAAGCCGGAGTCGGCGACCCCGATGATTGACCGACCAACACAATCGCATTATCCGCACGACGCGCAATCACACCGTCTTGTATGCCGTCGGCTATCGAAAGGCTTTGCCAAGTCGCGCCGCCGTCCTTGCTATTTAACACAGCCCCGCCGTCCGCCACCGCGAAACCATTGTTCGCATCGCTGAAATGCACCGCCTTCAAGTTAGCCGTCGTTCCCGCGTCCGACTTCTCCCACGCCGCGCCGCCGTTCGTCGTGCGATGCACATCTCCGCCGTCACCGACAATCCAACCGCGCCCATTATCAAGAAAGAACACCGCGCGATGATTCGTTTTATCCTGACTGTCACCTTGCAATTCAAACGTGTTGCCGCCGTCTTTCGTGTGCAGGATTGTTCCATTATCCCCGACAATCCAACCCGTGTTTGCATCAATGAAACTCACGCCGCGCAAAGCGTCTTCTGTGTTCGTCGGCAGTCTTTGAAATGTCGCGCCGCCGTCATCAGTTTTGATAAGTACACCTTTATCAAGCGGTGCTTCGCCGACAACGCGGGCATGTTGCACATCAGGGTATGAAACCGATTGCAAATCGTCCGAGTTTATTGTCTCTTGTGGTTGAGCAACAGGTGCTTCACGCCACGTTTTACCTGCGTCATTCGTAACCAAAGTTAGAGTGGAAGCGGGGTCAAGGGTGTGTCTGCCAACAACGATGCCGTTTGTTCTATCGGCAAATGCCACGTCGTTGAGCATGACGAAGTTATTATATCTCTCGACCTTAAGAACCGGTGCATTCACGCTCGCGCCAACGTCTGTCCATGTTTTGCCCGCGTCTTCCGTGCGTTTAATCAATCCGCGGTCACCAACCGCGACACCGATATTTGCATCGGCAAAAGCAACTGCGTTCACACTTCCCGCTGCTTGTTGTGCATCCACTCCGCGCGTTGCGACATACACGGCGGCGAACACCGCGACGCACACGACGGCGACGACCAAGACCGCGCTCCACTTGAACCACGACGCGCGACGCGCCCACGAATAATGATTACTCATCACGAAAGTTGATTGACCCTTCAGTCTCTGGATTTTGAAGATGATTGCTTATCGCCCGCTTGATTGGAAGTTGCGTGTGTTGTTCTACACTACCGCGCGGACGAGCGGCAAGGTTGCCGAATCAGGCGGTTGATTTTCCGAGATTTGAAATGCCGAACGCAGAGTGCGCCGGGCGTCGTCCAACTTGTGCGCGTCGTTGTAGTGAAGCGTGGCGAGTGGTTCGCCGTGTTCAACCTTATCACCGATTTTTTTGTGAAGGATGATGCCGACCGCCGGGTCAATCGTATCTTCGACACGCACGCGCCCTGCGCCCAACATCATACTGGCGATGCCGACGCTTTCCGCCGCGAGACGTGTGACGTAGCCCGACGAATCGCTGATTAAATCTTGCGTGGCGCGTGCGTGCGGTAAAAGATTTGTGTCGCGCATCACGTTTGCATTGCCGCCTTGCGCTTCAATGGATTCGCCGAACTTGTCCCTTGCCGCGCCGCTCGTCAAAGCGTGTGCGACCTTTTCGCGCGCCGCTTCGATGTAGTCCGTGACGCCTCCGACGACGAGCATTTGCGCGGTGAGTTCGAGAGACAATTCTCTCAAATCCGCACTCGTGCTTTTTTCTTCACCAAGCAGAATCTCTATGCATTCGATGACTTCCAAACTGTTGCCAATGGCGTGACCGAGCGGCTGTTCCATGTTCGTCACAAGGGCGACGGTGTTGACGTTCGCCGCACGCCCGATGTCCACGAGACTGTTTGCGAGTTCAAGAGCGCGCTCATAATCTTTCATAAACGCGCCGTCGCCGCACTTCACGTCAAGCACGAGTCCATCAAGCCCTTCAGCGAGTTTCTTCGACATAATCGAAGCCGATATAAGCGGGATTGATTCGACGGTCGCGGTCACGTCGCGCAGGGCGTAAAGCTTTTTATCGGCGGGCGCAATCTCGCCTGTCTGACCAATCATCGCAAAGCCGACACGTTCGAGTATGCGGCGAAATTCATCGAGCGACATCTGGACGCGATAGCCGGGAATGGCTTCGAGTTTATCGAGCGTGCCACCCGTATGCCCAAGTCCGCGCCCGGAAATCATCGGCACACACAAGCCGCACGCCGCCGCGAGTGGTGCGATGATGAGCGACGTTTTATCTCCGACGCCGCCCGTCGAATGCTTATCAACTTTCGCTTTCGGGATGTCAGAAAAATCCAAGACCGTGCCGGAATGAAGCATCGCCTGCGTCAAAGCATCGCGTTCATCCGTCGTCATCCCGCGCTGGAATATCGCCATCAATAACGCCGCCGATTGATAGTCCGCGAACGCGCCGCTTGTCACGCCGTCCACGAAGACTTTGATTTCATCTTTGGAGAGTGCTTCGCCGTCACGCTTTCGCCGGATGATGTCCTGTGGCTGCATAGTTTTCCTCATCACCTCACTAACTTGTCCGGGTCACCAACACGACGGCTTGCGTCATCACCGCGCGCCCTTCGCCAACCGCGTCAACGCGCTCGCCCGTCTTCGCTTTCACGCTGACGCAATCAACCGCGATGCCCAATACTTCCGCAATTCGTTCACGCATCCCGTCAATGTGTGGGCGAAGTTTCGGACGTTCAAGCATCACGATTGAATCAATGTTGACGACTTCATAACCGCGTGCCTTCACCAATTCATTCGCCGCCGCAAGCAGCGTCATACTATCCGCCCCGCGCCAACGCTCATCCGTATCGGGGAAGTGCGCCCCTATATCGCCCGCGCTTATCGCACCCAACAAGGCGTCAATCACTGCGTGCGTCAAAGCGTCGGCGTCGGAATGTCCTTCCGCGCCGAACTCCGCTTCAATCTCGATGCCGCCGATAATCAAGCGTCGCCCACGCGCGAGACGATGCGTGTCATTGCCGATTCCAATGCGGAAAGCGGGGGACGGGAGACGGGAGACGGGGGACGGTGAATGTTCGTAATTTGGATTTTCGCTTTCCATGTTTCGCACCCGAAGACCAAACCGCGTATAAAATCTTTTCTACCTGTCCCCCGTCCCCCGTCTCCCGTCCCCCGCCAAAAGTTTTTCCGCCAGCCACCAATCTTCGGCGTGCGTGATTTTTATGTTGCGTGGGCTGCACTCGACCACGCGCACCGTGACGCCCGTGCGTTCGACTAAATCACTGTCGTCGGTTGCCGCGAAGTCGTTCGCATTTTTGGCTTGTTCGTAAGCCCGCATCAGCACGTCGTAACGAAAACACTGCGGCGTTAGGGCTTGATAAATGGTCGCACGCGGCAACGTCTCGACGACGCTTTCGTTCTCGATACGTTTAATCGTATCCGTCGCCGGACGCGCGAGAATCGCCGCTCCGGTTTCGCGCGCCGCTTCGATAGTTTTATCAATTTCTTCGCTTGTGACAAACGGACGCGCACCGTCATGCACCGCGATGATTCCGGCGGTTGCCGGGCGCACGTTTTGAAGCCCGCGCCACACGGATTCGCCGCGCGTCGCACCGCCCGCGACGATGCGTTTCAATTTGCGTAAGTTATAACGGGAAGCGATTTGCAAGAAGTCCGCGCGCTGTGTTTCGGCGACAACGACGATGATTTCACCTATCGTGTGTGCATCCTCAAAACGCCGCAAGGTGTGAATTATAAGCGGCGTGTTCGCCAAAAGTCGAAACTGTTTCGGCGTATCTTCGCCGCCCATACGCGCCCCTTTTCCGGCGGCGACGATGATAGCGGAATTCATAAAAGCAGGAGTCAGGAGTCAGGAGTCAGAAGCCAGAATGAAGACAAAGGCAGAAAGCAGACGGTTCGACGTTCAAGGTTTCATGTTCAAAGTTTCAAGGTCAACGCTTAATGCCTAACATTGGACATTGAACATTGAGCGCAGGTTTTATTCTGGCTTCTGGCTCCTGACTCCTGACTCCTGATTTCTCACTTCCGACTCCTGTTCCCCCATTATCGGCGCGGCGTTGGTGATTGGGCGCGTGGGTTGCGGGCGACGGTTGAAGTTATTGAGAACGCCGCCGTTGTGCGTGCCGTTGCGCGTGTCGCCGTTGTTATAGTTGTCGTAATTTTCTTCGGCGAGTCTTCCGAAAATCATTTTGCCCGCCGTCGTTTGCAGCACGCTCGTGACCGCGACGCTGGCGTTTTTCCCTATCATGCGGCGCGCGTTATCCACGACGACCATCGTGCCGTCGTCGAGATATGCGACGCCTTGATTGTATTCCTTGCCTTCTTTGAGAATGAACACGAGCATCGCTTCGCCGGGCAGCACGACGGGTTTTAAGGCGTTGGCGAGTTCATTGATATTGAGGATGCTGACGCCTTGCAGTTGCGCGACTTTGTTCAAGTTGAAATCGTTGGTGACGATAACGGCGGAAAGTTGCTTGGCGAGTTCGATGAGTTTCAAATCAACTTCTTTGACGGCAGGAAAATCCGTATCAACGATTGCGATGTCGAGCGCGCTGTTATTCTGAAGTCGTTGCAGCATATCCAACCCGCGCCGCCCGCGTTGCCGCTTCGATGAATCGGCGGAGTCCGCGACCTGTTGAAGTTCGCGCAACACGAATTGCGGGATGACGATTGTGCCGCCCAAGAAACCCGTTTCCGCGACATCCGCGATGCGCCCGTCAATAATGACGGACGTGTCCATCAACTTGTAATCGCGCCTTCCGGCTTTCTCGCTAAAGATGCCGCCGAGCGCGGCGAGGTCTATGTAATCGCCTTTTGCCGCCCCGACCATCAAGCCGACATAAGCCATAAAGAATGTCAGAGCCAGCACAAGGTACGCTTTCATTTCGCCACTCACGGCGGTCGCTTCCTGATTGTTGATGAGCGAACCGATCATGAAAGCACCGAGTATGCCGAGGATTGAACCGATAGCCGCGCCGATTAAGGTTTTGAGCGACGCGCGGCGGATTCGCAACTCGAAAAAGATGATGCCGACGGCGATTAAACCGGCGACGATAACGGATGTCAGACGATTATCAAACGGTTTGAGTATGTAGCCAGCCGTGATAAGGATGACGGTGAAGACGATTCTGATGAGGATAATATCCGAGCGCATATAAGCCGGATATTAGCACGCCCGTCAAGCGTGCGTCACGAATAGTTATAACCTTAGCCTTTTATAAATTTAATGGGAACGCGACTATCAGCGAAAACGTGCGCGTCGCGCGACCTGCCGTGCCTTGCCGCGACTTATGGATGATGCGGAGACGGCGAAGAATTTTTCGGGACACGTTCCGGCACTCGCGTTCTCAATCGTCGCTTCCAAACCGAGATACAAATTATTCGCCCCGACGGTATCAATGGAACTTTGCACCGCCGCGTTATTGATAAGTCTGAAAGTGTATCGCCCGTTCCGCACGTCCACGCTTCCCGAAGCCAGCAAAGAAGTCGCGCCGAGAAGCGGAGTGCAAACTTCTCCCGCGTTCTGACCGCCGCGCGGACTACTTGATTGAGAATTGCAATTAGGATTACTGCCGTACAAAACGATGTCGAGTTCGGTCAAACGGACAACCGCGTTCGCAGCTTCGTTGACTTCGAGGATGATTCGCAGTTGGTCGGCGCGTGTCACGCCGAGCGCGCCGAGCGTCGGGGCGCGACGCACGATGACGTTGCCGTTTGCCGCCGCGCCGCCCTCACTGCTGCCGAAAGGATCGCCGCCACCCGTCCACAACACGTTGCCGATTTCAACGCCCGTATTCGACAAACTCATCACTTCGAGCGGCAAGATAAATGACGGTCGCGGGACATCGGGACCAACGGCGGTAAGTGAAGTTCTAAGATTTTGAAACTCTTGCGCCGGTTCAAAAATCTCTGCGTTAATTCCCCCCGCGACACGCAGATTTGTCGTCCCGTACCGACAATCATCAATCAAAGATTGAAGCGCGCTGATTTGCGTTGCCGTCAACCCGACGGTGCGCGTACCCGGCGCGATTCTGCCGCTAAATAAATTGCCACCGCCGATTGTCGAGCAACTCGCGCTAAACGCATCGGTATCGCTGCACGAAGGGTTGGGCGCAAACACGACGTAATCAACGCTTAAATTCACATCGCGCGCGGCGGGTGCTCCGACCGTCACACCGATGTCAAAGCGAAGTTGGTCGGCGCGCGTCACGCCGAGTTCCGCTAACGTCGGGGCGAAGCCGACGCCGCCAGTGTTGCCGTTGCCGACGGCGCGGCGTCCGGTATAAACGACATTGCCGTTATTGCGTACACCGTTACTCATTGAAACGATTACCCTACGTCCCGCTTCGACCTCGACGGGCGCAACGCAATAGAGAAGGCATAGCATCACTACGACGCGCTTCGCGCCGAAGATTGATTTCATTGTCAGCATTGTAATTCACCTCTTTTTTCGTGGAAACGGATTGTGTTTCGGGGCGGGACGGGCTGCCCAATCCAGCGCATCCGGTGCGCCCGATTGAATGAAGCTCGCCCAAAAGTATGGATGGCTGATGTCTTCCGGCATCGGTGTTTGGTTTAGCGTGTCGCCACTTTTGACGGTGTTCGCGCCGGAAGCCAGCATCCGTCTTTGAACGTGAAGCAGGGCGGCGGCGCGCCCTTCGCCGCGCATCAAGCCCGTGTAGTAATCAATCATCATTTGCGATGTCGCGCTGTCCGACACTTTCCACAAACTGATAACCTGACTTTCCGCTCCCGCCAGCACGAGGGCGCGTCGCAAGCCGTATATGCCTTCGCCGCCACTGATAACGCCGATGCCGGTTTCGCACGCCGAAAGCACGACCAACTGCGTGCCGCTTAAATCAAGACTCGCCACTTCGAGAGCCGTCAAGATGCCGTCTTCACCATCACCGCCGCGCCGCCGATTCGCCCCCGCCAATATCAAACCGGAACGCAAAAGCGGCATCTCGCTTTCGACGAGCGCGGCATCGTTTGATTTGTCTTCACGAAAAAATCCATGCGTTGCGATGTGCAGGATAATAGGGGCGCGCGTTCGTTTGACATTAGCTTCGGTGGCAAATTCGCGCGTCAAAAGCTTGGCATCGGGAAGCAAGCGCGCGAGTGCCGCGCCTTCCTCAATCGTTCCGTAAAGCCGACGGTAACGCGGCATGTTGGAAATCGCTTTCGACGGTGACGCGGTTGATAAGAAAGTCTTTGGCGGCGAAGTTTTGCCGGAACTGTTTTTCGCCGCACTATTAAATTGCGGGTCGGCGATGATTAACGGCGGTTGGTGACGGGCGGCAAATTTTTCATCGCGCAATAAATCGCGTCCGCTCGACAAGTAATTGAAGGCGTAATTTTCGACGAGGTAACGTCCCTGTTCGTCAACGAGAGCGGCAAACGGTATCGCGTTGAGGGCGGCATCGGGAGCGATGAAAATCGTCCGCGCGTCTCCGATGAAACGGCGCACGGGCTTCATTATCGCATCGTCGAGAAGGCGCGCGACCTGCTTCACGTCATCGCTCTGTTCGGACAGGGCGCGGCGAAAATCCGTTGCGCGTTTATCAATCGCGGCGGCATCGCCCAACTCAACCCGACGCGGCGCGTCGTCCTTCGACAAGATATAGGCGGCATAGCGCGGCGCGCCGAAGTTTTCGCTTCGCTTCGCAGGTTTCAAAATAAACGGGCGATACAAAATCAGTTCGACTAAAACCGCACCGGGCGGAAGTTTGGCTCGCACTTGCGCGAGATTGAGGATTTCGTTTTGGCGGCGAAACGACACGCTTCGGCGGCTGGCTTCGGCTTCGAGAGTTTCAAGTTCCGTTTCAAGTTTGACGACTTGCGCGCGGTAGTCGGCGGAGTTGGAAGCGTCGCTGCCGTCGAAGACGAAAGCGGCGAGAGCGGTGCGCGTATTCTTCAACTTATTCAATATCGCCTGTGTGTCCGCATCGGCGCGTCGGCGTAAAACACCCGATTCGCCTGCCGTCGCATCAAGCACGCGACCTTTGCGCGCCAGCACCGTCGTCATCGCAAGTTCAGTCAAAGTCGGATGTTGTTGACCGGCGCGGGCGTCGAGACTGACAACGTAATCGGCTCCGGTGGAGAGTTCCGCGCCGTCGCTTAGGGCGCGCAGGTAACGCAGTTTCTGCTGCTCCGAATCGCCGCCGAGAACGAGTTCGAGATTGCGTTCACGATATTCATAATCGCGCGTCAGCAGTTCGGCGGTTCGCGTGTAATCGCCGCGCGCATCGTAGGTCTGCGCGAGATTGTTGCGCGACAGACATGTGAGCGGGTGACGCGCTCCCAGTGCTTGCTCGAAAATAGCGAGGGCGCGCAGGTGAAGCGGCATCGCTTTTTCATAATCGCCTTTGAGAAAATAGAGACTCGCCAGATTATTAAGCGCGAGTCCGACATCTTTATGCTCCTTGCCGAGCGCGTCTTCGGTGACTTCCAAAGACTCCGCGAAAAGCGGTTCGGCGCGAACGTAATCGTTCTGTTCAAGATAGAGGCGAGCGAGCGTATCGTTGACGTTGATGATGCTGGTCAAATCGGCTTCCGTCGCGCATTGGAGCGTATCGCGGGCTTGTTCGAGGGCGGCGGCGGCATCTGAAAAAGCGCGACGGTCAATCAACACTCCAGCAATCACCGATAGCGACAAAGCTATTTGAGGGTCGCATCTTTCCAGTGAGGCTTGATAGATTTTCAAGGCGCGACGCATCAAGTTTTCGGCTTGCGCGTAATCGCCTTTCAAGTGGTACAAGCCGCCCAGATTATCAAGCGAGTTGGCGACCGCGAGCGAATCGGCAGACTCGTTTTTCTCACGAATCTCAAGCGCGCGTTTAAGCAAAGGTTCGGCGCGCGGGTAATCGCCGCTATCGCGCAACGCTCCGCCGAGATTGGCGAGACTCTGCGCGATGAGTTCGTGATTGTCGTCAAGTCGCCTTTGGCGGATTGCCAGTGAACGCGCGAAGCACGCGGCGGCGGGCGCGAGTTGACCGTTGGTAAAATGGCGCACGCCCAAAATGTTGAGCGTCGCCGCCACGTCCAAATGAAAGCGTCCCTGCGCCTGTTCGCGGACGCGCAAAGCCTGTTTGGTGACGTTGATGGCTTCCGGCAACTTGACCGCCGCCCACAGTCGGTCGGCGCGTTTTTCCAGTTCGGCGGCGCGCTTGATGGCAACGGGTGAAGAGGTTTGTCCGGCGGCGAGAGAGGTGCTAAACCACATCCCGCATATCACGAACCACCATACGCAGAATCTTGAAACGTGATTGCGCTTCATAAATTTATGGCGAAACAAACAGGTGCAGTGTTTCGGTAAATCTAAAGGCGAGGTAAAGGTAAGCGGGAATCCTTTTGGGCGATGAACGCCAAAAGCGTGACGGTTGCGCGATGTATTAACACATCGTGCAAGCGTCTGCAACGCAAATGTCATGCAAAGATGAAGTGGTGTTTCGATTCGAGAATCGGATTTAATTTGAACCCGTCACGGCTTTCGTCAAATCAGTCCAATCATCGAGCGTCAAGGTTTCGGCGCGGGCGCGCGGCGAGATGCCCGCCTGTTCGAGCAAGAGATTGATACCGCCGCATCTTTCGATTGTGTGACTTAAACCGCCGCTTACCGCGCGCAGATTATTGAAAATAGTTTTGCGGCGTTGCGCGAATCCGGCACTGACGATGCGCCACAACAATTTTTCATCAACACCGCTCATCACATCGCGCTTGACAGCGCGCAGACGAACGACGCTGCTCCAAACTTTCGGCGGCGGGTTGAAAGCCGTGGGCGGAACGTCAAACAAAGGTTGCGCGTCGCAATAAGCCTCGACGAACACAGAGAGATAACCGCGTTCACTGTCTCCCGCGCGGGCGGTGATGCGTTCGACGACCTCGCGTTGCAACATCAGAACGGATTCCGTCACGCATCCGCGATACTCTATAAGGCGCGTCAGAATCGGCGTCGAAATGTTGTAAGGCAGATTGGCGATAACGCGGGCGGAAGCGGCGGGGGCGATGAGCGAACAAAAATCCGTTCGCAAAGCGTCATCCACAACGAGCGAGAAATTCGGCATCGCGCCATGACTCGCCTCAAGTTCCCTCCCCAAATCGCGGTCAATTTCAATCGCGCGCAAAATCACATCATGCTTAACGAGATGCCTCGTCAACGCGCCGCGCCCCGAACCGATTTCAATTATTGTCTCGCTCGACTGCGGCGCGAGTGCCGCAATGATGCGCCGAACATAACCTTCATCAATTAAAAAATGCTGCCCGAACCGCTTCCGAACAGGCGAAGCGGAAGCAAAGTAGAAAGTAGAAGGTAGAAAGTAGAAAGTTGAGCCAGATGACTCCGACTCTCTTGTACGACTCGCGCTTCCGTCTTTTAGTTTCTTCTTCCTCACCTTCTACTTTCTACCTTCTACTTTCTACTTTGCTTCCGGGTATCCCGTGATTTCCGTGTCGTCGCCGTGCGCGTGGCGTTCGACATCGCGGAGGCGAAAAGTGTGTAAGCCCATACCGTTAATCGCGGGTGTCGCCGCGCTTCCGCCGATGATAAGCGGAGCGACGAAGAAACTGACTTTATCAATCAATCCGGCGTCAACGAATGAACCGGCGAGTTGTGAACCGCCTTCCAAGAACACGCTCTGCAATGAGCGGCGATACAGACGCGCGAGAATCTCTACGAGGTCGCGCGTGCCGTTTTGAAGCAGTTCGACTTCGACGCCGCGCCTTTCGAGTTCGCGCACGCGCACAAGGTCGGCGCGTGCGTGGTCGCTAAAAACCAAGACCGGATTTTCAGCGTCGGCGGTTCTCACGACGCGCGAATTGTGCGGCATACTTAGCTTGCCATCCATTATGACGCGCACCAACGGACGACGGCGCGGCTTATGGCTGCGGTCTGTGAGCAGCGGGTCATCGGCTTTGATTGTTCCCGCCCCGACGAGAATCGCATCGTATTCGCGGCGCAGTTCATGCACGCGAATCCGCGATTTCGTGTTTGTAATCCAGCGCACATTGTCGGGCGTGGTTTGACGGTTGAAGTTGATGCGCCCGTCAAGCGAGGTGGCGAGTTTGAGGTGAACGAACGGGCGCGCGTAACGCATCGCGTGGATGTAAGTTTCGTTCTGGCACGCGGCTTCGCGCTTCATCAAGCCGATTGAAACTTCAACGCCCGCCGCGCGCAAAGCTTGAAAACCGCGTCCCGCGACCAAAGGATTCGGGTCTTCGATGGGTGCGACGACGCGCACAATTCCAGCCTGTATCAAGGCTTCAGTACATGGCGGCGTGCGCCCGTGATGCGCGTGCGGCTCAAGCGAAACGTAAGCCGTCGCACCGTGCGCCCGTAGCCCCGCTTGGTCAAGTGCCAGCTTTTCCGCGTGATGTATATGCTCGTAAAGATAAACCCCTTCACCGAAAATCTCGCCTTGCGGTGAAGCGATGACGCACCCGACAAGCGGCGACGGCGAGACTTGCCCGCGCCCCTTCGCGGCGAGTTCGAGAGCGCGGCGCATCATCGGCGCGTCATGTTCGCGCACGACTTGGTTGATTGTTTCGCCCTGTTCGATTGTCGCCATGCGGTTCATGTTATCAACCAAACAAGCCTTCGACGTACTGCGCGGCGTCGAACACAATCAAGTCGTCAACCTTCTCACCGATTCCGACATAGCGAATCGGCAAGTTCAACTCTTTAGCGATGGCGACCGCGATGCCGCCTTTCGCCGTGCCGTCGAGTTTGGTTAAGACGATGCCGGTGATGTTCGCGGTTTTCAAAAATTGGCGGGCTTGCTCCAAGCCGTTCTGTCCCGTGACGGCATCAAGCACGAGGAGAGTTTCATGCGGCGCGCCTTCGACTTCCCTGCCCGCGATGCGCTTCATCTTTTCGAGTTCCGCCATCAAGTTCGATTTAGTGTGAAGGCGTCCGGCGGTGTCAACGATAAGAACATCGGAGTTGCGCGCCTTGCTCGCTTTCAAAGCGTCGAACAGAACCGCCGCCGGATCAGTCCCGGTTTTCTGTTGAATTAAGGGAACGCCCGTGCGCTCTGCCCAGATAGCGAGTTGGTCGGAGGCGGCGGCGCGAAACGTGTCGGCGGCGCAAATCAGAACCTCGTTGCCTTCCGCCTTAATGCGTTGCGCGAGTTTGCCGATAGTCGTGGTTTTCCCCACGCCGTTGACGCCGACAATCATCATCACATATGGCGTCACACTCTCCGGCACGCTGACTTCGTTGGCGACGCCGTTTTTTTCGGCAACGTCGAAGATATTGATGATGTGATTTTTTATCGCACGCTTGAGCGCGTCAACGTCGTTAATCTCTTTGCGCGTCACGCCGCGCCGCACGGCATCGAGAATTTCCATCGTCGTCGGCACGCCCAAGTCGGCGGCGATTAAAACTTCTTCGAGTTCATCCAAAAGCTCGGCGTCAATCTGTTTGCGCGCCTGAAAAACCGTGTCTATACGGTCGTTCAAACTGTGACGTGTCTTCTCGACCGCGCGCCGAAAACGCGCCGCATAAGTCGCTTCCAGAGCGGCTTGTTCGGCGGCGAGTTCGGCGATTGATTTATCTAAACCTAAAATCGAACTTGAAAAAGACGAACGCGGACGCGCCGCGACTTCTTCACGCGCAGCGTCACGCGAAACGGGCGGCATCACGTCTCGCTCATCGGAAACCGTCGGTGTCGGTTTCGCCGCGTACATCTCACGCGCCTTCTGTGTCGGAGCGCGCGGCACATTAGAAGCCGCATAAGATGTCGGCTCATCGGAAGGCGCGGTTGAAGTTGTTAAGGTTGAGGCTTCCGCTTCGATTTGTGCCGGAGTCTCAGGCGGCGGCGGTGAAACGATTGTTTCTCTGACGGGAACGACGGGCGCGGTTTGCGTCGCCGCGTTTGATGTCGTCGTGTTTGATGAAGCTTCGGTTGTCCCGCTATCGGAGCGGTCATTCAAACCGAGCGTGATGATTTCCTTACTCTTGCGTTTCCAAAAAAGTGCCATGTATTACCCGCGTCTTATGAGGTTATAAATTGAACGCGGGATTATAGCGGCAAACCGGAGCGAGAGAAAATCGAAGGTCAAAAGCGACGATAAAAATTTACCCTACAACCTTGCTTTACATTTTACGAGTTCATTCCCCATCCCCAATATATGCCTTTATATTTAGCCGCAAGCGCGTCGAAATGCTTTCGTAGCGCAATCATCTCAGAGTTGACAACTATCATCTGCTTCTTGACAAACTTTAAGTCCACCGATTCTCTGTCCGATTCCACTTCTATATTCTTGGTGTCGTAACCTTGTTGCCTTATCTCTTTGGCGACTTTGTTAGCCAACTCTAAGTTGGGAAAGTCCATAGAAAACTGAATATCATGAGGCTTGCTTCGATTTGCAATCGGTATCCGTCCTTCGGTGATTCGCCCGTGTATTCCATCAATCGCGTCTTCCGCTTCTTCCGATACCGTCCACCATGCTCCCCAATCTTTGGTATCTTGTCCGACAAGTTCTTGCAGTCTTGGCAATGCCGCTTTCATCTCCAAACTTCCTGCCGCGAAGCACGCCCAAAATCTTATCTCCACCGATTCATCCGATAAGCCCGCAAAAATCGCCGCCTCAACTTCGTTCCGCAGTTTGTGCTTCTTGCTCGGATGTTGATTGGCAAAACCTTCGAGTGCTTGCGCGCGAACTTTGACGCTTTCTCCTTCCCGGTTAAAGGCATCAAGTAATGCTTGCAACCGCTGATTACATCCCCGCGTGCCATGCGTCCACGATAAAACATAGGTAGCTTGTTCACGACTAAAAGCGTCTTCAGCTTCGTGCAAAATAGCAACAACTTTTTTAGTTGGGATAGACGATAACCTTAACAAATCATGCACAGCGTCATGTGACTTGTTGAAATCACCGCTTTTCAAATCCGACAAAAGCTGTTCTAGGCTTACCGTTTTGTCTTTCGGTTCATTCATACATAGCTCATGTGAATTTACGCATCTGCGCTTTCAAATCATCCCAAGAAATCCCGTCATGCGGATTATCGGCGAGCGCGGATAGACGCTTGTCGAGTTCTTGTTTCTGTTCGTCGGTGATTGGCACGGCTTCGGGAAACGCCGCGATGCTGTCCCAGATGTCTGCGGCAAGTTGGATTCGTTCGGCAATGCTTAAACGCAGAATATCGGAAAGCTGTGTGTTCATAATGTCAACAGCTTAAATCCCTCTATCCTTTAGACGCAAGAAACAACAGGCAACGGTGTCGCTTGTGCGATGTGGGCTTGGGTTGGTTGGCGTGATGTGCCGGGTCGGATGAGACTCGCGGCGCAGGCTTGTTCCATCGCCGCGACGACGCGCGGGTCGTAGCGTGTCCCCAAGTATTTTTGCAGGATGCCTAACGCTTCTTCGGTTCGCATCGCTTTCTGATACGGGCGTTCCGTCGTGCAGGCGTCGAAGGTGTCGGCGACGGCGATGATGCGGGCTTGAAGCGGGATGTGTTCGGCGGTCAGACCTTGCGGGTATCCGCTTCCATTTATCGCTTCGTGATGTTTCAAGATGCCGTCGAGGTAATCTTTCATCTGCGGAATCAGCGACATGATTTTGTAGCCGATAAGCGGATGTTGTTTCATCTGCGCGAACTCGTCATCGGTTAATTGTCCGGGCTTCTTTAAGATTTTATCGTCCACACCGATTTTGCCAACGTCGTGTAGGAGCGCGCTGATGCGCGTGCGTTCAACTTCATCTTTGGGTAAGCCGAGCGTTTCGGCGATGGCGACCGCATAGCGCGCGACGCGCTCACTGTGTCCGCGCGTGTAAGGGTCTTTGCCGTCAATCGCGGCGGCGAGGGCTTTAATCGTGCCGATAAAGAGTTGTTTGTTTTCGTCGGCGGCGCGGTGTAAGTCCGCGATGTGTTGTTGAAGTTGCGCGCTCATCGAATTGAACGACGCCGCGAGTTCACCGAGTTCAGTGCGTTCGGTGTACGAACGTAGAGTGATTTGATTTGAGAAGTCGCCGCCCGCAATCGCGTGTGCGCCGCTTGCCAGTTCGCGCACCGGACGCGCCAGTTCACGCGCCATGAAGAAGCCGATGCCGAGCGCGAATAGGGCGGCGAGAAGCGAAATGAACAGCGTTTGACGGCGCATGTCACTGACCGAGACGAGGGCGGCACTCTCATTTTGAATCGCAATCACGCCGAGATTCGCGCCGCCGTTATCCGCACCCGTAGATTTCCCGTTCGGGTCAAAGCGCGCGGTGGCGTAAGAGCCGAGCATCTCAAGTTGCTTGCCGTCGCGCTCAAAGGTGAACGGCGCGAGCGCACTGCCAATCGCCGCTCCCGATTCCATCCAATCGCGGACGACGGGTAAATCCGTCATCGTTTGTTCACTCAAAGCCAGCCGCACATCGGGGTGCGCGACGACACTACCCGTTTCGTCCACGACGAAGACGATTGGCGCGCCGCTCTCTATCAACTCTTTTTCGTCAACGGAATTTTTCTGTCCGACGGTGCGAAACACGTCGCTAAAGGAAACGACGGCGACGACGGCAGCGACGATTTCATCTTCGCCGCCCGCCGCACCGTGCTTGCTCATCACGGGCGCGCCGATAGCAAAACACATTTCCTGACTTGAACGAATCAGCTTCGGACGCGAGATGATGATGCCGCTTCCCGCCATGCGTCCTAAGACATCGGCGGCGCGCTCATCGGCTTCTTCGCGGCTGATGACATCCGGTTTATACGCGACGTGCGGCGTGCCTTTGACCGGCAAAATCGTGAGGGCGATGAGGTGGGCATCTTCTTCGACGGTCTGCTCCAAACGCCCGTCGCCTTCTTCACGACTGAGCGCACTCGTTCCGCCCGTAAGCTCGAACGCCCGCGCGAGGCTCATCACCACGTCGCGGTAACGCTGCCCGTAAAGCTCAATCTGACGCGCCTTGTCCTGCACGAGTTGTGCCTGATAACGTCC
Organism: Pyrinomonadaceae bacterium MAG19_C2-C3; assembly: GCA_024330265.1. Classification (GTDB taxonomy): domain Bacteria; phylum Acidobacteriota; class Blastocatellia; order Pyrinomonadales; family Pyrinomonadaceae; genus JANDLT01. The sequence continues at coordinate 19,846 of JANDLT010000023.1, read as the reverse complement.
TTCGAGCGAACGCAATTCTTGCCCGCTACGGCGCGATAAGACCCAGCCCGCCAAGCCGAGCGGCAACAGTCCGACAATTAAAAGCGTTGCCATCACAAGGTAAAGAAGTGGTATCTGTTTGGCGTTGGTTGAGGATGTTCGATGTGGCACGGTTTTACGTTAATGAGAAAAGGCGGGGTCAAGTTTAGCGGTGGAGAGTGTAGGCGGGAGCGCGGCGATTGTGTGCCGCGCGATTGATGTTAGTCGGCGCATCGTAGCGGTGTCAACAAAGATAATTTTTCGTTGTGTTTGGTAATCTCACCCTACACGGCTGAAACATTTTGCGGCTCTGCCGCCCGATGTGCGGAAAGGCTGTGCCTTTCCGCCTCGCTCTCAGAAATTGTGCTGCTGTGCCGCCCGCCTATCGAGGCATAGCCTCGAAGACTTTCATACGCTTCACGGTGAGGCGAAGCCCCACCGCACATCGGGCGGCAAAGCCGCGAAACTTCATTACCGCGTAAGGTGAGTGATAAGTTTCGGCTTTTTACAAACTTCGCGCGTCTAAACTTTTAGCGCAGACGGCGGGGCGGTTTTCGTGTGACGGGTGAAAAAAATGGCGGCAAATCTTGCACTGGAAACGACACGGGAGACGACGGCAAACGATATTGCGACGGACGAACAGATTCTCGAAGAAGCGCGGGCGGGCAATCGTAATGCGTTCGGTGAAATCGTGCGCCGTTGGGAACGCCGCATCTTTGCCCTCGCTTACGGGATGCTCGGCTCGGTCGAAGACGCGCGTGACGCGACGCAGGAAACATTCTTCGCGGCGTATCGCAACATCGGAAACTTTCGCGGCGAAGCCCGTGTCTCGTCGTGGCTGCACCGCATCGCCGTCAACCAGTGCATCACGCGCACGCGCCGCACCAAAGCCCGCCCCGAAGTCGAATTGGAAACGGTGCTGGAGAACCAACTGGCGAGCGTTGATTCGCACGCCTCATCCGTTGAGCAAGACGAGCGTTCAAAGGATGTGCGCGCGGCGATTGCGACTTTGCCCGTCGAACTTAGACAAATCGTCGTGATGAAAGAGTTTGAGGAAATGACGTTTCAGGAAATCTCAAACGCCCTCGACGTTCCGTTAAGCACCGTCAAGAGCCGACTCTATACCGCGCTCAAGCAACTACAAATGAAACTCGCCCGACACGGTGAAAGTCTTAATAGTCCGCCCGCCGAACACGCGGAGAAAGTCGCTGCCCGATGACACACGAATCTTCAACCGACATGAATAAACACGACTCTGATTCGACGCTTGCCAAGTCCGCGTGCGAATGTAGCGCGCAACTCGTCGCATACCTTTACGGCGAGATGCCGGAGCGCGATGCGGCACGCTTCACCGAACATCTTGCCCTGTGCGCGACGTGTACGGATGAAGCCGTCGCCTTCGGTCGGGTACGCACGCAAGTCACCGCTTTGAAATTGGCGATGCCCGATGTTCGCGTCTCGCACGCAGAAGATTTTCTTGACCGACTCAACGTCATCGCATCCACTATGCACGCATCGCCAAACGCCCGTGGAGCGACGAACGAAGTGACGCATGACGTGCGACATGCGAACGATGCGCCCCGTTCGGCATGGGCGGCATTCCGCGAACTACTCACGCTCACGCCGCGCTCCGTGAAGGCGTGCGCCGCGCTTACAATAATCGCGGTCTGCATGTTGGCGATGCTGGCGTTAATCAACGCCGAAGTTCAGTGGCGCGCGGGTGGCGACTTCGCTTTCCGCACGGGACTGACACGCGACACTACGCCGGACAACATTACGGACAACACGGCGACGCCCGCGACGGCTTCCATTACTAATCCAACCCTTGACCCCGCCGTCGTCGAACGACTCGTCGCGGAACGACTTGAGGCTGAACTATCGCGCCGCACCACGCGCGAACAGATTGCTTCCAACCGCGATGAAGTTAAAAATGAAATCGAAACCCTTGCGCCCGCCGCGAAATCAAGCACCGTCGAAGCGACGCTCAAACCGCGCACCGCCCGCACCGCCGCACCACGCGCCAAGCGGAACACATCGCGTCGCCGCAACCTCGACGTTCAACCGGACGAAACCGACGTGCCGCGACTCTACGATTTACTTGGTGTAGCAGAGTAAATTTGGAGTCAGAACCGCGATGGCGGTAGTGGGCGGTTCTGGCTTGAGACTCAGAACATGTTGAAGAAGCCGTCTTAAAGCTGCGGCAGCAGCGACGAGATGGTAGCCCACAGTGAAGGCGAAGCCGCAACTGTGGGTCAAAGCAGTAAAAAGAAGCTTTAAGCTGCGGCAGTAGCGTAAGAAACACTGTGATTGTTCAAGCGTCAATTTTTCTCGCGCATGTCTCACAATTGATTTCTGTCGCTGCTGCCGCAGCTTAAATCTTCAACGACATCTAAACCCACAGCTTGCGCTGTGGGCTACCATCTCGTCGCTGCTGCCGCAGCTACATGAAGTCCCGCAGTCGAGACTTTTTAACACCCTCTTAGGAAACGAAGATGATTCCATCAAACACACTCACCGGAAGCTTGATAAGCGCGACGCTCCTGATTTGCGCTTCATCGTTCACCTCATCGCTTTACGCGATGCCTAGCCCGCGACAATCCGCCGCGCTTGATGCTCAAGCCGGAAGCGGCGCGCCGACTCCTTCGACACGCTCCCGAAACGTCAAGCCGCAACAGATTCTCCGTCTGCTCAATTTATCGTTCGAGCAACGCGCCCAAATTCGTCGCATACGGCAAGAGACGGAAGCCGCGCGACGCGCACTCGTCTCACGCCTCAGAGCAGCCCAACGCGAACTCGATGCGGCTATCTATTCCGACGATGTGAGCGAGCAGATTATCGTCGAACGCGCGAACGCCGTCGCCCTCGCGCAAGGTGAATTGACGCGCCGTCGCGCCGTCACGGAGTTGCACATCCGCCGCGTACTGAGCGCACAACAACTCGCCACTCTGCGCGACTTGCGCGCCAATGCCCGCGCGCAAATTTCGGTTGACCGCGACGGTGCGAACCAAATCAATTCCGTTCGCGGACGACTTCGCGGGCGACGCCGACAAACTCCAAACTCCCAATCCATACCTTAAGAGGCTGTGTCTGAAAAGTCTGTTTTGTCGCTGAAAGCGACAGATTCAATAGCGTAGGGCAACGCCCTACGTCTAAGAAGTGCATTCCGACCCTGAAGGGGTCGAATAATTCGATGCGATGCGACCCTTTCAGGGTCGGAACATATATGCCGCCTGTGCGTAGGGCGATGCCCTAGGCTATTGAATTTATCCCCTTCGGGGAACAGGAACTTTTCAAACAACCTCTAAGCTCGACTTTATCCATTTTTAGGAAGCCGAAACGCCGAAGGCATAAGTCTTTTGTTTTCAACGTCAGACTTTTTGAATGTCCACTTTTTGACTGACATTCAAAAAGTCTGGCGAATAATCGTGACGCTAAGTCTTTTATTTACATTCCCTGTTTCCAAAATGGATAAAGTCGAGCTAAGCATTTCGCCGTTCAAGTGCGCTTCAATCAACCCTTCAATTAACACAAGCAACACACGGAAACAGCGAGAGAGATCAGGTAATAATAAATACCGCTTGACCTCTCCGGCTGTTTCCGCACATCATGCGTTTTCGATTCATTTCGCCCGAACATATCGCATGAACACTCTGCTTCAGGTTTTACTTGAAATCCAAGAAACATTTTTGCTTGCGACACGCGCCCTCGTCCGCATCATTCGTCGTCCGGCTTACTTTGCCGAAATCCTGACGCAGATTGACCGCATCGGCGTCGGCAGTTTATCCATTATTCTTCTGACGGGATTTTTCACCGGTGGCGTACTGACTTTGCAAACCGTGCCGACGCTCAAATCCTTTGGCACACAGAGCGTCACGGGGCAGCTTATCGCCCTCTCGTTGGTGCGCGAATTGGGTCCCGTGCTGTCGGCGTTAATGGTTACGGCGCGCGTCGGCAGCGCGATTTCCGCCGAACTCGGCGCGATGTCCGTCTCGCAACAAATTGACGCGATGCGCGCACTCGGCACTGACCCGATTCGCAAACTCGTCGCCCCGCGACTTATCGCCCTGCTCATCTCGCTTCCGCTTCTGACGGTGCTTGCCGACATCATCGGAATCATGGGCGGATGGATTGTCGCGGTTTCGCTATTCCAACAAGATTCGAGTACGTTTCTCAACTCGGTTCGCAACGGCATCACGGGCGATGATGTTATCGGCGGCGTTATCAAACCGATTGTCTTCGGTTTTCTCATCTGCGCGATTTCATGCCGACAAGGATTGACGACCGAAGGCGGCACGGTCGGTGTCGGACTCTCGACGACGCGCGCCGTCGTGCTGTCCGCCATCATGGTCATCATCTCCGATTTCTTTCTCGCCAAAGCCTTACAAGTCGTGCTAAATGTTCCGACATAATTGTCCGAAGTACCACCCAAACTTTTATGGTCTCCACTGATTTTGAACTTCAATCCGCATCCGAATCGGCGTCGGCTGAAACCGCCAATGCAACTGTTAGCGATGCGGCGGCGGATTCGACTTTCGCGGAAGTTGACGACCGTTCGCGCACCGTCCCCGCCATCGAGTTTCGTGACGTGCATTTGACGTTCGGTGAGCGTGTGATTTTAGGCGGCATCAGTTTCGTCGTCCAGAAAGGCGAAACGAAAATCATTCTCGGCGGTTCGGGGACAGGGAAATCAACCCTGATTAAAATCATTCTCGGCTTGCTCAAACCCGATTCCGGGCGCGTCTTAGTTGACGGCGAAGACATCACCGATTACACCGAAGAACAGATGATGAGCGTGCGCCATAAAATCGGGATGATATTTCAGGAAGGCGCGCTGTTTGATTCGCTTTCCGTGTATGACAACGTGGCGTATCGCCTGCACGAACAGAACGTTGATGAAGCCCAAGTTGAAGAAGAAGTGCGGCGCATGTTGCGCTTCGTCAATCTCGAAGACGCGATTGAGAAGATGCCGATTGAACTCTCCGGCGGGATGCGGCGGCGCGTCGGCATCGCACGCGCCCTCGTCGGCGCGCCTTCCGTAATTCTCTTTGACGAACCGACCGCCGGACTTGACCCGCCAACCGCGCGCACCATCTGCGAACTGGCGATAAAACTGCGCGACCTCGAAGACGTATCATCAATCTTCGTCACCCACGAAATGAACAACCTGACTTACCTCACAGGCGAGTACGCGGTGGTTGACGACTCCGGCGAAGTCATACTCGAACAGGAAGGCGAGAAGCTATGTTTAATCAACACCAAAATCATGATGCTCCGCGACGGCGAAATCATCTTTAGCGGCACGGACGAACTGCTTCGCAAATCCGACGACAGATACATCCAAACATTCATCCACGGAAAGTGAGTGAAAGTAGAAAGTAGAAGGTAGAAAGTAGAAATCAAGATAAAAATTCCCCTTGAATCTTTCTCTACTTTATAACCTTTCACCTTCTCCTTTTCTCCCTTTTACTTTCTACTTTCTACTTTATCTATTATGTCTCCACCAAAAAGAAATACCGGAATACGCGGCGTGCGCGTCGGCATCTTTATCGTCATTGCCATCGTGTTGTTAATCCTTTTGATTCTCAACGCATCGGGCGACATCTCGCCGTTCGCGTCGAAGATAACCCTGCGCGCACGCTTCGCTAACGCCGACGGCTTGCGTCCCGGAGCGGAAGTTCAACTCGCGGGCTTGCGCGTCGGCAGCGTCGAGGAGGTGCGACTGCTTCCCCCTTCGGAAGGCAATCAGAACGAGCGCGTCGAAGTCGTTCTCGCGGTTGATGAAACCATTGACGGGCAGCCCGTGACCGAGCGCATACGCACCGATTCGATTGCGCTGCTGACCAGTCCGAGCCTTCTCGCTCCCGATAAAGTCGTCAACATCTCGCCCGGGTCGGCGGTCGCCGACCCGGTGACGGAAAACTATTTACTGCGCTCATCATCGGGCGGCGGGCTTTCCGATTTAACTTCTTCCGGGAAAGACTTGACCGAACAACTGACGCGCTTCTCGACGGAGACGACGGAAATCGCCCGCAAAATCAATCAGGGACAAGGCACGTTCGGGCGGCTCATCAACGACGAAGCGTTTTACAACAACCTCAACGCGGCGGTGCGCGAATCGCAAGACCTCATCAATCAGATTCGCGCCGGGCGCGGAACTGCCGGACGTTTAATCAATGACCCCGCGCTTTACGAAAGCCTGAACGCATCAATTCAACAACTGCAAACCATCGCCACTGATTTACAACAGGGACGCGGCACCGCCGGAAAACTCTTAACCGACGAACAGCTTTACAACGAAACGCGCGACACCATCGCCGAAGCCCGCCAGAGCATCACGCGCCTTAATGAATCAATCGCTGAAATCAACCTTGTCGTCAGTGACCTTCGCGCCGGACGCGGCACAGCCGGAAAACTCCTGACCGACGAACAGCTTTATAACGACACACGCGCCGCCATCGCCCGCTTCAACACTACCGCCGAACGCATTGATTCCCTTGTCGCCGGAGCGCAACGCGGCGAAGGCACACTCGGAAAACTCCTGACCGACGAACAGCTTTACAACAACGTCAACCAACTCTCCGCCGAATCCGTCAAACTCCTTTACGACTTCCGGCAAAACCCACGCAAGTATTTAACCGTCAAGTTCGAGTTGTTCTGAGAAGCAGAGGGCAGTAGGCAGAGGGCAGTAGGCAGAATAGAGCGGTTTGCATTTGCCTTTCCTTACATCTCCAACAGAAGTTTAGAGGCGGGCTTCTGCCCGCCGTCGCTCGCATACCACGCACAACGGCGGGCGGAAGCCCGCCTCTAAACGGTTGTTAAATTGATTTGGAAATCGCTCTAAGACACAGAATAGTGAACGGATAAACTGCTTGCTTCTTCAATTCACTGTCAACAATCAACTATCTTCTTCACTCTGCCTACTGCCTACTGCCCTCTGCCTACTGCTTTCCGGCTCCTGTTTCAGCAATCTCGTCGTGTGGTCGGTGACGCTCGTGCGCGGTGTGACGAGTTCGCCCGTGTTTCGGCGCGCGGTGTCGAATAACGAAGCGCGCGAAACGTGTGGCGGTAATGAAGCGGCGGGTTGCGGCGGAGCGATGTTGAAAGCGGGCGGGGTATAAACCGCTTCGAGTGAAGGCTGATTAGGGTTCACTTCATCGGCGGACGGCAGGAACAGCAACGAGTAGATGATTCGCAGCAAGCCGCCGAGATGACCGACGAGCGAGAAGAAGGCGACGGCTTCCGCGCCTCCATCATTCGCGGCGATGAGCGGTACGATAATGGTCGCCAACATCATCAATATCACCCCTTGCCGCACGCCGTCGCGTCTTGTTTTTTGACGCTTCTTTTTCTTCGTCGTTATTGTTTGCGGTATCACGCCGCCCGTCGCCAACAACTGCGCCACATTCACCAGCAGAAAGCCGCACCGCGAGCAGTACCGCACGTCGTCTGCAACCTGATTTTGACCGCACTGCGGACAATACATTTTGAATCCTCTTTTGATGAAAATATGATAAACGGACGATAGGATAACCTGTAAGTTCTTCGCACGTCTTTACGTTCGGGGCGCGTCATAGGTTCACGCGAAAATCTCGCATCGTCAATTCACACAGCCGGAAGTTTCGCGTCGCACAGAAAACGCAGTGTCGCAAACGCCCGCCCTTGATAATGCGCGGCGCACCGCAAGGTATCAACAATCAACCTCAACAGAGTTTCCCTCTCGCCCGAAGGCACGGCGATTTCTTTATTCAAGTCCGCATCTGTGTTCAGCACCGCGAAGCCGCGCCCGCGCATCGCTTCCGCTTCGTTCAAATAATCAATGATGTCACTCGTGCGCGGCAGAGTTTCGGGCAGCGTCCACTCGAACGGGTCATCCCATAAATTCGCCGTGATGCCGCCGAAAGTTTGTTCGACCTTGCCCGCGCTTCGCAAGACGTATTCGCCGCACGAATACACGGGCAGCATCGCGGATGAGCGCGGTTGGAGATACAAAAGTTCCGGCGGCACAGTCTCTATAAACAGACACGAAGCGATGTGTATGCGCGTGAACTGTTCATCAAAAACGCCGATTAAATCTTTCCCGCTTTCTACTTTGTCGCTCATGCCGTTAATTGTACACGCCTCACGCGCCCATCGTTTATCGCGTGTTTCGTGTACACCCGATGAGTTTTCAACCTTCACTAAAAACCTGTACTCTCGCCCGATAGTGAACACCAACCCGCACCTCGACTCAACCGACGCTTTTCATATCAAGTCGAACATACACGATGATGTATGGCACGCCGACGCGGAAACGGCGGCTTACGAATGGTGGTACTTTGACGCCGTGAGCGATGACGGACGCGATGTGCTGGTCATCATCTTTCTGACCAACTTCATTTTCTCGCCGCGCTATAATCAATCAACGCAGCTTCATCACACGCCGCGATACGAGACAGGACGCGGGGCAACTAGCCCGCCGCGCTTCCCCGCCGTCGTGTGTTCTTTGTACCGCGACGGTCGCCCGTTTATTCGCTCCATCAGCGAACACGACGCATCGGATTTCACGGCATCAACCCACGCTCCCGCGTGTCGCATCAGGAACTGTTCGTTCGAGTTTGTACACGATGAGAACGGAGCGCGTTATGAATTGAAACTCGACGTAAAGTTGCGCGCCCACGAACATCTCAAAGCCCGCTTTGTGTGGCGCATCGTCGAAGCTTCACTGCTTGAACCCGACGCGCACGCATCCGCATCACCCGCGCATGAATGGAACATGGTCGCGCCGCGTTGTCGTGTCGAAGGTTCGTTCCGTATCACTGAGCGCGACAACGCGGCGCGCGAAATTATCTGGACAGGCACGGGCTACCACGACCACAACCGTGACACGCGCCCACTGACCGAAACCGTCGCGGATTGGCAGTGGGGACGCGCTCACTTCCTCGATGCCACCGCGATTTTCTATCGCTTTCGGGAACAGAATGCTCCCCAAGCCGTCACGCGCTTACTGCTTATCCGCAACCGTAAATTAACGATTCACAACGCGCGACTTCACACCCACAGCGCACGCCTTAACCGCTTCGGCTTGCATTACCCGCGCGAACTAAGCTTTGAGACGATACCTGAAACAGGCGAACAAAACCCTTCTCCCGTCTTGCGTGTCGCACAACACAAAGTGATTGACGCCAGCTTTTTCTATCTCAGATTTCACGGTCACGCGACGCTCGATTTAGGCGACGGACAAACGCACAGCGCACCGCTTATCAGCGAACATCTCGCCCCGCGCGCCCTTCGTTGGCGATGGATTGATTGGCTCGTGAACATGCGAATCGGGCGCAATGGTCGCACGTCGTTTTTGCCATGACGACGCAAAACCGAACGACAAGTACAGAGTGACTGTTTTCCAAAAATCCTGTACGTAATGCGAATCAAGGGTAGGAAATTCGCCGCGTTACAAACAAAGGGCTTACAGCAATCCACTTTCTAATTCATCGTCAACTAACGCTGTAAGTTGTTGATTCTTCATCACTGATTTCTACCCTTGATTCGCATATGCAGTATGCAGATAAGGGTATTATGCGAATACATTCCACATAATATGCCTGTAGGGGATGTTATGTGGAATGTGTCCGTATATACAGTAGTTCGGCACTTCGTGTTTAATACGAGCGTTTGAAATTTGAACGAAAAAGGTGTAGATATTCGTCAGGAGGATTTATGGCTATTAACGAAGAGAAACTGAATCAATTATTGGGAACTTGTATTACGGATTTCGGCGCGACGATGCACGCCGGATTGGTTGTTATCGGCGAAAGTCTCGGTCTTTATAAGGCGATGGCTAAAGCGGGCAAAGCAATTACGTCTGCCGAATTAGCCGCAGCTACGGGAACAAACGAGCGTTATGTGCGCGAGTGGCTCAACGCGCAGGCGGCGGGCGGTTACGTTTCTTACGACGCAGACAATCAAAGTTATTTTCTGTCGGAAGAACAAGCCTTTGTGTTGGCTGATGAATCGAGTCCGGCTTACTTGCCCGGCGCGTTTCTACTCGCTGTTTCCGCCGTGCGAGCGGTGCCAAAACTGACCGAGAGATTTCGCACGGGCGAGGGCTTTGGCTGGCACGAACACGATGCCGGACTTTTTCGCGGGACAGAGATGTTTTTCCGTCCCGGTTATGCCGCGAATCTGATTAGTTCGTGGATTCCGGCTCTTGACGGCGTTGAAGAAAAATTGAAAACGGGTGCGAAAGTTGCCGACATCGGTTGCGGGCTTGGAGCTTCAACCGTCTTGATGGCGCAGACGTATCCGAATTCAACTTTCGTCGGTTTCGATTATCACGACCAATCAATCGAGATGGCGCGTCAGCGAGCCGCAGAAGGCGGAGTTGCCGAGCGCGTTTCGTTTGAAGTCGCCAAAGCGAAAGATTTTCCCGGCGGCGATTACGATTTTGTCACTTACTTTGACTGCCTGCACGATATGGGCGACCCGGTAGGCGCAGCCGCGCACGTCCGCAAATCTCTGGCTACAGATGGAACGTGGATGATTGTCGAGCCGTTTGCTCACGACCGAGTTGAAGACAATTTGAATCCAATCGGACGCGCCTTTTATTCGGCTTCGACACTGCTTTGCACTCCGGCTTCGCTGTCGCAAGAAGTCGGATTGGCGTTGGGAGCGCAAGCCGGTGAAGCGCGTATAAAAGATGTGATAACTAAAAGCGGTTTTTCACATTTCCGCCGAGCAACCGAAACGCCTTTTAATTTAGTCTATGAAGCTAAACCATAATCATCCCTTTTGCAACGGTTGGCTCGTATCGGAAAACGTGCCGAAGTCGGGTAAGGAAGCGACGTTGCCGCCGCTCCCTCCCCTAAGAACCCATCGTGCGAGTTTCCCCGCAATAGGCTCAAGCCTTTCAAACGCTCTTTGACGAACGCGGCAGCTACAACCCCTGCCTAGACGATACTAATTTATCGTCCGTAACTGCTTGCACAGTGAGAAGCGCACAAGCAAGTGTTGCCACTGCTTACATTTGCTTTCCTCTCTAAATGGATTCGTCATCTGTTCTCGCCCAAAGTGAGGTGGTCTAATTATTCAGGACACAAAACTCTCGCTAGAATAGAGCGATGAGAAAATACGACGAATACAAACAACAAGCGGTGAAGAAGATTCACGACGGGCAATCGGTGGCATCGATTTCGAGAGAATTAGGCGTTGCCGAGAGTCTGCTCCATAACTGGAAGCGACAGTTGAGCGTCACCAGTTCTGACGCGACGCAAGAAGTCATTATCTTACGCAAGAAATTGCGTGAAGCGGAAATGGAACGCGACATCCTAAAGAAGGCAGCCCGCAATCTTCGGCAGAAGCGCGTAATTCGCTACCGCTTTATTGATGAAGTTAAGGGCAACTACCCGCTCGCTCTGGTATGCCGTGTGATGCGAGTCTCAAAGAGTACGTATCACGCTTATGTGAGCGGCAAAACTTACATGTTAAGTACGGTAAAAGTCGAACTTAGCACACAGGTCAAACAGGTTTTCTGGGCGCACCGGCGACGTTGCGGGTCACGCCGCATCGCGGCGGAGTTGAAGGCGCAGGGCGTGCGGGGCGGACGTTTTCAGGTTCGCTCGCTGATGCGAAGACTGGCGTTAGAGGCGATTACGCCGCGCCGTTTTCGTCCACTAACAACTGATTCGCGCCACACCGTGCAAGCCAGTCCGAACCTGTTGCTTGATAAAAAGAACGCCGCAAGCCAACCTGCTGAAGTTATCGTCGGCGACATTACATACTTGCCGCTCTCGCCCAAGCAAGTGGAGTTATTTGGCAAGTTGGCAAGACACATTCAGCAAACGAATTGTCGGCTGGGCGGTCGCTGATTCGATGACGGAAGAGTTGGTGATAAAAGCCTTTGAGAAAGCTGTGGCAGCGAACTGCGTTAAGCCCAATTTATCTCTTGACTTCTTACCCGCGCAAGCATGGAATCAGTTTCATGAATGAGCCGGATAATAGCAGCCGTACTGTCCGCTTGCCCGCTTAATTTATTTAGAAGCTATCTCAAAAATGGTTTCTCTCTGCGGTACTCTGCGTCAAAAAGGTTTTTAACGCAGAGTACCGCAGAGTTGAAGACGCAGAGAATCGCAGAGAGAAATCAAAAGCTATTTTTGAGATAACTTGTAATATAGGACTTACGCAAGCATTAAAAAACCAAGTAATCTTTCGTTATGTTTGTTCCCAATAAAGCACCCGTGACACGCCTTGATTACTGCCAATATCTGCTCAGTAGTCAAATCAATTACACGCTGACCAACTTTGCCGACCACAGTCGGCAGCCAAAGACTTTCCCAAAGGGCATCGTCTGCAATTGTTCCGGCTGGTGGTCTCCCCTGACCGCACGGATTATGTCGTGACCAACGACCCGACTCAAGATTCGACCACCGAGACACAAGAGGTGTGCGCCGTGCGTTGGAAGATTGAGCAATTGCACAGAGAAGTTAAGCAGGTGACGGGGTTGGAAAGTTGTCAGTGTCGGAAACAAAGAATTCAGCGCAACCACATCGCGTGTGCGTTCTTGGTGTGGTGTCGGTTCAAAGAGCTAATGTATGAAACAAGGCGGACGGTCTATCAAATCAAGCATGGACAGTTGTCGGATTATCTCATTCAACAACTGAAAAACCCGTCCGTCAAAATGCGCCTTGCGTAAGTCCTATATATTAAAAATGCGCGTTATTGCCGGAGAATATCGCGGGCGCACGCTGAAAAGCCCGCCGTCGCTTGATGTGCGCCCGACAGCCGACCGTTTGCGCGAGACGCTTTTTAATGTGCTTGCGCCGCGCATCGTGGACGCGCGGTGTTTGGATTTGTGCGCCGGAACGGGGGCGATTGGGATTGAGGCTTTATCGCGCGGGGCAAGCTTCGTGACGTTCGTTGAACGCTCGCGGAAGATGTGCGCTCTCGTCGAGGAAAATCTTGATTTGTGCCGTGTTGAAGAGGAACGAAGCGAAGTCGTGATGAGCGATGCGGCGGATTTCCTGCGTCGCGCGCATCGTAAATCGGCGGCGGGTAAAGAAGGCGGAATTTGGGATGTTGTGTTTTATGACCCGCCATATGCTTCCGATTATCTTCCGGTGCTTGGCGAGTTTCGCGTGGGCGAAGATGCCACGTCATTACTCAAACCTGACGGCGTGCTTATCGTCGAACATCATCACAAGAAACCTTTACCTGAATCGCTCGGCGATGTGCGTCGCTGGCGCGTGATAAAGCAGGGCGACGCGGCATTGAGTTTTTATCAAGCGGCGTAAAAGGGCGTGAATCAATCGCGTATATAGACTTAATCCACATCGAGCGGGTTGATGTAAGGTTTATCTTTCTCCGTATCGGCGCGCTTCATCGCTTCACGAAATTTCTCATCAAGGATGCGCTCACGGTTCTTTTGCGAATTGAGTTCTTGCGCGAAAAGTTGGTCGCGTGTCTGCTCGCCGCGCTTTAGGTTGCGCGCCATTTCTTCAAACGACGGGATGGGCTTCTTTTTGTCTTCGTGCGAAATCACCGCTCCGGTCGCGGTATCAATAATCAATGTCGCATCGCAACACGGACACAGTATCGTCCATTTTCCGGCATCGCTCATCGTGCTTCTCCTGTTCATAAACTCGAAGCGGGCAATCGCCGTGTACACGATTGCCCGCTTGAGAAAAAGCCTATCACTTGAAAGCGGCTTAGTTAATAACGTCTTTAACTTTGTTGCCGACTTTCTTTGTACCTTCGACGGTTTTCTCACCGACGGTTTTCGCACCTTCACCGACTGCTTTAGCTCCGGTTTTCGCACCCGAACCGACGGCTTGCGCTCCCGATTTCGTGCCTTCGACGACCGTGCTGCCGACATCTTTGGTTTTATCAACGACCGTTCCGCCGACTTCCGCCGTGCGTTCGATGACTCTGCCCGAAGCGTCTCTCACCGTTCCGGCGGCGTCTTTGGTCGCATCAATCCCCGTCCCGACGGCACTCTTTGTAGCATCGTAAGCGTCGCCGGTTTTATCCACGACGTAGCCGCCCGCCGTCGCCAGCGCGTCGCCCGTATCACGAAGCGCGCTTTCAACTGCGTTATCCGGCAAGTCGCGTTCGGTGTCGTCACGATAGACGACGCGCGCCGTGCGGCGGTTGTTTCTATCGGTTCGGACGACGACGCGCTTAACGCTGCTGTTCGGATTATTGAATGTGCGCGTTTCGGTTTTGACGCCGTTCTCTTCCGTAACGGTCATGGTCGAATCATCCATAGATACGGTGCTGCCCGTCTGCATCCCCGTCTGCGGAGTCATGGTCGTTGCGGTCATGTTCGCGTTGTTGGCGTTCGCGGTATAAGCATTATTGTTTGCCGTTTGAGCGCACGCGATTGACGATGCCGCCAGCGCAATCGCGCATAAACCTGTTTGTATCTCTTTTTTCATAATCAATTTCCTTAACCTTCCTTTGTAAAACTTTAAGTGACGTGAATCGTGTTGTCATCCTATTCCAACAAGCGGGCAACGGGTCTCGAACCCGCGACCTCCGGTTTGGGAAACCGACGCTCTACCAACTGAGCTATGCCCGCGCGATTTAAGAAGCAAGATACTAACACGCTTCGCCGGGTGTCAAACATTTTAGTAGAACCACATCTTTTCATTGATTCAATGTTTTCCACGCAGTTTAGCGGATTCGAGTTTTCTAGTAGCTTCTTCGGTCACGCTAAATTGTTCCTTGCCCGAAAGGAGTAGCTTTTCATCTTCGGAGCCAAGTTCCCTCCCGGAGTCCGGTTTGCTTTTCTGGAAGCGGGTAGCCTGTCTGCTCTGCCACCAGAACAGCCCGTAGATTAGCGAACCGAATCCTAATATAACGGCAATCAATCCCAAGTAATTATCATTACCCAGCATTTGGATTCCGGCGACGAACATCAAAACGAAACATACCGCGATAAATATCTTCGTAATTATTGCGAGTTCGTTATTCCCGGACGCGGGGTTTTCGTCCGTGTCCCTGCCTACGAGTTGTTTTGCCCCGCACTTCTTGCAGTGCTTTTGTTCACTTCCGACTTCCGCTCCGCAATGGCGACAGTACATTCGGTTTCACCTCCGGCGTGAAATACACATTTGGCTTTAATTCATCTTCAGAAGACAATCAAAGGCGCATGAGCATCGAGCGCGGAATTTAGTCCGGCGATGCGGCTTGATGCTCCGTATCCGAAGTGGAAGCTTCGGTGGTTCGTTTCGCAATCAAGGCTTTGATGATTGGCGCGAGGCGACTCGTGTCTTCCGGCTTGCGAAGACAGCCTTGTGCCCCCGCGCGCTTCGCTTCTTCGTGGTCGAGCAAATCGGCGAACGCGGTGAAAAACAGAATCGGCGTGTGCGAATTGAAGCGTCGTATCTCGCGGCACAATTCCAGACCGTCTTTGTCCGGCAAGCCGACATCAAGCAGAATCAACGCGAACTCTTGCCCACGCGCAATGCTCGCTCCCTCTTCGGCGGTCTGCGCCGTCGTCACCTGCAAGCCTTCGTAGCGCAACCCGAACTCAACGAGGTCGCGCGTGTCGGCGGTATCTTCGACGAAAAGAATCGTGTTGTTCTCGCTCATCTCAATCTTACTTTCCTTGCTTTTCTCATTTAACTTTATCTTAGCTTAACGTCAGTTCAGGATAAGACAAGAAAGATTTTATCCACGAATCAACACGAAGTAGGAACGCTCAAAGGAATCCGGCTTTGTTTCGTGCCGCTTCGTGTGATTCGTGGATAAAATCTTTACTCCGTATAACGTCGCATCAATCCCGTCCAACGCCCTTGCGCTTTCAGCAGAAACTCTACCGATTCGCGCACCGCACCGAAGCCGCCACGCGCGTCGGTCGTCAGATGCGCGAAGGCGCGTGCTTCTTCGACGGCATCGGCAACCGCGATGCCGAGTCCCGATTGACGTATCAAAGGAACATCAACCACGTCATCACCGATGTAAGCGACTTCGCGGGCTTCGACATGCGCCAACTTTAGAATCTCATCGAAAGCTTCGATTTTGTTTAGCGAACCCTGTCGCACAAATTCGATTTTCAAATTACGCGCCCGACGCTCAACCGCCGACGACTTATTGCCGGAGATGATGCCGGAGCGAAGACCCGCGCGATGCCATAACACCAAAGCGTGACCGTCGCGCGTGTGAAAGCTTTTCTGTTCATCGTCGTCACCGATGAGCGTAATGCGCCCGTCGGTCAACACGCCGTCACAATCCATTAACAATAATTTAATGGCTTGCGCGCGGCGGTCAATCTCATGCGTGTTTAATGAAATCGTCATAGCGTTTTTAGCGCACCTCAAAAATCGGGAACGCCGCGAGTTTTAAGTTTCCATTATCACGAACTAAGAGCATCAATGCCGGACCTTCCTTGTCAACGCCCAGCACGCGGGTTGTAAATTGCACGTCCGCCGCGATTAAATTCGCGCTCAAAGCTTCGGTGCGAAGCACGCGCGTCGTCCACACTTCCGGTTGATTTCCGGCGATGCCTTTGGCGAAATCCGGTATCTCACCGGACGCGACGAGGGCTTCGATGTCGGCGCGGCGACCGGATTTAATCGCCGCGTCGAAGCGCGTCACGAATGCGCGCACGGCTTCATCAACGGGTGCGGCGACGGCGGCTTGTCCTTCGGTTTGAAGGCGACGATTGCGCGCCGCGAAGGTCGTCGCGTATTCGGCATCGGTGCGCGCGGCTTCATCGTAACGGCGCGCGGCTTCCGGTATCTGACCGCGCGTGCGCGCGATGTCGCCCAAGCCGATGTTCGCCCACGCGAGCGACGAAGCGGACGGAAGCGGAGCTTCAAGCACACGACGAAACTCGGCTTCCGCCGCGTCCAGTTTGTTCGCGCCGAGCAGAGCGCGTGCGAGCAAGGTGCGGGCTTCGCTCATGTTCGGCGTGCGAAGCAAAGCTTCACGCGCGTTGATTTCCGCCGCCGCGAAATCGGAACGGGCGATAAGACGGTTCGCTTCATTTAGCGGGTCATCAACCGAAGCGACGCGCGCCGGGGCGACATCGTTTGAGTAATCGAGTTGCGGGTAAATCTTTTGCGGGTCAACTTCGACGCGCACGGGCGGCGACGCGGTTCGGAAGCGCGCTTCGCCGAAGTCGCGCGCCGGTACGGTCGTCGTGACGTTCAATCGTTCGCCATTCGCCAGCGTCGCACTGACGGCGACGAGGGCATCGAGGCTGCCCGTGTTTCGCAAAGCGGCGACGTATTCTCCCCCGCGTTGTTGCGGCACGCCGATGAGCAAATCCATGTCGGTCGGTTGGTCGAAGCCATGCGCGAGAAGCTTCGTCATCGTCGCACCCGCGCTTCCGGCTTCCGCGATGAGGGCGGCACGCAAAGCATCGAGCGTGAGCGGCGCGGAGTCGGCTTCGCTCTTATCGGCGCGTGCATTCTGAACTTGCGCGGCTAACACGCGAAGCATTCTTTCGCGCCCTAAAGTGTTTTCGATTAAGTTCCAGATGAGCGCGCCCTTGTTGGTGACGGACGTGTAATAGGTATCGAACTGCGCGGACGCATCGCTTAACGGCGCGTCGCGGTTGGCGACCGGGAGATACGCCAGACGTGAGCGCGTGCGTTCGGCGGCGGCAGCTTCCGCACCGAACTGTTTTTCGATAAACAAGGTCGCAAGGTATCGGGTCAATCCTTCGCGGACGACGCCCGCGCCTTCACCGCCGATGGGTGTCGTGCCACCAATCCATAAATGCGCGATGCCTTCCGCGATGGTGACGGCGGTCGCGGCATCAAGACGCGAACGACGAAAAGCACTCGCGTCAATCAAAATCGTTCCCGTATTGTCGTAGCCCGCACCACGCCGCACGGCGACGACGCGCACCGGAACATCAACCATCCCGCCGAGCGTCTGCGAAAAGAACGCGCGGGCGGCAATGGCGAGTTTTAACATCTCATCCGCCCGCGCACGTTCTTCGGGACGCGCTCCTTCAAACATAAAGGCTCGCGTGTTCGCGTCACTTTCGATGCTTGTCCACTTCCCCGTTAAGAAGAACGGTTGCGTGTCAAGCGACTGTTCATATGTGTTGGCGTTGACACTGCGCCCGGATGAAATCAAGGTGTCGCCCGCGTTCGGTGTGGTCACGGTTAAGCGAAACGGCGCGCTGTCCAGACCGCGCGGCGACACAAGCGTGTTCGGCGTCGGATACCACGATGACAAAGGCAAAGCCTGCGCTCCGTCAACACCAACGGCGAGCAAACCGGAATTGCGCTCCACCGGAAGGCGATACTCGAAGCGCACGCTCAAGGTCGCGTTCGGTGCGATGGGCGAAGGCAGAGCGACCGTGATTTGCTGAAGCTTTGCGCGCTCATCAAGGCGTTTGGTGAACGTCGCGGCTGCCCCACCGACTTGCACGGCGCGCATCTCCGTTGCCGTATTTAAGCGGACGGTGAAAGTTCTGCCCGCACCGTTTCCAACATTGCGTGCGTCAAGGGTCGCGGTCACGCTCATCGCGCGGTCGGCGGCGGACGTGGCTGACGCGGCGGGTAGCTGAACCGCGATGTCGTATTTCAAAATCTTATAAGCCGCCGCCGCGCGCACTCCGTCTTGCGTCGGTAATGCCGAGATGCCCGCGACTTGTGCGCGGGCATTCATCGCACCGGATAACATTACGCACAGGACAACGAACGCGGACACACGGGATTTATACTTCATTAAAATCTTCATAACTCCGGGTAAAAATGGCTTCAGGTAGAAACGGTACACGTCTCATGCTTGGTCGCTATGCACGACCTCGTGCAATGCCGCGAGTTTGGCGATGAGCGACTCGAATCGGTCGAGCGGATATTGCGTCGTCGCATCGGACAAAGCTTCGCGCGGGCGGTCGTGGACTTCCAAGAACACGGCATCAACTCCACACGCGACTCCGGCACGGGCAAGCGGTTCGATGAACTGCGGTTGACCGCCCGTTGCATGTCCCAGCCCGCCGGGAAGTTGCAAAGAGTGCGTCGCATCCAACACGACGGGAACGCCGAAGCCGCGCATAATCACGAGTGAGCGCATATCAACGACGAGATTGTTATATCCGAAACTCGCGCCGCGTTCGGTCAGAAGAAGTTTTTCACATCCGGCGGCGCGCATTTTCTCGACGATGTTCGCGGCGTCGTGCGGAGCGAGAAACTGACCTTTTTTGACGTTGACCGCGCGCCCCGTGCGCGCCGCCGCGTGAAGTAAATCGGTTTGACGACACAGGAACGCCGGAATCTGAAGCATGTCCACGACCGCCGCGACACGCTCGACCTGCGCGGCGTCATGCACATCGGTCGTCACGGGAACATCGATTTCTTTTTTGATGTGCGCCAAAACTTCCAATCCGGCTTCCATTCCAAGCCCGCGAAAACTTTTATGCGATGAGCGATTGGCTTTATCGAACGATGCTTTGAAAACGTAATCCACACCGACGCGGCGCGCCGACGCCGCACACTCGCGCGCCACCATCAAAGCATGTTCCTGCGATTCGATGACGCATGTTCCCGCGATAACGGCGAGGCGTCCATCACCGAAATGTACGTCGCCGACGGTGAACGGTGTGACGTTGATATTCGAGACTTCATTCATTGCAATTCTCTGTTAAGGCTTTAAGAGCGTGTCTGAAAAATATCTTTTGTCGCTGAAAGCGACGGATTCAATAGCGTAGGGCATCGCCCTACGTCTGAGAAACTGAAAGTCGCATCACCACCGGATTATTCGACCCTTTCAGAACTTACTCCGTTCGTCGGGCGTTGCCCGACGCTATTGAATGTATCCCCTTCGGGGCAATGGCATTAAGTTAGGAAAATAATCGCCCGTTTGGAGGCGGGCGATGCCCGCCGTGCGCGGGGAC
>JANDLT010000022.1 GCA_024330265.1 Pyrinomonadaceae bacterium MAG19_C2-C3 | reverse complement strand
CATGCTTAAACGACTCAGACCATGCCAAACTTAATTTCCAAACACCCTCTTAGAGTTCTTGAATTGCCACTAGCTTTAGCTAGTGGACGAGTGACAACAGATTGAGCGGCTTTAGCCGAAGCATTCGGCTAAAGCCGGTATCTTTCTGACCTTGTTATCCTCCAGCTAAAGCTGGAGGCAAGTCATTAAATCCAAAGACTTGAATTACAGAGTACTTATGCCCGCTTGCCCCCGCGTTCTTTATCTCTCGCGTGTCAAGCCACTTGAACTTTTTCAGCCTGTGCCGTTTCGGGTTTCGCATCCGGCGCGCTGCCGTTCATAAAAGTAATCACGGTTTCTAAAATCTGGTCGAGCGTGTATGTCGTCTGAAAGCCTGTGAGGTTGCTGATTTTCGTGATGTCCGGCACGCGGCGCGGCATATCTTCAAAGCCCACTTCGTAAGCTTCTTCGTAAGGCACGAAAACGATTTCGGATTTGGAATTGGTCAGCATTTTAACTCTTTCAGCCAAATCTAAAATCGAAATCTCCTCTGACGAACCGATGTTGAAAACTTCACCGATTGCCGTTTCCTCATCCATCAACTTAACCAGCGCGCCGACGACATCACCGACATAACCGAAGCATCTGGTCTGCGTCCCGTCACCGAAAACCTGCAACGGGCGATTCGCCAGAGCCTCGCGCACGAAGTTCGGAATCACCATTCCGTATTGTCCCGTTTGCCTTGGTCCGACTGTATTAAAGAGTCGCACGACGACTGTGGGTAGACGCTTCTCGCGCCAGTAAGCCAACGCTAAAAACTCATCAATCGCTTTCGAGCAAGCATACGACCATCTGCCTTTATTCGTCGCCCCCATCACGAGATTACCGTCTTCACGAAACGGAACTTCGGTGGACAAGCCATAGACTTCCGATGTCGAAGCGACGAGGACTTTGCGCTTCTTTTTATTCGCCTGCGCGAGAACGACTTCCGTGCCGTGAACATTCGTCTCAATGGTTTTAACGGGCGATTCGACGATTAACTTGACCCCGACCGCCGCCGCCAGATGCACGATGCAATCACATCCGTCAACGAGTTCGGCGACCACCGCGCGGTTATGCACGGTGTCAATCGTATAGGAAAAGCGCGGGTGATTTTTCAGGTGCGCGATGTTGTGTATGCTGCCCGTTGATAAATCATCGAGGATATGTACCTCATCGCCGCGCTCAAGGTAAGCATCGGACAAGTGTGAGCCGATGAAACCCGCTCCGCCCGTAATAAGAACTTTCACATTTATCTCCTTAACAAAACCGACCTGACGTATAAAAGATAATGATAGCTTTTGTTAAAAACAGTCTGAACGGTTTTTCACGCCGGTTTAACGCGCATGTCAACCCTTTCCGGTGCGAGTTCGCTAAAGACTCTGAAAATCTCGCCGACCATATGGTCACTCGTATGCTGTTCGTGAACCCGCGCATAGCCGCGCCGCGCAAGCGTGTCGCGTAAATCTTTGTCCTCAATCAAACGGCGCAAGCCCGCGCAGTAAGCATCGGCGTCCGGTTTATCGAGCAGAATCCCACGCTCACAGACGCGGTAAGCCGCCGCGTCATTTACATTCACGAGTTCATCGGTTGCCCCTAACAAATCTGGAGAACCGCCCGCCGCCGTCGAAATAATCGCGCGCCGGTTCATCAACGCTTCGAGCAGAGCAAGCGGCACGCCTTCGTTAAACGAAGTCATGGCAACAATATCCAAACCCGGATAGAAAACTTCGGGGTCATCGCGCGTTCCTAAAAACACTACCGTACCCTGTAAGTCCCGTGCGCGAACTTCGTGTTCGAGTTGAGCGCGTAGCACACCGTCACCGATGAGGACGAACTTAACTTTGCCATCATCACTCGCGGCGTAACGCTCTTTATAAAGCGCAGCGACTTGCAAGAACAAATTCGGGTTCTTGATTTTCGTCAAGCGTCCGATTAGCCCGACCAGAACATCCTGCGGCGCGACTCCAAGTTCGTCGCGCAATTCATTACGCCGCGCTTCACTGTTATCGAAAGGTCGCGGGTCAACACCGTATCCGACGATAGCGAATTGCTCGGCGCGCCCGACACCGAAGTCTTGATGCACTTGTTCAAACTGCAAAGGACTGACGACGATGATGCGATCACTCACGATGCGCGTTAGCAGTCGTTCGACATAGAGAAACGCTTTGGTTTTAAGCGCGCCGAAATGACTGTGATAAACATGCCCGTGATAAGTGTGGACAAAGCGAACGCGGCGCGGCGAACCGACGAGCGTTCCGGGTGTCAGCCAACGATAAAGAAATCCGGCGGCACGCCCGATGACACCCGCTTTCGTCATATGCGTATCCACGATGTCGGGCTGCAAGCGGCAAAACACGCGGTACAACTTCCAGATGGCGGCGGCATCTTTCAGCGACACTTCCCGTCCCATCTCCGGCAGATATTCCGGCTCTGTGCCGTGTTCGCGCACAAAGTAACTCATGTCGCTTTCGCCTTCGCCCACCGCGATTGTTCCGGCAATCAAGTGACACTCATGCCCTGCGGCGCGCAAGCCCCCGGTCAACCACGCCAGATGCCGCGTCACGCCACCGACGTTAAGCCGCGTCACTAAACTCACAACCTTCATCGTTAATTTTTCACTGTAATTTTATAGAGTGGTGCAGTTGATAGCTTAAACAAGCGATGCTTGCCTTCAATCGTCAATCCGAAACACGGTATGCGGGTCGTCCTCATGACGAATCTCGTCCACCGTTTCGCGCTTACCTTCACCCGCGAACAAGCGATTCGGGCAGTTGATAACGATGCCTTTTGTATGTCCGATGTTGCGGTAAGCGTGAACCACACCGGGCGGAACGATGACCGACTTCGGATTGTCTTCACCGACGAACAACGTCATCACGCGCCCGTAAGTCTCCGACTCTTTCCGGTTATCCCACATTCTTAATTTGAAGTTCGACGCACCCATGAAACAGAACAAATCCGTCTGGTCAACATGTTCATGCGGACCGCGCGTGACATGCGGCTCGGTCGCGGAGATGTAAGTCATCGTCGGATGATGTTCAGCCGCGAGTTCATCATGGCGAAACAACTCCATCAGCCATCCGCGTTCATCCACAAACTTTCGTAAGTCGCGGACGACGACATCCTTAATCGTTCCGCGCGTCCATTCCGTCGGCAGTGATTCTTTATTCATACTCGATGATTTTCGATTGATGCGCTCTTTGAACGTGGGGTTGAAGTAGGATTGAGATGTAGGGTTTCCATCAGATTCGCGCCTGATTCGGCGACGAGTTTTGAAGCAAATAAAAGCGACTCGAACGTTCCCGCATCCGTCCACCATCCGGCGAGTTCGTCCCATGTCATCTCGTCGCGTGCGATGTATGCGTTATTAACATCGGTGATTTCGAGTTCACCGCGCGACGAAGGTTCGAGCGTGCGAACGATTTCAAACACTGCCGCGTCGTACATATAAATCCCGATAACGGCGTAATCGGATTTCGGTTCTTTCGGCTTTTCCTCAATCCGCACGACGCGCCGTCCGTCGAGTTCCGGCACACCGAAGCGTTGCGGGTCATGCACCTGTTTCAAAAGAATCTTCGCCCCGCTGCCTTGATGACGGTAAGCGCGCACTGCCGCATTGATGTTGCCCTCAATGATGTTGTCACCCAGCACCACACAAATCGGCTCGCCGTCGGCAAAGTCTTCCGCCAGCGCGAGTGCGTCGGCGATACCGCCTTCACCTTCTTGGTAAGTGTAATTCAGATGCTTGAGTCCGAAGTCTTTGCCGTTCTTGAGCAATTTCAAAAAGTCGCCCGCCGAATTGCCGCCCGTCACAATCAAAATATCTTTGATTCCGGCGTTGACGAGCGTTTGAATCGGATAGTAAATCATCGGCTTGTTGTACACAGGCAACAAGTGTTTGTTGGTCACGGCGGTCAAGGGACGCAACCGCGACCCCAATCCACCGGCTAAAACGATACCCTTCATTTATCCTTCACCAATCCTTCAATAATAGTTTTGATTTCCATACCTATATCATCTTTTATCTTCGCGGCGTTCGATAAGCAACACTGCACCGACCGCCGCGAAGATAAAATAGAACACCAGTAACTGCGCCCGTTGGCGATACGCCGTGCCTATATTGCCCTGCGTCAGGGCGTAAGCAAAAGTCAGTAACGAGGTGAACAGCAAAATCGGCAGTGCTTGCCGCAATCTAAACCTTATCGTGAACCACGTTCCGAGTACGAATAAGGGAAACAATGCATACCAGATAAGCATTTCCGGTAAGGCAAAACTCTGACGCAAACTTCCGAACTCCCACGGAAACGGCGCGAATAACAGGTAGGCGAAACCCTTCGGCAAAGCGCGCACCGCACCCGACATCGTTGAGACATCATCGTCTTCCGCAAAGCCGGATTGTCCGGCACCGGAGAGATAACTACGACTGCGCTGCACCGCTTCGAGATTGGCGTATGTTTCTATTTGTGTAGTCGCAGTTCGATAAACTCCCCAGTAAGTCATCGCCATTCCCAGACATGCAATTATCGCCAACTGTCGTGCAAAACTCTGTGCCGTCACCTCACGCATTCCAACGACGAACGCTCCACCGATAGCGGCGACCAGCATGTAAAAAATATAGAAGCGAAAGCTAAGAATACCCAGCAGCATCGCACTTAACACAATCAGGTATTTGACACTCAACTTTTCACCTAGTTTTAGCGTCGCATACATCGCTACCACCAGCATAAACACAATCGGCGCGTCCTTCATAGCGATTGAAGACCACAAAACCAGCGACGGGAAAAAAGCTACAATCAAAGCAGAGAGTCGGGCAACGCGCACGTTATGATAAGTATGGTGCGCGCACATATAAACGAAGACACTTGTTGCGGCACCCAGTATGGCATTGACGAATTGTACGGCAAGCATATTGCGCCCGACCAATCCGTATATTGCCGCCACCATGTAAATCATTCCCCACGCCGCCCCGCCACTGCTGCCCGCAAATGCTGAAACCGTGTCGCGGAATATCGGATTGCCCTTCCAGACTTGCAGCAGAGCAAACCCAGCATCATCAAAGGCAGGCGCGTCGGGACCAAAAAACGTTTCAAGGTTGTACTGAAAAGTTACCGTCCCTAATAACATTCTTAACACCAGGGAACAGGCAAACAAGCGCAACAGAAAATTCCGGTCAAGCGACATTCTGTTAATAGCGACCGCACAACCGGAAGCCAATACGCTGCATAACAGTACGGCGGGTGCGCCGTATTCCGGCACAAACAGGCTGATGCCGACGCCGGCAAGAATTAAAGCGATGATTAGTAAAGAGTCCATGGTTGATAAACGGTTGGCTTTATTGCGTCGCCGAACGGAAAACCTGAAAGACACGCGGGACTTGTACTTCCGCCGAATAATTAGCTTCGACGCTTTGGCGTCCGGCGCATCCGAGTCGCCGCCGCAGTTGCGCGGAACGTAAAAGGGATGTCAGCTTCTCAACCCATTCGCCTTCTGTGCGCGCGAGGAAACCGTTTTCACCGTCACGGATAATCTTCGTATTAACACCGACCGGAGAACAGACGGAAGGTATTCCGAGTGCCATGTACTGTAAAACTTTCAACCCGCATTTGCCCCGCGTCCATTGATTATCGGACAACGGCATAATGCCAATATCAATCACCTGTAAATCTTCGATTTCCGTCGCGGCGCGCCATTCCAGCGTTCTGGTTTCGATACCGTGCATTTCAAAGTGCGGCGCGCCGATGACGTGTAACTGAAAAGCTTCATGTTCGCGCAACCGCAACAACGCCCCGCGCAACCCTTCCAAATCCTGCACCGTACTGAAACTGCCTGTCCATCCAATCACCGGCACACCGTGTCCCCGCTTCGATTCGTCAACCGTGTGGCGCGTGGTTTCGATGGTTGTCGGGATTACCGTCACATGTTTGTTAAAGCGTTTGGCAAATTCGGCGAGATAATCATTTCCGGCGATGACGTGTGTGGCGAGACGACACAGGGCGCGTGTCTTCGGTGGATAATGTAATGCGTACCTGACAAGACTTTTAACCTGGCTTCCGACGATGTGAGGGTGAAAAATGGCATCATCAAAATCATAGACCAGCGGCACGCCGCAACGCGCAATCCAATTCTCAAACACCGGCGGACCAAGCGACGCGGCTTCACGCCCGACGAAAACAAGGTCGTACTGCCGAATGTCTTTCATCTCACGCATCCGTTTGACAAACGCACCGGCAAGCGATGTTGCTTTTTGCAGGTTGTTTCCGGGTTGATGCAAACATGCGTAATCATCGGCATTATCAATAAAATTGCTGAAATCTATATCAACATTGAAATGTTGGCGCAGTCGCCGCTCCCACTGTTCAATGCGAAAGCGTTGACTCGGATGCACATCAAATGGTCCGGGAACAAGGGCAAGGACACGCATAACTTTCAAAAATCATTTGTCATCACAAGGGTGTTTAGTTTTTACAATCATGCCGGGTAACCGGAAATCGAGCGAGTGCCGGAACGCATTCTTTTACCACAGGTCACGCCGCCAAAGTGTTTCTCCGTCTGTTTTCATTGACCTCCACGATTAGTTTTTCGTGTGCCGACACCGCATGTTCGACGGAGAAACGCGCGGCACAATCCTCACTAATCGCCATTTTATCCAATTTCTGAAGCGAACCGCACGCATGAATAATAGCGTGGGTCAACGCTTCGACGCTTTGCGGCGCAGCAAGCCAACCATTGAAATCCTGACGAATCACTTCACGAATGCAGCTCGGACAATCCGTTGCAACTATCGGTGTGCCGCACGCCAGCGACTCAAGCATGACTAATGCCAGACCTTCATAAAGCGATGAGGAAACAAATAAATCGGCTTGTCGCATGTATCTAAACGGGTTTGCCTGAAAGGGAATGAAGCGCACGCTTGAAGTCAATTCCAGTTCCCGGCACAAGGCGTTAAGAGACGCGCTTTCGTCTCCGTCGCCGATAATGGTTAGCGTCGCATTGGCATAACGCACGCGCACTCCCTTAAACGCCAGCAACATTACATCGAACGCTTTCGACGCGGCTAACCTCCCGACTGAAACTAGATGCGGTCCCACGCCTTCGTAAAGCGCATCTGTTTCCTTCGCGGCTAATTCCCGCACGCGCGCCATATCCACAGGGTTGTAAATCCGGCGCAAGCGATGACGCGGCACGCCGAAATTGTCTGCCAAATCTTCGACCATCGCATCGCACTGGCAAATCATCATGTTCGGAACACGGTAAAGCGTTTGATACGCCTGACGGTAAATCGCCGCCGTCAGGCGACTGCGCGCGTGGACTTCACCAAGAAAAGCCGTCGGGAAACTTCCTTCGCGTCCGATGACGCGCGTGCGGCGCGGAAACAACGGGCGTGCCATGGCGACAGCCAAATTAAAACCGAGAAATGAAATCACCACCTGCGGACGTGCCGCCCGCACGACCCGCACGATTCCGGGAATTGCACCGCGCGCTCGTTCCGCTCCGATTTCACAAACTTCGACATCAGGAAGCACCTCATTCAGATAAGTTCCACGTCTCGCTCCCAACGCCAGAATCACATCGAACCGTTCGCGGTTGAGTTTATTGGCGAGATATACCGCGATGCGTTCTTCGCCGCCGCCGGATAACGAAGGCACGATAAGCATGACACGCTGTTTCGGTGAACCTTCGCGCATCGCTTTCATATTTTCAGCCTCGTTTGTCGTCATGCCAGCCTGATAAGTTTTTGTCGCTTTTCGCCGCAAATCGTCACATCAAATCTTTGATTGCGCTCCGCCAACCGTTGGCATAACGATGGTAACGCCCGCCACCCAGTTCCCGAACGATATGCGGCACGCGCTTTAATCTGTGAAGCGGCACACGCGCCCGCGCTTCGAGATGCGTGATAAGCGCGTCTAACTCTTTCAAGTCATCGCTATGTAATAGATGACGTGGCTGCGCCGCGATTCTGACGCGCAGTTCGCGGTATGTCGCCGCCGCCGATTCAAACATGTTTCGGTTGAGCGGTTGCCATGCGGATGCGCCCTGTTGCGTTGAACGAATCATCTGTGCCGCACCCGTTTGTTGGTGGACGTGTTGCCGGTACAAGACCAACTTTTCCTCAATCAATCCGACGCGGGCAACGGAGGCGATAATGAGCGCAATCCATTTATCATGAATCGGCAACGGGCTATTAAACACGGCTTGATTACCGGGAAGCGGCAGAATCATTTTCTTATAACGCGCATGGAAAGCCATCGTAATCCCGAATGTGACGCTTCGCCGGAGCATGGTACGGAAGCCGCGCCCATCCTCAATGCACCGCCGCTCGTCCGCCGCTAAATTGGCAAACTGCCAGATGTCATAACCTAGCGGCTCTAATCGTTCATCAACCACTTCGGCATTCGACAACACTAAACCGGTTTCTTGATGACGGTTGAAAGCGGCTTCGGTGCGTTTTAACTTTTGCGGCATCCAGACATCATCCTGATCGGCAAGCAGGATGATTTCTCCAACGCACAAGCCGATTGCCTGTTCAAAGTTTTTCGACGTGCCGAGATTTTTATGATTGGCGATAACGCGCACCGGAAACCTCGCGCGTCGCGCGAAGCCTTCGATAACCTGAAGCGTGTCGTCTCTCGAACAATCATCGCAGATAATGAGTTCATCGGGGGCGCGTTCCTGTGCGGCGATACTTTCGAGCTGGGCTTCGATGTAACGCCCGCCGTTATAGGAACACATCGCAATCGAGACTTTCATCGTGAATCTTCCGGGCGCGCGGACAAAACGATTTCGCCGCCCACAGTCCAGCCATACAATCGCCGGTTATCGCACGCACCCATCATGCCGCGAAGTATTGGCGCATGATGCTTTCCCACCGCGCACATTGCACCGGTGCATCAAAATCCGCCGCGCGGCGGCGTGCGATTTCTGAATCAAAAAATGTTTCACCCGCCATTATTCTCTCCATCGCCGCGATTAAACTGACGACATCGCCGCCAACGACGATATCGCCCATTCCGTCGCGTAGAAATTCGCGCACGCCACCGGAATCAAACGACACGATTGGCATTCCGAGATGCGCCGCCTCAATCATCACCAACGGAAACGAATCATATTTCGAGGTGAGAACGAACCCGTCCGCGACGTTCAGGTAATCATAATAATCGTCCGTGCGTGCGCCAAGCCACGCGATTCGGTCGCTGATACCAAGTCTGTGCGAGAGTTGTTCGACGTATAAACTGTAAGCGTTCTCTCCACCACCGAGCCATATAAAGTGCGTGTCCGGTTTGCGCCGCAACAACTCATTAGCGACACGCACAAACATCACGGCATCTTTATTAACATCATGCGAGCCGGACATCGCCCAGACGAACGAATGTTCGGCGATGCCCAACTCGCGGCGCAGATGTGCGCGACGATTAGCCTCAACTGCGACGTTCGCCAACTCGACCATTCCGTAACAAACCTCTATGCGCTCCGTGCGACCCAGTACCCGCAGCACGTTTGCCGCCGCTTCCGAACACGCGATAATCAATTGCGGGTAATCAATAATCTCGCTCATCTGTTGCTTGCTCATAAACGGAAAAGCCATTTCAAGTTCGTGCGAATGCATGATGCATGAAATGCGATTCTGAACGGCGTGGCGCAGCAAGTCAGGTCGAATTATGGTGTTGATGTACCACACGTCAGGCTTAAAACGACGGTGCAGCATCGTCAATACCGGGTTGCTTATATTCGGCAGTAACTTCGCGTGCGCCCGGTGATAAGCCCTGACGGGCAGCGATGCCATCACGGGAAAGCGTCGCACGTCGGCGGGCAAAGTATTAAACAAATCTCCGTCTTCGCCGCACGCGACAGCCATCTCGTACCGCGCACGGTCGGCGCGGCGGATGATGTTATACAACACCATCTCTGCGCCGTTACGCCTACCGTAGGGACTAAAAAACAACATTCTCATCTGTCGTCAAATTTGAAAACGGTTTCGGACGCCAACGGTGAACGCTTCGGCTTTCCCGCCTGCCTGAAAGCAATCCACCGCCCGCGCATTTCGTTGTAATGGCGCGATAAGATTTTCACCGCGAGGATATGGGCGAGCGTCCTCAAACCCGTCGCATCAAACGCGCGCAGTTGAATCAAATTCTCGCGCACGTCGCAACTTTTACCTTGCGCCAGCAACACGGAACTTAGTTCGCGGTAAAGCGCAGCGATTCTGCGGTGTGCAATCTGTCCGGTGACTTTACCGCGTTGTGACGCGCGGGCGTGATAACGTCGCAACACGGCAATCTCTGCGCGCAACATTTCGACGCGCTTAGAACTCACTCCGCCTGCATGAACCCGATACCTTACCAGATGCTCTTTCATGCCGCAGAAACTCGCTTCGCGTTCAGCCAGACGCAGCCACAACTCGTAATCTTCACAGCCGAGAATTTGCGGCGACTCGTCGAAGCCGCCGACGCGGGTGAGCGTCTCGCTTCTCATCATGACGGAGAGTACCGCGATTTTGTTTCCGGTAAGCATTAACTCAAACATGTCGCTTCCCGCGATGCGTCCTTCACTGCCGCTGAAAGAACGTGATTCGTCGCGCGTGTCATCATCTGTGAATATGAACCCGTCACCGAATACGACATCAACTTGTTGGCGGTCAAGCGTCTCGACTTGCAACGCGAGTTTCTCCGGCAGCCACAAGTCATCGGCATCAAGGAAAGCAATCAGTTCGCCGCGTGCGTGTTTAATTCCGTTGTTACGCGCGTTCGACATTTTGCGATTCTCTTGAAAGATATACCGGATGCGAACATCGGCGGCGAGATATGACTTCACGATTTCCGCCGTCCGGTCGCGCGAGCCGTCGTCTATGACAATCAACTCCCACGCTTGATAAGTCTGTGCGATAACCGAATCAATCGCCGCCGCGATGTAACGCTCGGCGTTGTAAGCGGGCATGATAATACTGACGCGCGGGTTCATCGTTTAACTCAAACCCATCTCTTGAAACGAGTTTTGAAAACGACGATGCCAAGTATGGTCACGTCGTGCGCGTTCATATCCGGCGCGGCGGATGCGTTCACGCTCTGCATCGTGTGTCAGGTAGAACTTGATTTTATCCGCCAAATCTTCCGGGTCGAAATAACAAACCACCTCTTCACCGACGCGGAAAAACTCTTCCAACTCCTCCATGTATTCGACCATGTAAAAGCCGCCGCTCATCGGGACTTCAAAATCGCGCAACCTGACTTGGACAATTCTCTCATTTGCAAGGTGCGTGTCGCCGCAGGTTGAAAAACCCAGATTGATTTTGGCGCGACTGTACATCTTGATCATCTCTTCATCGGAGAGGGCATCCCCGATTATTGTTTCCGGCAGCGTTACGACCGGAAGACTCATCGCCGTCTCTTTGTCGGCAGTACGCGATTCGAGTGCGCCGCCGACGCGACGCGCGACATGCGCCCAACCTTCAATGCTTGTTAAACGCCGCCCAAGGCGCGCGATGCGGCGAAGCGAAGAGTTTTGCGTGGTGCGTCCGCGCTCCGTAAAATCTCCCCACTTTTGCCCCCACACCCGCACGTCAATACCGCTTTCAAGCAAGTGGTGAATATAAGCAGGACGCTCGCCGTAAGCCTGCCCGACAAAGGCGACATCAAATTCCTGCGCTACATCGTAAGGTTTATAAATATTCGGATTCGCCGCCTCCTGACAGTAAAGCGGACGCGCCCCCATCGCCGCATAATCCGGCAGACGAAACTTTTCCGGCACGAGACACCAATCATAATGCGGAGCGATTTCACTGACGAGATGAAGTTGATACGAACCGTTGCAGTACCAGTTGACCGTCGTGATACCCATGTCCCGAATCGCATCAATGGTTTCCGGCATCACGCACGCATCGTAGAAATAACTGAACAACAAATCTATCGGGCGCGTCGCGTGTGCCGCGCGCAGTTGCCGCAATAACTCACCGCTTAAGCGCGGGCGATTGCGCGCGATAAAGCGACGCTGTTCCGCATCGCGCGCATCGAGATTCTGAAACGTCTTGCGCATCCCGCCGTACTCGAACTCGATGACTTCATGCCCCAAATCAACAAGCGGCGCATAAAGATTGTTGCGCCACAAATTCGATTCAAACGCCGGATTCGGGCTGCTGTCGGATGCGTAGAAAATTCGCACGGTGAAAACTAAATTCAGACTTCTCTTATCAACTTAGCGGCTGATATTTCAGTCCCGCCACCATCGTTTGAGGCGCGCCCCGAAACTCGCGCGCGGGCAAAGGTCGCGGCGGACGTACAGTACGTCGCCGAACCAGTCCGACGTGTTCATCTTTTGATAAAGAACGAAATTATTAGCAACGAGATAATCGTTGACTTCAGGAAACAACGGTTGCCCGACATACATTTCTTTGTATTCCACTTCTGTGAAAATGATTTTCGTGCGGTGAATCAAATCTTCCATCCCGCGTAAAGCTTTAAGTTCGCCGCCCTGCAAATCCATCCACATCAAATCAATTTCTTCAATGCCGTTCTCCTTCGCCCATCGCTTTAGCGTTACGGCTTCGACTTGAATGCGGTCTTGAACGTAACGCTCATGGGGATAATTAGGGTTGGCGCGAAAGAGCGACGATGCGCCGATATTGCCGTCGGCGTGCGGAGTCACGGTTTGCTGTGGGTTGATGGAGTAAAAGTCAACCGTCCCGTCCGTATCGGAAACGGCTTTGTCCACAAGATGTACACCATCCTGACTGCCGATGTTGTGCCGACATAAAGCGACTGCCGCCGGATTGCACTCAAAAGCAAAAACCCGTGCCGCCGGAAACTGTTCTTTGAGCAGAATGGCGATGTGCGCGTCGCGGCTTCCGACATCGAGTGCAACACGCACGGCATTTTTCTCAATCACCCCGTTAAGTCTTTTAATAAGCTCCGCAACAGTCTGCGCTTCGGCATTTGTCCGCATCTCTTTCTTCATCGTCTCAGTTTCTAAACCTATATTCGTGATATGAAAATGAATTGAATACACGCCGAAAGCGCATCTCGTAAAATCTGTGAAACGGGCGGCGAGTCGTCGGCAAAATCAAATTCCGCCCCTCTTCCGACTCGAACAAATCCGGGTGGTAGCGGCTACAGTAGTAACCGTAAGTCTCAAACTCCGAGAAAGACGAAGGCTCCTCGCAATCTATCGCGGCAAGGATTTTGTCGTACCACTTGCCGTGTCCGCCGTTTGCCTCAATGCGATTGATGATTTCACCAACGATGCTGCAATCCAACAACATATAATTGACGATGTAAGACGGTTGGCGCGCCGGGAAATAACCGAAAAGTTTTTCAAATGTGATGAAGTACGGATGATGAAACTGTTCACCTCTGTGAAACATAAATTTGCCGCCGCGCATGAGCGCAATCGGATGAATAAGAACCGTATCAGCGTCAACCACCGCGTAACTAGGCGTTACGGCGACATGACGCACCGCCCATTTTAGAAACTGTTGGTAGTACCAGCCGGTGCGGTTTTCGCCGCGCACAACTATACGCGGCATCCGCCCAAGCGACGGGCAATCGGGAACAAGCGATTCGTCAAGGACACATCCGCCCCACCGCTCGATTTTTGCTTGCAGTGCGTCGCCAATACCACTGGTTACAATTACGATTCGATTCGGCTTCGGCGTCAAATACTTTTTAAGCGAGCGAATGCACAAGCCCAGCGTTGCCGTGTCTTTGCGATGCACCGGAATAAAAACATCAACTGCCGAGCCAATCGCTGACTTGTCGTCGGCTGCCTCTTTACTTGTCATACCCAAGTCTCTGTTCTCGCTTGCCGAACAACTTCATTTTCCATCTTCACCGCCGGCATCCAACAACTCTCGCCGTTAACAATCGTGTTGGACTTCGGCAAATACGGCTCATCATCAATCGCAATATCGAGAACTTCAAAAGTCACAATCTCCGGCACGAGGAAAAGAATATCGCGGCTGATTCCGTTATGCGCCCCGAAGCTTAGAGTATGCAAACCGGCGCGCAACGGGTTTCCGACACTAACCTCGATTTCATAAACTCCCGGCTCGAACGAGTAGTAATCTGTTCCTGAATCGGTGTGATGTGCGGCGAAAACGTTAATGCCCTGCGCGGTCGCCACGCTAAAACCGAAGGCGATGTTCTGTAAAGGTTTCTTGACCGTGAACCTGAAGCGCATGACAAGCGGTTCTTTCCATCGCACCGCGAAACTCGGTGTGGCGGCATTGACTAATTTTACGCGATTGACTTGAATGTTTTGAACTCCGCAATACTCCGTCGAATGCCTCTCTTTTGGTATCTTGATGTCCGCCGCGCTGGTGTGGTCTGTCGCAAGATAAGATTGTACGATGCGGCTTGTCTCCCCCTGTTCCACCATTTTTCCCCGTTCCATCAGAATCGCCTTGTTGCAGAGTTGAGTGACGGCTGCCATGTTGTGACTGACGAACAGCACGGTGCGCCCGGAGCGGGCGACATCGCCCATTTTACCGAGACATTTTTTCTGAAACTGCGCGTCGCCGACGGCAAGGACTTCATCAACAATCAGTATTTCAGGTTGAAGATGGGCGGCGACCGCGAACGCCAGACGCATGTACATTCCGCTTGAATAACGCTTGACTGGCGTATCAATAAATTCTTCGACTTCGGCAAAGGCGACGATTTCATCAAATCGCTTTGTAATCTCGATACGGTTCATGCCGAGAATCGAACCGTTGAGGAAGATGTTTTCTCTGCCCGTAAGTTCAGGGTGAAAGCCCGTGCCGACTTCGAGGAGCGAACCGACGCGCCCGTAGAGCCGTACCCGCCCGGAGGTGGGTTCCGTGATGCGCGACAATACTTTGAGGAGCGTTGATTTACCGGCTCCGTTGCGCCCGATGATACCGACCGTCTCGCCCGCCCGCACGTCGAAACTCACATCGCGCAAAGCCCACAATGTTTGTTTCTCGCCGCTCCGCCGCGTGCCGCGCACCCATCCGAGCGGACGACGGATAGCTCCGGCGAGTGTCTCGCGCAGATTGCCGTAGGAAGCATGTTCCCCGCTTCGCGCTCCGAGTACATAACGCTTGCTCAAGTTTTCGACTTGGATAATCGGCTTCATATTTCAAACAATATCGGCGAACTCGCGCTCCATCCGTTTGAAGTAGTATGCCCCGAAAATCAAAGCCACGAGTGTCACGAGAACGGAGGCGAGGAGCGAGGGCAAATTAAACTCTGATTGGACAAACAACGCGGCGCGCAAATTCTCGATGATGCCGGTCATCGGATTAAGCATCAAAGCCCAACGCCACTCCGGTGAAACGAGACTTGACGGATAAATGACGGGCGAGGCGAACAACCACAACTGAATGATAAACGGCAAGGCATAACGCACGTCGCGGTACTTGATGTTGAGCGCGGCGAGCAGCATTCCTATGCCGAGCGCGAGCAGCGAGACAAGCGCGAGCAGCGGCGCGAGCAACAAGAGTTTCCACGTCAAACTGACGCCGTAGCAAAGCAACAGACCAAGAAAAAAGAGGAACGCGATGCCCAGATCCACCCATCCGGCGGCGACCGCCGCGCCCGGAATAATCATGCGTGGGAAATAGACTTTGCTGATTAAGCGCGCGTCCGTCACTAAACTGTTGCCACTGTTCGTGACGGCGTTTGAGAAAAACGTCCACGCCAACAAGCCTGCGAACGCGAAAAGCGGATACGGCACACCGCCCGTGTCAATGCCCGCCAACCTGCCGAAGAACAACGTGAAGACGAGCATCGTGAATAGCGGTTGAATAATCGCCCACGCCGCTCCGAGTGCCGTCTGTTTGTAGCGCACCTTGATGTCGCGCACCGTTAGGAAGTAGAGCAGTTCGCGGTAAGCCCATAGTTCGCGCAAGTCGAGTGCGCTCCATGAGCGGCGCGCTTCGATAACAACCACCGGTTCGTCGGGAAGGATGATAGCGGTTGCCGAATCAGCGGGTTTTGATGAAACTACGCCGGGCGATGCAGTGTCTTCAACGGTGAATGTTGACTTGAGGCTTGAGGCGTTTTCAGGAAGGCTTGACGGCATTGGTGCGGTGCAAAAGTAAAAATACGGGCGAAGTAATACGAAAGCGGTTAAGTGTTAATCAATCGGTATGAAAGCGATACGACCGGAATGAAATATGAAGGAAAGAAAACTTCGCCATCTGTGTAGAATCGACCTTTGACTTCGCCAGCCGGACGAACAACTTACGGGCGACTATAACAATCGCTTCGCACCTCAAGCAAGCAGACCGTATGTGCGTCCGCAAAGTGTTTCGTTGACACCCGACAATCAAATTTATAATCTTGACGGTCTTGCTTCAAATCTGACAGTAGGGCATTCGTCCAAAATCATGGCGACGGTTTTGCCTTCCGCTTCAACCATTTAATATCAGCTTTCAATAACGTCGCACTCTATAATTCACCGAACTTATAATCTTATGAAACATATTTTCATCACTGGCGGCGCGGGCTTCATCGGCTCGGCGTTCGTTCGTCTCATTCTCGCGGAACGCCCGCAATGGCATATCACGAATTTCGATGCCCTGACTTACGCGGGCAATCTCGACAATCTCGACGGCGTTGATGCGGCGCGGCATCGCTTTGTGCGCGGCGACATCGCCAATCGTGAGGCGGTGCTTGCCGCACTCGATACGGACACGGCGGCGATTATCAACTTCGCCGCCGAGTCGCATGTTGACCGGAGCATTATGTCGGCGGACGAGTTTTTACGCACCAACATCATCGGCACGCAGGTCTTGCTTGATGCCGCCCGCGCCAAAAACGTCAAAAGATTCGTGCAAGTCTCGACCGATGAAGTGATGGGCAGTCTGCCGGAAGACGATGCGGCGTTTTTCACCGAAGATTCACCGTTTGCGCCGAACTCGCCATATGCCGCGTCGAAGGCGGCGGCGGAACACGTCGTGCGCGCCGCGCATCACACGCATCATCTCGATACCGTCACCACGCGCTGCGGCAACAATTACGGAGCGCGACAGTTTCCCGAAAAGCTCATCCCGCTGCTTATCACCAATGCGATGAACGATGAATCTGTTCCGGTTTATGGCGACGGGCAGAATGTCCGTGATTGGATTTATGTTGATGACCATGCGCGCGGGATTCTCGCGGCTTTAGAGCGCGGAGCGAGCGGCGCGACCTATTGTTTCGGAGCGCGCGAACCGCGTCGCAACATCGAAATCGTGCGTTCGATTCTCGCGTCGCTCGGCAAACCGGAATCGCTTATCACCTACGTCACCGACCGCAAAGGGCATGACCGTCGTTATGCGATTGATTCCACGCGCGCCGAAACCGAACTCGGTTGGCGACCGCTTGAGACATGGGAGAGCGGCATCGCCAAAACGATTCGGTGGTACGCCGACAATGCGAAGTGGATTGAGCGCGTGCGCGACGGCGCGTATCAGGCTTATTACCAACAGCAATACGGCGCGCCTTCACGCGCTCCTACTTTGTGATGTTAAGTACGCCGAGAGATTTATGAGAAGCTATCCACGAAACACACAAAGCACACCGGAACACGCGACATTGGAATAGTAGGGGCAGGGCTTGTCCCTGCCCGTGTTCTCCCGCCACCTAGAAGGCGGCAGGGACAAGCCCTGCCCCTACAATCATTCGTCCGTTGTGTACCGATGTCATGGGTTTTGATTTAGTGTGTTTCGTGGACAGTCTTACGGAGAAACGAGATGAATTTATTTGTCACCGGCGCGCACGGCATGGTCGGGCGTGCCGTCGTCAAACACGCCGAAGCACTCGATTATCAAGTCGCAAGTTTCACACGCTCGACACTCGACATCACCGATGCCGATGCCGTGACGCGCGAAGTCGCACGCCTTCGCCCCGACGCGCTTATCAATTGCGCGGCGTGGACGGATGTTGACGGATGCGAAACGGATGCGAAACGCGCCTACGCCGTCAATGCCGGTGCGGTTGAAAATCTCGCCCGCGCCGCCAATAAATCAAACGCTTGTTTCGTGACGATTTCCACCGACTATGTTTTCGACGGAGCGAAAGACGGCTTCTATACGCAACGCGACGAAGCACATCCATTGAGCATTTACGGGCAGAGCAAACTCGACGGCGAACGTCGGGCGCAAGCCGCGCACGCGCGCACCGTCGTCGTTCGCACGGGTTGGGTTTATGGCACACACGGCACAAACTTTCTAAGCCGCGTCGCCACCGATACCGCGAACCTAATCAAAGAACTCGCGGCACGCGGAGCGAACATCAAAGCCATCAATGATTCTTACGGCAGCCCGACCGCCGCCCGCGACCTCGCCGCGCGACTCTGCGAACTCGCACGGCTCGACCTTCCCGGCATCTATCACGTCGTGGGCGGCGGTGCGGGAACGGATTACGCGACCTTCGCCCGACACTTTCTCGAAGCCGCCGGATTTAGAGAAGAAGCCGCCGAACTCGAAACCGTTTCCTTCCACGACCTGAAGCGTCCCGCTCCGCGCCCCGTCAATTCGCGTCTGCGCTGTCTTCTCTCCGAACACATCGGACTCGCCCCGCTTCCCGCATGGAACGAAAAAGTAGTGATGAGTGATGAGTAATGAGTGATGAGTAAAAGCAAATTCTCTCGCTCATCACTCATCACTCATCACTCATCACTTTCTTTGCTATCATGTCGCCACAACACTAAGCACCAATCGCGTGGCTTCGCGCTTTCGCGTTTCAACCATCAATAAGC
Organism: Pyrinomonadaceae bacterium MAG19_C2-C3; assembly: GCA_024330265.1. GTDB lineage: Bacteria > Acidobacteriota > Blastocatellia > Pyrinomonadales > Pyrinomonadaceae > JANDLT01. Next base: position 53,059 of record JANDLT010000022.1, on the reverse strand, counting down.
AGTGGGTTATTATTTATCGTAAGAATGAGGTTAGAGCGGCGTTTGACGTGTGACAACTAAATCACCCGTTCAACTCATCACTCATTACTCATCATTCATCACTTAATCATTATGGCTATCCAAGATAATCGTTTGATGCCCGTGCCGTCCGGTTCAGGCGTGATTGACCGCCCGTTGCGCGACTTGACCGTTCCGGTGTCCGCGCCTTCTTCCACGTCCGCATCGAGCTTCGCCGAACAGGTTCACCTGCGCGATTATTTGCAAATCGTGCAGAAACGCAAGTGGCTGATTTTAAGCATCATGCTTATCGTCACCACCCTCGTCGCGCTTTACATGTATCGTTTGCCGGACATTTACGAAGCGAAGTTGGGCTTGCAAATAGAACAGAAGACGAAGCCTCTATTGCAAAGCAAAGAATTCGTGTTCGGCACGCAAAACGATTTGCAGTATCGCAATACGCAACTCAAGTTGCTTGAGAATCCGAAGCTGATGCGCCAAGTCGCCCTCGCCCTCGACTTGCCGAACAACTCCAATTTTCTCGGCGGCAGAGAGCGCGATAATTTACTAACAACCGTGCGCCGCGCTTTTGGTGGCGATAAGAAAACCGAAACCACGCCGCAAGGTCTCGCCGTGGCGACCGATGACGAAAGCACGACGGCGAACATCACCGCGAGCGACACACTGACAAGCGAACAACTCGCCAAACTCGAACCTTACGAAGACGCACTAGGCAGTTCGCTCATCGTCGAACCGACCGAGAAAACCAACCTCGTCGAACTGAAATTCCGCCACACCGACCCGCAACTCGCGCAAGCCGTCGTCACGACGATTGCCCAAACCTTTATCAACAACGACGTGCAACGCGAAACTTCGGGGACGCAAACTCAAGCCGGTTCGCTCGCACGCCAAATCACCGATTTACAATTGCAGACCCGCCAACTCGAAGAACAACGCATCGCTTATCTCAAGAACAACGACTTGCCACTCGGCGCAGCCGAAGGTCAAGATTTAACTGCGACGCGACTTAAATCTTTAAGCACCTACGCCCTTGATGCCGAAAAGGAGATGAAGGACGCGCAAGCCGCATACGATAGTGCGCGCCGCGCGACCGATGCTTTCTCGATTCCTGAAGTCCAACAGAATTTGCAAGTCCAGCGCGTGCGCCAGAAAGTCAACGACCTAGAAGAAAAGCGTTCTGCGTTACTCGTTCAGTACACGAAAGAATACCCGGAAGTCCAGAAAGTTGACGAGCAAATCAGCCAGTCTAAGCGCGACCTTAGAAAGTTGAGCGATGAAGTCGTCAACAGCTTACGTTTGAAATATGAAGCGGCGACAAGCAAAGAAAGCAAGCTTCGTTCAGCTTACGCCGCCGAGCGCGGCACGGCGAACACGCGCAGCCAAGCAGAGATTCTACTAAGCGACTTAAACCAGCGTTTAGAGACGACGAAGGAACTTTACAACACCGCGACCAAACGCCAGAAAGAACTCGACATCACCTCCGGCGAACGCTCCAACAACGTCACCGTCGCCACCGATGCCAGACTTCCACGCGCCCCCGTCGCACCCGCACGCACACGCAACATCGCCATCGCCCTGCTGCTTTCACTCATGGCGGGCGTCGGCTTGAGCGTCCTGCTCGACTCGCTCGACGATTCGCTTAAATCCATCGAAGAAGTTGAGCGTTACATCAACTTACCGACGCTCGCCCTCATCCCCGCCCCGCGTCTTGATAAACTCATTAAAGCCCGCGCCGGAAAATCAACCGCTCTCACAACTATGGCGCGCGATGCCAACGCACTGACGCTCATCGAAGACGTGCGTTCGCCCGTCGCGGAAGCTTACCGTCACCTTCGCACGTCGCTTCTGCTTTCATCCGCCGGACAACCGCCGCGCAGCGTACTGGTCACATCAAGCCAGCCGTCGGAAGGTAAAACGACCACCGCCGTCAACACCGCGATGATGCTGGCGCAAACCGGAGTCGAAGTTTTGATTCTCGATTGCGACCTTCGTCGCCCGCGCATCCACGCCCATTTCGGTCTGCCCAATTCGCGCGGGCTGACGAATTATCTTGCCGGAGAAAACACGCTCGACGACGTGATGCACTCTTATGAGCGATTGCCGAATCTAAAAGTGATGTCTTCGGGACCCGTGCCGCCCAATCCGGCGGAGCTTTTAGGTTCGGATGAAATGCGTCGCCTAATTCACACACTTCAAACGCGCTTCACGCACATCATCATTGATTCGCCACCGACGATTTCATTCACTGATGCCGCGATTCTCTCGACCTTAACCGACGGCGTGATGCTCGTCGTTCATGGCGGCAGAAGTTCACGCTCCATCGTCCGCCGCGCCCGTCAACAACTCCTAGACGTTGGAGCGCACATCTACGGCATCGTGCTTAATAACGTCAAACTCGAATCGTCGGATTACAATTACTACGCCGGTTACTACGCGAACTATTACGACAACACTGCGAACGACGAACAACAGGACGCCAAAGAGAAAGCCCGCGTCTAAACTCTTTTTCTCTCTGCATTCTCTCGCGTCTCTGCGGTTAAATCATTCGACGATTTACAAACCGCAGAGCCGCGAGAGGAAAGCAGAGCAAAAACGCAGAGTTGAACTAACTCTTTCGTCTCAAACCCGCACCTCAAAATCGAAGTTTCAATGACCACTGCATCCGCTTCATCATCATCAACGGCGCGTATCGCAAACGTTCCCTTACTCGACATCACCGCGCAACACGCCCCGCTTCGCCCTGAACTCGACGCCGCGATTTCGCGTGTCATGGATTCAAACGCCTTCATCTTGGGAGGCGAAGCCGCGCAACTCGAAACCGAAATCGCCGCTTATTCACATTGCAAACACGCCGTCGCGTGCGCTTCCGGTTCGGACGCTCTGCTGCTCGCGCTGATGGCTTTGGACATCAAAGAAGGTGATGAGGTTATCACTACGCCGTACACGTTCTTTGCGACGGCAAGCGCGATTACGCGACTCGGCGCACGCCCCGTCTTCGTGGACATTGAGTGGAACACCTTTAACATTGACGCCGACCTAATCCAATATGAGATTACGCCACGCACGAAGGCGATAATGCCCGTGCATTTATACGGTCAGTGCGCTGAGATGGACGAATTGCTGTTGTACACGTCGCACTACAAAATTCCGATTGTCGAAGACGCCGCGCAAGCCATTGGCGCGGAAGACGCCGGACGCCGCGCCGGTTCGATGTCCGCCGTCGGATGTTTCAGTTTTTATCCGGCGAAAAACTTGGGGGCGTGCGGCGACGGCGGGATGATGGTCACAAACGACGACCGTTTAGCCGAACGCCTTCGCGTGCTTCGCGTTCACGGCGAAACGTCGCGCTATCATCATAAATTCATCGGCATCAACTCGCGTCTCGACGGCATACAAGCCGCCATCCTGCGCGTCAAACTTCCGCACCTCGATTCGTGGTCTGACCTGCGCGCACGCAACGCCGCGCGCTACTTTGAACTTTTTGCCGAAGCCGATTTACCCGACCGCGTAAGCTTGCCGCACATACGCGGAAACGTCCGCCACATCTTCAACCAATTCGTCATCCGCGTTGATGAGAAAGAGCGCGATGCACTCGTCGAACACCTCCGCGCTTCAAACATCGGCACGGCGATTTACTATCCCGTCCCGCTTCACCTGCAAGAATGCTTCGCGTTTCTCGGCTACAAAGCGGGCGACTTTCCGCACAGTGAACAGGCGGCACGCGAAACCCTTGCCCTTCCGATTTACTCTGAAATGACATACGACCAACAAGCTTACGTCGTCGAAACCATTCGCCGCTTCTTCGATTGAATCACACAGGTATGACTCAAGACCCTTCAACCGATATGCTCACCGGAACGGTCAAAGGTCCCGGCGAGCGTCCGCATGAATACATCTTCATCACCACCGACAACGCGCGTGCGCGCATCGGTGAATTCGTTTATTACCTCGCGCAAGATGGCGACCACGAACGCCGCATCTTAGGCACGATTACCACGCGCCGTTTGATTCGTAATCTCCCCGATGCTTTTCTTGCCGACCCGAACACACCGCCGTCAATCGTTTCAGCCCTCATCGGACTCGACGATGAAGCGTGCGAGCTTTACGAAATCACGGTTGAAACCATAGGGTTTTTCGACGACCGGATGAACGACTTCGTGAACCCACGCATTCCGCCGGAAGCGGGCGCGTCCGTGCGTCTGGCTTCAAGTGAAACATTGGCGGGCGTTCTCTCCGCGCATACGACGGGCGAACATGGTTCGGCGCACGTCGGTTCACTTTTAACTCGCGCCGCCGGAGAAGTCCCGCTCGTGCTTTCAATCAAGGATGTCGTCTCGACGCACCTTGCGATTTTGGCTTCGACGGGCGCGGGCAAATCGTACACGGCGGGCGTTCTCGTCGAGGAATTGATGATGCCGCACAACCGCGCCGCCGTCCTCATCGTTGACCCGCACGCCGAATATCACACGTTGCGCGCCATCGAATCGGACAAGCAATTTTCTCACGCCGACGGTTATTGCCCCGAAGTCAAAATCTTCACCCACGACCGCATCAAGATTCGCTTCTCATCCCTGACCGAATCCGACGTGAAATATCTTTTGCCGGAAGGCACAAGCGACAAGATGCTTCACTTCCTATCGCAGGCTTTTCGCAAAATCAAAAACACGAAACGCGAAGGGCAATGGGCGTATCACGATTTGCGCGATGCCGTCCAAGAAGAAAAGTATGGCAAGGACGACGGGCGCGGCGATTCATCGGGGAACGTCTCATCCATCGAAGGTTTATTGTGGCGGCTCGACCATCGCTTCGACCGCACGGACACGATTTTCTCCGACAGCGAAGACATCCCTTTGCGCGACATGTTCCGTCCCGGATGCTGTACCGTGCTTCAACTCTCGGACATCGAACAGAGCGAACAACAGGTCGTCGTCGCCACGCTGCTTCGTCGCGTCAACAAAGCCCGCATGATGACGGTCAGTGAAGAAGTAACGTTTGGCGAACACTTTTTGCCGTATCCGGTTTTCACCTTACTCGAAGAATCTCACCGCTTCGCACCCGCCGGACAGACCGTTGTTTCGACCAACGTCTTGAAACAAATCTTGAGCGAAGGCAGGAAATTCGGCGTCGGCATAGGACTCATCACACAGCGTCCCGGCAAACTCGACCAAGACGTTCTTTCGCAGTGCATGACGCAAATCATCATGCGAATCGTCAACCCGATTGATCAGGACACCATCGCGCGCTCGGTCGAAGGCGCGGGGCGTCAACTACTCGCGGAACTTCCCGCCTTAACGAAAGGACAAGCGATTTTAAGCGGCACGGGCGTCAATACGCCCGTCTTATGCCGCATACGTTCGCGTCTGACGAAACACGGCGGCGAAACCTTCGACGCTCCGGCGGAATGGGCGAAGTGGCACGCGGGCGACGCGCGCCGCCATCGTGAACAGGACGAATCCGTCCTCGTCGCTCCCATGCGATTGAAGAAGGTGGAGAAAATCGGCGGAATACCTTTGTAAAGCAGGAGTCAGAAGTCAGGAGTCAGTAGCCAGAATAATACGGGATTGCTTCACCGGTTCATTCAGTCATCGATTCAATGAACCGATAAAGCAATGAATCAATTCTTTTCTTCTTCTGGCTTCTGACTCCTGACTTCTGGCTCCTGCCTTTCAGATTTGCTTTTCCCCGTGCGGATAGATACGATGTTCGCCTAGTTCCAACCTGTATCGCGCGGGTGTTGATACCCGGCAACATTGAGCGAAATTCGCTAATCCCGCAACCATAATTAACGCCAGTTCAAAGCTTGGATGATGTGTTCCTGTGCGTCGTCCTAAAGCGTGAAAACCAAGAGAACTATCATGTCTGAACAGATGACTTCGACACAGGCGCGTCCCGTTCGCGTCGTTGACGTTCTAAACAATCGCACGGATGAACTGCTTGACGATTGGATTAAGGCGCGACTCGACTCCGGCGAGTTTCGTGATGAGCTTATTTCCAAAAAGGAACTGCAAACCCAATCGCGTCAACTCGTCGAAATGCTGGCGAAAGCGATTCGTGAATCCGGCGGGCGCGATTTCAGCGATGCGGCGTTTGATGACTTACGCACGTTGCTCAACGAGCTTTCACGCGAACGCGCCGTTAAGGGTTACGCCGCGACGGAGAACGCGAGTTATATTTTGTCGTTGCGCGATGCGGTGTTTCCCTTGCTCATTCAAGATATGGAAGGCAACATCGAATTGCTTGTGAGCGAGATGACCTATTTCACGCGCCTACTCGATAAAATGGGGTTGGTGATGATTGAAAACTTTATCAATTCGCGTGAGCAAATTATTCATCAACAACGAGCCGACATGATGGAGCTTTCGACGCCGGTGATTAAAGTTTGGGACAAAATCTTGTCGCTGCCGATTATCGGCACACTCGATTCTCGTCGCGCTCAGGTGATGATGGAAGCCTTGCTTCATAAAATCGTTGAAACGGGTTCGACGATTGCGATTCTCGACATCACCGGCGTCCGCACGATGGACACGCTTGTCGCCAATCACTTAATTAAAACCGTGACTGCCGCGCGCCTCATGGGTGCGCGGTGCGTGCTGACCGGAGTGTCGCCCGCGATTGCCCAGACGATGGTGCAACTCGGCATAGACCTGACGCAGATAACGACCCGCGCGCAAATGGCGGACGGCATCAAACTCGCCCTTGAAATGAGCGGGCGCGTCGTCGTCTCGGCAAAATCACTCGCCGCGATGACCGAGAACATAAGAACAGCCGGTAACGAATCAATCAAACTCGCCGCCTCACGCCTCGCCGCGCACGGCACAAGCGTCGTTGACGACAACATCCAACGGACTAAGGGATGAGGGATGAATAGACCTCTTGCGAAAGTCGTCCCGTCAGGGACGTTTGATTTTAGCCCAGCGATTCATCGCTGGGTACAGGGTGAACAACCATGCCTTGTCCCGTAGGGACAATTGAAAATCCGGTCAGTCGTCTCTATGGGACTGGGGAAATTTCCGACATCGTTCCCAGCGATAAATCGCTGGGCTATTATCAGTTAGTCCCTACGGGACTTTTGCAAGAGGTCTAATATAAATCTCCTTGCTTGCTTATTCATCACTCATCACTCATTACTCAACAAAATGGCAATCAAAATTCCTATTCTCAAAGTCGGGCGCGTGCTGGTTGTTCCTATTCAGGTTGATATGGACGATGCCACCGTGCTTCAACTTCAAGACAGCATTCTTAATGAGCTTGAGCGCACGGGAGCGCGCGGCGTGCTGATTGATATTTCGCTTTTGGAGATGGTTGATTCCTTCATCGGGCGAATGCTTTCCGACATCGCGGCGATGGCGCGCATTATGGACGCGCGCACCGTCGTCGTCGGAATGCAGCCCGCCGTCGCCATCACACTCGTCGAACTCGGACTTGAACTCGGCGGCGTTGACACGGTTCTCAATGTTGACGAAGGCATCAAGTTACTGCGCGGCGAATTTGTTCTTGACGATGACGATGCGGCAAGTGCCAACGAAGGATTCAGCTTCAGTGGAGAGTCGTTCCATCGCTCTTGAACAGGAAACCGACATCGCCGTCGCCCGCAATGAAGTTCGTGCGGCGGCAGCAGGGATGGGGTTTTCCATTGTTGACCAAACGCGATTGACGACGGTGGCGTCCGAACTCGCGCGCAACATCATCAAGTATGCGGTGCGCGGGCGCGTCATCATCGGCACGGTGCAAAACGATTCGCGTAAAGGTTTGCGTTTGATTTTTGAAGACAACGGACCCGGCATCGCCAACACGGAACTGGCGATGCGCGACGGCTTCACCACCGGCGGCGGTCTGGGCAAAGGGCTTCCCGGTTCGCGTCGTCTGGTTGACGATTTCAAAATTGAATCCACACCCGACATCGGAACTCGCGTCACCGTCGTGCGCTGGTTAATACGCTAGACGATACTGCCCGACGATTAGCCCCGTAACCCATGCGCTCTTTCGCTTCAACTAACATCAAACTCGAAACCGATATAGGCGCGGCGCGGCGCGCGGTCAACCGCTTTGCCGCCGCGCTCGGCTTTCCCGAAACTGACCTCTCCGCGCTCGACATCGTGGTTCAAGAAATTGCGACCAACGCCGTTAAGTACGCGACCGAGGGCGGCACGCTCCACTTCGCCGCCCTCGAATCCGTTCCGCACAATAACAATGCGTCACACACCGCGTCGTTGTTTGCCGGTAGCACCGCCCTTGTCCCTCACCCTCACGCGGGCATCGAACTCGTTTATCTCGACAAGGGTCCCGGCATATATGACATCGCGCGGGCATTGAGCGACGGCGTTTCAAGCGGCGGCAGTCTCGGCACGGGACTCGGCGCGGTCAAACGCCTCACCGATGATTTCGATTTATACTCGATGGTGGCGACCTCTGCATCAATCTCCATGCGAACCACCGCCGCCCGCCGCACCAATCACGGCACGGGACTTCTCTGCCGCAAATCTTTACCGCGTGAACACCGCGCGTCTTACGATGCTTCACTTTCTTCTTCTTCAAACGACATTGCCGCCGATACGCCGCCGATTAAATGCGGAACGTGGAGTCGCCCGTATCCCGGCGAAAGCTTTAACGGCGACGCCTACTTCATCAAGACCGAAGCGGAGACGACCTTTGCCGCCGTGATAGACGGCTTGGGTCACGGCGCGGGAGCGTATCAAGCATCACAGGAAGCCCTTCGCGTGCTTGAAGTTTGGACTGCGGACGAACCGCTTGACGCGCTCGTCTTTGCCGTCCATGAACGCTTGCGCGGCACACGCGGAGCGGTGATGAGCGTCGTCACGATTGACCACGCGCACAACCGTTTGACGTTCGCCGGAGTCGGCAACATTCAAACCCGCGTCTTCGGCACGCCCGCCCCCGTTCACCTGATTCCCACCAACGGCACACTCGGCGCGCGGCTCGGCAAAGTTTCCGTCTGGTCACACGCATGGGCAAACGGCGCGACGCTCGTGATGAGCAGCGACGGTCTAAGCGCGTCATGGGACATCACCAATTATCCACAACTCCTCGCACACGACCCGCAACTCGCCGCCGCGATTTTAATGCGCGACTTCAGCCGCGACTCGGACGACGCGACGGTGATGGTAATTATTGAGAAGCCAGAAGCCGGAAGTCAGGAACCAGAATAGAACATGTATTCAGGTTTCGATGTTGGACATTCAGCGTTGAACTTGAAACATTGAACATTAAACTGCCTTCCGGTCTTCATTCTGGCTTCTGGCTCCTGACTACTGGCTCCTGATTTATGAACCACATCAACCACATACGCATCGGCGACGTTTATGTCAGACGCGAAGCGGACATCGTGAAAGTGCGCGACCGCGCGCGGCGTTTGGCGCGCGACATAGGCTTTGACCAGACGACGCAAATCAAAATCACGACCGCCGTTTCCGAACTGACGCGCAACATTTACGAATACGCCAAGCAGGGCGCGATTACGTTTAGCATCGCGGAACGCGCTCATGATTTAGGTCTGTCTTTGATTGCGCGCGACGATGGACCCGGCATTGATGCGCGCACTCTCGCCTCAATCATGCGCGGCGAGTACCGTTCGACTTCCGGCATGGGCGTCGGCTTGGGCGGCACACGTCGCCTGATGGATGAATTTGATATTGACACCGCACCGGACACCGGCACGCGCGTCACCGTCGTCAAGTGGCTGCCCGCAATCGTCGCCCGCTCCTCACGCGACCGGATACTAAGCATCAAAGACAGCATCAATGCTGCTGACGACGATTCCCTTATTGATGAACTCAAACAGCAGAACCACGACTTGATTCAGGTTCTCGCCGAACTCGAAGAAAAGCGCGTCGAACTCGAAGAACTCAACCGCCGCCTCAACACTTCAAACAGTGAACTCGAAGCCGCGAACACACGCCTGCGCGATGTCTCGCAGATGAAGGAAGAATTTCTCGCGTTGACGACGCACGACCTTCGCTCACCGCTCGCGGTCATCTCCGGCGTCATCAATTTCTTCACTTCCGGGCGACTCGGTGATTTGACCGCCGAACAAAAAAAGATGGTCGGCATGATGGAGCGCAACGCCGCGAGTCTCATCGAACTCGTCAATGATTTACTCGATGCTTCCAAACTCGAATCCGGCTCATTGCGTCTGGATTTCGCCGCCGTCAACTTGAAAAACGTGATTGATGAAGTCTGCGAAACGATGGAGCCGCTCGCCCGCGAAAAAGAGATTATGATGGGCGACTTTCTGCCCGCAGACCTTCCGCCCGTGTGGGCTGATGCGAACAAGTTGCGCCGCATACTCGTCAACCTGATTTCCAACGCTTTGAAGTTCACCGGGCGCAGCGGCGCGATTGACATCACCGCCGACCATACCGGAGACACCGTGCGCGTCGCCGTCTCCGACACCGGAGTCGGCATCGCCCCCGAAGATTTATCGCGTCTATTCGACAAATACGAACAAGCCCGCTCGCGCTCGACACGTAACGAAAAAGGCACGGGCTTGGGACTCTACATCACCAAACAACTCGTCGAACTTCACAACGGCACAATCACCGTTCAATCCGAATTAGGCAAAGGCTCGATGTTCGCCTTCACCTTGCCCGTCGCTGACGCGAAGGGTCAGGGGTCAGTGACAAAATAAACACCCTCTTGCTCATCACTCATTACTCATCACTCATCACTTCCCTTTATGCATTATCACCTTATCGGCATCTGCGGCACGGCGATGGCTTCGCTCGCCGGAATGCTCAAAGCGCGCGGTCATCACGTCACCGGCTCTGACCAGAATGTTTATCCGCCGATGTCCACGATGCTCGCGGACTTAAACATCGAAGTCATGCATGGCTATGCCCCCCAACACCTCGAACCCGCGCCGGACATCGTGGTTATCGGCAACGCCATGTCGCGCGGCAATGTGGAAGTCGAAGCCGTCTTGAATCGTCGCCTGTCGTTTCAATCGCAAGCCGAAACCGTGAAGCGCGAATTTATCAACGGCAAACGCTCACTCGTCGCCGCCGGAACACACGGCAAAACGACGACGACCAGCATCGCCGCGCACGTTCTCGAAGTCGGCGGCGTTCATCCCGGCTTCCTCGTCGGCGGGGTCGTGCAGAATTTCAATTCGAGTTTCCGCGTCACCGACAGCGATTACTTTGTTATCGAAGGCGACGAATACGATACCGCTTACTTCGATAAGCAATCGAAGTTTATGCACTATCTGCCGGAGCTTTGCATCGTCGGCAACATAGAGTTTGACCACGCCGATATTTACCCGAACCTCGACGCGATTAAACTCGCGTTTCGTCGTCTGATGAATCTCGTTCCCGGCAACGGTCGCCTAATCGCCGGATGGGACGACGCGAATGTGCGCGACGTGGTGAACAATTTCGCGGGCAAACTTCACACGCAAATCGAAACCTTCGGCTTGGGTGACGATTGCCGCTGGCAAGCACGCGACATTGATTTCTCAGGCGAGATGACACGCTTCACCGTCACGCGCGACGGTGCGTCGTGGAGCGAAATAGAAACGCCGCTCATCGGTGAATTTAATGTTCGCAACTGTCTCGCTTGTATCGTCGCGGCTTCGGCGTGGGGAATCACGCCGGAGAAAATCAAGCAAGGTTTGCGGACGTTCGAGAATGTCAAACGCCGTATGCAAATTCGTGGGCGTGAACGCGGCGTGACGGTGATTGATGATTTCGCGCATCATCCGACCGCCGTTCGCGCGACGCTCGAAGCCTTGCGCGCCAAACAAAAAGAGGGTCGCATCGTCGCCGTCTTTGAGCCGCGTTCGGCAACCTCGCGCCTGAAAATCTTTCAAGCCGATTACGCACGCGCCTTCACCGCCGCCGACATCATCATCATCGCCGACGTTTTCAAATCGCAGAACACCGCGAACACGACCAATGAACTACTAGACACCGCGCAACTCGTCCGCGACATCGCAGCAAGCGGAAAGCCCGCTGAAATGATTGCCGAAGTGAACGACATCGTGCGCCGTCTCGTTCAGATTTTGCGCCCCGCCGATACCGTCGCCATCATGTCCAACGGCGGCTTCGGCGGCATCCACGATAAACTTCTCGCCGCTTTGCGCGAGATGACTTAAACTCTCACGCCCGCGCAGTTTTGGTTTTCAGCCTCGTTCACGAGGCTTACCCTGTGGGCTGATAGCCACGCGATTTATCGCGTGGTCAGCATCGGGTAATAATTCCTCAGCCCGTTTCAACGGGCTTGTAATCCGCTGGCTTAAGCCACCGGGAGAAGGACGTTAAAACGCCCTTTCGGATTCTGCCCGGAAAGCGACCACGCGATTCATCGCGTGGCTATGTGCCGCCTTGCGGCGGAAAGCCCGATGAATCGGGCTGTAAATCCTTAACCGCGTAACTTGAGTTAAACTCTCATGCTGGTTCAACATAAGCCAAGCCACTTATATGAAATGCCTTGTCTGCAAAAACACCCGATTCGATGAAGGTACGACGACGATGACCTTTGAACGTGACAAAGCGATTCTCGTTGTCACTGACGTACCGGCGCGATTGTGTGCCAACTGCGGCGAACCGTACTTACGCGAAGCGACGGCACGCGAAATCGAAACGCTCACCAAAAATACTTTCGCCGGGCAAGTCAAGTTTCGCGTACGAATCGGTGAACATGAAGTGTACGTTGAGGAGTACGCCGCTTGAACCCTTATGTCGCAATCGGACGAATCAAAACTCACCCACCCACTTGGCGATATGTCGCCCGAAGATTTTCGCCGTCACGGTCACGAAATCATTGATTGGATTGGCGACTATCTCGCCCATACCGAACGCTACGCCGTGCTTCCTTCGACGCAACCCGGCGATGTGCGTCGCGCCCTTCCCGAAGAAGCACCGGCGCGCGGCGAAGACTTCGCGGCAATCTTCGACGACGTGAAAGACATCATCGCCCCTTCGCTCACGCACTGGAATCATCCGTCGTTCTTCGCTTATTTCGCTATCACCGCGTCCGCTCCCGGCATCTTCGGTGAACTCTTGTGTGCTGCGTTTAACGTCAATCAAATGCTGTGGCGCACCGCTCCCGCCGCGACTGAACTTGAAGGCGTCGCCGTTTCTTGGCTGCGTCAAATGATTGGCTTGCCCGATAATTTCGACGGTCTGATTTACGATACGGCTTCCGTTTCGACGCTCCACGCAATCGCCGCCGCGCGTGAAAACTTGAACCTCGACATACGCGAACGCGGCATGTCGAGACGCGACGATGCGCTTCCCTTGCTTCGTGTTTATACTTCCGAACAGGCTCATTCGTCGGTTGAGAAGGCTCTGATTTTACTTGGTCTCGGTCAAAACTCTTTACGCAAAATTCCGGTTGATGCGGAGTTTCGTATGGACGCCGCAGAACTTGAGCGCGCCATCGTCGAAGACACACGGGCGGGCGCGCTTCCCTTCTGCGTCGTCGCCACCGTCGGCACGACTTCGACGACGAGCGTTGACCCTGTTCCGGCGATTGCCGACGTTTGTGAACGTCATAAACTGTGGCTTCACGTTGACGCCGCGTATGCCGGAAGTGCCGCCGTCATCCCCGAACTACAATTCATTCTCGACGGTTGCGCGCGTGCCGATTCACTCGTCACCAATCCGCACAAGTGGTTGTTCACGCCGTTCGATTGTTCCGTTCTCTACACCCGCCGGATGGACGTTTTGCGGCGCGCCTTCTCACTGATTCCCGAATACTTAAAGACCGATGACACGCACGCCGTGATGAACGGCATGGACTACGGCGTCCAACTCGGTCGCCGCTTTCGTTCGCTCAAACTATGGATGGTGATGCGCTATTTCGGACAAGAAGGTTTAGCCGCCCGACTCCGCGAACACAATCGTCTCGGTTCACTTTTCACATCGTGGATTAAAGCCGCTCCCGATTGGGAACTACTCGCCCCCGTTCCGTTCTCGACGATTTGCTTTCGCTTCGCGCCGCATACCGAAACCGATGCCACATCTCTTGACGCGCTCAATGAACGACTCATGCACGCCGTCAACGCGACGGGCGAGATGTTCATTTCGCACACGCGCCTGCATGACAGGTTCGCCCTGCGCCTCACCATCGGTCACATACGCACCACCGAAACGCACATCGAACAAGCGTGGAACTTACTGCGAAAACATGCCGCGCATCTTTCCGATACCGCCGCTTAACCATCAACTTTTGCCATCAATAAAATCATGCTTACACACATCGTCGTCTGGAAATACAAACCCGAAGTCACGCAAGCACAACGCGACGCACACATCCACCACCTGCGCGCCCTCGCCGCCGTCATCCCCGAAGTTGCATCCTTAACCGTCGGCTTCGACATGCTCCACCTCGCACGCTCTTACGACACCGGACTCATCGCCCGCTTCCACGACCGCGCCGCCCTCGAAGCCTACGACGCGCACCCACAGCATAAACAAGTCGCCGCGATGGGGCGCGACATCAGCCAGCACATCGCGTCGGTTGATTTTGAGGAAGCGTAAATTACTATCTAATGTGACGCGATTCCGTGTCCCTTCAAGACAGGAAGTGCGTCACATAGTGAATCAATGAACCGATGAATCAATGACTTAATTTCTTCACGCTCCATGCAGACGCAACCGGAACTCGTCGTTGAACAGGTGTATCTCGGCGGGCTTGCCGCTAAAGCGCAACGTCTCACCTAAAATCATCGGTAAGCCTCTCATCATTGACGAACTTGATGAAGCCGGACTTCGCACGCCGTAAGCCGGATTGGTCAAGATTGAAAGCAGATGCGGGTTGAGACGCTGCGGCAAGCCAAATCGAATCGCGCGATTGGCGATGCTTGAAAAGTTCGCGGTGCGTCTGGCGTTGATGATTTCAAGCGAGCGGTCGAAGATATAAATCCGCGTCGGGTGGTCGCGCAAAACCAAATCACGATGCGCGAGAGCATTGATAATCGCTTCATAAACACTCGCCCGATGATAATTGGCGCGGGCGATGACGGGCGCGTCTTCGATAACGAATGCGCGCGGCGGAGCATCCCACAAGTCGCAGTAGCGTTCGATAAACTTCGTCGCGCCTTCATAGACCGTCAATAAATTGCCGCCGATTTTTGCTTCTTCGATAATCGGTGAACTTAGATTGTCGCCGCCAAAGCGCGTTAGCGTCACGTTTGAGCGCGGAAGCAATTCGGGAACGCGACCGTCACGCCCGAACAGCAAGACGCCCGCCACCGTCGGCACAACCGTCAAACCGAACGGCACGGCAAGCAACAATTCGCGCTCCATGACTTCACCCGTCGGGTAATCGTTCGCGGCTTTCTTAATGACTTCAGTTCCGAAGTGGCGCATGAAACTCCACAGGTGCGCGTCGTCAATATCATCGAGCGAAGCACCGACGGCAAACATGTTTTCATACATCGCACTTCGCGCATCATCCATCAACGCGGCGAGTTCTTCGTAATTGGCTTCGCGCTTTTCCGCCCCCGTGCGTATGTAACAACGCCCGTCGCGCGTGCGATACGGGCGACGATTGCCGCGCACTTCGAGGGCGAGAATGCGCCGCCCGTTGTCGAAAGCGACCGCATCAATGTAAGGAGTGAGTTGCGGCACGATGTCTTCACGACACAAACGCACGAGTTCATCCTGCACGTTTTCAATCTCCGGCAAGCCTTCGATACGCAGTTGGTCGGTCACGCCGAAGACAATCATCCCACCGCCCGTGTTGGCGAGAGCGCAAATGCCCTGTGCGATTTTTTCAGGATTCGAGAGTTTAACTTTGAGTTCGAGATAAGTATCTTCGCCGCCGCGAATCAAGCGAAGCAGTTCGGTGCGCGTGACGGCTTGCGCGGGCGTCGAAGAAATAAACTCTTGAAAGGAACGCTCCGTCACGACTTCGTGACGCTGGTTGTTGCGGAAACGTCTGCGCGCCATGGTGGTAGAAAGATTGTCAACCGAGATTTTGCCGGGCGTGAAAGCCATTCACGGAGCTTCGTTATGCCCGTCAATGTTTTCGAGTTTAACATATCTCCATCGTCGCTCTCGTTGAGCGTGTCAGAACCGCCTGCGGTAGCGGGCGGTTGAACTCGCAAATATAACCGCCCGCTACCGCAGGCGGTTCCGACTTTTGCCACGCTTTTTGTTGAACCGTGTAACCCCTCAGATTTATCTATCATTCACATCAAGCTTCGTGTAGTATGCGGTTCGCTTCAAGCCTCCTAAGCAGGAGCCGCGATACTCGTTCGGGTAAGCCCGACGACGAAGCGGCGGATTATTTCAAGCATGTTGTATAGCACACCCCCCCCCCGCAACCTCTGTGCCAGCATAGAAACTGGTAATCACCTTTACGTCCGTTCAACTGCGCCTCACGCACCGCTTACTCAATTAAGCGATGTGTGAGGTGCTTTTTCGTTTGGAGAAAACCATGAACAAAAAACGTGTCCTTTGCTTCTCCTGCCTGATAGCGATAGCCGTCGCTTCGCTTGCCGTCTCCCAACCGCGAATCTACAAGACGATGCTGGATGCTTTCACCAACACCGCCTTCGCGCAAACGAACCAAAGCGACGAGGAACGCAAAGCCAAAGTCTCTTCACCCAACGGCTTGAAGCCCACGCCGCCTGACCTGCACATACCCGCTCCCGGCGAACCCGTATCTTCCATCGGAACTTTGCTTGAAGGGAAAACCGTACCCGAACACGTCACTTACAATCAGGTGTTTCGCCACCTCAAAGAACTCGACAAACAAGCCGACGATGAAGAAAAGAAAGGCAAAGACGCCAAGCACCTTCGCAAACTCTACAAGCACTTGGCGAAATTAGACGACGCGCAAGCCGTCATCCTTGACCGTGTTGCCGCCGACACCAACCGCGATGTCGAGCGACTAGATGCCGCCGCCCAGAAAATCATCAAGGCGTTCAGAGAGAAACACAAAGGCAAAAAGAGGATTGACTTACCCGCCCCGCCACCCGAACTCATGGTGTTGTCGCAAGAGCGCAAGCAAACCATCTTACGCGCACGCGACCGTCTGCGCTTTAGCATCGGCGAAGAAGCCTTCGATAAGTTCGATAAGTTTCTCAAAGAACGTGTCACGCCGAATATCTATCAGCTTGAAATCAAAAAAGACGCGCAGCAACAAGCATCAAGTCCACTACAAAACTAGAAACAATTAACTGAAGGCTTACGTCGCCGGACACGCGAAGGCAGACGTAAATCTGGAACGCAAGACGGCGGCGTAGCGCAACCGAACCTGATGCCTGCGCCCGGCGAGTGTTACTACGATTGCTATGGAGGTTGCTATCGCGGTTATATCTCCGGTTCTTCGTTGGTGTGGCACGATGGACGATACGTCTATGGCTACGCCTACTCGGAGATGGACTATTGCGGCGGGCTTTACTACGACCCGGCGATTTATAGTCGCTTCGTCGAAGGCAACTACCAAAGCGAAAACACGCGCTTACTCGCGCAAGGCTACGCCAGCGGCTACGCGGATACAAATCCGGCAGCAGTCCACTTCAGCTATGCCTACCCGATTGGTAATGAATACTACAACACGGACAGCATCCACTACGCCATTGATGCTTACGATGGGAGATGGTACGCGATGGGGCGGAGCGACCACACCATCCGCTTCCCGCCGCCGCCTGACCAGTGCCAACCCGGACAGAGTTTCGCTCCCAACGGCAGTCCATGTCCGACTCCGACCCCGACGCCGACGCCGAGTCCTACTCCTACTCAACAGGCGAGAGTTAGCTACAGAACCAGTGGCAGCGGTGTTCCGTTGGCTAACGGAACTGCCGTAGGTGATCTTCCCAACGCGAATTTCTTAGAAATAGTAGCTACAGGTACGCCTGTTGGCGGTACTTATACTTGGTCAACGAATAGCAGTTTGGTAACACTTAGCAGTAACTCCGCATCAACAATCAAGGTGTTTTCTAAAGATAGAAAGAGTGGAAGTCCAGACGACGTTAATATTGAACTAAGGTACAAGTACGGCGAGAGCGAATCCGTTGCACAAATACCACTTACGGTGCAGCAGCCAACGACAATGGCGTATGTTGCTACACGTAGTAACAGTGCCGGAGCCGCAAACGAATGTAGAGCGACGGTGCGGGGACGGAGAACCGACGGGTGGACGAAAGTTATTGATTGGCAAGTAAAAGACCAGTTCGGCAATAACATGCAATTCCGTATGCCGTTATCCGATACGATCAATAATGATGTTCCAAATTCGTGCTTGGTTCCCCGAAAAGGCGGAGGCACGACTCCGGCACAAGGAAGAGGCACTGGAGGTAGCGGAGAGTGGGTACACACTTACTCAGTTTGTAGCACCACGTGTTTGCGCGGCGGCAGTTGCGCTGTCACTGGATACCAACGCTATACGGTCAACGGTTTCGTGTTAAGCAATGATGATAAAAGTTACACTTACCAGTGTAATGGAATTTCTGTTGAAGGAGATGATTCGACACCTCCGCCGCTCACCACGCCAGCGCGTAAAAAGACTACTGCGTTCGTCGACTATTTCTACATGGGCGTCGTTGAGTGGCAACCTTCAGATGCCGATCTGCAAACATGGACGAACCGCTTAAATACAGCGGGCGGGCAGGGACAGGCGCAACTATTAGCCGAAGCCAAAGCACTCGGACGCGCGTTGTTTCAATCACTTGATTACGCAAGTCGTAACGCTTCGGACGAGGAGTTTGTTTACAATTTGTTCTACGGTTACTACCAACGCGCGCCCGCATCACCGGAACACGCTTCGTGGCTTAGTACGTTGGGTAGCTACAACGCGCAAGGGCAAAACGGGCGCGAACTGTTATTGCAAAGTTTTGAAACCTCATCGGAATTCGTCAACTTAGTTTATTCGTTGGAACTCGCTCCGGCAGATGAGCCTTCCGCCGAACTTGATCCGAACGCTTTCTACCAAGTGACGGCACGGCACAGCGGCAAGTCGCTCTACATTGGCAGCTACAGCGACGGTGCTTTCCTACAGCAGTGGGATTATTTCGGCGGCTTCGAGCAGCAGTTCCAGTTCGTACCGACGGGCAACGGTTACTACAAAATTCTCGTGCGTTATTCGAGTAAGGCACTCGAAGTTCAAGGTGCAGGAACACAGAACGGCGCGCGTGTAATTCAGCAGACTTACGCGGGAGGTACTAACCAACAATGGGAAGTGATTCCGACGGGTGATGGCTATTTTAAGATTGTCGCCCGTCACAGTGGAAAGGGGTTGGATGTTGAAGGCGCATACACACACAATGGCGCATACATTCATCAGTGGGAATATGTTGGTGGTGCAAATCAACAGTGGCAGTTGCTGGTAGTTACCGATCCCGTCGGGTGCGATCTGGTTCAAGAACAAGATTGTTATAGTAGCGGTGGATCATGGGATTCAAGTACCTGCTCTTGCAATTACTCTTACGACCCGTGCTACAGCAATGGCACATACATTTGCAGTAATTAGCATCTGGGCGATGCAGACGGATGACGTTGAACGTCATCCGTCTGCATCGCTTTCGCCAGATGTGTTGGAGGAAATTATGTCTAATTCAAGGCAAAGGAATATCGTGCTTTTAGCTGCTATAGCAACGATTTTTGCTTACTTACCCTTCGTTTCCGCAACGCGAGATAAGTCAAAAGTGAGCGTCGCACAAAACACTAAGGCGGACGCGAACAAACACGGCTTAGAATTCAAACTCAGGCAGAAAGCCGAATTTATTCCAAGCGACAGACCGCCGCTGCAGCAGCTAACTGAGGTTGCACAGCATTATCGACTGCCGATGGGCATTGAGTGGCTTGAACAAACTAAGGATTCACCTATTCCACCGCTTTCGCTTGGGAGTGAAGCAACGGTTCAAGATTTAATCGGTGCGATTGTCGCCCGTGCGCCCATTCATTTCATGGTTGTGGAGAAAGAAATCATCCACATCTCGCCTGCTTCTACGAGTGATGATCCGCAGAATGTTCTGGATATTCGCGTTGAAGAATTTGAAGTAGATAAGAAAAATTTGTTCGATGTTGAAGAAAAGCTTTGGTGGGCGGTTGAAATCGCGCTTCATCCAGAAGAATTCAAAGATGGATATATGGGTGGCTACGGGTTCGCGCCCGACGATATTTTCGCCATACCTAACATTACCTTCTCCGGCGATAATCTTACTGTGCGAGAAATACTTGATCGCATCGCTAAAGCGAACGGTAATGCTTTATGGGTGGCGCAGGTAAAAGATTTAACGCCAAAAGGCGAAACGATGGAAAAGGCAACCGATGTGGTGGAAGAAGAAAAGAAGTTGTATTGGAAGTTTGTTCGATTCAATTAAAGATGTCGGGTCGAAGAACAAAGCAGAGTTCAAACCGGACGATGTGATTCCCGCGCTTCTAGTTATGCTTTCGGTTTGGACGCTTGCGACGTTTTTGGCGATTTTCACTCCGAGTTCTTTGCTCGGAAGCTTCGCGCACGCTGCCCGACGACCGCAGACATTTGAACAAGACCTCAACATGAAACTTGCGCGAGAAGCTGTGTTCGTCCCGCACAGTAAGGGAATGTTGCAACAGCTTATTGACACCGCGCAGCATTACGAACTCGCTATGGGAATAGAGATTGTTGAGCCTATCAACATTGAATCCAAGCCCCCTCGTGTTGAACGGGGTGCGACCGTTCAGCAGCTGATAAATGCCATCCTTCAATCTAATCAAGGATACGAATCAACTTCGGCAAACAATGCCCTTCATATCTTCAAGCCGCAAGATGCTTACCTTCCGCATAACTTGTTGAACTTGAGCATAAAGCAATTCAACGTCCGCAGGGTCAGCTTGATTGATGCCGACGCAATTCTTAGATTGAAAATCAACATGACGTTATATCCTGAAGAATACAGGGATGGGTATATCGGCGACTATGGGAGTTCTCCCGACGACATATTCAATGTTAAGAATGTGACCTTTGCCGGAGTTGATTTAACCGTCAGGCAGATACTCGACGGAATTATCAGGGCTAACGGAAACGCTTTGTGGGTGGCAAGAATTGTTTCATCGCCTTCACCTGCCAGAGATGTAAAGAATGGGGCGAGGGGTGTGAGAAGAAATGGTTCTAGTGGATTGAAAGCGAATAAAAATTCTTTAGAAAGACTCAAGAAGCAACACGAAGCCGAAAGCACCACTTGGACACTTATACCGCTTAATGAAAAGTCTCCGGCACGGTGACGTAGAAGTAGTAATCAAAAAGGCAAAGCGTAAGACCTCTAGATTAGCCGAACAAACTTTCAAGATACGGGGCGCGAGAAAGTATCTGTTCGCCATGATTGAGGCGATAAACTGAAGCCTCCCGTCGCCTGACGATTGCGAGGATGACGAATGTAATGACTGATGCGCTCGGCTATGTCTATGGCTATGCGGCTTCGGAGTTGGATTACTGCGCGGCACTGTATTACGACCCGACGGTCATGGGTCGCTTGTTCGAGGGCGGTCTGAACAGAGATAAGTTGGTCGGAACCGCTTACGATGAAGGCTCCGGCAACTGGGACGCCGCGAAGGTCTATGTCGAGTATCTGTATCCGAAGCCGGATGAAATCTATGAAACATACAGCAGTCACGGAGTCGTTGATATTTCTAACGGCGCGCGGATATATCTCGGAAGTTTCCGCCACGCGATACGCTTCATCGCACCCAATCAATGCCAGCCCGGACAGAGTTTCGCTCCCAACGGCAATCCGTGTCCGATGCCTTCACCTTCACCTTCGCCGTCACCTGACCCGACGCCGAATCCGACACCAACGCCGGAATCAATAACACTCATAGTTGACGCGGGACTAGACCAGTACATTCGTCCGGCTGAAACCGGCGGCATCAGCAAGGCTCCGCTAACGGTTATAGTGAGACCTGCCGGCGTCCGGTCGGTGAGGCTTACTCTCGAAGTAGCTGCCGGGTCGGGCGGACACATTGATGCGGCGCACGTCGGCGGAAACGTCGAGCGTCCGAAAGGAACATTTGACAGGGAACGAACCGAATTGCGCGGCATGACCGATGCTTCCGGCGTGTTACGCACCAACTACCAAGCCAGCGTCTTCAATGGTCGCACGAAAATCACAGCGACCGCGGCAGACTTGAGTACCGATGTCATTCTGGATGTCAAAGTTCCCGATTTAGTGGAGTTGTTCGAGGGTGACAATTACAACTTGATCGGCTTTGCAGGTATTGCCGCGCACCCCGCAGGAACTAATCACTGGGGAACGTTTAGAGCTAATCAGGGGCTTCGGGAGATTGCCAATGCTTACGCGGCAAAGTTCTACCCGAACGAACCAATCCCGGAAAATAAAAAGCTTCATTACAACGATCAAAGCCTTCCGCAAGGCGGGAAGTTTGATGTTGATGCGCGATGGTCACTGGCACATCTTAATCACGACGAGCATCGTGTCGGAATAAACTGTGATGTTCGTTGTTGCAGGGATCCGGGTGATGTTCCCACTGATCGGTGGAGAGAACTGAATGAGATTTTCGTTGCACATGGTTCAACCGACACCAATGATGAGACGAAGAAGAAAGACCCACATTGGCACTTGAGGTTTGAGTTCGGGGAGAACATACCGAACGGCTTCGCCAGTAACGTGACGAGTTTCGTCCCGAACGTCTCGTGGGCGACACTTGAAAGAAACTTGAGCGACGCGGATTGGTCATATTGGACGGGCAGGTTGGAGACGGCTCAGGCGCAGGGGGATTCGCAAACGCTCACGGTGGCTAAAGAGTATGAACGCTCGATGTTCCAATCGGCGGAGTATGTCAACCGTAATCGGAGCGACGCGGATTACGTTACGGACTTACACGTCGGCTACTGGATGCGTGAGCCGACCACTGCTGAACACGAACAATCGCTTAACCGACTGCGCGGCGACAACGCGCAAGGGTTGAACGGGCGCGAAATTCTGCGGCAGAACTTCGAGAACAGTCAGGGATTTGCGAATGCCGTCGGCACGCTGGAAGGAACTCATGTGCCGCCGTCGTGCGACGCCGTTCAGGAACAAGACTGTTACAACAACGGCGGGTCTTGGGATACAAGTACGTGTGATTGCACAAACATCAATCCTGAACCCTATCCCGACCCTTGTTGGAACGGCAGCTACTATACTTGCGAGTGAATAAGAGCGTAAATGGCATTTCGAGTAGGCGGGTGATAATCGTAACCGTCTGCTCGAAATGCCATTTACGCATAGGTTAAGCGAACTGAATTTACGGAGAGGAAAGATTATGCGTCTCGTAATAATTGTAATTTTGTTTCTACAGGCAGCATGTGCGACCACGCCGCAACAAGCACAAAAGATACAGCGTCAGCCGATACCGAAAAGCCGCGTCACGCTCACGTCTCCGACACAGTATGAACACCGCGAGACGCACATTGACCCGAAGACGGACGAACCCGTGACTTACGACCCGAAGCCGCGCGTCGAAGCAGTGGATGTGAAAGCCGGTAAATACGCTTTCACATGGATTGGCTATGACGGCAAAGAGAAAGTCATCATGTATCAACGACCCGATGCGATTGACATAATCCTTAGTGCTTCGGTCACGAAGATGTCTGACGGCAAGTACCTTTACACCTATAACATCCATAATCTACCGGATAGTAAGACGTACCTATCGTGGTTCACAGTACAGACCTTCGCACAGGATGTGCGACCTGTACGATTGCGCGAGGGCGTAAGGCATTTAGGTCGCATGTCTAATGCTATTAGATTTTTCAAAGACGGTTACTGGATCACATTTGGTTCTACTTACTTTAGAGAGGATATTACTCCCGGACGGAGCATAGATGTGAATTTAGAATCATCAGCACCGCCGGGTCTAGTCGGATGCAGTTTAACCGGCGGCAAAGGCGGGCTGAAGGGCGTAGGTGAACACATGCCAACCGAACTCGAAAACGCGATACCGGGGTATGAAGCATGGTTGCGAAGTTACACTATCGGACCTATTGAAAACTTGGAAAATCAATCTGCCGAAGAACGCACCAAGTATGTATTGGAAAGCTTACCGCTAATGCAACAACTCGGATGGATAACCGAAGACGCCGCGCGCTGGTACAAACGCAATCTTAACGGCGACAACTTGAGCAGAGTCCAAAAGCGCGCAGCGCAAGACTTAAAAGCCGAACAAATCACAAGTGAAGTGTTCGCCATGATTGAGGCGATAAACTAAACCTTTCATACAACACACCATTCCTCGCCGGACAAGGTTAAACTACACGGTATGACGCTGCCATCCGTGTTGCCCGAAGCGAGTGCCTTCGTCGGTTTAGGTTCAAATCTCGGTGACCGCGCCGCGAAACTGTTGCTTGCCGTGCGCGGGATATTGGATGCAGGGCTGTCAATCAAAACGCTGTCCGCGATTTATGAAACCGAACCCGTCAGCACGCCCGGCGCGGAGACGGACGCGAATCAAGGTTCGTATCTCAACATGGTTGCCGAACTCGGTGGAGACTTGCCTGCGCCCGATGCACTTCTCGCCCGCTTGCTTCGCATCGAATACGCTCTCGGTCGTCGCCACGCATCGTCATCACAAATACGCATCGCCCGCACGATTGACCTCGATTTACTTTTCTATCAAACGGCAGACGCCGCGCACATCGTTTCATCAACCGACTTTCTTCAGCTTCCGCACCCGCGTCTGCATCTTCGCCGCTTCGTCCTCGTCCCGTTGAACGAAATCGCGCCGGACTTAATTCACCCGACGCTTCACCGAACAATTCACGACTTACTAGCCGTCACGCCGGACGGAAGCAAAGTCGAAAGGCGAAGGTAGAAAGGCGGAAGGTGAAGACGGAAAGCGGGAAGGCGGTTCAACATCCGCCTAGAGTTTTGCTTGCCTTTAACTTTCTACCTTCGCCTTTCTACTTTATACTTTCCCCTCATGGCTTACCTTAAACAGCAGCGTCCCGAAAAAGTCACAGTCCCTTCCGTGCGTTCGAGTAAAGAGCGCGGCGAACGGCTCGTGTGTCTCACGGCTTACGACTACCCGACCGCGCGCATCGTTGACGAAGCGGGAACGGACATCATCCTCGTCGGTGATTCGGTCGGCAACGTCGTACTCGGACTTGAGACGACCGTACCCGTCACGCTCGATGCGATGATTCATCACACGCGCGCCGTGCGTCGCGGTGTGACGCGCGCTCTGCTCGTCGCCGATATGCCTTACGGCTCGTATCACACGGGCGAGGATGACGCCGTGCGCGCCGCTTTGCGACTTATCAAAGAGGCGGGGGCGGAAGCCGTCAAACTCGAAGGCGGAAGTTCGCGCGCCGCGATTGTCCGGCGTCTGGTTGACGAAGAAATTCCCGTCATGGGTCACATCGGACTCACGCCGCAATCGTTTCATAAGTTCGGCGGCAATAAGCTTCAAGGCAAAACCGAAGAAGCCGCGCATCGCATACTCGATGATGCTCACGCCATCGAAGACGCGGGAGCATTCGCCATCGTGCTGGAAGTCGTGCCGAGAGAACTCGCGGCATTGATTACGAAGCGTGTCGGTATCCCGACCATCGGCATCGGTGCGGGCGCGGATTGCGACGCGCAGATTCTCGTCATACACGATTTGCTCGGTATCGCGTTCACGCCGACGCGCCCGCGCTTCGTCAAGCAGTACGCCGACCTTCGCCGCGCGATGACCGAAGCGATTCAAACCTTCGCCGACGAAGTGCGTTCGGGAGCGTACCCGACCGAAGCCGAAAGTTATCCTCTGCCCGTTGATACCAAACTCGATTTTGGCTCACCGGAAAACAGCCTTCTCGCCGATGCCATACCCGATTCGGAAACTTAAATGGAAATCATCAATCGTCGCCAACGCATGAGTTCAGTCGTCCGCAAGCTTCGCCGCGACGGAAGCGGTGAGCGCACCATCGGACTTGTACCGACAATGGGCGCGCTTCACGAAGGACACTTGAGCCTTGTCCGTGAAGCCCGCCGCAGATGCGATTACGTCGTCGTCTCCATCTTCGTCAACCCCGCGCAGTTCGGGGCGAACGAAGACTTCGCGCACTACCCGCGCCGCCTCACGCAAGATACCGCGATGCTGACCGACTACAATGTTGATTACATTTTCGCGCCGACGAACGACGAAATTTACCCGCGCGGTTTTTCAACTTACGTCAACGTCGAAGGCTTATCGAACGAGTTTGAAGGCGCGGCGCGTCCCGGACATTTTCGCGGCGTGACCACCGTCGTCGCGCTTCTGCTCAACATCATACGTCCCGACTTCGCCTACTTCGGACAGAAGGACGCGCAACAAACCATCGTCATCAAACGCATGGTGCGCGACCTTGCGATTGACACGGAAATCGTCATCCTGCCGATTATCCGCGAAGCTTCCGGCTTGGCGATGTCGTCGCGCAATGCGAGTTTGAATGCCGAACAGAAGCAAGCCGCCGCCGCGCTTTATGCCGGACTCCAAGCCGCCGAACGCGCCTTCTCAAGCGGCGAACACTCCGCCAAAAGGTTAAGCGACATCGTGCGCGTCAACATCGCACGCGAACCCGGCGTGCAGCTTGAATACGTCGCCATCACCGATACCGAAGCGATGCGCCCGATTGAAAAACTCGATAACGACCACGATGCTCTCGTCTCGCTTGCCGCCCGCGTCGGCGCGACGCGCTTGATTGACAACATCGTCTTGAGTCCGGCGAAGCGTCCGCGCACTCCATCAAGCTGATTCATCAAGGGTCAGTGGTCAGTGGTCAGTGGTCAGTGGTCAGTGAAGCATGAGATTTATGATTGAGATGTCAAGCATAAAATTGAACCTCAAGTGAGCGCGGTCTTTGTTCTTACTGACCACTGACCACTGACCACTGATAATTTACCCTTTCAATCCCGAACGCGCTTCAATCGTCCAACCGCCGCCCCGCCGCCCTCATCTAAACCTTAGTTTGCGAAGACATCCGTTTCGCAACGCTCATTTAATAAATTCTGCTTGATAAGTTTTGAGCCAACAATGCTCGACTGGAGTTTTATGTATCTTTTCAAACGCTTGTTCTCCCACGCTAATTTAGCGTTGGCGTTGATGCTAAGTTTCTCGCTGGTCACGGTGACGGCGGCAGCGATGCCCGCCGCGCCCGTTGATTTCAGTTTGCGCTCGATTGATGGGCGCACCGTTTCGTCCGCCGACTTGCGCGGGCGCGTCGTCGTTCTCGCGTTCGGCGCGTCGTGGCTGCCGCTCGCGCGCGCCCACGTCGCGGGCGTGCAGAAAGTCGCCAATCAATTCAACGGGCGCGCCGATGTGTTCTGGGTCAGCACCGATTCGGATGCGGAGAAATCGAAAAACTTCGCTTCCGATGCACAACTCCGCGCTTTCTCCGATAAGTACAATTTGCGCGTCACCATCCTGCGCGACCCTGACGGCGCGTTTTCAAAAACACTCGGCGTTGACCAACTTCCGGCAGTCGTCATCCTCGACCGTGAAGGCAACGTTTCCGGCACACCTCTCGGCGGCATCAATCCGGGCGGCGACCTCGCCGCCAGCATCGCCCCGCGCGTTGAAAAATTGCTTTAATACCGAGTTGCGAAATGAAGTGAGATTGAAAGTAAAACGGAGGTAAGCGGAGGCAGGAACGGAGGTCAACGGAGGAGGAATAATGTTTTCTCCGCTCACCTTCGTTCACCTCCGTTTTACCTTTTTCTCACCTTCGGCACATCTCACTCACCAAACGATAAACCACACGCACCGGCAACCCGACGACGTTCCAATAATCGCCTTCAATCCCTTCGATAAACAGACTGCCGCGCCCTTGCACCGCGTAAGCTCCGGCTTTATCCATCGGCTCACCCGTCCCCACATAACTTTCGATTTCCGCATCACTCAACTGTGCGAAGCGAACGCGCGTGCGGTCATGCGCGACACGAACCGCACCGCTTGCCGCGTCAATCAACCCGACGCCCGTGATGACTTCATGCGTGCGCCCGCTCAAACGTCCGAGCATCCGTTTCGCTTCCACGAAGTCAGACGGCTTGCCCATCACTTCGCCGTCAAGCACGACAACCGTATCCGCGCCGAGTACGAACAACCGCCTTCCGTCTTTCGCACGTTCCACCGCATCGTCGTCAATGTTATTGACGGCGGCGGCGGCTTTATCATGCGCCAAGCGTTCGACATAAGCGTGCGGTACTTCGCCCGCGTGCGGTGTCTCGTCAACATCCGCGACGCGCACCGCGAAACGCCAACCGACATTGGCGAGAATCTCCGCGCGGCGCGGGCTTGCCGACGCCAAAATAAACCTCGCGCCTGACAACAGGTAAGAATGTTCTTCCACTTGTGACACCTCACTAACTTCCTTTACACTTCCGTCTCGCTTACATTTAATCAACTGAATGGTGAATAGATGAACAGACTATCCACTATCCACTATCCATTATCCACTGTTTTATGGACGACTTGATTCGCTCACTTCCGAAACTGCTGCGCGCCGCCGGAGAATCCGATGAGGTTCTCGAAGCCGCCGCGATGGTCGCGTGGCGTCGCGTCGCGGGCGAAGGTTTGCGCTTTCATGCCGTGCCGTTTCGCCTTCATCGTAAAACTTTCACCGTCGCCGTCACCGACCGGACATGGGCGCGTCAACTCGAAGCGATGAGCGGGCAGATGCTTTTCCACATCAACTCACTGCTCGGTGCGCCGATTATCACGTTTATAGAATTTCGCGTTGACCCCGCAACCGTCGCCAAAGAACGCGCCAAACAACCGACCGCACCCGACACCGAAGCACGCGAACGCGACGCCCTCGCCCACTCGCAAACGCTTTCACGCGCCGCCAATGCGATTCGTGACGAAGACTTGCGCCGCCGCTTCCTTCTTGCCGCCGGAAGCTGTATGGCAGCCAACGAGCGAAACAATTCGTGAAGTTATGCTTTGATATTTTATCCTTAAAAATGAAATTTCAGCGTTGAAATCTATGCCCATCACCGAAACCGACATTGACAAACTCGCCGCCCTCGCGCAACTGGAAATCACCGATGACGAACGCCGCCAACTGACGACCCAAGTCGCCGCCATCATCACTTACGTCGAACAACTCAACGAACTCGACACGGGCGGCGTCGAACCATCCACCGGCGGCTTCACCGACGAAGGCGCACGCACCCACGCCACGCGCAACGACACCGTTCAACCTTCGCTCGGACAACAAGCCGCACTCGACCAAGCACCCGACCCGCACGCCGGGTTCTTTCGCGTCCCGAAAATAGTAGGTAGTGAACAGTAGGCAGTAGGCAGTGAAAACCAAAACATGCTTTCTCTTTTTTCCTTATTACCTGCTGTCCACTCCTTACTGCCTACTACCCTCTGCCTACTGCCTACTATTTTATGAACAACATCGAAACTTTGCGTCAGGCGATTGATGACAACTCAATCACCGTCCCTAAACTTGCGGAAGCGACCATCAACCACGCCAAAAAACTTAACCCGCAACTCAACGCCTTTCTTCAGCTTGACCGCGACGGCGCGCTTTCACAAGCCGAAGCTACTACGTTAAACGGCAGGTCGAACGGCGATGCCGACAAGGTGTTTCGCGGCATCCCCATCGCCATCAAAGACAACATCTGCGTGCGCGGTTTGCAGGCGACGTGCGGCTCACACATCTTGCGCGGCTATCATCCACAGTACGATGCGACCGTCACGACGCGCCTGCGTGAGGCGGGTGCTGTCATCATCGGCAAAACCAACTGCGATGAATTTGCGATGGGTTCATCAAACGAAAACTCGGCTTACGGAGCGGTGCGAAATCCCTTCGACTTGGAGCGCGTTCCCGGTGGGTCATCCGGCGGTTCGGCGGCAGCGGTCGCGGCGGGAATTGTTCCCGTCGCTCTGGGTTCTGAAACGGGCGGCTCTGTCCGTCAACCCGCCGCCTTCTGTGGCATCGCCGGACTCAAACCGACTTACGGGCGCATCTCGCGTTACGGCTTAGTCGCGTTCGGTTCATCGCTCGACCAAGTTGGAATCTTTGCCACGAACGCCCGCGACATCGCGCACACCCTGCGCGTCATCGCCGGACGTGATGCACGCGATGCGACTTCCGCCGATGTCGAAGTCCCCGATTATGCCGCGCAAATCGAAGGTGACATACAAGGTGCGCGCATCGGCGTTCCCCGCCTCTTGTTCGGTGAAGGCTTGGACGCGGAAGTGCGCGCGAAGACCGAAGCCGCCCTCAATGTGTTTCGTGATTTGGGGGCGGAAGTCGTGGACATCGAACTGCCGCACGCTAAATACGCCATCGCGGTTTATTACATTCTCGCCACCGCCGAAGCCTCGTCGAATCTCGCCCGTTATGACGGCGTGCGTTACGGCGTGCGTTCGGAGAGCGCGATGACGCTCAAAGACATGTACCGCCGCACGCGCGACGAAGGCTTCGGGGCGGAAGTCAAACGCCGCATCATGCTCGGAACTTACGTTTTATCAAGCGGCTACTACGACGCTTATTATCGCAAAGCCCAACAAGTCCGCGCCCTTCTGCGTCGTGATTATGAACGGGCATTTGAACAATGCGATGTCATCTTCACCCCAACGACGCCAAGCACGGCGTTTCGCTTAAACGAGAAAACCGATGACCCGCTCGCTATGTATCTGAGTGATATATACACCGCGACCGCGAACCTCGTCGGCACACCCGGCTTGAGCATCCCGTGCGGCATGTCATCGGAAAACTTGCCCATCGGAATGCAACTCGTCGGGCGTCACTGGTCTGAAAGCGTCTTGCTCAAACTCGCTCACGCTTACGAGCAGGTGCAACCTTTCACACACCGCCCGTCCGTTTATGCCGACGTATTAAAATCTTAATGCTTGACCTGATTGCTAAAATCAAAGTCGTCAAAGGCGACATCACGACGCTTGCGGTTGATGCAATAGTCAACGCCGCGAACAGTTCATTGCTCGGCGGTGGTGGCGTTGACGGCGCGATTCATCGTGCGGCGGGTTCGGAACTCGTGCATGAATGTCGCTTGCTCGGCGGATGCAAAACGGGTCAAGCCAAAATCACGAAAGGCTACAAGCTTTTCGCCAAACACATCATTCACACTGTCGGACCCGTCTGGCGCGGCGGCAAGCGCGGCGAACCGGAACTGCTCGCATCGTGTTATCAATCGTGTCTGAATTTAGCCGTTAGAAACAATTTACGCACCATCGCGTTTCCGGCGATAAGTTGCGGCATTTACGATTATCCGGTGCGCGATGCGACAAAAATCGCGGTCACGGAAACATTGAAATTTCTCCGCGACCGCGATTCGATTGATGAAGTTTTGTTTGTGTGCTTCGATACGGAAGTTCACGAAGCGTATCATGAAACTATGCGCGACGCTTCCGCTTAAATCCTTCTATATGCCGCGCACACCAAGAAGTGGATTGCCTGTCAGAACCGCCTGCGGTAGCGGGCGGTTGATGCTGCGACTGTAACCGCCCGCTACCGCAGGCGGTTCTGACTTTTAACGTGTCGGCGTAACGGGATATTCCACCTTTGGACGTTTATCGGGAATCAAATCGCCCGTGAAAATCTCAAGCACGTTTTTCGCCGTGCCGACGAATGGAAGCAAGTCAAGTCCGACGTGCGCCGCCCCGCGCACCAAGCCTTTCTTCTTCACTTCATGTCCGGCGAGTCCGACGGTGACGACCGAACCGACGACCGGAACTGTTTTTATCAATCGCTTCGCCAATGCCCAGCCTCCGGCGCGTGCGACGCGGCGTGTTAATCCTGCTGCCATTTGTTTGTAAATTCCTTTCAACCGATACCGAGTTCAGAGCGCAATTTCCGCTCATCGTAGGGGGAAAGATTAAATGCACGGTCACCGATTTCAAACGTCGGAACTTTGCGCTTGCCGTCGTTTAATTTCATGACGTGTTCTGCCGTGCCTTCGACTTCTTCGATGTTGATTTCTTCGACCTCGACGTTGTGTTGTTTGAGAAAAGCTTTCGCGCGGCGGCAATCGCTGCACCACGTCGTGGTGTACATTTTGATGTTATCGGTTGTCATCATTTTCCCTTTGAATCCTTTGTTGATGCGCGGCGCATTTCTAAATTTAACCTGACCAATCGAATGACGTTTTGCCGCGCCCTCTTTGAACCTCATGCTAACATAGCCGCATCTTCTGATGCCGACGGTGCTGTTTATGTTTCCCTTCACGCGATTGAAGTGGCGCGAGATGCGCCCGCTTGTTTTAGATTTAATCGAACGTCTTCATGCTGGACACCGTGAGCGGCATTTCGCGTTGCCGGTCGTTGATTTCGTGCGCGTCTTCGCCCCTGACGCTTCGGCGGATGAACTCGCAAAAGTCGCGGCACGCAGTTCGATGTTCTTTGTCGCAGACGGCGAAAGCGGCGGTGCGTTCACCCTCGCGGAAGGCGAACAGGCGACGTTTGACTTAGGGCGCGAGAATTTTCACCTTCGCATTCCGCCGAAGATGAGCGGACGTTATGAACTGTTCGACAGCGGCTTCCGCATCACGTTCACCGAAAACGAACAACTCTTGGGATGCAAGCGCATCCTAGTGTTGATCTGTCATCGCATCACGAGCGTTGACGTAACGACGACTCACATTCACACGCACGCTCCGAATCGCATGTTCGACTTGTTCATCGAATTCGAGTAAGAAAGCGATGTCCGATGTAATCACCGCGCATTCTTAAACAGCATCACCCGCCCAACTTCGATTGCACACGTCGCATAAACGAATTCATCATTGCCGTCACACCTTTTTGCATCTCACGACTTATGCGTTCTTCGCCCACCCAACCCGCGAAGGTGTGCAACTCTTTCGCGTCCGTGCGGCGAATCTCGACCGTCTGTTCAACCCGCACGCGGGTACGTTTTTCCTCAAGCGTCGTGAAGTGAGCGGCATAACGCAGAAGGTTTCCCTGCTCGACATTCGCGGGCGACCATTCGACAAGTTTGTCGGTGTCTTCTGTGAGACGCACCGGAAAGACTTGCCGCATCGCTCCCATCATCGGCACGTCGGCGCGTATCGTCCACAACCTTGTGCCGTCGGCTTGGGCTTCGATTGATTCGACGCCCGGCATCGTCTCAACGAAATTACGCGGCTCGCTAAAAAAAATCCGCGCTTCATCGGGACTGACGCCGACTTCCACTTCACCTTTATATCCGGCTTGAATACGAAACACTTTTTGCTCCCTTTGGTTGCAGTAAGCAGAGGGCAGTAGGCAGTGAAAGGCAGAAAAACAGAATGCCACAGGTTTTGTTTTTACTGCCTACTGCCCTCTGCCTACTGCCTACTGCTTTTTACAATTGAAATATGAACGAATTAAAAAACAGGCGCGTCAGAGTACGGAAGATGCCGCGATAGTTCGGGTCTTCGGCATAGATGATGACGCGCCCGCGTCCCGTCGGTTCTTCGATGATGTGGGCGGTTCCACGCAAAAGTCGCTCGGTGTTGCCTTCCCAAACGAAGCCCGCGATGCGTAAAGATTGCTTGTCGTCTTCACTAAAGACGACGGCGTTCGTGCCTTCCTTCGACGGTTTGAAGAAGTAAGCCGAATCAACGAGGACGGGTAGAGTTTCTTCGTCATAACCGAAGGTCAGGGGCGATGTGCGGTCAATCGTCGCGCGCATCACCGCACCGGGAACGGGTTCGGGAACTTTGCCGGGACGCGCCGAAGGCGACGCGATGGGCGGAAGTACGGGCGCGGCACCGTCCGCCTTTTCGCTTTGCGGTTGTGATGTGATTTGGCTTCCGCCGCCCTGTCCGCTTGGTGTCGAACCTTGCGCGGCTTGGTTGAGTTCGCGGTTGGTCTGTGTGGTGTTTTCCGGTTCGCGCGAAGTCGCTTCGTTTGAGGTTTGGGCTTCGCGTCGCGCCGCCGCCGCTGCCGCCCCGCCGCCCGCCGCCACGTTGCCGGAAGGCGCGCCGTCGCCCGCATCATCCGAACCGACGAGGCGCGATGAAGTCAGATTCACATCTTTGAGAGCCGCCCATACGCCCGCGCCTTTGATGGCGACGAGTGTGCCGCCGCGTTCGCACCATGCGCGCAGTTGGTCTGTTCCGGCTTTGCCGAACGCGCTTGCGTAGCCGCTTGCCGAACCGTCGGGCATGATGATGACGTTGAATTTATCAATCTCAGAACGACGCAAACTCGCAATCGAAATCGGTGTGAACTCGACGCCGTAACGGTCGAACGTCCACCACATCGCGCCGTAAGAAAGTTGGTTGACGGGTTCATCCGCGATGACGGCGATGCGCGGGCGTTTCATGGCGACGACGGTTTCCGAACCGACGCCGGTTTCGCCCGTCTCGGTGAAACCGGAATTGACGGCGGCGACTTCGACACCTGTTTCGCGTGCGAGTCCGGTGATGCGTTCGTGAATGTTTTCGGGATTGCGTCCGACGCGAACGACGATTGTGCCGCGCGGATAATCGCGTCCGCCCGCGTTGAGCGGACGTGTGGCGACGGCGAGTTTGAAGTTTTCGTTTAAGAGTTTATAGATGAGCGAAGCCGCGCCGTTGCGCGTGTAAGGAACGATATACGCGACGGAAGCGCGACCCGTGACGCCGCCCGTCCGCGCAAAAGTCGTGACGGCGGACGAAGCGAGAAACGCGGGACGCGCGGAGTTGGTCGGATTGGCGTTGATGGCATTCAGTCCCGCGTCCCTTGTGATTTCTTGCGGTCGTTCAACGCGCGTCACGCTGACGGCGGGCGCGTCTTCCGTCCAATACGCTTCGACGTTAAATGCGATGGGCAGTGACCACGCGGTGATGTCGTAGAATTGATAATCCTCTTTCGTCGCGTTGCCGCCGCGCCGTTCGTTGCGGCGAAAGCGCGACATCTGTTCTTGGACGAACGAGCGTTCGAGTTCGGTGCGCGGCTCAAGCAACGCTTTGGCAAGTCGCTTCTGCGGTTGATTGAGGTCAACGATGTATGCGCCCGCCGGAATTTGTTGTGCCTGTGCGGTCGCGTTCGGATTCAAATAACCATGCGCGCGTGTGGAGCGAAAAGCTTGGTTTGTGATGCCGACTTCGATGCCGGAGCGCGCGAGTATTTCCGCGATTTCGGCGGCGCGTGCCGGGTCGCCTCCGGGCAGAAGTATGACGCGCTTCATCGTTTCGGTGCGTCCTTCTTCAATCGCGGTGCGTTTGAAATCGTAGTAATCCGCGAGGCGGGCGCGGGCGTTCTTCGACGCGGTTTCAAGCGTCGCTAATGAAGCGACGAAGTGCTTGGCGATTGCCGAACGAAACGTGACGATGGTGTCGTCGTCGCGTCGCCAACGTAAGCCTTTGAAGCCGCCGCCGTCGGTTTCATACGTCATGCCGGTCGCGCCGTTGAGAGCTGGATACGAATCCCAGTAGCCGGGATAAAACAAATCGAAGATGTCGCGGACGTAATAGTCCCACTGGCGCGCGTCGAACTCGCGGGCGTTGGTGCGACCGAAAGCGGTCAGCCATTTTTCAGTTTGCGCGCGTGGCAAGTTTGGATTGACGGGCTGGGCGGCGGGCGGGAAAAAATACTGCGACGGTTGCCCGTGATGGTCAACGAGAATCTGCGGATTCCATTCTTGATACGCCCGTTGCATATGGCGCGTCTCAATCTGCGAGGCGACGATATTGTCGCGGTTTAAGTCGAAGCGATACCGATTCGTGCGCCCGGAAACGCTCCACGGTTCGCGGTGTTCGGCGGCGAGCGGGTCGGGATTGCCTTGCGCGACGGAGTTGTACCACGTCACGAAACGCTCATGCCCATCAGGGTTTTCGCAGACGTTGACGAGAACGACGCAGTTTCTGAGCATCTCCAACGTCGCGGGTTCTTCAGAAGCGGCGAGGTGATACACGACTTGCATCATCGTCTCGAACGACGCGGATTCGTTGCCGTGAATCGTATAAGCGAGCCACACGATGAGCGGCGTTTGTTCGACGATGGTGTTCGCTTCCGTCTGCGCCGTCGTGCGCGGGTCGCTCAAGCGTTTGACGTTTGCCTTGATGGAGTCTAAGCGCGCGATGTTCTCCGGCGACGAGATGGCGATGAGGTGCATCTGCCGCAGTTCGTTTGTGCGCCCGATGTCGGTAATCTTCACGCGGTCGGGAGCGGCGGCGGCGATTGAATTGATGACGCGCTCCATCGTCGCGTAGTTGGTGTGAAAGTCGCCGACATCGAAACCCAAAATGGATTGCGGGCGCGGCACGTTCGGGCGAAAGGGTCCGCGCGTGTAAAAGTCGAAGGGAGCGGCGTTGCTTTGTGCTTGTACGGCGGGCGGCGCGACGGAAGGAACAAGCAATGCCATCGCAAGGAAGCACGCGAACAAGCGTCTCGGATGTATCATCAAAGGTGTGGGCTTTCTGTGCAGAGATTTGGGTAAATGACTTCTGCGATAGTAACCCGCTTGAGCGCGCGTTTCAAAATATCAATATCCGAAGAAGGTAAATCTATGAACTATTTTCAAGGCAGAGTCAGAGCCGACGGTGATGAAGTGTGTCCGAAGTGCGGCGAACGACGTGTGCGCGCTTGGAAGGATATGAAAGACGACGAGCGCGAATTCGTCGGGCGCGTCTTTCGCCCGGATGAAGGCGAGCGTCAAAGATGTATGTGGTGCGTGTTGTGTTGGGAGGAAGTGCGTGACGATGCGCCGCGCTTTGTTTAGAAGCTATCTCAAAAATGCTTTTCCTCTCTGCGGTACTCTGCGTCCGCTCTCTGCGTGTCTCTGCGTTAAAAAATCTTTGGACGCAGAGTACCGCAGAGAGCGGACGCAGAGTACCGCAAAGTTTTCAATCAAAAGCTATTTTCGAGACGGCATGTAGTAACTTCTTTGCCGCGCTTCGTATCTGCGGACGAAAACAACGCCCGCAAAGCTTTTGTTCCGCCGTCCAACTTTATTTTGATGACACGTTTTATATAACCCGTGTAAGATTGCCGTCTATGTTTCAAGACAACGTTTCATCGCTCATCCGGTAAGACAATCTCGCCGTCTTTCCAATCTTCCGAAACACATATAAACCCCCAAAGTTCTGAAAGGAAATCGTCTCAATGACTTCTCTGACGAAAGTTTTACTATTAGCTGTTCTCACTTTGACTCTCAGCGTCACTCCCATTTTAGCGCAAGCCTCAAGTTCGACGGCGGAACTGCGCGGCACAATTACCGACTCCGGCGGCGCGGTCGTGCCGAACGCGACCGTGACATTGACCGATACCGAAAAAGGAACCGCGCGCACGGCGCAGAGCGACGAAGAAGGGCGTTATGTATTTCTCGTCGTGCCGCCGAGCGATTATGAATTGAAAGTCGAAAGCGCGAACTTCGCCGCGAGTAACGTGCGCGTGTCCTTAACCGTCGGGCAGCAAGCCGAGATTCCTGTGCAGTTGAGCGCGGGTGGGTTGGAAGCCACCGTTGACATCGTGGCGGGTGCGGAAGTCGTTGACACGGATCGCACGCAACAATCTTCGGTGATTAGCGAACGACAAATCACGAACCTTCCGATAGGTCGCCGCAACTACCTTGACTACGCGCTGCTCACACCGGGCGTCACGGATTCGGACAACATCGCCGACGCTTCGGATTTCCGCGTCGCGCAAACGCCGCAATCGGGACTCTCATTCGGCGGCAACAACGGGCGCGGCAACTACATCGCGGTTGACGGGGCGGCGATAAACGATGCGAGCGGCGGCGTGATTCAAACGATTAGTCAAGAAGGCGTGCAAGAATTTCAAGTCCTTCGCAACAGTTATAGTGCCGAGTTCGGCAATGCTTCGGGCGGCGTCATCAACACGATTTCAAAGACCGGCTCGAACCGCATTTCGGGCAGCTTGTTCGGCTTGTTCCGCGACGACAAATTTGATGCGCGCAATCCTTTCGACTTCGCCCCCGACGGACAATCGCCGTTTAGCCGCCAACAGTACGGCGGTTCGCTCGGCTTCCCTATTCGTCAGGATAAGACCTTCGGCTTCGTCACGCTCGAACGCTTCAATCAAAATCAGACGACGTTCGTTAATCTCTTAAACGACCCGGCGATTTTCAACGTCACCGCATCGCAGAACGCGCTCTTTACTTTTTTGCAAGCCGGAACGCCGTTCGCCGCCGCCGCGACGGGCTTACGCGGCGCGCTCACGACGACGGCGACGGCTTTCCCGCGCACCGTCAATCTCTTTAACGACGCGAGCGGACAATTTCCGTTCAAGGAAAATCAAACGCTTTTCTCGACGCGCTTTGATAACAACTTCAGCAGTCGTCACAACGCTTACGCGCGTTTTAGCCTCACCGATCAAATCGCCGAGAATCAAGCGGCGGGTGCGCTGACCGCCGTTTCGCGTGGGCGCACGATTGACGCCTTCAACGGCAGCGTGCTGCTCTCCGACACTTTTCAATTCAACGCCAACACAGTCAATGAATTCAAAGGACAGTTTCTCTACAACCGTTTCGGCGTGATTCCAAACGACGCCATCGGACCTGAATTCAACATCGAAGGTTTCGGCAACTTCGGACGCGACATCTTTTTGCCGTCGAATTCCATTGAGCGGCACTATGATTTTTACGACAACGTGACGCGCGTCGCGGGCAATCACACTTTCAAGTTCGGCGGCACGACCAGCATCCAAGATGTCTCGACCGACAGTGAGACTTTCTTCGGTGGACGCTTCAACTTCGGGGCGGCGATTCCGCTCGCTAATATCATCGCGCTTAATCCGGCACTGGGTCCGACTGTACTTGCCAACCTCCGCGCGTTCTTATCGCCGCAAACGGCGACGAATCCGAACGGCGTCAACCGACCTGATTTATTAGCCGCGCTCAACACTCCGATTAACGCTTTGCAGGCTTTCAATCTTGGTCTGCCGATTGTCTATCAACAAGGCTTCGGCGAAACGTCGGCGAAGTCCGTCGCGGTTCGCACCGGATTCTACGCTCAAGATACTTGGAAGGCGCGGCGTAATCTGACCTTAACTTACGGCTTGCGTTACGCGATTAACGACGAAGCGTTTTTTATTCCGACCGACAAAAACGATTTTCAACCGCGCTTCGGTTTTTCCTACGACCCGTTCTCCGACGGCAAGACCGTGATTCGCGGCGGCGCGGGAATCTTCTCCGGCAACGTCATCAACGTCGTCGCCAACGTCACGACCGAACTCAGCGCACGCGGCAATCCGAGCGACATTGACATCGTGCTGGCAACCGCGACTTCCAACGCTTTCGGGTTGCCAAGTTCGTTCGCCGTCTATCAAACCCTTCAAGCACTGACCGGCAACTTCTCACGCCAGATTACGGAGGCTGATGTGTTTGCCGTC
Organism: Pyrinomonadaceae bacterium MAG19_C2-C3; assembly: GCA_024330265.1. GTDB lineage: Bacteria > Acidobacteriota > Blastocatellia > Pyrinomonadales > Pyrinomonadaceae > JANDLT01. The sequence goes on along the minus strand of JANDLT010000022.1, from coordinate 13,847 downwards.
GCGCCGCCGACCGCCGGTGTGCTTCCCGGTTTAACTCCGACGCGCATCGTACCGCGCCCCGGTTCGCCACTTGACGTGCGCTTCCGCGAAGACCCGAATTACAAAACACCGACGACCTATCAAGCGAGTCTCGGTTTGCAACGCGACCTGGGCGCGGGCTTCTCGCTCGACTTGGGTTATCTTTTCACACGCGGTCTTTACCTGACACGCAACCGCGACCTCAATCCTTTCAGACAAACCGGCGCGCCTAATCCCTTAAATCCGAATGGCGGACCGACTTTCGTTCGCGTCCGACCGACCGCGACCGGAATAGACAGCGACTTCCGTGTCTTCACGCGCTTGCAAGACAATCAATACGAATCGTCCGCCAACTCGTTTTATCACGCCGGAACATTCGCCTTAACGCGCCGCTTCGCCAACAACTTCAGCCTCAACACACACTATACTTACTCGAAATCTATTGACGAAGTGACCGACTTTAACAGCGATTTCTCGGCGCAGAATCCTTTGAACTTGCGCGCCGACCGCGCTCTCTCAGCGTTCGACCAACGCCATCGCGCCGTCTTCAGTGGCGTGTTCCAAAGTTCATCGCGTAATAGATTTTTGCGCGACTTTATCCTCTCGCCAATCTTCATCGCGGGTTCGGGTCGCCCGTTTAATTTACTGCTCGGCTTCGATTCCAACGGCGACGGGCGTTCGCAATCCGACCGTCCCGGCACAGTCGGGCGTAACACCGGATTAGGCGAACCTTTTTACAGTCTCGACATGCGACTCGCGCGCCGCTTCGCGTTCGGTGAAAACAGATTCTTGGAGTTGACCGCCGAAGGCTTCAATCTCCTAAACCGCACAAACTTCGCCGGAGTCAATAACATCGTCGGCGCGCTCCCACTCGCCGACCGCGAAGCATTGATTACCAGCACCAACACGACACGCGGCGACCGCACCGTCGCCCCGACGCGCCCGCTCGGTTTCACATCGGCGGCGGCGGCGCGCACGTTCCAATTCGGCGCGCGGTTCAATTTTTAACTTGTCCGCGCTTGGTTGAAGTTGTTTCAAAAGGATTTAGCCACGAAACAACACGAAGCGACACGAACAATAAGTGAACGTGAGGCGCGATATAAGAAACGATGTTCGTAAGCATGAAAACCTTAACCGCGAAATAACACGAAACGACGCTAATAAGAGGATTTTATTTAGCGTTCCTATTCGTGTTATTTCGCGGCTAAAAAGTCTTTCAACTTTTGTCCGAAGGAAATAAAAACCCATGACGGCAAACTCGATCGAACGCACACCGTCCGCTTACGACTTCCCGCTTCTCATCAAGCACTTGCTGCACACGCCGCTCGCGCACGCTCCGCAACAGGAAATCATTTATCGTGACGTATCACGCCATGATTACCGCACGTTTAATCAACGCCTCAAACGCCTTGCCAACGGCTTAAAAAGTATCGGCGTGAAGCACGGCGATACCGTCGGCGTGATGGATTGGGACAGCCATCGCTATCTTGAATCTTTCTTCGCCGTGCCGATGATGGGCGCGGTGCTACACACGATTAACATACGTCTTTCGCCCGAACAGATTCTTTACACGATTAACCACGCCGCCGATGATGTCTTGCTCGTTCACACCGACTTTCTCCCCATCCTTGAAGCAATCAAAGACGGTATCGAGACGGTTAAGAGAATCATCTTATTAACGGATGATGGCAACGCGCGCCCGACTACTTCGATTGACATCGCCGACGAATACGAAGCGATGTTGAAAGCAAGTTCGGATGATTTCGAGTTCCCGGATTTTGACGAGAACACACGCGCGACGACGTTCTATACAACCGGCACGACGGGCGCGCCGAAAGGCGTTTATTTCAGTCACCGTCAAATCATGCTTCACACTCTAAGCGGCATGGCGACCTTCGGATTCTCACCTGAGAAGCATCGCTTTCATCGCGCCGATGTTTATATGCCGCTTACGCCGATGTTCCACGTTCACGCTTGGGGGCTGCCCTACATCGCCACGACGATGGGCGTCAAGCAAGTTTATCCGGGACGCTACGCACCCGATACCTTGCTCGGCTTAATCGAAAAGGAAGGTGTCACGTTCTCGCATTGCGTCCCGACGATTCTGCACATGCTCTTAAGTTTTCCGACCTCGAAAGATGTTGATTTATCGAAATGGAAAGTCGTCATCGGCGGCGCAGCATTCCCGAAGGGTCTGGCACGGGCTGCTCTAAATCGCGGCATAGACGTTTTTGCGGGTTACGGCATGTCCGAAACGTGTCCCCTATTGACCATCGCGCACGTCAAACCCGAAATGATGATTGATGATGACGACATGGACGGGCAAATCAACATCCGCACGAAAGCGGGTCTGCCCGTGCCGTTGGTTGATTTACGAATTGTGGATGATGAGATGCGAGACTTGCCGCACGACGGCAAGCACACGGGGGAAATCGTCGTCCGCGCCGCGTGGCTGACGCAGGGTTATCTGAAAGACGCGCCGAACTCCGAACAACTCTGGCGCGGCGGCTTTCTTCACACCGGAGACATCGGAAGCATTGACCCGGACGGTTATCTACAAGTCACCGACCGCATCAAAGACGTGATAAAAACGGGCGGTGAATGGATTTCATCTCTGGAAATCGAAGACATCATTTCACAGCATCCGGCGGTCAGCGAGGTCGCAGTCATCGGCGTCAAAGATGAGAAATGGAGCGAACGCCCTCTGCCGCTCATCGTCTTAAAATCCGAACACGCGGGCAAAGTCACCGAAGACGACATTAAGCAGCACGTCAAAGGTTACGCCGATAAAGGCACGCTGTCGGTTTGGGCGATTCCTGAAAAAGTCGTGTTCGTCGAAGCGATTGATAAAACGAGCGTCGGCAAGATTGATAAAAAGTTGCTGCGTCAGAAGTACGAGTAACCGGATATCGAAAAAGGATTTCATCCACGAATCACACGAATAAAAAAACCGAAAGGAATTCGGTTTTGTTTCGTGATTTTTCGTGTGATTCGTGGATAATTCTTATTCGTTTCTTATATCGAACTCACATTATTGAAGAAAAACAGGTTGACGCACGCCGCGCCTAACCTTTAGGATGTTTTGGCAGGAATTGACCGGACGCTCACCGGAAATAACCGCCTTTCATCAGCCCTTCATCTCACTTCTCGATTCCCTTAGATTTCTTGACTTCCACACTAAGCCCACTGTAAGCAGAGTAATGTTTTAGTTTCTGACCCGAAACACGAACCAAAGATTTCCGTGTTTCTTTCCGCCATCACCCACCCATACCTAATCGCATTTTCTTTAAGGAGACTTCAATCGTGCGTAATAGTCCTTCCGGTTTCACCGCCAAATTGTCTGCCGTCGCTTTTCTGTCATTGTTCGGGATTTGCACCACCGCCATCGCGCAAAACGTCACGGGCGACGGGCGGGCGATGACAAACACCGCCAACTCAAGTTTGTCACAACAACACATCATCGTCGCCAAAGACGCTGAACTTTCATGCGGCGGGATGATTGAATATGCTCCGGCGGCGCGTCGTCTGGAAATCATCGGCGGCGAAGAAGAACAAGAACAGAGAGTGTTTTCGACGGGCGACGTTGTGTATTTGAGCGGCGGCGCGAATCTCGACTTGCGCGTCGGCGAAGAACTATCCATCGCCCGCCCGCGCGGTCAATTCAAATCTGACTTTTCCCGTAAGAAAGGTTTCTTGGGCGTTTATACGCAAGAACTCGGACGCTTACGCATCACGCAGGTGCGCGAACAAGTTTCCGTCGCGGAGATAACCAGCGCGTGCGGCGAAATACTTTTCGGCGATTACCTACGCAGTTTGCCTAATCGTCAGGCTCCGCAGGGACGCGCCGCAACCCCGATTGACCGCTTCGCACCCGCTTCGGGCAAACAACAGGGGCGCATCGTGCTGGCACGCGAAGGGCGCGAACTCGTGTCGCGCAACCAAGTCGTGTTTATTGATTTAGGCGAAGAAGACAGCGTGAAAGTCGGTGATTACTTAACGGTGTTTCGTCCGGTCGGCAAAGGCAACATCACGAATTTCCGTGATGAGGAAATCGTCGTTCCGGCGAGCGGCGGCTTTCAGAGCGAGGAATTCAATGGCGGCAAGTTTTCAAATCAAGCGACGCGCGTTAAAAACCCGAACGAAACGGGCGTCTATGGTCCCGTCGTGACCTCGCCCGACATCAAGAAACGTCGCCCGCAACTGCCGCGCAAAATCGTCGGTGAGATGGTCGTCATCGCCACCGAACAGCGCACCGCGACCGCGATTATCACACGCACCGCACAAGAAATTAACACGGGCGATTACGTCGAAGTTCAATAAGCATCAGATTAAATTCGGTTTTTAGTTCAAGTGCATAGTCGCTTTAGTTATAGCGACTATGCACTTCGTACATGAAGTTGTAAGGCGTCCCGATTCGCAAGCTGGTACGAAACGCGACATCCGGTGTGAAGTGAATTGAAATGTTGGTAATCAGCCAATCGGGTTTGGCAAGGATTGCCGACGCTAAAACGGGCGCGTCGTTGATGTGTCTGATGATGCGTGCGGCTTGCAAGGCTTCGTGAACCGAAGGCGGGGCGATGACTTCCGGGCGGGCTTTGCGAAGAAAAGTATCAAAGTCGGAAAGAACTTTGTCCGAATTTCCGCCTTTATAAAAAGCTTGCAGTAGATTGTTTTCGATTTCCTGCCGCACGACTTCGGCTAAAACAAGTTGGTGAATACGCACGGCACACAACGCGAAGATTGATTTTGAAAAGCCATAATCTCCGAAGATACTTTTAAGCACGACACCGGAATCAAGAAACAAACGCTTCATTCCGTATTCCCAAGCAGGTGCGCCAGATTCGGATATAACTTCTCCACCACCTCACGACGCGCACGCGGCAAATCCTTTAGCAATTGTTCAAGTGTCACGCCTTCCGCTTCCGACATCTCGCTAATGCTTGCCGCAATCTGCTCGGTTTCGACAACGGCGAATTCGCCTTCCGTATTTTCATCAAAATCAACTTTAGGTTTGCGTTGTGACATAACGATTTTCCATTTGGGGTTAATTCGATTGATAAACTAAAACTTCTCATCCGACCTTATTTCATCGGTTGATATTTCAAGCTTACACCGTCGCATCCTTCACCTTTGATGCGCCGCCCTGCGCTCTGGTCTCAAGCTCTGCCGAACCTGTTTCCTTCACACTTCCCCGCCCATTCACCACGCGGTAAAAATCCCTGAAATAGCTGTACATCGAAAAGCACGCCGTTACGACGACAACCCACAACATCGCGCGCCCAGTCGCGTAGCACAAAACCTGAAAATCGGTCAGCGTCGTTGCGCCCGTGCCGAAGAAGTGTCGCAACGCGCTTCTGAGTTCGGGGACAGTCCAAAACTCAATCGCGGGAAACGCGCGCCCGAAGTTGGCGACCGGCGGCGCGCCCTTCGCGCTCGACGCGATAAGAAAACCGATGGCGATGACTTGCGTGAACATCTTGAACTTGCCCGCTTTGGAAGCCTCGATAATCACACCGTCCGACGCCGCCAAGCTTCGCAAACCCGACACCGCGAATTCGCGCCCGATGATGATGCAGACCGCCCACGCCGGAGCGAGGCGATTTTCGACAAGTGAAATCAACGCCGCCGAAATTAAAAGTTTGTCGGCAATCGGGTCGAGCAATTTTCCCAACCGCGAAACTTCGTTGCGCGAACGCGCGAGTTTGCCGTCCAAGTAGTCCGTGAACGCCGCCGCGAGAAACAAACCCAAGCCTAGAATGTGCCGCCCGACGCCGAAGAAATCTTCCGCCACCGGCGTCAACAACACGACGACGAGCAACGGTACGACGAAGATGCGTGACAGGGTTAAGGCGTTTGGAAGATTCACCGCGCTTCGCTTTCTCCGCGTATATTTTGGGCGGACATTGAAATTATCGTAAAGCTTGCCAGAGCGTTCATCTTTGCCTTGTCGGGCGTTCGTGTCAAGAGAACAATTTCGCACGTCATGTTTGTATATCGTCGTTTGAGATGATGCTTTCTTGCCCGCCCGCCCGCGCTCCTGTAAAATCGCCGTTTCATCCTTGAGACAAATTCACAACTATGGCGATTACCTCAATTTCTGTGCGCGGCGCGCGCCAGCATAATCTTAAAAACATCAATGTAGATATTCCACGCGACCGGCTAACCGTCATTACGGGATTGTCGGGAAGCGGCAAATCTTCACTCGCGTTCGATACGATTTACGCCGAAGGGCAACGCCGTTACGTCGAATCTTTATCGGCTTACGCGCGTCAATTTTTAGACCAGTTAGAGCGTCCCGATGTTGATTCGATTGACGGACTTTCGCCCGCGATTTCGATTGAGCAGAAGACCGTTTCCAAAAGCCCGCGCTCGACCGTCGGCACGGTTACGGAAGTTTATGATTATCTTCGGCTTCTGTTTTCATCCATCGGTCAGCCGCACTGTCACCAATGCGGGGCGGCGATTACGCGCCAATCCGTCGAACAAATCGTTCATTCCGTTTTGAATCTGCCGGAAGGCGAGCGCGTGATGATACTCGCCCCCATCGTGCGCGGGCGCAAAGGCGAGTTTAAGAAGGAACTCGAAAAGCTTGTCCGCGACGGTTTTCTTCGCGTCAGAGTTGACAATGAACTTCGCACGCTCGACGAAGACATCAAGCTTGATAAACGCCGCAATCACACTATCGAAGTCGTGGTTGACCGTCTGCTTATCAAGCCCGGCATCAATGAAAGACTGACCGAATCAATTCGCACGTCTTTGAAACTAACGAACGGGGCGGTTCTCGTCTCGGTCGTTGACGGTGACGAGAAGCTTTATTCCGAACGCATGGCGTGCGTTAATTGCGGCATCAACATTCCGCCGCTTGAGCCGCGTTCGTTCTCTTTCAACTCGACTTATGGGGCGTGCAAAACGTGTCACGGACTAGGCACGATAAACCGCATTGACCCCGCGAAAATCATTCCCGACCCGCTCACACCCGCGAAAGATTTGACCTTCTTCGTTGATGCCGACAAGCAGGGCGCGGCTTATTTGAAATCGGCACTCGCCGCCGTCATCGTGCATTTCAAAGCCGACGCGGACGAGCCTTTCAGAAACCTCCCGCGCAAGATTCGTGATGCGTTTTTTCACGGCATCGAAGGGCAAATAGAGTTTCGACAAGGGACATATAAATACCAAAGCGATTGGCTCGGTGCGGTGCGTTGGCTGCAAGATAGACTTGCCCATCCGCCGAACGAGAAAGTTAAAAACGCGCTTGAAGAACTCGTCTCGCCCGTCACCTGTCCGGCGTGTCACGGCAAACGACTTCAACCCGAATCCCTTGCCGTCCGCATCGGAAACCTCGGCATCGCCGACTATACCGCGCTTCCGATTGACGAAGCCGTTCCCGCGTTCGACAAAATAGTTTTGAGTGCGCGTGAAGAACAGATTGCCGGACTCGTCCTGCGCGAAGTTCGCAATCGCCTTCGCTTTCTTCAAACCGTCGGTCTCGGCTACATCACGCTTGACCGCTACAGCGCGACGCTCTCCGGCGGCGAAGGTCAACGCATAAGACTCGCCACGCAAATAGGTTCGCAACTGCGCGGCGTTCTCTACGTTCTCGATGAACCTTCCATCGGCTTGCACCCGCGCGACAATCAGAAACTTCTCGAAACACTCGTCGCCCTGCGCGACTTGGGCAACACGGTTCTCGTCGTCGAACACGACGAGGAGACGATTCGCCAAGCCGACTTTGTGATTGATTTAGGTCCCGGCGCGGGAACGCACGGCGGCGAATTGGTCGCGGCGGGAACGCCCGAACAAGTCGCCGCGAACCCCGATTCCGTGACGGGTCTTTACATCTCCGGCAAGACATCCATCGAAGTTCCGCACGAACGGCGCACGCCGAACGGCAAACGCATCACGATTCGCGGAGCGCGTGAACACAACCTGAAAGACATCACCGTCGAATTTCCATTAGGGCTTTTGACCGTCATCACGGGCGTTTCGGGAAGCGGCAAATCCACGTTGATTGATGACACGTTTTACGCCGCCCTCGCCCGACATCTTTACGGCTCGATGCGCGAACCCGGAGCGCACGAATCAATCGAGGGCTTAGACCTCGTTGATAAAGTGATAGAGATTGACCAGTCGCCCATAGGTCGCACGCCGCGCTCAAACCCCGCGACATACACGCAACTTTTCACCCCTCTGCGCGAACTCTACGCGATGCTTCCAGAATCGCGTGAGCGCGGTTATAAGCCCGGACGTTTCAGTTTCAACGTCAAAGGCGGACGCTGCGAAGCGTGCGAAGGCGACGGCATGAAGCGCATCGAAATGAACTTCTTGCCCGATGTTTATGTTCTGTGTGATGTATGTCGCGGGGCGCGTTATAACCGCGAAACTCTCGCCGTCAATTTCAAGGGCAAGTCCATCGCCGACATGCTCGACACGACGATCGAGGAAGCCTTGCCACTGCTTGAGAACATCCCGCAAATCAAACCCAAACTTCAAACTCTGCTCGATGTCGGACTCGGCTATCTCAAACTCGGACAAGCCGCCACGACTTTGAGCGGCGGCGAAGCCCAACGCATCAAACTCTCGCGCGAACTCTCGAAACGCGCGACCGGAAGAACCATATACATCTTGGACGAACCGACCACCGGCTTACACTTTGCCGACGTTCACAAACTCCTCGACGTGCTTCAACGCCTCGTCACTTTAGGCAACACCGTCGTCGTCATCGAACACAACTTGGACGTGATAAAGAGTGCCGACCACATCATAGATTTAGGTCCCGAAGGCGGGGCGCACGGCGGCAAAATCGTCGCTGTCGGAACGCCCGAAGAGGTCGCCCGCCACAAAAAATCGTACACCGGACAAGCCTTGCGCCCGTTGCTTGAAGCCCGTAGCATAGCCTCACAACGCGCACGCCGGAGCGCGTAACCGCGACTTCGTTTCCGGCGTTCGATGTTGCACAATGCGTGCGGAGATAATCCTTATGACACACGAAGAAATCTTGCGCGAGATCATCGCCTTGCCACCCGAAGCACAATGCCAAGTCGCCGACTTCGTTGCGTTCTTGCATGAACGGTATAAAACGCGAGATGCGGGCGAAGCGAAAACTAAACCGGACATCACTGAAGAAGAAGCAATCGGTATCTGGAGCGACCGTGAAGATATGAAAGATTCTTCTGTGTGGGTGCGCGAAACACGCCGCCGCGAATGGGAGCGTCATCAGTGAGCAGTTTCACGGTTGTTGGCACGGACATTTTGATTGGTTGTTCTATGTTACGCGATTTCGGTTTTCTGCTCTGAAGGAGCAAGCAGAAGGTAGCCGGTGGTAAGCACGCTTCGGGTGCGCCGCCTCTGGAAAACATCATATAACCCGCCCGCGCCCTGAAAGGCGCGCGAAGAAACATCGTGAAACACGCATTATTTCAAACATTCTCTGCGCCCTTTCAGGGCGCGGACATCTTTGTATACCTTAACCAGAGGCGGCGCACGAAGCCGTGCTTGCCTCTGGCTACCTTCTTCAGCGTCCCTTCAGGACACAACCGCTTTCATCGAAAAATCAAAAGCATTTCCGCTTCATCGCAAGCTTAAATTTGCTCGCGTATCCTTAATTACCGAAACCCAATTCTGCTTTATCCGTGTCCATATACGACGACATTCAACCGCTCGACCTGACGCACGTTCGCACATATCCGCTCGCGTTACGGCAAAGCAAAGTCGCCATCGAAGACTTCGCGCGTCCTGTGAAGGCTTCAACACAAACTTCTTCAACTGATTCATCGAACATCGCGCCATCGCTCGCAGATTTTCTCGACAGTTTGCCGGACATTCTCGCCGTGCAATCTTTGCGCGCGGTGGCGAGTAAAATCAGAGAGGCGAAGGACAAACAGCGCGCCTGTATTTTCGGCATCGGCGGTCACGTCATCAAGACTGGACTCGCCCCCGTCATCATTGACTTGATGCGGCGCGGCTATGTCACCGCGATTGCCGCGAACGGTTCGGTTCTCGTCCATGACGCGGAAATCGCCATCGCGGGTGCGACCTCTGAAGACGTTGACGCAAGCTTGGGCGCGGGCGCGTTCGGGGCGGCGGAAGAAACCGCGATGTTGCTTAATCAAGCGGCGCGTGAAGGAGCGCGTGACCGTCTCGGTCTAGGCGAAGCTTTGGGGCGCGCTCTTGTTTCACTTAAACCCGCGCATGAAAATCTCTCATTGCTCTGCGCCGCGTACCAACACCGCATTCCGTTCACCGCGCACGTCGCTATCGGCACGGACATCCCGCACTTCCACCCGTCGCTCAATCCGGCGGCACTCGGAGAAACGACGCACACGGATTTTCGTCTTTTCGCGGAACTCGTGCGGCGTCTCGATGACGGCGGCGTGTATCTCAACATCGGCTCCGCCGTCATCCTTCCCGAAGTCTTTCTGAAAGCCGTCACACTCGTTCGCAATCTCGAATATCCGTTGACGAATTTCACGACCGCCAACTTCGACTTCATACAATCATACCGTCCCGCGACGAATGTCTTACGCCGCCCGACGGGTGACGATAAAGGACGCTCTTATGCTCTCACAGGGCATCACGAAATTATGATTCCACTGCTCGCCGCCGCGATTCTGCACGGGCAATAATGAACCTGAAACAACGGCATAGACTGCTTGCCGTCGTGCATGTCGGATTGCGCCCGTCGTCCGTTCGTAAGCTATAATGCCGCGCTTTTATAACGAGCGTGTGATTAAACAGATGTGACAACACGCACCGAATTTTTAACGAATTTCAACCGGGGGAAACGAAATAAATGGATGAGAAGAAACTAGAACACTACCGTAAAATCTTGCGTGAGCAACTTCGCACACGCAGCGAGAACGTGCGCGAAAGTCAGGCAAATGCGTTGGAGATGAAGTCATCCGACGACGGACCTAAAGACAGCGTTGATATGTCCTTGTTGGATGTGAATCAGGAAATCGCCTTGCGACTCGGTGAGCGCGAATCGCGTATGCTCGCGGATGTTGACCAGGCTCTGCTCCGCATTGACGAAGGAAGCTATGGAACGTGCGCCCGTTGCGGCGAACAAATCAGCGAACGCCGCCTTGAAGCTTTACCGACCGCTCGCCACTGCGCCGCCTGTCAAGAATTCATCGAACAGAACGGCGAGATGGAAGAAATCTCAACCTTGTAGAGGTTAGAGGTTAGATGTTGGATGTTAGTAAAAACACCATTCTTCACTAACATCTAACCTCTAACCTCTCTTTAAGCTTTCGGGTGCGACCTGTCATAAACTTCGATAAGTTTTTCCATCGAAACGTGAGTGTAGATTTGAGTTGTCGAGAGGCGCGCGTGTCCGAGCAGTTCTTGAATGTCGCGTATGTCCGCGCCGTTGTCTAAAAGATGCGTGGCGAATGAATGACGCAGGGAGTGCGGCGATATGTCGTGGATGCCGGAACAGATGAGAATGTATTTATCAACCATGCGTCCGACCGAGCGCGTCGTGATGCGCGTGCCTTGATAGTTGAGAAACAGGGCGTCGGAACTGCGTTCGGCAAGCGGTGCGTTTTGCAAGAAAGTCTGGCGCGCCGGAATATAAGCCACCAGCGCGGCGAGTGCCGGGTCACCGAACGGGCAGATGCGTTCCTTGCGCCGTTTGCCCATCACGCGCGCCGATTTGTTTTGAAAGTCTATGCGCTTGATGTCGAGTTTCGTGAGTTCCGAAACGCGCATCCCCGTTCCATAAAGCATCTCTAAAATCGCGCGGTCACGTCTGCCCAAATCGGTCGAGATGTCCGGCGTTTCGATAAAGCGAATCATGTCTTCGATAGAAAGATGATTCGGCAATTTCTTTTCCTGTCGCGGAGTCGAAACTAGCTTCGCCGGGTTTTTTTCAACCACACCTTCACGCAACAAAAACTGAAAGAACGTGCGAAGCGCGGCGAGTTTGCGCGCGATACTGCTTTTCTTTTTCTGATTGGTGTGCAGCGACGACATCCATTCACGAATCGAGATGTGGTCAATCTGTTTGATGTCGAACTCGCGGCGCGTATCGGTCTGCGGGTCAAGCGGCGCGAGATAATCATAAAACTGGTACAAATCAATCGTGTAGTTACGCAACGTGTGTTCACTCACATTGCGCTCATACCGCAGATGCTCGAAGAATTGTGTCAGGTAATTTTCCATGATGATTACTGCCGCTTGTCTGCAGGCGTGGTATGACGAACGGGTCGGCGGCGAAGATTCGACGTGACCGAGTGTATGTATCGTCACGCTTATTTTTGTTGCAAACTTGAATGGAGCGGGCATATAATTTCCGCAAATTTCTTGCCCCAAAGGTCACCTACACCTCGCAGTTCCAAAACAATTAAGGAGACAAAAAGGAGTTCATATTATGAGTTGTAAATTGTACGCGAAATGCGCCGTAACCCTTTGCTGTTTGATTTATTCTAACACCCTTAGCTTCGCTGCTCTTCCAAATTCAATACAAGCATCGCAGCAAAAGAAGCTGTCAAGTATACGAGTCAACAAAACCAGTGACGGCTTCACAGGTACTTACCGTGACGACCAAAACACATTGCTGTTCAGTGCCAAGAAACCTTCAAAAGACAAAGCAACGAGTAAAATTCAACGTGCCGATGGAACGACGTTGATTGAGATAACGCGAGATGACGGCAACTTTGTTTTCAAGTTTCAGGGTGGAACTCTAAAGATTGATACGCAAACTCAGGCACTTGTTAATCCGACGAACGAAGATTTACAAGCCCTTGAAAGCTTTGTCAAATCAAGTGATGCGACACTGGTGCGAAAGTGCATAGCCGCTCTTATCAAGGAGAAAGCGGAACTTAAAAAGCATAACATTACGCCGTTGAGTTTTATTCTCGTGGGTATGCTTTTGGGAGATGAACCGGTTGTTAGTACGCTTCGTTCCAATGAAAAACCACTGAACTCTTTGATTTGGCAATCAGTCGCTTACTCACCGCCCAGATCCATTACCGCAAAATCGAACACCAAAACGGTAACTACTAATTCACTAAGCAAAGCAACTAAAACGGACAATAAAACAGGAACAGTAACGGTATCTCAACCACAGGACGGCTTTGGTGGTAACGAGTGTAACGGTTGCTGCGGGGGTGGCTGTTGGAGTTGCAGCGGTTACTACACTTACGAATGTTTAGCACATGACAATTGCGTAACGAGTATGGGGCATCCTGCTTGTGTCGGAATTTTTCCTGCCGCTGCCGCTTCTTTAATAAGAGCCATAGAAAATGGTGGCGGAGATTGGGGTCCATGTCTGCGTTGCGACCAACCGGATGAGGGTGGCGGAGTTTTTTAAGTACCAAGAATGTGCAAAACAAAGTGGGTGCATTATGGAAAACCGAACTCGCTGGTATGCTTACGCGACAGTGATTATACTTGGAACACTCGCTCCGATTTGCCTTTCGTCTTTAATACGCACGGAAAATCGTTATGATTTCGCAAAGATGCTGGTCGTGTACTGGTTTGCGTATTTGTTATTAGCGATTGTGCCGGGCGTATTGTGGAGAAACGTCGGATGGCGTTGGGGGATTTGGTTGTCATCCCCGCTTCTTCTTTTATCCCTAATGAGTTTAGGGTTCGCAGGGGGAATTGCACATTTAGGTAAAGACGTTTTGGTATTGGCGGGTGCAGTTATCGCCTCATGTCTTGGGGCATACATAGGCGCGAACGTCTTACGTCAAAGCCGCAGAAGTTAACTTCAACTCAAAAGCAGGAATCAGAGAATGATTCTCTGATTCCTGCTTTTGGACAATACTAATACCTAATGTTCGACTCTTTTAGGCAGTGACCAAGCCATCAAGGTCTAACGGGTC
>JANDLT010000021.1 GCA_024330265.1 Pyrinomonadaceae bacterium MAG19_C2-C3 | reverse complement strand
TGGAGCGGCGCGACTCACCACATCACCACGCGAGAAAGCGCGCTTGAAGTCCAAGCGTACATGCGAACCAGCCAGCGAACATAACTTCAAAGGGCAAAAACATGAGTTCCAATCATTCAACTCACAAGGCGGAAAACTCGCCGCGCGCTCATCACGATTCGTCCGCGATACCTGCGAAAACCTCAATCACATTCAAGTTAAACAACCGGGAAACAACTTTAGAAGTCGCGCCGTGGACGACTCTGCTCGACGCTTTGCGCGAACGACTCGACTTGACCGGAACGAAAAAGGGTTGTGACCACGGGCAGTGCGGAGCGTGTACCGTGCTGGTTGACGGCGTGCGTATCAACTCGTGTTTGACGTTGGCGATAATGAAAGACGGCGCGGAAATCACGACGATTGAAGGCATCGAAGCTTTGTCGGACGGCAGCGGACTTCATGCTTTGCAAGCCGCGTTTATCGAATGCGACGCTTTCCAGTGCGGCTACTGCACGCCCGGTCAAATCTGTTCCGCCGTCGGCTTGATGAATGAAGGCAAGGCGCGCACGAAAGATGAAATCAGAGAATTGATGAGCGGCAATATCTGTCGCTGCGGTGCTTACCCGAACATCGTCGCCGCGATTGAACAGGCGATGAACGCAAACAATCAACCCGAAGGGAGCAACGGACGATGAACAACTTCTCATACACACGGGCAAGCGACGTTGGCAATGCGGTCGCGGAAATCGCCGCCGACAACCACGCGAAGTTCATCGCGGGCGGCACGAACCTGATTGACTTGATGAAGGAGAACGTCGTCCGCCCGACGCGCTTAGTTGACATCACACGCTTGCCGTTGAATGAAATCACCGAAAATGATGACGGCGGCTTGCGTCTCGGCGCGCTCTGCACGAACGCCGACACCGCTTACAACGAACAAATTGAAAGGCGTTACCCGTTATTATCTTCCGCGATTCTCGCCGGAGCGTCGCCACAACTTCGCAACATGGCGACCGACGGCGGCAACCTTCTTCAACGCACGCGCTGTTATTATTTTTATGACACCGCGACCCCGTGCAACAAACGCGAACCCGGCACGGGCTGTTCCGCGATTAACGGCTTCAACCGCATCCACGCGATTTTAGGCACAAGCGACGAGTGCATCGCCACGCATCCTTCGGACATGTGCGTCGCCCTCGCCGCTTTGGAAGCAGTAGTTCAGGTCACAGGCAAGAACGGTGAGCGCGTGATTCCTTTTGCCGATTTCCACCGCTTGCCCGGCGACACGCCGCACATTGATAACAATCTTAAACCCGACGAAATTATCACGGCGATTGATTTACCGAAACAGGGTTTCGCCGAAAATTACACATACTTAAAACTGCGTGACCGCGCGTCTTATGCGTTCGCTCTCGTGTCGGTTGCCGCCGCGCTTGACATGGACGGCGACACAATCAAAGAAGCCCGCATCGCTCTGGGCGGCGTCGCGCACAAGCCTTGGCGCAACGCGGAGGCGGAAGCAATGTTGAACAATCAGAGCGCGACAAGTGAGAACTTTCAAAAAGTCGCGGAAGCGATTATCCGCGATGCCAAAGGCTTCGGTCACAACACGTTCAAAATCGGATTGGCGAAGCGCGCGATTGTCCGCGCGCTCGCCCAAGCCGCCGCAGGGAAGCCGCAGCCGATTGCTGAAAAGAAAATCTTGTGAGGCATGAATGACATAGCGCGGGCGCGGCATAAACAACCACAATTTCAAGATATGATTCGAGGAAGGAAAAATGAGTCGTTTGATTTAGTCCCGAAGGGACTTTGCGATAATAGCCCAGCGATTTATCGCTGGGGAATAGACGGATATTTGGTTGTAGTCCCGTCCATGAAGGCTGACCTGTCTTGCCAGCCGCCTGCTTCAGCCGTCCCTGACGGGACTGAAAATGATTTCCAATCACCCACCCAGCGATGAATCGCTGGGCTATTTTCAAATGCTCCTGACGGAGCAAAGAAAAAGTCACACATTAGGTTAAACAAATGATGAACAATAAAGCGAACAAGAACGATAACGAAACCGGCGATGCCAAGTCAAAAGATTTGGAGATGAACCGTGAAGACGCGACCGACCAATTCTTGACGACCAATCAAGGCTTACGCATCAATGACAACCAGAACTCTTTGAAAGCAGGCGAACGCGGCGCGACGCTTCTTGAAGATTTTATTCTGCGCGAGAAAATCACGCACTTCGACCACGAACGCATCCCCGAACGCATCGTCCACGCCCGCGGCGCGGCGGCGCACGGGGTTTTTCAAGTCTATGAATCAATGGCGAAATACACGAAAGCCAAATTCCTGTGCGACCCCAGCCGCGAGACGCCCGTCTTCGTGCGCTTTTCGACCGTCGCCGGTTCGCGCGGCTCGACCGATTTAGCGCGCGATGTGCGCGGCTTCGCCGTCAAGTTTTATACCGACGAAGGCAACTTCGATTTAGTCGGCAACAACATCCCGATCTTCTTTATTCAAGACGCGATAAAATTTCCCGACCTCATTCACGCCGTCAAACCCGAACCGCACAACGAGATTCCGCAGGCGGCTTCCGCCCACGATACCTTTTGGGATTTCGTCACGCTGATGCCCGAATCAATGCATATGATTATGTGGTTGATGAGCGACCGTGCGATTCCGCGCAGCTTCCGCATGATGGAAGGCTTCGGCATTCACACCTTCCGTTTCATCAACGAGGAAGGCAAAGCGTGCTTCGTTAAATTTCACTGGAAGCCGCTTCTTGGCGTTCACTCTGTCGCGTGGGACGAAGCGACGCGCATTTCCGGCAAAGACCCGGATTTTCACCGCCGCGATTTGTGGGAAGCGATTGACGACGGCGCGTTTCCCGAATGGGAATTCGGCGTGCAAATCGTCGCGGAAGCGGACGAACATAAATTCGAGTTCGACCTGCTCGACCCGACGAAAATTATTCCCGAAGAACTCGTCCCCGTGCAGAGAATCGGCAAGCTGACTTTGAATCGTAATCCCGACAACTTCTTTGCCGAAACCGAACAGGTCGCCTTTCATCCCGGTCACCTCGTCTCCGGCATTGATTTCACGAACGACCCGCTCCTTCAAGGGCGTCTGTTTTCATATACCGACACACAGCTTTCGCGTCTGGGCAGTCCGAACTTTCACGAAATTCCGATTAACCGTTCGGTCGCTCCGGTTCATAACAATCAGCGCGACGCGCAGATGCGCCAGACGATTAACAAGGGGCGCGTTTCGTATGAACCGAACTCGATGGGCGGCGGTTGTCCGTTTCAAGCGATGATGAAAGACGGCGGTTTTCACACGCACGAAGAACGGATTGACGCGAAGAAAGTTCGCGCCCGAAGCGAAAGTTTCCATGACCATTTCAGTCAGGCGACCCTGTTTTTCAACAGTCAATCGGAAGCCGAAAAGAATCACATCGTTGACGCTTTCAGCTTTGAACTCGGCAAGGTTGACATCATCGAGATTCGCCAAAGAATGCTTGGCATCTTGACGCAGGTTGACATGACGCTGGCAACAAAAGTCGCCGACAAACTGGGTTTGAAAGTTCCCGCGAAACCGGAAGAACCCGTCAATCATTCGTTCGGCGCGGACACCGACCCGCAATCGGTGCAGCCGACGAAAGTTAAATCTTCAATCGAAAAATCCGACGCCTTGAGTATGGCGAACACCGTCAAAGACACGATAAAGACGCGGAAAATCGCCTTTCTCGCGGCGGACGGCGTGGACGGCGACGCGCTTAACTCGATGAAAGACCAACTCGAAAAAGCGGGCGCGAAGACAAAAGTTATCGCGCCCAAACTCGGTAAAATCACATCTTCGGACGGCAAAGAAATCGCCGTTGACGAAAGTTTCTTGATTGCCACGTCCGTCGTCTATGACGCGGTGTTTGTTCCGGGCGGTCAGCAAAGCGTGAACGCGCTCAAGGAAGAAATGGACGCGATTCATTTCGTCAACGAGGCTTTCAAGCATTGCAAAGCGATTGCCGCGACGGGCGAAGGCGTTGACTTTATCGGCGAAACATTCGCGGGTAAAACCAAAGATGACAAAGCCGTGATTTTGAATAAGGACAACGCCAACGACACGGCGCAAAGCTTTATCAAAGCCATCGCCGAACACCGTAATTGGGAGCGCGAAACGGCGAGAAAAGTTCCGGCTTGATGACGATTCCCTTTGGCGAACGGTGAGCAACCACGCTTGCCGTTCATCAGAGGTCGCCTTTGACTGATCGGTGATTTTTCGTAATTACTCAGCCGCGTTCACGCGGCTTTCCGCGAAGCGGCTCTTAGACCAGCCGTTTGACGACTGGGGACGATTATGAACCAATCTCAGCGAAGCCCGTTTCTAACGGGCTTTCGCCTGCGGCTTGAGCCGTTCAGGTGTGATGGCTGAAGCCAGTTAGGAGAAGGACGTTAAAACGCCCTCTTTAATTCTTTGCCTTTTCACCCAGCCGTTAAACGGCTGGTCTATGCGCCCTTCGGGGAAGCCGTCTGAAGACGGCTTGAGTAGTTACGATTTTTCACACGGAACTTTCCAACAAAGGGGATTTTATGGCAACCGCAACCAACTACATCGGACAACCGACGAGCCGCGTTGACGGAACGGCGAAGGTGACGGGCGCGGCGAAGTATGCCGCCGAATATAATGTGCCGGATTTGACTTACGGTTACGTCGTTTCAAGTGAAATTGCGAAAGGCAAAATCACGAAGCTCGACACGCGCGAAGCACTTGCGATTCCCGGCGTGTTGCAAATTTTCACGCATGAGAATCGTCCCAATCTGGCGTGGTTCGATAGTAGTTACAAAGATGACATCGCCCCGCCGGGTTCGCCGTTTCGCCCGCTCTATGACGCGGAAGTTAAGTATAGCGGGCAGCCTATCGCTCTGGTCGTCGCGGAAGAATTTGAAGTGGCGCGTTACGCCGCGTCGCTTGTGCGTGTCGAATATGCACCTAAACCGCATGAAACAGATTTGAACGAGAAGCGCGAGGAAGCTTACGAGCCGCCGAAGAAAAGGTCTGGCATTCCGCCGCCAGCCAAACCGCGTGGGGATGCGGAGCGTGCTTTCGATAACGCCGCCGTCCAACACGAAGCCGAGTATCGCCATGCGATTGAACATCACAACCCGATGGAGATGCACGCTTCGACGGTGGTGTGGGAAGGCAACGGCAAAATCACCGTTTATGACAAGACGCAAGGGGCGCAAAACAGTCAGGGCTATGTCGCCGGTATTTTCGGTTTCAAGCAGGACGATGTGCGCGTCATTTCGTCATACATCGGCGGGGCGTTCGGTTCGGGTTTGCGCCCGCAGTATCAACTTTTCCTCGCGGTCTTGGCGGCGCGCGAACTCAAACGTTCGGTGCGCGTCACGCTCACCCGTCAACAGATGTTCACCTTCGGTTATCGTCCCGACACGATTCAACGGCTCGCGCTCGGTGCGACGGCGGACGGTACGCTTGAAGCCTTCATGCACGACGCGCTTGCGAACACTTCGCAGTTTGAGGATTTTCAAGAGGACGACGTGAACTGGTCGGGCTTGCTCTACAAGTGCGCCAACACCAAGTTCACTTACAAACTGGCGCAGCTTGACCTTTACACGCCGATTGACATGCGCGCTCCGGGCGGAGCAACGGGCATGTACGCGATTGAAGCGGCGATGGATGAACTCGCTTATAAGACGGGCGTTGACCCGATTGAACTGCGTCTGAAAAATTACTCGGAAAAAGACCAGAACAAAGATAAACCTTATTCGAGTAAAGAACTGCGCGAATGTTACCGGCAAGCGGCGGAGAAGTTTGGTTGGAGCAAACGCACGAGCGAACCGCGTTCGATGCGCGACGGTAAGGAACTTGTCGGATGGGGTATGGCGACCGGAATATGGGAAGCCTTTCAACAAAAGGCGAGTGCGAAAGCGACTTTAGGTCTTGACGGCAAACTCGAAGTCGGCAGCGCGACGACCGACATCGGCACGGGAACGTACACGATAATGACGCAGATTGCCGCCGAGACTCTGGGGATTCCGATAGACGATGTGACGTTCAAACTGGGCGATTCGACTTTACCGACATCGCCCGTCGAAGGCGGTTCGTGGACGGCTTCCAGTATCGGCTCAGCGGTCAAAGTGGTGTGCGATGCGGTCGGTGAAAAGCTTTTCAAAATCGCGCAAGAGATGGACGGCTATTCGTTCGCCGACGTGGATTACAAAGACGTGGCTTTCAGTCAAGGGAAACTAAGACTCAAGCGCGATGCTTCGCACGCCGTCCCAATCGTTGACGTGATGCGATACGGCAAAATCAACGCAATCGAAGAAGAAGCAACATCCTCACCAAACTATTTGAAGCAGAACGGATATTCGAGTTACGCGCACTCGGCGGTTTTTGTGGAAGTCAAAGTTGATGAAGAATTAGGGATGATTCGCGTGACGCGCGCCGTGAACGCGGTCGCGGGCGGGCGCATCCTGAATCCGAAAACGGCGCGCTCACAGGTTTTGGGCGGCGTGGTGTGGGGCATCAGCATGGCTCTCCATGAAGAAACTTACACCGACCACAACTTGGGTCGCTTTATGAATCACAACCTCGCGGAATATCACGTTCCGGTTAATGCCGACATACACGACATCGAAGTCATCTTCGTCGAAGAACACGACGAGATTGTCAATCCTATCGGCGCGAAAGGCTTGGGTGAAATCGGCATCGTCGGCACGGCGGCGGCGGTTGCCAACGCCGTCTATCACGCGACTGGCAAGCGCGTCAGAGACTTGCCGATTACGATTGACAAGTTACTGTGAAGCTGTGCGAATCATCCGGTGTCGGCAGAAAATGCCCACACTACCTCAATTTCGTTTCCGCCGATTTTCGTGGAAACGAGCAGAACATAGGAGAAAAATCATGGCACTTTTTGGAACAAAAGAAGAAAAGACCGCACGGACGGCAAATGGAATAACGCTCGTTCAGGCGCAAGCCGTCGTTGAAGCGGCGCGAAAAAAAGCCGAAGAAATCGGTGTGATGCAAAACATCGCCGTCGTGGACGAAGGCAACAATCTCGTCGCGTTCGCGCATATGGACGGGGCGTGGCTCGGCAGTATCAACATCTCGCAAAACAAAGCGTTCACGGCGCGGGCGTTTGATATGCCGACCTCCGACCTCGCGCCGCTGACACAGCCCGGCGCGCCGCTGTTCGGGATAGATGCCAGCAACCATGGCAAAATAATCATCTTCGCGGGCGGCATTCCACTTAAATCGGGCGGGCGCGTCGTCGGCGCAATCGGCGTCTCAGGCGGCACGGTTGACCAAGACCAAGAAGTCGCGGAAGCAGGCGCGGCGGCTTTTGGATAGATTCGTTGACAATGGAGAATTTGAAAAGGGGATTATGCAAAACTCAAACACAATCGCACGTCAAACGCCGACCAATACGCCGCAACACATCGCGCATGGACTCGGTTCGTTGACGACAGTGTTCGTCAATCTTTACTTCATCAAAGCCGATGATGGTTCGTGGACGCTGGTTGATACGGGTTTGCCGCTCCAAGCGTGGCGCGTGCGCGCGGCGGCGGAAGCCCAATTCGGACAGGGAGCGCGACCGTCATCAATCATCTTAACGCATGGACATTTCGACCACGCGGGCAACGCTCTCGCTCTTGCCGAAAGCTGGGACGTGCCGATTTACGCGCACCGTTTGGAGATGCCGTACCTAACGGGTAAATCCGATTACCCGCCGCAAGACCCGACCGTCGGCGGCGCACTGGCGCAGATGTCGCGCGTGTTTCCGGTTAGCGGTTACGACTTCAAGAATCGCGTCCAAGCCCTGCCCGATGACGGCACAGTTCCGGGTTTGCCCGAATGGGTTTATCTACACACGCCGGGACACACCGCCGGACACATCTCGCTGTTCCGCGAACGCGACCGCGTGTTGATTACGGGCGACGCGCTGGCAACCGTCAATCAAGAATCGCTCGTTACGCTCACCACACTCAAGCGTGAACTGCGCTGCCCACCCGCGCCACTCACGACCGATTGGGATGCGGCACAGGCTTCAATCAACCGGCTTGCCGCTTTGCAACCAAGCGTCATCGCCGCCGGACACGGTTTGCCGATTGATGAAACGGCTGCCGCCCGACTCGAACGCTTTGCGCGAAACTTTACACCGCCCGCGCACGGCAGATACGTCAATCAGGCGGCGCAGACGGATGAAACCGGAGTCGTCCGCTTGCCGCCGCCAGTCTCCGACCCTGTTCCGAAAATCATCGCGGGGGCGACGCTTGCCGTCGGCGCGGGATTGCTCGTCGCGCAACTTAGAAAGGGACGAAGCGGCAATGGGCGACGCGGAAAAATGCGACGTGGAAAAGAGCGACGCAGATGAACGAAGCGTGCGCCGTCGTCGAAGCTTATAAGTGTGCCGCGCACGACGGAAAACAGGCGGCACTGGCAACCGTCGTGCGCGTCGAAGGCTCGGCTTATAGGCGTGCGGGAGCGCGTATGCTGATGACCGATGACGGGCGGATGACGGGCAGTTTAAGCGGCGGATGTTTAGAGGGCGACGTGTACGAACGCGCGCGGCGGGTGATGCGAACGGGCGAAGCGATTGTCGTGCGCTATGACACGGGAGCAAGCGAAGACATCGTGTGGGGTTTGGGTCTGGGTTGCAACGGCGTCGTGCATGTCTTAATTGAACCGCTTAAGATGGACGCGATGCCCGCGCATCTCGAACTGCTTCAGTCGTCTATCTCACATCAACAAGCGTGCGTTATCGCCACTGTGTTCGGGGTTGATAAGCCTTCAAACATCGCGCCCGGTTCGCGCTTAATGATAAACGGCGACGGCGAAAACTCAATCGTCGAATTTGCGGATGATGATTTAACCCGCGCGGTTTTGAGCGATGCGCGGGCGGCGATTTCAACCAACGAATCAAGCATCAAACTTTACAACTCATCAAACAACCTGATTGAGGTGTTTATCGAAGTTGTCGAACCGCCCGTCTCCGTCGTCGTCTTCGGTGCAAACTCGGATGTCGTGCCAATCGTCGAATTGGCTGACATGCTCGGTTGGCAAATCACAGTCGTTGATACGCAAGCGCGCGAGGCTTCACGCGAACGCTTCGCAAAGGCGCATCGAGTTTTGCTGTGTCGTCCTGAAAATGTTGCGACCGATGTTCCGCTCACGCCGCGCAACGCGGCAATCGTGATGACGCACAACTTCACGCACGACGCCGAACTTTTCAAAACCCTGATTCACTCGCCCGCGCCCTACGTCGGCATGTTAGGTCCGAAGCGTCGCACCGAACGCATCATCGCCGAAGCAATGGCGGAAGGCTTGACGATAAGTGATGTCGAGTCGAGCCGTTTGCACACTCCTATCGGTCTTGACTTAGGGGCGGAGACACCGGAAGAAATCGCTTTGAGCATCATCGCCGAAATCCGCGCGGTGGTTAGCAATCACGAAGGCGGCTTTCTCAAACATCGCCGTGCGCCGATTCATCACACGGCGCAAACGAGACGCGAACAGACGAGAATGAACGAAAGAATTTCAGCCGCGCAAGCGACGGTATCTTCATAGCCCACGTCGTCAGACACGGGACAAGCATCCCCAAAAAATTAGTGAGCCGCGTAAGCGGCGGCATACCTTGAACATCACCAATCATTGATGGGAAACAAAGAAGAAGTGAGTGAAGCCGTGAGTTTTGATTTAATAATTGAACCGGACGAGCGCGGGCGATGGGGCGAATACGGCGGGCGATATGTGCCGGAAACTCTCGTCGCGCCGTTGGAAGAATTGACGAACGAATTTTTCGCGGTGCGCGACGACGCCGGATTTCAACTTGAGTTTAACGAGTTGTTGGAAAACTTTTCCGGTCGCCCGACGCCGCTCTATCACGCACGGCGACTAAGCGAGAGCGCGGGCGGCGCGAACATCTTCTTCAAACGCGAAGACCTTTCCCACACCGGCTCACACAAAATCAACAACGCGCTCGGACAAGTTTTACTCGCGCGGCGCATGAAGAAAAACCGCGTGATTGCCGAGACGGGAGCGGGACAACACGGCGTGGCGACGGCGACGGTGTGCGCGATGTTCAATCTGAAATGCGTGATTTACATGGGGGCGGAAGACATCCGGCGACAAGCTTTGAACGTATTTCGGATGAAGCTATTGGGGGCGGAAGTCGTCAGTGTCGAAGCTGGAACGCGCACGCTCAAAGACGCGATTAACGAAGCCCTGCGCGATTGGGTGACGAACGTGCATGACACTTATTATCTGCTTGGCAGCGCGTTAGGTCCGCATCCGTATCCGCTCATGGTGCGCGAATTTCAATCCGTCATCGGGCGCGAAGCCCGCGCGCAAATCATCGCTCAAACCGGAAGGCTTCCCGATTTACTCGTCGCGTGTGTCGGCGGCGGCTCAAACGCCATCGGTCTGTTTCACCCTTTCTTGCGTGATGAAAACGTCAAGATGCTTGGCGTCGAAGCGGGCGGGCGCGGAAGCGAGCAGGGCGAACATGCGGCGCGATTCAACTCCGGCGAGGGAAGCGGCGGCAATCGCATAGGCGTTTTGCAAGGCACGATGAGTTATGTTCTTCAAGATTCGCACGGGCAAATCGCGGCGACTCATTCAGTTTCCGCCGGACTCGATTACGCTTCCATCGGACCCGAACACGCTTTCCTTCACGATGCGAAGCGCGCCCGATACATCTCGGCTTCCGACGAAGAAGCGTTGCGCGGTTTTAAGTTGTGCGCCGAACTCGAAGGCATCATCCCCGCGCTCGAAACCGCGCACGCGATTGTCCCCGCGATGCGCGCGGCGAGTGAGATGCCGCGCGACGCCAGCATCATCGTTAATCTATCGGGGCGCGGCGATAAAGATGTGAACACCGTCGCGGAGATAATGCGTGAAGATGTCGCGCATCGTGATAAGTGAATTGTGTTTAGGGTCATTGTCGTAGCGCGACGGACATTTACGGACTTTCTATGTAATCCAGTCGGTCTGGAAGAACCGCGCCAATTCGTGGGATAAGCGGCTTGAACTAAAAGAGAGCGATAGCGCAAGGTTTCGCTTGCGCTACCGGCGAATGCTAAAAGGAAAGATTATGGACATTGACGAATCGCTCACAGATGCGTTTGGTGATGCGCCCTACCGGATGCTCATCAGGGAAATCAAAGACTTCGCCATCTTTCACCTTGACCTGCAAGGGCATATTCAAAGTTGGAACACGGGCGCGGAGCGTCTCTTTGGCTACGCCGCGAGCGAAGTCATCGGGCGCGAATTCGCGCTGCTGTTCACGCTCGATGATTGTCGGGACGGTGTGCCGGAGCGCGAACTGAAGACGGCGGCGGAGACGGGTCAAGTGGAAGATGCGCGCTGGCATCAGTGCAAGGACGGCACGCGCTTTTACACCAACGGCGTGACGACCGCCCTGCGCGATGAGAACGGAACTTTGCGCGGCTTTGCGAAAGTGGGGCGCGACGACACGAAGCGCAAGTTGGCGGAGGATAGCAACAAGCGTTTCTTCACGCTCTCGGTTGACATACTTTGTGCCGCCGGTCGGGACGGCTATTTCAAAAAGGTCAATCCCGCTTTCGGAAAGACGCTCGGCTATACGCAGGAGGAACTTCTCACAACACCGTATCTCGACTTGATTCACCCGGAAGATGTGGCGGCAACCGTCACAGTAGTCGAGAGTCTCAACGGCGACGTTCCGCTCAGTTATTTCGAGAACCGCTATCGTTGTCGGGATGGCTCGTACAAGTGGCTGGCGTGGACGAGCGCGCCGTTCACAAAAGACGGACTTCTGTATGCGACGGCGCGTGACATCACCGAACAGAAGCGGATAGTGTTGGCGTTGGCGCAATCAAATCAGCGCGTCGTCACTATTCTGGAAAGCATCACCGATGCGTTTTTCACCCTGAATCACGAGTGGCAATTCACGTATCTAAATCAGCAAGCCGAACCGCTAGTGCAGCGCACACGCGAAGAATTGCTCGGCAAGAGTATCTGGGAAGCGTTCCCCGCAATCATCAATTCCGTTTTCGACGAGCAGTACCGCAAGGCGGTACGGGAGCAAATAACCGTCAATTTCGAGGCGTTCTATCCGCCGCTCAATACTTGGTTCGAGGTTCACGCTTATCCGTCACCGAATGGGCTGTCAATCTATTTCAACGACATCAGTGCGCGTAAGCAGGCAGAGTATGACTTGAGAGTTTCCGAAGTTCGTTATCGGCGGCTCTTTGAAGCGGCGCATGACGGCATCCTCATCCTCAATGCGGAGACGGGGCAAATCGCCGATGTGAATCCATACTTGTGCGAGTTTTTGAACTATCCTAAGCACGAGTTTATGGGGAAGGAACTCTGGGAGATTGGTCTGTTTAAGGATAAGGACGAAAGCCGGATTGCGTTTCGAGAGTTGCAGGAGAAAGGCTATATCCGTTACGAAGATATGCCGCTTGAAACCAAAACGGGCGCGCGCCGTGAAGTGGAGTTTATCAGTAACGTCTATGGTGAAAACGGACATCACGTCATTCAATGCAATATCCGCGACATCACCGAACGTAAGCAGGTGGAGGGCGAACGCGAACAACTGTTGGCTCTCACGCAGCAAGCACAGACAACGGCGGAGGGAGCGAACCGACTTAAAGATGAGTTTCTCGCCACGTTGTCGCACGAACTCCGCACGCCGCTGACTTCGATTGTCGGGTGGGCGGAGATGTTAGGGAATCCTAAACTTGACCCGGTGGCTGCCCAACGCGCTATCGAAACCATAAGACGCAACGGACGGATGCAAGTGCAGATGATTGACGACCTGCTCGATGTCTCGCGCATCATCACCGGCAAGTTGCGCCTGCGCGTGCAGCCTGTTGACCTCGGCACCATCATCATCGCGGCGGTTGACACCGCGCGTCCGGCGGCGGAAGCCAAGGAGATACGCTTACAGTTGCAACTCGATTCTCCGGCGGGGCAAGTATCGGGCGACCCTGACCGTTTGCAACAGATGACGTGGAATCTCATCTCGAACGCTATCAAGTTCACGCCCAAAGGCGGGCGCGTGATTGTTCGATTGGAGCGCGTCGAATCACATGTCGAGATTTCCGTTAGCGACACCGGACTTGGCATCGCATCGGCGTTCCTGCCGCACGTCTTCGACCGCTTCCGGCAAGCTGATGCCACGTCCACACGGAGCTACGGCGGGCTAGGATTAGGATTGGCGATTGTCCGTCAATTAGTGGAGCTACATGGCGGGACGGTGCGGGTCGAGAGCGCGGGCGTTGGGCAAGGCACGACCTTCACCGTCAGTCTCCCGTTCGCGGCGGTGCGCGGTGCGGCGAATGATGTGGAGCGCGTACCTGCGGAGTTAACCACCTCGTCCGAGTTCGAGTGTCCGCCGCATCTTGCGGGGATTCATGTGCTGATTGTTGACGACGAAGCGGACGCACGCGAGTTACTGCATTTCATACTTGAAAGCTGCGGGGTTCGTGTGAGAACGGCAAACTCGGCAGCCGCCGCGCTGGAAGCAATGATCGAAGAAGCGTTTGACGTGCTTATCAGTGACATCGGAATGCCGGAAGAGGACGGCTATTCCCTCATCGCCAAAGTACGCGCTCTTGACAAAGAACAAGGCGGACGGATTCCGGCGGCGGCACTGACCGCTTACGCGCGCGAAGAAGATCGCATCCGCACGTTGCGCTCAGGCTTCCAGATTCATATACCGAAGCCGGTCAGCCCAAGCGAGTTAATCGCCGTCGTCGCCAACCTCGCCGGACGCACAGAGACTATCGTGTCTTAACTCGCTGGCTTTCCTAAGTTTTTTTATGATTCATCCACGAAACACACGAAACAACACGAAGCGAAACAGCCCGAAATTTAGTGTGTTTCGTGGATAAAAAAAGCTCATATAACTTAAATTACTCACCTTACGCAATGGGTGAAGTTTTGCGGCTCTGCCGCCTGATGTGCGGAAAGGCTGTGCCTTTCCGTCTCGCCTTCAAAGATTTATGGCGGCTGCGCCGCCCGCGTTTGAGGCGTAGCCTCGAACGTAATCGGGGAAGTGTCCCTACGGTGAGGCGAAGCCCCACCGCACATCAGGCGGCAGAGCCGCAAAATACTTATACCGCGTAAGGTGCGTTAAATTACAGAGTATTCAGTGAACATCAATCTGTTTCAATGTCTCGTATAACCCGAACATTCAATCAACTTAAAACCGACGGGCGCGGCGGCTTCATTCCGTTCATCACGGCGGGCGACCCCGACTTAAAGACGAGCGAAGATTTAATCGTCGCACTCGCGCGAAGCGGCGCGGACATCATCGAAGTCGGCGTGCCGTTTAGCGACCCGGTTGCCGATGGCGTCGTGATTCAACGTGCATCGGAGCGGGCTTTGCGAAACGGCGTGACGCTCGGTGACGTTCTCGCGTGCATCGCGGCGGCGCAGAAAAAAATCGGCGTCCCCGTCGTGTTGTTCAGTTACTTCAACCCGCTTTTGCAATACGGCGTCGAGCGTCTCGCCTGTGATGCGCGGCGTGCGGGTGTGGACGGAATACTCGTCACGGATTTGATACCGGAGGAAGCCGTTGAGTGGAGCAGGATTTTAAGTGAACACGAACTTGACCCGATTTATCTGGTCGCTCCGACGACGAGCGATGCGCGTTTGAAATTGATTGCCGAACGTGCGCGCGGATTTATTTATGCCGTATCGCGGGCGGGCGTGACGGGAGCGCGTGAAGCGATGACGCATGACGCCGAAAGTTTGGTTGAACGTGTGCGCGGTGTGACGGATTTGCCCGTCGCGGTCGGGTTTGGAATCTCGACTGCCGCGCAGGTGCGCGATGTTTGGCGGTATGCGGATGCGGCGGTTGTCGGGAGCGCGATTGTCAAAGAGATTGAAGCGTGTGCGGGCGATGATGATTTGGTCGGGCGGGTCAGTGCGTTTGCGGGCGGTTTGTCGGCGGACAAATAGTTTTTAAGTTGCGGTTGAGATAAGCAAAAACAGCCGACATGAAGCCCGAAATATCACGAATACGGACATTAAACAAAACCTCTTTTCGCGTCGGCTTCCCGGTTGTTTCGTGGCTGAATCTTTCGCTTAGGAACAAATAAAATTTATCCTTTATCATTGAACATCTATCATTTTTGAATCGTAGATTTGTCTGAATCAAATGCTGAATTAAATTCAACCGATAAATGTTCAATGTTGAATGAATTATGTTTTGTCCAAAATGCGGTAAATCCGAGCAACAAGTAAATACTTTTTGCCGAAATTGCGGAACATTTCTGCCTGATTTCGACAAACTCAAGAGCAAAGTAATTCCGCCCGAACAACATTTTATCGCCAACATCACGCTGAATGTGATGACGGCGGTTGTTAGTTTGGCGTTGGCAATTACGCTTTATGTGATGTTTTTAGACAAAGATGGAACGCCGTTTGTGATTTTTCTGACGGCGGGTTTTTTGACAGCAATTTTTTGTTGGCAAGTGCAGGTTCTTTGGCGGACTTTGCAGTTGAAAAAACAGTTTCCGGGTTTGAGTAGAAAGAACGAAACTCGAATTATTGAAAACCCACCGCTTTTTGAATCAACAAACACGAGGGAATTATTAAACGAAGCTGATTTGCGCGAGGTTGTTCCGGTGAGCGTTGTCGAAAATACGACGCAAAAATTAAGCGAAAAAATCAATCGTAAATTATCTTAAACCCATATAGCGGTTTTCAGAATTGCGCGCCCTTATTTTTGCGAGGAAGTCGCGGGTAGGGTTCATTCTTTTTCTTGAATAGTATAGAAAAGAGATCAGCCGTGAAGAACAAACATTCTTCACGGCTGATGTTATTCGGACGTTGGTTTTCGTCCGGTTGTTTATTTGAAGACGACGCCGATTGAGAAGCGGGCGTTGTCAACGCGCTGCCCTTCAAAGGTATCGGTGAAGCCACCGGCAGTGATAGTGCGGTCACGCTCGAAGACCGGGTTGTAGTCAATCTGGAACGCGCGAATCGCCACGCGATCACTGACTCTCACATCGAGACCGCCGCCGATAGCGAGCGCGAAGTCGGTCGCCGATTCGTCGAAGTCGAACAAGTCCGGCGTGTTCGTACCCTCCACGTCGAACTCAACGCGGCGATTCTGCACGCCCGCCAGAGCGCGCACGAAAGGCGTGACGCGCGTTGAATTGGTAAAGCGGTATTGCGGTCCGGCAAGGAAGTTAAACGCCCGCGATTTGGCTTCAAAGTTGGTTGTTGTTCCCCCGATTGACGAACTGAAATCGTCGTTGCGGAAGTGACCGGAAATGTCGCCCGTGATGCCGAAGCGTTCGGTCAAATATCCGGTCGCGGCGACGTTGAACCCGTTGAGGTTTTCGCTTGTGTCACCGATTTCATCTTCCGAATCAATGTCTTCGCGCAACAGCGAATAGCCGCCGAAGAACTCGAACCGATTATCCGTATCTTGCGCTGCCGCCAGCGGAGCGAAGAAGGCGATGAGTGCCATAAGAACTAAAAATCTACGCATTATTTTTCTCCCAATTGAAATAAATTTACTGCTCTGCAAACGCGCCGAAAAGATGTACGGGAGTGTCAACCGTTTCGGCGCGAAGAACATAGATGCCGGAGTTTTGCTTGGGTTTGTCTCGAATCAAATTAAGTTTTGCTAGAAGATATCTCCAAAACAGCTTCTGATTGAAAGATCTGCGGAACTCTGCGTCCGCCCTCTGCGGTACTCTGCGTTAAAAAAATCTTTGGACGCGGAGTTCCGCAGAGTGATGACGCAGAGAACCGCAGAGAGAAATCATTTTGAGATAGCTTCTAAATGTTTTCTGAATCAAGCCCACCCAAACATTGTTTTTGCAAAACGAAACGGTGCTTATCGGACAAGCACCGTTCGTGTCTTTCGCAAATTGTATGGCAAGCATTGTGCCGCGCGTTGTATGAATAAAGTCTTATTCAAACGCATGGATAATCGCTTCGGCAAACTCCATTGTCTTCGCTGTGCCGCCGATGTCGCGCGTGCGAACTTTGCCTTCCACAAAGATTTTCAACATCGCGTTTTCGATGCGTTCGGCAGCCTCGCGTTCGTTCAAATGACGCAACATCAAGATGCCGGATTGAAGCAGGGCGGTCGGATTGGCGACGCCCTGTCCGGCGATGTCGGGCGCGCTACCGTGAACGGCTTCAAAGACCGCGCCGAGTTCGCCGATGTTCGCGCCGGGAACGAGTCCAAGCCCGCCGACGAGTCCGGCGCACAAGTCCGATACGATGTCGCCGTACAAATTTTCAAGCAGCATGATGTCGAACTGTTCGGGACGCATCACGAGTTGCATACAAGCGTTATCAACAATCACATCGTTGGCTTCAATATCCGGGTGAAGGGCGGCGATGTTGCGAAAGCAATCGAGAAACAAGCCGTCGGAAAGCTTCATGATGTTCGCTTTGTGAATCGCCGACACCTTCTTGCGTCCTTCACGAACGGCATATTCAAACGCGAACTTGGCGATGCGCGTCGAAGCTTTCTCGGTGATAATCTTGATGCTCTCGACCACACCGGGAACGACGACGTGTTCGATTCCAGAATATAAATCTTCCGTGTTCTCGCGCACGACAACAAGGTCTAATTCGGGATAGCGACACGGCACGTTCGGCAAGGCGCGCACGGGACGCAAATTCGCGTATAAATCGAGAGCCTTACGCAAGCCGACGTTGACCGATGTGAAGCCCTTGCCAATCGGCGTGGTGATAGGACCTTTGAGGGCGACTTTGTTGCGCTTGATTGAGTCGAGCAGTTCGGCGGGCAAGGTTTCACCGAACTTTTCCAAAGCCTGCGCTCCGGCGTAATAAGTTTCCCAGTGGGCTTCGACGCCCGCCGCTTCGATGATACGCACGACGGCGGAAGTGACTTCAGGTCCGATGCCGTCGCCCGGAATCAGTGTGATAGTATGAGGCATATTTTTTGAGGAGCCAGAAGCCGGAAGTCAGGAGCCAGAATGAAGCCGTGTGCGCTTCTTGTTCTTGACTCCTGACTTCTGGCTTCTGGCTTCTGACTCCTGATTTGTAATGGTGCTTTCTTTGACGGTGGATAATATCAGCAGTTCGGTGTTGCGGGCGAATAATTTGACGACGGACGTTCTGATTATCGGCGGCGGGGTTATCGGTTTGAGCATCGCGCGTGAACTGGCGCGGCGCGGCGCGCGTGTGACGGTGGTTGAGCGCGGGCGTTTCGGTGGTGAAAGTTCGTACGCCGCCGCCGGAATGCTCGCGCCGCAGGCGGAAGCCGAAACCGACGACGACTTTTTTCATCTCGCGTGTGCGAGTCGTGACATGTACGCGGACTTTGCCGCCGAACTTTTTGCCGAAAGCGATATAGATATTGAACTCGATGCGACGGGAACGCTTTATCTCGCGCTGAATGAGAGGGACGAAAACCTTATCGGGAATCGTTATGAATGGCAGCGTCAGGCGGGTTATGAAGTTGAATCTTTGACCGCGCGAGAAGCTCATAGACTTGAGCCGCACCTGTCTTCACAGCTTCGCGGCGCGCTGCTGTTTCCCCGCGACGGGCAAGTCGAAAATCGCCGTTTGATTGCCGCGCTCATCAAAGCCAACGAGCGATACGGTGTGCTTCTGCTTGCAAACACCGAAGTCACAAACATCAATTTTGAAGATGCGCCAAATATAAAAATCACGACGACGATGGGCGACATGCGCGCCGCGAACGTCGTCGTCGCAAGCGGCGCGTGGAGTTCGCGCTTTCTCAATCAAGCCGTTTCACACCGTGACCCGACGGCGCATGGTGAAACATCAATCATCGAGCCTGTGCGCGGGCAGATGGTGTGTCTCGCGGCGCATCCGGCGGTGGTGCGACATGTCGTGTACAGCCCGCGCGGTTATCTCGTGCCGCGACGCGACGCCCGTTTGTTGACGGGCGCGACGGTCGAGCATGTCGGGTTTGAAAAGCGCGTCACGGCACACGGCATTCAAAGTTTAATCGCGCACGCGACGGAGATTGCGCCGCTCGTCGCAAGCCTTCCGTTCGTCGAAGCATGGGCGGGTTTGCGCCCGCGCTCGATTGATAATTTGCCGGTTATCGGTGCGTCCGGTGAAGCCTTGCCCGGCTTCAAAAGTCTTTACTTTGCGACCGCCCACTACCGCAACGGCATACTGCTCGCACCGCTCACGGCGCACGCCGTCGCCGACTCTATCACCGGCACCTCGACGCTCAACGCCGACCTCCGCACGCGACTCGAAAGCTTCAGCCCGTCGCGCTTCATTTCAAAAAAGACGCGCTCACGCGAAACTCCAACCGCGAATCAAGCATCGTACAAACTTCGCCATGCTTAGTAACCTGTAATCTAAGTTTTTACGAATTATCCACGAATCACACGAAACAACACGAAAAGAGGAATAAGAATTTTTAGTGTGATTCGTGGATAATTTCCTTAAACAATCTATGAATGGCTTTTGAATAATCGCTTTAATGACTAAGCGTCAAAGCCCGATAAAGTTTCGCTCAAGACAAATATGATTCGTCGCTTCTTATTTTCATTCGTTATCATCTCCGCCTTCGCGCTCACCGCCGTCTCACAAAGCGCGCCGTCACCAACTCCGTCGGACGCGAAAGCCGCATCCCAAGTTTCGCCGGGTCGCGCCGCGCAAATACTCGAACAGGCGACCAACTTTGTGCGTGACCGTCGCCGCGAACTCGCCGCGAAACAGAAAGAGATTACGAAGGAACAACACCTCACGCTTGAACAAGCGTCGCGCGAATTTGCCCGCGCCCAAGCCGCCGAACTGACAAAAACGAACGCCCTCGCGGGTGATGATTTCGTCTTCCTCGCACTTCTGCAAAACTTCGCCGGAGACGCGAAAGAAGCACTCGCCACACTTCAAAAGTTTCTCGTCCTCAAGCCCGATGCGTCGGATGAAATCGCCCAACGCGCGCGTTTAACGGCGGCGATGATTGCCGTCACGCTGAAGGACGACGCGGAAGGTGAACGCTTGCGCCGCGACTATGCGCGCTTCGCCACCGTCAAGGAGCGCATCGCGTTGAGCGGCGTTTTCGCACAAATATACTTTGACCAAAAGAAGTACGAGAATGCGATTGCCCAAGCCCGCGAAAGTTTGAGTCTGGCGCAGACTCTGCCGCACGCGAGCGTCGAAGAACGTCGCACTTATGATTCACTCGTCGCCGCTATCGGCGGTTCGCTCGGTGAAATGTTGTACGAAACCGACAAACAAACCGAAGCCGTTAAGGAGATGATTGCATTGCGGCAAATCGGTTTGCGTCTTCCTTCCGCGCTGATTTACAGCCGCGCGCAAAATCTTTTAACCGTGATTGATGCGAAGCACGCGAACACGTTTGACGATACGGCGGCGAGATTCGCGCCGGAACTCACCGTTGCCGATTGGATAGGCTCTGCGCCGCCCGCGAAGCTTGAAGATTTGCGCGGGCGCGTCGTGTTGATTGATTTCTGGGCGTCGTGGTGCGCTCCGTGTCGCAAGACGTTTCCGAAACTCGCGGCGTGGCATACCAAGTATCAAGCCAAAGGTTTGACGATTCTCGGCGTCACCGATTACGAAGGCGAAATTCGCGGGCAAGAAATGACGCCCGCCGAAGAACTAACTTTCCTGCGCAAGTTCGTCAAAACTCACAAACTGCCTTACGCTCACATCGTCGCGGCGAACAACGATAATAATTACCTTTACGGCGTGCGCTCAATTCCGACCGCAATCTTGCTCGACCGCGCGGGCAGAGTGCGCTTTATCACGACGGGCGCGGGCGATGAAGGAGCAACCGCTCTTGGCAAGATGATTGAAAAATTGCTTGCCGAAAAAGTGACCGAATAATTTCCATCTGCCTTCACTTTCACCTTTCGATTTTCGCCTTTATACTTTACCGATATGGACGGCTCAACTATCACAATTCCGATTGCGTTCCTCGCCGGACTCGCATCCTTTCTTAGCCCGTGCGTGCTGCCGCTCGTACCCGGCTACATCTCGCTTATCTCCGGCGTCAGCATTGACAACCTGAAAAACTCGGACGCTTCGCGCACGAACGCGCGCCGCGCCGTCGTCATCAACTCGCTCGCGTTCAACGCCGGACTCTCGCTTATCTTCATCTCTCTGGGCGCGCTCGCCGGACTCGTCGGCGCAAGCATCACGTCGAACCCTTGGGTACGCATCATCGGCGGCACGGTCATCATCCTGTTCGGCTTGCAACTCATCGGCTTACTTAAAATCGGCGCGCTCTACCGCGACACGCGCAAATTCTCCGACGATAAACCACGCGGCGCGGGCGGCGCGTTCGTTCTTGGCTTGGCATTCGCCGCCGGATGGACGCCGTGCATCGGACCTATTCTCGGCGGCATACTCGGACTCGCCGCGACGAGTGGCGGTTGGAAAAGCGGCTTGCTTCTCTCAAGTTTTTACGCCGCCGGACTCTCCGTGCCGTTTCTTTTGACGGGCTTGGGCATCAATAAGTTTCTCAATTTCTATCAACACTTCCGCCAGCATCTTCACAAAGTCGAAGTCGTCTCCGGCGTGATGCTCATCCTCATCGGCGTCCTCGTCGCAACCGGACAGGTCACGCGCCTTGCGAGTTTTGCGACATGGCTTCCGAACGCGGAAAACTTAGTCGAACGTGTGGCGACGACATCGCAACCTGCTTCGGCAACAAATACCGCCGCCGTTAATCCCGCGTCGTTCCCGCTTCCGCCCGAAGCCGAACTTAAAACCCTTGACGGTCAAACATTCAACTTGCAAGAGTTGCGCGGTCAAGTCGTACTACTTAATTTTTGGGCGTCGTACTGTGTGCCGTGTCGCACGGAAATACCCGAACTCAACGAGATGCAACGTGAATTGGGCGGGCGCGGTTTTCAAGTCGTCGGCGTTAATTACTATGACGATGCCGACGGCGTGCGCGAGTTTCAGAAAGATGTTCCGCAAGATTACAAGCAACTTCTCGCGGGCGACGACGCCATCCAAAAGTTCGACGCAAATGCTCTTCCGACGACGTACATCATTGACCGCAACGGGCGCGTCCGCGACAAGATTTTAGGTTCGCGTGACCGCGCCGGATTTGAACGCGCCGTGCTGCCTTTGCTCGATGAAGCCACACCGACGGCAGGCAATCAATAAACGCATTTCCGTCAAAGTCGTTTGACTAAAGCACGAGGATTTACAAACACATCATGTCAATTTCACGCTCGACAATTTCAACCTTCGCGCTCATCTTCGGCACGATGCTGGCAACCATAATGATGACCACCACCGCCCATGCCCAACACGAATACGCGCCGCTCGAAGAAAAAGAAATCAATTATAAAAACTGGACTTACAAAGAATTAAAGTCCGGCACAAGCGTCAATTTGCGTGAGCGCGTGGCGGGTAAAAAACTCGTGATGATTGTCTATTTCGCTCCGTGGTGCGGCAACTGGAAGTACGAAGCTCCCGTCGTCGCCCGCCTTTATGACAAGTACAAAGCCGACGGCTTCGACGTTATCGCGGTCAGCGAATACGCACCCGCCGCCGATACCATCGCGTACTTCGGCGAGAGCGGCGCGCCTTACACCGTCGTCGTCGAATCCGAATCACGCGACGCCCGCGACAAAACAGACCACTACGCTTGCCGCATGAAAACCGGCGACACGCGCCGTTACGGTTCGCCGTATAACGTCTTTATCGAACCCGCGAACATCGCCAAAACCGGCGACGTGCTGATAAAGAAAACCACCGTCGTCAACGGCGAACTCATCGAAGAAGAAGCCGAAAAGTTTATACGCGCGCGTTTAGGTTTGAAGGAACAAACGGCGAGTGGCGAAGCCTGTCCGATTGATGTAAAGCAAGCCGCAATAAATTAAATCTGTTTCAAGCTTCAAATACGTTGAGAGGCGGGCAGAAATGCCCGCCTCTCGTTATTTCATATAGATCTGAAACCGCTTTCAGTCCATCACCGTCCGCTTCGCAACTTGATTCCGACTCGCACAAGCGGCGGCGCGCCGAGCGTCGAGACGGGCGTGCGTCCCGTCTCGATGCGTGCGTCCGTGATGTTTTCAACGGCGACGAACGCATCAAGCATCTTCGTTACACGCCGCGAAGCGAATACATCAACGGTGAAGAAACGATTGAGCGGCAATAGATTTTGGTCGTCGTCGAATTGCGAACTCGCGGCGCGTGCCTGTATGCCGACGGTGGCGAAGCGCGGTTTAACGATGCGCGCTTGAATGGTGAATTGATGCCGTGCGACTTGCGGGACACGCAGATTTTCAAGCCCGACGTTTGCCGGAAACTCTTTGACCCGCGCGTCTGCGAACAGATAACCGCCGGAGATTACAAGGTCATCACTAATGCGCGCTTCGGCTTCCGTCTCTAGTCCGCGCGTGCGCGTGCGTCCCAAGTTTTGACGTTGGCGGGTAATGAGCGAAGACGTAAAACTCAAGGTGACGTTGGCGACGGGCTGCGTCACATCGGTGATGAAGAACACGGTGCGCGCCGATAGACGGCGATTCGGTGCGGTGAAAATCGCTCCCGCTTCGCCCGTCGTCGCACGTTCGGGAAGCAGGTTTTCGTTCGCAAGTGTCAGGACGTTGCCGACGCGAAAGGCGCGGTAAAGTTCATTCAAAGTCGGTTGACGAAACGCGCGTGAAAACGATGAGGTTAAAGAAATTGTGTCCGTCGCTTTGACGAGAATTGATGCACGCGGGCTGAAAGCCTGTTCGGTGCGGTCGGTAAAAACGTTCGTCGTGACGGCAACTGGATTGTTGACGGGCGCGGTTTGCGAAGCCGCGTCGTAGTTGTGCCAACAATCGAAACGCGCTCCGAACGTCGTGATGATGCGATTGTTCACGCGAAAAACATCTGCCGCGAAAATCCCGAACGCGCGTTCGCGCCCGCCCGCGCTCACGAGCGACGAAGCGCGCCCTTGCACGAAAACCGTTTCGTCGCTTGTGCCGCGCACCGTGCGCCCGTCTATGCCGCCGACGACCGTGTGACGCGCTCCGACGATGCGCGAAGCTTGAAACGAGAAGCCGAGACTTTGCGCGGGGACACGTTGAACGCGCGTCAAGTTTTCGCTTTCACGGTCGAGCGCAATCGCGGAGAAAACTTGGTCATAGCCTTGCGTGCTTCCGTAAAGCCGTGCCTGAACCGCACCGATAAACGGCGCACCGAAATTCGCGCCGGAACTCAAAGAGCGCACCCGCGTTTTGTTTGTTTGAAGCGGCGTGCCGTTGCCGCGCCCTTCGGCGTAGTATGCCCCGCGCACGAACGCGCGCCCGTCATTGTCAAAGATTTTCAACTCGCGTTCAAGCATCACATCGAATCCCGCGCGCCGGACATTAACCGCCGTATCAATCCCGCCGCGCTCATCCTCATCCACGATGATGTAGCCGTCGGTTCGCAACGCCTCGCCGCCAAAGTAAGCCCGCCACTTGCCGAACTGCACGCCCGTCCACAGGGTCGCATCCGGCGTGCGTTGCGAACCGAAAGAGGTTTCAAACTCGAACGACGGTGAACCCTGTTCGACATCGCGCCGCGAGTTGAGCGCGACGACGCCGCTTAACGCCGCTCCACCGTAAAGGTCACTCGCCCCGCCGCGCAAGATTTCGACGCTCTCAACTTCTGCGCGCGGCACACGTCCCCAATAAACCCAACCGCCGAACGGGTCATTCAAAGGCACGCCGTCATAAAGCACGCTCGCACGCGAAGCACCGCTCGCACCTAAGCCGCGCAAAGAAACGCCTTGCGCCGTAGGGTTCGCGGTGCGGCTGCCCGCGCGCCGGAACAACTGAAAGCCGGGAACTTGCCGCAAGCGGTCATCAATCGTGACCGCCGCCGTCGTCGCAAGTTGTTCACGATTGATGACGATGACACTCGCCGCCGTATCGCTCAAACGATTTTCGGTGCGTGTCGCGCTGATGATGACTTCTTCGGAAAGCGTCGGTGTCGGCAATGGTGTCGGTTGTGCGGTGGATGATTGCGCGTGCGCGAAACATGTCACCACCAACGAAAAACAGAGCGCGGCGATGCTGTTTGTGATGAGCATCACCGCACTTCTTGAACTACCCGAACCTTGAAATTTCAAAACCTTGTTTCCTACAAAACCTTACTTCCGGTATGACACGCGCCACACGACATCGCCGCCGTCATCGCTGACGAACATCGAGCCGTCTTTTCCGGTTGCGACCGCGACGGGTCTGCCCCATACGCCGCCGTTCGGTGTGACGAAGCCGGTCATGAAATCAACATACTCGCCCGTCGCGCGTCCGTTCTGTACGGGGGCGTAAATCACCTTATATCCGGTGCGCCGTTCACGATTCCACGAACCGTGTTGGGCGGCGAAAGCCTGCATTTGATACTCCGCCGGAAATTGTTTTCCGGTGTAAAACTCCATCCCTAAAGATGCCGTGTGTGATTGAAGCAACACGTCCGGCACGATGACTTTATCCTTGAGGTCAGGACGTTTCCCGATGTGTCGCGGGTCTTGATTCGCGCCGATGTAGTACCAAGACCAACCGTAGAAACCGCCGTCTTGAACGCGCGTGATGTAGTCCGGCACGAGATGGTCGCCGAGTCCGTCGCGCTCATTAACCGATGTCCATAAATCTCCGGTCGCGGGATGAATCGCAATGCCGACGGGATTGCGTATGCCCCACGCATAGACGCGCTCGTTCTTGCCGTCGGGCGTGTATTCAAAGATGCGTGCGCGACGCGCTTCGCCTTCGTCGTCGGAAACATTCGAGCGTGAACCGACCGAGACGTACATCTTTCCCCCGTCTTTTGAAAACACTATGTCGCGCGTCCAGTGTCCGCCGCCTTCGAGTCTGCCGCCACCGGAAATGTTGGCGACAATCATTTCACTCGCCCCGCGCGCCTTCAAATCGCCGCTTTGATATGGAAAGCGGACGACGGAATCGGTGTTGGCGACGTACACATATTTCGGATTATCGCCCGCCGGATAGAACGCGATGCCGAACGGTTGACGCAAATCACTCGCAAAGACTTCGCTCGTTTCGGCTTTGCCGTCGCCGTCCTTGTCACGAAGGACGCGCACGCGATTCGCATCCGATTCCGCGACGAAGACATCGCCATTCGGAGCGGTGCGAATCATGCGCGGCTTCGATAAATCAACCGCGAACTTTTCAACTTTGAATCCGGCGGGAACGTTTGGCATCGCGCCTTCGGGTTGACGCACGATGCGCGGTTGGTTGCGCGCCGAGTCGGTCGCGTAAGGTTTCGGCAAATCGGCGGGTGTCAGTTTCCGACGCACTCCGGGCGCGTCCGTCGTCCAATCGCCTTTCGCCGCCTCGCCCGTTAATAATTTACCGACGACGGGACTCGTCATCATCTTCGACGTATCTTGCGTCTGTCCGGCGAGTGAATCAGTGCCCGCGCCCGCGCACGCCACGCCGATGATGAGCGCAAACATCAAGCCCGCGCATGTCACAAGTGTCGTCATAAGCGTTCTACTTTTCCGCGCTCCGAACCAGTTCATCAAATTCATACCGTCATCCCTTTCGCCCGCAACATAAAGTTAAGCCATCAATACATAAACGCAAACTGAATCAATGACCCGATGAGTCAATGATTCAATCGCCCGCGCTCGTTTGGTAAATCAAAGTGTTCTGTTAAGATGCCACGTTTTTCGATACGTTGTACTTTTCACCTTAACCTCAACACCTGATGTCTGGACACTTTTTGAAGACGTATCGGAAAAGCACCGAAGGTGCGACATTCAATAGCCCGGCGCGGCGCGCCGGGTTACAAGCGGTTATGTTTCAAAGCCCTGAAAGGGCGACATAACTATGTCGCCCTTTCAGGGCTGGTAAATCGTTTGGACATTTACCCGGCGCGATGCGCCGGGCTATTGAATGTCGCTTTTTCAGAGCTAAATCTATCGCTGTTTTAGACTCGACAATAAAATGTGTCCAGACATCAGCCTCAACACTATGGATTTACGCATTCTTTATCACGGTCACTGCTTCGACGGCGTGGCGTCCGCCGCGACTTTCACGCGCTTTTACCAAACCAAAATCAACCCCGATGTGAACATCGCGTACACCGGACTCGTCCATCGCCCGAACAATCTGTTGTTCGACAGCGAGATGTTCGAGACGGGCGAGAGCGCGATTGTTGATTTCAAATACGCCGCGTCCGACAAACTGACGTGGTGGTTCGACCATCATCAATCCGCGTTTCTCTCGCCGGAAGACGAAGCCCACTTTGAAGTTTCGCCGCACGGCAAAGCTTCGGGTAAAAAGTTCTGGGACGCTTCGCGCAAATCATGTTGCGAATTTATCTACGACACGCTTCACGCGAGTTTTGATTTTACCGATGACACGCTCACCTCGCTCATCCACTGGGCGCACGTTATTGACGGAGCGTTTTATACGAGTCCGGCGCAAGCCGTCGAACTTCGTGAACCCGCCTTGCAACTGATGCAAGTCATCGAAAGCACGGCGGGCGACGAATTTAACGAACACATCATCCGCGAACTTAGCACGAAAGATTTAATCGCGGTCGCGGAAAGCAACGACGTGCAAGCCCGCTTCCGCCCGATTTACGATGCCCACCTTGCGACGCTCGAACTCGTCCGCCGCAACGCCACACTCACCCACAACGTCATCCACTTCGACCTCGTTGACGACGACATCGAAGGCTTCAACAAATTCATCCCGTATCATCTCCACCCCGAAGCGACATACTCCGTCGCCGTCACACGCGGAAACGCCCGCACGAAAATATCGGTCGGCTCAAATCCATGGTCGCCTGTGCCGCGCACGCACAACATCGCCGAGATTTGCGAACGCTTCGGCGGCGGCGGTCATCCGGTCGTCGGAGCGGTTTCCTTCAAACCCGATGAAGTCGCACGCGCACGCGAAGTAGCCAACAAAATCGTCGCGGAATTATCGGCGGTGACGTTGTGAAGATGTGTGAGTTGCGGTTTAAGGATTGATTAAAACTTATCCACGAAACACACGAAACAGCACGAATAAAAACAGGATTTCTTTAATGTTTTTATTCGTGCTGTTTCGTGTGTTTCGTGGACAAAATCTTTCTTGCCTCTCATTGCGCCTAACGGTATGTAGCTCACAGTTTGGTATTACTGCGGCGGCGGCAACGGAAAAGACCTAATCATCGTGTCGCCGTCGTCGCGGTTCGGGCGCGGGCGGATGAA
This sequence comes from Pyrinomonadaceae bacterium MAG19_C2-C3, assembly GCA_024330265.1. Classification (GTDB taxonomy): domain Bacteria; phylum Acidobacteriota; class Blastocatellia; order Pyrinomonadales; family Pyrinomonadaceae; genus JANDLT01. The sequence goes on along the minus strand of JANDLT010000021.1, from coordinate 48,673 downwards.
GATTTCGCCGCGCTTGGTCAGTTTGGCTTTCGTGCCGACGGCGTTGAGGGTTGATTCAAGCAGCGGCTTGTTGTCAACCTTAAAACTCGTCGTGCCGAAGACGCGCGCTTCATCGTCGCGGTACTGAAGGGCGAGATAGCGGTACTTCTTCTTGATAAGCAGCGCGGGCAAGCCTAAACCGTAAGGGACGGCACTGGCGGCGATGACCGAACCCGCAGGGCGGCGCGATTGATTGTCGGCGTAAGCGACGACAATCGCGGAGTATGGAATCGAGAAAAGTTCCGTCCCCGTTTTCTTATCACGAAAGACGAGACGCGAATTGATGTCGTCGAAACTCAATGTACCGTCGCGCTTCTGCGGATAGCCGATAACGCCGCCCTGATACTTGACCTTAACGCTCACGGGCGCGGGCGTCGTCGGTGCCGCGGTCGTCGAAGTTTCAACCGGACGTTGCGTCGCGGCTGACGGCGTGCGTTGCGCGTAGATTGAAGTTGCGCCGCCAAGCGCGACGAACATCATCGCCAATGCGCTCGAATTAAATGCGTTCTTGAGCGAACGAGGGTTCAACATTTTTTGATTATTCCTTTCGACATAGTGGATAACGGATAGTGGATAGTGGATAGTGGATAGTTAAAAAGCGGTTCTGAAACTATCAGTTATCCACTATCCGTTATTCACTATCAAAGACGCCCGCCGAGCGTGCGTTGCCAAACAAGAGATTTTTTTAATACGCACAAGCGTTGTCGCTCCTCTGTCGTGGTGTGCGGTTCGAGTTGTTCGATGATAGCTTCGATGAGCGGGATGCCGAGCGTTCCGGCGTGGAGGATGATTTGCGAATAATAATGAAGCTGTAATCTACCGTGCGCGCCCTTATGAAACTCGTGCATCGCGGCATCGTCCATGCGGACGACCTCGCAGCCAACCGGAATCACGCGGCGCGGTACGCCGTGATGTAACTTGCCCGCTTCATCTTGCCAGCCGAGCAGAAGCACGCCGACGAGTACGCCTTGCTCGTTCAAGTAATCGGGACTAAGAATGGCGAGGTCGGGGCGCGGCGAAAGTCGGGGTCCGAAGTTGCCGTATTCGGGATTGAAAAGCAGCGTGTTGTAAATCACACCGATGACCCGACTGCTTTCAACCGCGAGCGTCACAAACTGCGCGAAGCCGTAATCGTCAGAGTGCGGCGGGTCGCTCACGTCGAGCGTATCAATCACGCGCCCGACGTAATCAACATGCGAATTGGATTTAATTATTTTGGCGATGGTTAAAGACATAAAGGGTTAAGGATAAAGGCGGCATGTAAAAATCTGAAATTCAATCAAATTCCTGCCCAACTTGGAATTTTATAAAGCAGCCACCACAGAAAAATTTGCGCCGCGAAGATGATGAACGCGGCGATGATGCCGAACATCGCCGCGTGTCGCCCGCCGTGATTGCGTGCGCGATGCACGCCCGCGCATCCGGCGATGAATGCGCCGGGACAAAACAAGATGCCGAGATACGGCACGAGGGCGAAGGCGACGAACGCGAGGGCGAGATGCGCGGCTTGATTGTCGTGATGACTGAACGTGTGCGGTCTGTTTGTGCGTGTGATGTGATGACGAAGCTTTGCATCGGTGTTCGCTTTCCTAACCGGATGATGCGCGCGATACGAAGCCCGCAGCGCATCGGTCGGCGTGTAATCTTCGTGAACATCAAGCTTGCGCCCGCAGACACGACAGAAGCGCGCGAGGCTGCGCGTCGCTTTTGTTCCGCACGCCGGACATATCGCGTGCGCGTCGTCGGTGTGTGGTGATGAGTGGTCGGGCGTGTTCATAACTTGAAACTGTGTTTGCTACTGAACTAACGACGGTGCGTTTTGCTCAAGGCTTTGCGCGAAATCTGGAAATCAAATTCGGCGTTGGCGGCGAAGTCGCTGACGGTGCGAAGAAACTGCGCGCGGTCTTGCACGCTTAACACGGCTGCCGCGTCCGCCGCCTCAATCGGATACGGATAACCGTTGCCGACGACGCATTCGGCGCGCACCGTATCAACGGTTTCGTCCATCAATCCCGCGTCCAAAACCCACGCCGGAATATCGAGACGCGCGGGCGTGCCGTCGCTTGTCGTTTGTAAATAGGTGAAGCCGATGCGCGCCCGATTCTCCGCGTCACGAAACGCTTCGTGCATCTCGTCGCGCACGCCGTAACAGAACGTCGTGCGGTCGCCCCACGCCGCGAGACGATGCGCGTTGTCATCATCTACGTCGTCACGCCTTGCGCGCAAGACTTGCGCGTCGCACACGGGATTGTCCGTGCGGTGATTTATGCCTTCGAGGAAGTCGAGCATCGCCGTCAAATCTCTCGCGTAAGATTGGTCAATGAAGCCTATGACCGGAACACGCATCGCTTCGCTTGAATCCATCAGGCGTGCGATGCTTGCGGCATAGCGTTCACGAACGGTTGTGCGCGGGCGCGTGAAGGATGTCAGCAACGTGCCGTCAAAGAACGCGAGCGGCATACGCTCTCCGCGCGCTTGCCAGCCTTCCCGACTGCGGATGAATTTTTCGATTTCTTCGACTTCGATTTCAAATCGTTTGAGCGTGATAGCGATTTCGGGCGTCATTTTGTCACCATCGGCGGCAAGCAGTTCATCGGGCGTGACGAGTTCGAGGCGCAATGCTTTTCTGTATGGAATGTGTGCCGCGTGCGGGTTTTCAAACACCGCGATTTGCACGCACGCGATTGGCAGAGAGATGTCTCTGCCGGGTAAGACTTGGCTGCCGTCGGCGGCAAACGTCACGCGGTCACGCAAGATTTCCATCGCCCACGCACGCGCCGCGTCATGCTTCGTCCACGAACACTGAAACGGGCGAATCATTCGCTCGCTCCGGTCAAACTCCGATGAAGGAACTGCGCCGACGGTGACGCCGTGCATCATCGCATCGCGCAGACGACGCGCGTCGGCGTGCGTCAAACGGTCAAGGCGCGCGACGTAAGCCCCCGCTTCACGTTCAACGCGCCGCTCGAACGCGACGATGGCGGCGTGCTTCTTTTCAAGTTCTGCGAGGAGTGAGGGACGGTGAAGCATGGTGAAGCAGTAGGCAGTAGGCAGTAGGCAGTAGGCAGAATAAGACGTGGTGAACGGTAAATAGTAAATGGATAAGGACTGCTTGATTCTTTCTGCCTACCGCCTACTGCCTACTGCTTCGTTGCTTTCTTGAGTTCTTCGGCGGAAGGCGAGTAGCGTGTGGTGCGAAGACGGTTTTCAACGAAGGTGTAATAGATGCCGTCTTTGACGTTGCGATAGGTGGTGGTATTGCCGCCTGATTCTTTGACGAAATCCGAGTTGCCGTTGAGTTTGAGCGTGTCGGGTGTGTCAGTCGCGGTTTCGTGTTGAAGGATGATTTGTAAAACCGTGCCTTCGAGGGCGGCGTTGAGTTTTTTGTTTTCGACGAACTTCTTATCAACGAACGCGACGGTGACAGTGCCGCCCGCGACACGGAAGCGCAGAGCATCGGGCGCGCCCGCCGCGTCTTCTTCGATGGGTTTGCCGAGCGCGCGTTCGACATCGGCGCGCGTGGATTTCAGCGGCTCGATGCCGTTCCACGTCGTCGCTTGGGCGATGCCTGCAAAAGTGAAGACGGCGAGGATGAGTGTGAGATGGCGAAGTGTCGGCGATAGTAAAAAATTCTTTTTCATTGGGTGTTGATGCTGCTTCGGAAAAGTACGAAGAGTCACAGGCAAGCCGTTCGGAAAACTCGTGACCCTTCGCGTTTAACCTGTTTAGAAGTTCAATCGCAAGCCGAACTGGAATTGGCGCGCGTCGAAAGCGGCGGTCGGACGACTGCGATAGCGACCGTCATCCGTGCGTTCGCCAAAGGCGTTCACATCGGTAATGAACGGCGACGCGGCGGCTTGGTTGAAGCGGTTGAAAAGGTTGAAGCCTTCGGCGATGACTTCAAGGCGTACCCTCTCGCCAAAGCGAATATTGCGCGCGACGCGAAGGTCGAGTTGCTGGAACATCTCCGTGATGCCGCTGTTGCGACCTAAATTGCCGGTCTGAAACGCGCCGGGAACAAAGAGCGTGCCGTCGGCGGCGACCGATGGGCGGTCTGTCTGGTTTGATTGGTCGTTGTTCGTATCTTGATTGCTCAAGATGTTGAACGGGCGACCGGATGAAATTTCAAAAATCGGCGCGACGATGAAGTCGGCGAGGACGCGCTTGGCGAAACTGTTTGACGAACGGAAGCTATCGGGTGACGACAAAACTCCGCTAAAGACGAAGCGATGGCGTTGGTCGAACAGTGAAAGCGAACGCTCGGCGCGGAAATTGAAGTTGTCTTGCGGGAGAAGCAAGGTTTGCAAGTCGCTCGAATCGTCAATGGATTTTGAGAAGGTGTACGAACCTAAAAATTGAAAGTTGTTCGAGAAGCGTTTTTTGACTTCCAGAGTTCCGGCGTTGTAGTTGGAACTGCCCGAAGAACTTTGCGCGTTGACCGAACCAAAGGGCGAGAGCAAGCCGGGCGTGCGAAGCGTTCCGGCGAGTTGTGAATCAAGTACCGCCTGTGTGACTGCACCGCGCGAAGCGGCGAAGGCGAGGAAATAGTTCGGGGCGGTCGGGCGGAAGAAGTTGGCGATTGCCGGAGTGATGACGCGCCGCGCTTGGTCGGCGGTTCCGTTCGCGGGGTTGAACGGCGCGGCGATGATGCCGGGAATAATCGCCGCGAACGGACGACCGGCGGCGGTGAAAAGTTGACCGGGGGCGATGGTCGCGCCGAACATGCCGAAGAACGGATCGTTCGCCGCACGCACGGTCGGCAAGGCGAAGGCGATGGCTTCGGTCGTGGTGAGCGGGTCGCGTCCGGCGAAGCGGCGGAAGTTCTCGATTTGTAAATCCGTGCGCGGCGCGTTCACGTCAATCGGCTTCGGCAAATGGCGCGAACCGACGAAAAGATAGGTTGCGGAGACGGATATGTCGCGCGTCAGTTGGCGTTCAATCGAAGCGTTCGCCTGCGTCGCGTAGGCATACTCGAAGTCGGATGCGATGGGGAGTGTGAACGGCAGAACCGGACCCAAACCGAAAAAGGTTTGGTCGTTGAAGCGCTGGCGACCGAATTGATATTCCGCGCTCGCCGCGACAGCGGGTGTCGGCAAAAAGCCAGCGGGACAAGTTGCGCCCGGCACACAAACTGTGCCTTGAAATACTTGCCCGGCATTGAGTGAAACGGGAGTCCGCACACCCGTCGCTGTATTGACTGTAAAGTTTGCCGGATTACCGGGAAGCAGGATGCCTTGATTTTGTTGCGCGGCGTCGGCGATGTCGGAGTTGGCGGCGATGGCTAAGAGCGGGTGGTCATAGAAGAGTCCACCGGCGGCGCGAATCACGGTTCTGCCGTCGCCCGTCAAATCGTAAGCCACGCCGAGACGCGGCGCGATGTTGTTCGTGTCGCGCGGAATGCCTTGCGTGACGCCGACGACATCTTGCGCGGCGCGCACTTGGTCGGCGGAAAGCGTGATGCCGGTCAGGGTGTCGGTGAAGCCGACGGGAGCGATTTGGCGTGTGAATTCAACGTCGTAGCGCACGCCGTAATTGACCGTCAAGCGTTGCGTGGCTTTCCATGAATCTTGGGCGAAGAAGGCGAAGGGTTTGTTCGTGTAGTCGCTCGCGGGATTGCCGAAGCCCTGTATGAAGTTGCCGGGAAAGCCGATGCCGTATTGTTGAACGGGTGTGAAGTCGGGTGCGTTGGCAGGTAAGCCGAGAGTTCCGGCTGAAAGACCGCCGAAATTAAAGAGTCCGGCGAAGTTGAGTTCAAAGATGTAATTGACGTTGACATAATTGATGTCCGCGCCGAACTTGAAGGTGTGATTACCGGCGACGATGTTCACGTTGTCAACATATTGATACCGCGTCTCCGAGCGATTGACAGGGGAAAAGAGTTCGCGCCCGAAGAACGCGGTGCCGGAGATGTTGGAGGAAACGGCGTCGTTGTTTTGCGAAACGAAGACGGCGCGGCGACCACCGAATTGAAAGCGGGCTTCGTTGACGATGCGGTCGGAGAGCGTCGAGGTTAAAGTGGCGACGAACTGCGAATCGCGGAGGCGTTGAATGCCGGTGCGCGAAAAGTCGTTTTGCCCCAAAGATTGGTTTTGCGATTCGACTTGAATGCCGGTGATTTCGCTTGGATTGTAGCCGCCGCGCAGGACAAGCTGATTGTTGTCGTTGATGCGATGGTCAATGCGAAGGCTTGAGAACTGCGTGCCTTCGGAAATCGGGAACACACGTTGGAGAGAATTGAGCGGACGAAACGCGATGTTGCTCACGGGGACGGGTGCGCCGGAAAGAAAGAAGCGTGCGCCGATGGGCGTCCCGGCAGTGATGGGAGTTGCCGTGCCGCCGGGACTGATGAGCGGGTTGCTTCCGGTCAAGGCGACTGACGCGCCGCCCGATGCGAGATAAGCGTAACCAATCGCTGCTTGAATTAACGCCGGATTGCCGGAAGCGAAGGAGTTGCGGATGAAGGTCGCCTGCGATGCGGTAAGGTTGCCGAATGTTTGCGGGAATGGCAGAAACGGGAACGACGTACCGGGTCCGACCGCGACGCTCTCAGTCAAGCCTTGTGCGACATCGGACGTGAAGAAACCGGATTCCTGACGGCGACGTTGTTCGTGCGCGGCGAAAAAGAAGGTGCGGTCGCGCGCCAAAGCACCGCCGAGAGTCGCGCCGTATTGAGCGCGCGTGAAGCCGGGTTTCTTGTTCGGGTCGCCGTCAATGATGGGCGAGAAGGCGTTGCGCGATTGAATGCGCTTGTTGCGTATGAAGCCGAAGACGTTGCCGCGTATGTCGTTCGTGCCGCCTTTGGTGACGACGTTGACGACGCCGCCCGTCGCGCGTCCGAACTCGGCGGCAAAGGAATTGGTGACGATTTGAAATTCCTGTACGGCTTCTTGCGAGACGGTCGAGCGCGCGGCGTTGACGGAGTTGTCCGTGTTGTCCGCGCCGTCAACTTGGACGAGGTTCGAGCGTCCGCGTTGACCGCCGAAGTTTAAGCCGGAAGTCGGGGCGGGTCCGACGGGTCGCCCGTTGTCGCGCCCGACGGTGGAAATCGTGAGGGCGAAGTTCAAATAATTGCGTTCGTTAATCGGAAGGTTATCAATGCGCGTTTCGTCAATCGTGTTTGAAACCGCCGTGCGCGAAGTCTCGACGAGTTCGGTCGTCGCGCCCGACACGGTGACGGTTTCACCGACGCCGCCGACTTCCAGAGCGACATCCAAATCGGCGCGCTGCCCGACGGTGAGTTGTACGGTCGGCACGACGGCGCGTTTGAAGTTTGTGGCTTCGATGGCGATTTCATAATCGCCGGGCGGGACGCCGATGATTTGATAAAAGCCTTCATCGTTCGTCGTCGCGGTGCGCGTGGTTCCCGTGGAAGCGTTGCTCACGGTGACGGTTGCGCCGCTCACGACGGAACCGGCGGGGTCGCGCACGAAGCCGCGCAAATCGGCGGCGTTGGATTGCGCTTGAGCATAAACAGGCGCGGCGTAAAAACCGCCAAGCGTGAAAGCCAACGCCAAAAAACCGAGCGTCGAAAAAGCGAAATGTAAGGCGAGACACGCCTTACTTCGTGCAAAAGACACGCGCATATTTATTCATCTCCTTAAAAGGTCTTTACAGAAAACTCGCGGGCGGATTGTTGTATGACGAACGATGTCAAACGAGAGAAAATAAGTAGTCGGGCAAAATTATGTTGAAGAAAACATCGTCCACGAAACACACGAAATAACACAAATCAAAAACTTTTAGTGTGTTTCGTGTGTTTCGTGGATAGTCTCCTTTAATTGTGACCGGTTACTTACGACTAAAATCTTTATGCGACGTGTTCGGTAAATTTATCGGTGATGTCTAAAATTTCAACGCTCACCAAATCGTCGCCTTCGTAGTTATAGATTATTCCACCTAATCCGTCCGATTTACTACGGGTCGGGCGCGGATGTTCCCTGAAACGAATTGTTAATAAGTCAACATCTTCGCCGTATTTCACCCACAGCTTGCCCGCGTTCAAATCAACCGCGATTTTGCCTTCGTTAAGCCGCGCGGTGGCGAAGCGTAAAAGTTGGGTGTTATTGGGCGTGGTTAGCTGTCCCGGTCGTGTTCGTCTTTGCGCCATATAGCTAATGCGAATCAAGGGTTAAATTATGCCCCTGTCTTTAAGCTGCGGCAGCAGCGGCAAGTTGGTAGCCCACAGTGAAGGCGAAGCCGTAACTGTGGGAAGAATGTAGGAAATAGGTTTCAAGCTACGGTAGTAGCGACAGAAATCAGGCGGAAGATCATCCGCTTATCTTACGCTGCTGCCGCAGCTAAAAATCTTGGTGTCGCTTAAACCCACAGTTGCGGCGTGCGCCTTCACTGTGGGCTACCGACTTGCCGCTACTGCCGTAGCTCATGAGCGTGGCGATTGAAATCCTTACTCTTGATTCGCATAACTAATTTGCGGTCAAAAGTGTCAAGGTAACGTGCCGTGATGATGAAACCTTCCTGCCTGTTTATTTCACGGTAGAAAACATGCAAAAAGTGCTTACCATGAATTAACTACTGCGTCACGCGCTCCAGCACGCGCACGGAGAATATAATCCGGGTCGCCAACGGCATCAAGTACAATATCAAAATCGCTGTAAGAAAATCGCGCGGATGTTCGTCAAGAATATGCTCCCATCGCTCAAGTGGTAAGCGAATCAGCGCGCCCGTCTCGTTTCTTTTGACGGGAATCGAAAGTGTTTCACCTAAAATGTCCATAACGGATACTTTACCTGCGTTAAGTGAAGGATGAATTCTTAGTTCCGGGATTACTCTTTCCTCGTCGCGCGGGCGGTGATGCGCCGCGCGGACGCACTCACGCCGAGCATTCGCGTCGCCACTTCAATCACCGGCGCGGGTGCAAAAGCCGCACGCCTCAACCACGCGCAGACGCGCAATCGTCCGGCGAACTTTGCTTCGTAACTTGCTTCGTAATCAAAAGCGAGCCGTCGCCATGATTCGATGTTCGCGTCGTTGCGTGCGTCTTCACGCTCAAGCCACAGGGAAAGCGTGCGGGCAAGCGTCGCTCCCCCGTCAAGTGCCATCAACATGCCGCTTCCGGTGAACGGGTCAATAAACGCGGCGGCATCGCCAACCGCGAGCAGACCGGGCGCGGGTGCGATTTTGTTGCGCCCGAAACTCTCAAGCGCGACGCACAACCACGGGGCGACGACTTCCGCCTTATCCAACACCTGACGCGCACGCCGATTGCCGCACACGACTTCGCGCATCACGCGCGCGGCGTTTCCGTCGCGGGCTTTGACATCTTCGGCGCGCACGATGAAACACAGATTGCGAACTCCGCCTTCGACACCGTTCAAGCCGCCGTAGCCGCCTTTGTAAAAATAGATTTCGCATTGTTCGCCATATTGTTCGTCATCATTTTCGCGCCCGTCGTGCCCTACGACGAGATGCGTTTTGAAGGCGACGAGTCCGGCGCGTGAACGGGATGACGACGGATTGCGATGCGGATTTCGAGTTGTTTCCGCGTCCGGCATTGTGGATTCTTGCGTCGCGTTTATCGCTTCGAGGCGTCGCACGAGAACGCGCCCGCGTCCCGTCGCATCAACCGTTACTCGCGCGTGTGCCGCCGCTTCGCGCTTATCTTTGCCGCGCAGAATCACGCCGCGCACAAATCTGTTTTCATATAACAGATTCACGGCTTGCGTTTCTTCTCGCACCTCAACGCCGACTTCCCTTGCCCGCGCCAGCAATCGCGTGTCCATTTCCGCACGACTCAAACCGAGCGCGAAAGATTGCGTCCCTTCGCTGCCGAACCAGACGCTTGGAACGCTAACCTGCGCGCCACTCGCGGCGAAGAAATTCGTTTCTGTGACGTGTGTCCCGCCCGCGTTCATCATCGCGGTTTCGACTCCGAGTTGCCGGAAATGTGTGAAGCATTCCGGTGTGATGAACTCGCCGCACAACTTCGCACGCGGAAAGCTTTTCGCTTCCGCCAACAACACGCGCCGTCCGCGCAACGCGAGATGAATCGCCGCGCTCGTTCCGGCGGGTCCCGCGCCGATGATGGCGGCGTCGTACATGTCGGCGTAGTTGTTCAAGGTTCAAAGTTCAAGGTTGATGGGTGCGTTATCAAGACGGGCGTGCGATGAGTATGAGACGAAACGGAAACACGCGCTCGACTTCGACGGCTTCGAGTCCGGCTTGTGCCGCGAGTTTATATAATTCCGGTGGTCGAAACCCGCGCCTGATAGAAAGCGCACCGTCTTCGCGCACAAGGCGATTGTGTAAAACGATGCGTCCCGCCGTCGTGTAAAGCAGGTACGCCGTCAGGTGACGATGAAGGTCAATCACGAACACACCGCCCCGCGCGACGCGCCCGAACTCGCGCAACAGAGCGACGATTTCACCCTCACGAAAATGATGCGCGAACAATGAACACATCGCGTAATCAAAACTCTTGTCCGCGAACGGCAACGCCAGAGCATCGGCACGCACGGCTTCGATATTCGCGTGCCTCTGTGATTCATCTTTGAGCGCAACGGTGGCACGCTCATTAAGCTCAAGCCCTATCAGTCGCGCATCAATGTTTTTCTTCGCCGCCCAACGTGCGATGCCGCGCAGTAATTCACCCGAACCCGCGCCCGCATCGAGCAGTGAAAACTCTCTCAAATCATCCCGTTCGATGCGCCGCAAAATCGTATGCCGCATCGCCCGCGCATCGCCGAGCCAGCGATTGATGCGACGCAATTCCGCGAGACATCCCGTGTATTCCGCCGCCGTATAATCGCCCGTATCGAGATGTTCAAGTTCGTAGCTTCGCTCTTTGAGTTGCAAGTGCCGGATAACGAGTGACAAGAAGGATTCGCTTTTTAACTTGTCACCTGTCACTTGTCACCCGTCCACTTTCTGTTTTTGCCGCCTTCTAAATTGCCGCCTAAATTTCACGGCGACTCAATCTTGCCGTTTGGCGATTATAGCTTTTCGATGACGAGCGCGCTGTTCTTCGAGCCGAAGCCGATGCAATTACAAAGCGCGATTTTAACCGTCGCTTCACGCGCGACGTTCGGCACATAATCGAGGTCACACGTCGGGTCAGGCTCGTCCAGATTTATCGTTGGCGGCAAGGTGTTCGTGTGCATCGCGCACAGAGCCGCCGCGATTCCCGCCGCCCCGCTCGCGCCTTGCGGATGACCGATTTGCGATTTCGTCCCCGACATCGGAATGCGTCGCGCACTTTCACCGAACGCGAGTTTGACCGCTTGTGTTTCGATGCGGTCATTGAGTTGGGTGCTTGTCCCGTGAAGATTGATGTAATCAATTTCGTCGGGAGCGCGTCCGGCATCTTTCAACGCGAGCGTCATCGCGCGGGCGGGTTCTTCGCCGGTGTCTTCGAGACGCACGCGGTGATATGCGTCGCACGTCGCGCCGTAGCCCGTGATTTCGGCGTACACGTTCGCCTTGCGCCGCATCGCCGCTTCGTATTCTTCAAGCACATAAATCCACGCCCCTTCGCCCAACACGATGCCGGAACGGTCACGCGAAAACGGGCGCGACGCACGCGCGGGTTCGTCGTTCCATACGTCGGTTAAGACCGTCATATGGTTGAATCCGGCGAGAATGCCGGGCGCGAGCGGGGCGTCAACGCCGCCCGTGAGCATGACGTTTTGCCGCCCCAACGCGATGTGTTCGGCGGCGTAAGCAATGGCGTCGGTCGAGCTTGTACAGCCCGTCGAAACGATGTGCGAAAGTCCGCGCAAGTTCCATCGCATGGAGAGTTCCGACGAAAGCCCGCCGTGCGTCGAAGCCGGAATCGTATAGACACTCGCGCGTGCATATTCGTGGCGATAAAAATGCCCGTACTGCTCTTCGGTGAACGAGAGTCCGCCGCCGCCCGTTCCCAAGACGACGCCGACGGCGCGACGTTCTTCAATCGTCATGTCTTCGGGTGCAAGTTTCGCATCGCCAATCGCTTCGCGGGCGGCACGCAAGGCGAGCGGGACGGTGCGCGCGACGTGGCGACGGTCTTTCACGCTTAGTTCTTCGTCGGCGTCGAAGTCAATGACTTCGGCGGCGATTTTCACGGGCGAATCGCTCACGTCGAAACGCTCTATGCGACGCACGCCGCTTGCACCTTCGCATAGGGCGCGCCAAAACTTTTCGCGTCCCGTTCCTAAAGGCGTGACGCAACCGAAACCCGTGATTACAACGCGACGGGGACGCTTAAATCCGTTGAGCATGAAGTTGGTAATTCTTGGCTTCTAAAGTTGAATGATTTGAGCGGAAGCATAACACCGCCTGACGAACAAAAACCAACTTACCTTATGCAGTTTTGCGGCTGTGCCGCCCGATGTGCGGAAAGGCTGTGCCTTTCCATCCGGTATGAAATAAACGTCGCGGCTACGCCGCCCGTTTGAGACGCAGCCTCGAAGATGTGTGAGTAATCGTTATCGGTGAGGCGAAGCCTCACCGCACATTAGGCGGCAGAGCCGCAAAACTTCGCCCGCCGCGCAAGATGAAAAAGTAATTTGCGCTCCTCACTTCGAGTCACACGCTTTGACCGGAACTGTCCGTCAAACTTATCAGCCAACCGATGACGACGACGACGAAACAGCCTACGACGTTAAACCATAGAAACGCGATGTTCGTCGTTAAACTCGCCACCCATACGGCGGCGATACCGCACAATAAACCCCAGAACGCGCCGCGCGATGTCGCACGCTTGACGCCGAAAGCTAGCACGAACACGCCGAGCAGTGAGCCGTAAAAAAACGAACCGAAGCGATTGACGACTTCGATTAAAGAACCGAGTGACGTGGCATAAAGCGCGACGATGCACGCGAAGATTCCCCACGCTAAAGTCGCTAAACGTCCGGCGCGCACGAGTTCCACATCGCCCGCTTCGGGTTTGTAATGGCGACGGTAAAAATCAATCGTCGTCGCGGTCGCAAGGGCGTTGAGTTCGGCGGAGATGCTCGACATCGCGGCGGCGAAAATCGCGGCGATGATAAGCCCTACGACACCCATCGGCATGTACCCGATGACGAACGACGGGAAAACATGATTCACGTCGTTGAAAGTTTTATCTTTATCACTCGCCGTTTCAATCAAAGCGACACCGCGCGCCCGCACCTCGTTCAAGGCTTTGTCGGCTTCGAGATAAACGCCGATTCGTTCTCCGTCAACTGCCGATTCACCTTCACGCCCCGCGTCGCGCGCATAATCTTCCGCCGCGCGCTTTCGCCGTTCGTGCGCGAGGTTATATTCGGCGGACAAGCTTTCGTATTCGGCGGCGTAAGGACTGCGTTCAATCATCCTGACGGCGGAGCGGTTGAAGTTCAAAGGCGGAGCGGTGAATTGATAAAACACGAACACCATCACACCGATAAACAGCACAAGAAACTGCATAGGGATTTTGATGAACGCATTCATCACGAGCGACGTGCGCCCTTCATCAACCGACTTCGCGGTCAAGAATCTTTGCACCTGACTCTGGTCACAACCGAAATACGCGAGCATCAGAAAGAAGCCGCCGATGAGTCCCGACCAAAGCGTATAGCTTTGCGTTAAATCGAACGTCGTATCAACCGTCGTCAAACGATTCGTCGCTCCGGCGAGGGCGAGCGCGTCCGTCACTGAAACATCCGCCGGAAAGCGCGAGATGATGACGAACAAACACACGGTCAATCCTAAAAAGATGACGAGCATCTGCTTAACGTCCGTCCACGTCACAGCCTGCACGCCGCCAATCATCGTGTAAGCCGTCGTCGTCAAACCCATCGCAAACACGGTGACGACTTCGCTCCAACCCAAAACAATCGAGAGAATCACGCTCGGCGCGGCGATAATCACACCAACGCCAAGCCCGCGCGAAATCAGAAAACACAAACTCGTCAGCGTCCGCACGCGCACATCGAAACGCTGTTCGAGATATTCATACGCGGTGAAAACACGCGCGCGATAAAAGAACGGCACGACCGTCATTGACAAAACAATCATCGCCAGAGGCAAGCCGTAATAAAACTGTATGAACCGCATTCCATCGGCGTAAGCCTGTCCGGTTGTCCCGACAAGGGTTATCGCGGAAAGCTGCGTCGCCATGATTGACAACCCGACCGCCCACCACGGCAAGCTGCGTCCGGCGAGAAAATATCCATCGAGTTGTTTCGAGTCGCGCGCCAGACGCGCACCCGACCACACGATGTAAATCAGATAAGCGGCGACGATGAGCCAATCGAGTGTTCGCATAGAAATTATGGCGATGAAGATTTAATCAACGACTGAAGACGCGCGAAAACGTCCACAACAAAATGATGAGCATCACGAGATAAACGATGATGCCGAGATAGACTTTGTGCCATCGGCTTTCGTCCGGTGCGGCGGATTCCGCGAGCGGTGGTGAAGGTGTTTCCGGTAAGGTCATATCGTGTTGCTTTCAGTTATTCATTTTGGACTAGCGCGACCGTGAAGGCGGCGACGGATAAGCCACACCGCCGCGAGTGCGAACGCTCCGCCCGCGATGTCGAGCAAGCTATCGTAAATTGTGCCGGTGCGCGACGGAACGGAAGCTTGATGATACTCGTCGGACACAGCGCACACGGCGACCAGCACGAAAGCGGCGAAGAACGGGCGTCGTCGCAAACCGCTTTTTGAAGACGTGAGAAAAGCGCGTGCGGCGAGTAAGGCGAGCGTGGCATAGACCGTGAAATGTCCCGTTTTTCGCACAGCCACATTGACGACGGATAAGCATTCATCACTGATGCCGGGCGTCAGGAAGCGCACCACAACCGCGAGATAGCGCGATGTTTTGGCAGAGGAGACGTTATCGCCCGAACCGAAAATGATGACGCCAACCCAAAAGAGCAAAGGCACATAACGCCATAGACGCAAACCCAACCGGTTATACGATTGCGTCGAAAGTCGGTCATCGGCTTGTTCGTACATTGTTCGCGCATCGTCCCACAAAATAGAAAGGGAAGCCAAATTTAACGGCTTCCCTCACGAAAGGTGAAAGTTGAAAATCGAAGGTCGAAAGTGTCAAACGGGCGAAGTAGTCTTCAATCTTTTTATTTCGCCCTCCGACCTTCACCCTTCGACTTTGCTTATTGCGCGGCGGCTGAACCGGAAACGACTTCGATGATTTCCGTCGTAATCGCGGCTTGGCGTATGCGGTTCATGTTGAGCGTCAGTGAGCCGATGAGTTCGCCCGCGTTCTTCGATGCCGAATCCATCGCCGTCATGCGTGCGCCCTGTTCTGATGCGACCGACTCCAACATCGCGCGGAAGATTTGCGATTCGACGAAGCGCGGCAGAAGCTTACTGAAAATCTCGGTCGGCGTCTGCTCATAAACATAATCAACCATCGTCTGCGGCTCATTAGTGTTCGCGCCTTCGACTTGTTCCGTTTCTTCGGCGCGCGAAATCGGCAAGATTTGTTCGACGACGACGCGCTGTTGAAGCACGGACTTAAATTCGTTGTAAATCACGAACACCTTATCGAGTTCTTTATCTTCGGTGAAGCGTTCGATGACTTCGCGGGCGACCGCTTGGGCTTCCGTATAATTAACCTGCCCTTTGCCCGTCAGTCCGAGATGCTCGCTGATGATGTTCGCGCCGCGCCGCCTAAAAGCATCGCGCCCTTTGCGCCCGACCGCCATCATCTCAACCTGCTTGCCCTCGTTCGCACGCAGAAAGACTTGTCCGGCTTTGACCAAGTTCGTATTGAACCCACCGCACAAACCTTTGTCTGCCGTGATAAGCACGACCAGAACGCGATTATCACCACGACGGTCAAGCAAAGGATGCGAGAAATCATCACTCACACGCGACGCGAGACTGGATAAAACCTCAATCATCTTTCGCGCGAACGGGCGCGCCGCAACGACTCTATCTTGCGCGCGTTTGAGCTTCGCCGCCGACACCATTTTCATCGCTTTGGTGATTTGCTGCGTGTTCTTGACCGACTTGATGCGGCGACGTATATCGAGAAGATTAGCCATTATGGTTCAGTAGGCAGAGGGCAGTAGGCAGTTGGCAGTTGAGGAGAAAAGACGAAACATGTTTTGGTCTTCACTGCCTACTGCCCTCTGCCTACTGCCTACTGTTTCAAGCATTTGCCGTGGCGACGCGCTCCGTCGTGGTTGTGACCGGAGTGGATGACGGGAGTTCCTGCGCGGTTGAAATCGCCTTGTTGTCACCTTTCTCGCGGTCAGCTTTGAAGTCGTCGAGAGCCTGTTTCAAGTCGGCTTTGATTTCGTCGGTGATAACTTTCTTGTCGCGGATTCCCGAAAGAATGCCGGGGTTCGAGTTTTCGACGAACTTGAGCAAATCATTGACGAAGGCTTGGGCGCGTTCGACCGGCACATCATCGAGATAACCGTTCGTCGCAGACCAAATCGTGATGACCTGTTTTTCGACTTCGAGCGGTTGATACTGCGGTTGCTTCAAAATCTCTGTCAGACGTTGACCGCGTGCGAGTTGCGCTTGCGTCGTCTTGTCGAGGTCGGAACCAAACTGCGCGAAAGCCTGAAGTTCGCGGAACTGCGCGAGGTCAAGGCGAAGCGTACCGGCGACGGATTTCATCGCTTTAGTTTGCGCCGCACCGCCGACGCGCGAGACGGAGTTTCCGACGTTAATCGCCGGACGAATGCCGGAGTTGAACAAATCCGACTCCAAAAAGATTTGCCCGTCGGTAATCGAAATCACATTCGTCGGAATGTAAGCCGAGATGTCGCCCGCCTGCGTTTCAATCACGGGCAAGCTGGTCAAAGAACCGCCGCCTTTGAGGTCGCTCAACTTCGCGGCGCGCTCCAAAAGTCTTGAGTGGAGATAGAACACATCGCCCGGATAGGCTTCGCGTCCCGGCGGGCGACGAAGCAACAACGAGATTTCACGATACGCGGCAGCCTGTTTCGACAAGTCATCGTAAATCGTCAAAGCGTGTCTGCCGGAATCGCGGAAGTATTCACCAATCGCGCATCCCGCGTAAGGCGCGAGATACTGCATCGCGGCGGGGTCGGAAGCCGTCGCGCTGACGACGACCGTGTAGCTCATCGCGCCGTAGCGTTCAAGCGTCGAGACGACCTGTGAAACCGTCGAAGCCTTCTGCCCGATGGCGACGTAAATGCAAATCACGTCTTTGCCTTTTTGGTTCAGAATCGTATCGAGAATAACGGCGGTTTTACCCGTTTGACGGTCGCCGATGATGAGTTCGCGTTGACCGCGACCTATCGGAACCATCGAGTCAATCGCTTTGATTCCTGTTTGCAAAGGCTCTTTCACGGGTTGACGGTCAATCACGCCGGGCGCGATGCGTTCGATTGGAAGGTATGTGTCCGTCAAAATCGCTCCCTTGCCGTCAATCGGGCGTCCGAGCGCATTGACGACGCGACCGATGAGGGCTTCACCGACCGGAACTTCCATGATGCGCCCCGTGCGTTTAACCGTGTCGCCTTCTTTGATGACTTGGAAATCACCGAACAACACCGCCCCGACCTTATCTTCTTCAAGGTTTAGGGCAAGCCCGCGCACGTCTTGGGGAAACTCCAGAAGTTCGCCCGCCATGACTTTATCAAGCCCGTGAATTTCGGCGATGCCGTCACCGACTTTGATAATCGTGCCGACTTCGGAAACGGTGACGCCCGTATCGAAGTTCTGTATTTGTTGGCGAATAAGTTCGCTGATTTCGTTGGCTTTGATTGGTTCCATTTTTTTTGAAGGAGCCGGAAGTTAGTTGATAACGGATAGTTGATAACGGATAGTTTAAGAGCAGCTTCTTCACTATCCACTATCCACTATCCACTATCCACTATCCGCCTACTGCCTACTGCCTTTCAATTCTTCGCGTATTTCTTCGAGTTGACTACGCACCGAGCCGTCGAAAACGGTCGAACCGATGCGCGTGACGATGCCGCCGATAAGGTTTTCATCCACCGTAAATTCAAGCCGCACTTGCTGCCCGACCATCTCCGCGATTTGGTGGCGCAAAGCTTCGCGTGTGTCGTCCGCCATCGGGCGGGCGGTCGTGACCTGCGCCGAAACGACATGAGAACGCTTGTCGAGTTCAACAACGAAGCGGCGGTTTATCGCGGGAAGTTCGGTTAAACGGTTGTTTTGCAAAAGCACTTTGAGGAAATTGGCGATTGTCGGGCGCACCTGCGCGCGTGTGATGAGTGCTTGCAAAAGATTCTGCTTCTGGTCGTAAGGTACGGTCGGATTGCCGAAAACTTGATTTAGTTCGGGATTGGAAGTCATCATCGCTTCCCAAGCCGAAAGTTCTTCTTGAGTTTTGGCGGCGGTTCCGTCCTGTAAAACGATGTCTGTGAGGGCAACGGCGTAGCGGCGCGCGACGGTTTCAATACTCAACTTCGCGCTCCTTTCAAATTCGTGACGTACTCACCGACAAGGCGGCGGTCATCTTCCGGTTGAATGTTGCGGCGCACGACCTGTTCCGCGAGTTGGATGCTCTGCTCGGCGGCGTAGAGACGCAAGGCGTGACGGGCTTGCTTCGCCGCGTTCTCGATGTCGCGTTGTGATTGTTCGCGCATTTTCTTGATTTCGTTTTCCGTCGCCGTCGCCAACCGTTCGCGTTCGATGCGCGATTCTTCTTCGGCTTCGCGCCGTACCGTTTCGACTTCTGAACTCAACAGCGCGAGTTTGACTTCGACCTGTTCAAGCTTGGCGTTAGCCGCCGCGAGTTCTTCTTGCGCGCGAATTAAATCGCGGCGAATCCCGTCGCGCCGCGTCCCGAAGAAGTTGGCGACCGGCTTGCGAAGCAGGAAGAACAGCAACCCGACAAACAATGCGAGATTGAACCAGCGCGAAAGCAACGTGTTGGCGAGAATGCCACCACCACCCGCTTCGTCAACCCAGATGATAAACGCCGAAAAATTCATAAAGCTTTCTGTTTGCCGCACCCGTTAAATTGATTCTGTGATTTGACGGTCAAGCACGCGCGACCCGATTTCATTCGCCAACCTTCGCGCATCGCTCTCAAGCGAAACACGCGCCGTTTCCGTTTCCGTTTCAATGCTCCGCTTCTCGGCTTCGACGCGCGCTTTCACGTCATCACGCACGGCGTTCAACTTCTCTTGCCTGTCACGCACCGCCGCGCCGCGTTCGCTCTCCAACATCGAATAGCTTTCAGCACGCGCCGCCCGCAGAGATTGCTCGTAACCCGTCATCCTCTCATCTACGCGCTTTAAGATACCTTGCGCTTCGCTCGAACGCCCGCCCTGATTGGCTTCGCGGCGGTCAAGCACGGCGTTTATCGGTTTGAACAAAGTGCGATTAAGCACATAAATCATCACCAGGATAATGGCGATGTGGACAAAAAGCGTTCCGTCGGGGATTAACTGAATGCCGCCTTCGGCAAAAGCGAGAAACATAATGTTAGGTTTCGTGTCCGAATGTATAAGTCAAAACCGGCAATTTGTTGAAAGCCGGAAAGTCTAGCACGCGATTTCACAAGCGGTCAACGACACGATAAGTGAAGCATTTCATCCGACAATATCCACAGCTTTACAGAATCTTTTCACGTTCTGAGTTTCCACCTGACTCTTAAATGACTCACCTTACGCGGTTTTGACTTTAGCCGCGTTCACGCGGCTTCCCGCGCGAGCGGCACTTAGCCACGCGATTCATCGCGTGGACACAGGGCGTAAGAATCGAAAGGGCGTTTTAACGTCCTTTTGAAAGTTGGCTTTAGCCGGATGCTAAAGCGGCAGCGGGAAGGACGTTAAAACGCCCTCCAATGTTCAACTTGCTTCACCCAGCCGTCAAACGGAACCTGTCTAAGTGCCGCTTCGCGGAAAGCCCGATGAATCGGGCTAAAAATCAAAACTGCGTAAGGTGAGTTAAATGACTTTCAAAAGATATTCATCATGCGCTTCGACTGTACCGATGATGCTTGCGCCGATTTTGCGCGCCAAGTCATCGGCTTTTTCCCGCGCGATGCTAATAAGCAAACCGCCCGCCGTTTGCGGGTCATAAAGCGCGCTTTGCATCTCACCCGAAACAGACCCCGCAATCTCAATCGTATCACCGACATACGCACGATTATTCTTATCGCCGCGCGTCAACATCCCCAGTCTAATCAAATCCAAAACATCGGGCAGAAGCGGTATGTTTTGACTTTTAATCACCAGACATACATCGCTTGCCTGTGCCATTTCAAAAGCGTGACCGAGCAGACCGAAACCCGTGATGTCCGTACACGCATTCGCTTTCGCCATCTGCATCGCTTCCGAAGCCGCACGTCCGGTTTGCGTCATACACGCAATCACCGCATCAATCGCCGTTTGACTCGCTTTCTCACGCTTTATCGCCGTGCTGATTGCTCCCGTCCCAAGCGGTTTGGTGAGCAAAAGCCTGTCTCCGATTTGCGCTCCGGCGTTGGTAATGACTTCAGCCGGATTAACGATGCCCGTCACGGCATAACCGATTTTGATTTCCGGGTCGTCAATCGTGTGTCCACCGATGACCGCGACACCCTCTTGAATCATCACCTGTTGACCGCCGCTCAAAATCTCTTTCAACGTTTCGACATCCTCTCTTTGCGGGTAACACATAATCGTCAACGCCGTGACGGGTTTGCCGCCCATCGCATATACATCATTAAGCGCGTTGACCGCCGCGATTTGCCCGTAAATGTATGGGCTGTCCGTCACGGGCGAGAAGAAATCAACCGTCTGCACCAATGCAACATCGTTGCTTAGACGAAACACGCCCGCATCATCGGCATGTTCGTACCCGACGAGTACGTTTTCATTTGGCGGTTGTTTGGGTAGAAGACTCAAAACTTGAGCCAAATCGCGCGGCGCGTACTTTCCCACTCAACCCGCACCCGAAGCCTTTTGAGAAAACCTTTTATCCGACAAAATCCATGTCGCTTTCTTCGATAGACAAATCTTTATCTAAACGTTTTTTCTTAAAACGAAAATTTCATAGGGAAATGCTCAACAAACCTTTATACAAACGCTCTAAATCTTCTTCGCTGTAATACTCGATTTCGATTTTCCCGCCCTCTTTGTTCACATTTCCCACGACTCTGACCTGTGTTTGCAAATGGCGGCGAAGCTTTGACTCCGCGCTTCTCACATTCACGTCTTCGATTGGTTGGGGTCGAGCGGCAGGCATTTTATCTGCTCCATCAATGATTTTCCTCATCGCGCGTTCGGTATCGCGCACCGACAGAGTTTGTTCGACAATTCTATTGGCAATATCTTTCTGTATCTCCCTACTATCCACGCCGAGCAATGCCCGCGCGTGTCCCATCGAAATCTGGTCTTCCTCAACCATTCGTTGCACCTCTTCCGGGAGGCGCAGTAATCTGACATGGTTGGCGATAAATGAACGGTCACGCCCTATACGTTGGGCGAGCAATTCCTGTGTCAAGCCAGCCGTTTCCATCAAGCTTTTATAAGCGTGTGCTTCTTCAATCGGATTCAATTCCTGACGCTGAATGTTCTCAATCAACGCGAGTTCGAGCATTTTATCGTCTGGTATATCGCGCACCACAACTGGAATTTTTTGTAATCCGGCGAGTTTTGCTGCGCGCAAGCGTCTTTCGCCCGCCACTAACTCGAAACCACGATTGGTTCGGCGCACGAGCAACGGTTGAACGATACCGTTAGCTTTGATTGATTGTGCTAACTCCTCAAGCCGCGAGTCTTCAAAGCGCGTGCGCGGTTGCGCCGAATTCGGCTCAATCGCATCCACTTCAAGCTCGAACATCTCGTCATTCTGCGGCATCGTGGGGTTTGGCAGCAGCGCGCTCAATCCCCTTCCTAATACTTTTCTCGTCATGCGATTGCACCTCGTCGGCTAGTTGCATGTAGGCTTCTGCCCCTTTTGATTTGGGGTCATAAACCGTGACAGGCTGCCCGAAACTAGGGGCTTCAGCAAGCCTGATGTTGCGCGGAATTACTGTCTCTAACACCTGTTTCCCGTAAAAATCCCGTAAGTCTTTGGCGACGGCGGCAGATAGATTGGTTCGTTCATCGTACATCGTTAAGAGCAACCCTTCGACCGTCAGTTGCGGATTGAAAAGTCTTCGTATGCGCGCCAGCGTGTCGAACAACTCGGTCACGCCTTCGAGCGCATAATATTCACACTGTATCGGGACGAGTAGAGAATTAGCGGCGGTCAAAGCGTTGATAGTTAAAAGCCCGATTGACGGCGGGCAATCAATAATTATCACGTCGTATTCCGCTCTAATTTCATCTAAAATCCCCTTTAACTTATATTCACGGGCTTTAATGTCAACTAAATCTATTTCCGCACCCGCCAGATTTTTGTCGGCAGGAACGACATACAAGTTCTCGATTGCGCCATTCTGAATCGTATTCTTCAAATTTTCATTTGACACCAGAGCATGATAGAGGCTGCGCCGGAAACTTCCACGCGCGACGCCCGCACCGGAAGTCGCATTCCCTTGCGGGTCGGCATCAACCAGCAAAACTTTCAGCTTTTTCG
Organism: Pyrinomonadaceae bacterium MAG19_C2-C3; assembly: GCA_024330265.1. GTDB lineage: Bacteria > Acidobacteriota > Blastocatellia > Pyrinomonadales > Pyrinomonadaceae > JANDLT01. The sequence goes on along the minus strand of JANDLT010000021.1, from coordinate 26,185 downwards.
CGGCGAGTGCCGCCGATAAGTTGACTGCCGTAGTCGTTTTGCCGACGCCACCCTTTTGATTTGCGATTGCGATAATTTTCGCCATCTTCATCCTCTGGAGCGTTTCACATGAAACATCTTGGTGATGCATTCACATAAAACAATCAAGCAGTTTGTTGGTTACGGAGACTATAAAGCAAAGTCGCAAGCGCGCCGGGAGTCATACCGGGAATCTTACAGGCGGAACCGAAAGTCGTCGGGCGCGAACTACGCAGACGGATAACCATCTCATGCGATAAACCGCTTAAAGCCGAATAATCATAGCTTTCCGGTATTTTAAGTCCGAATTGATTGTTAAGACGATTCGTCAGCGCATCTTGGGTTTGAATATAACCTTGATACAAAATATCTGCCGAAACATGCTCTATATCTTCGGTGCTTACTTCATCGCGGATAGAGCGCGGCAACAAATCTTTCAAGTGGTGAACAGATATTTCAGGACGATGAACGAGTTGAGATAAGGTCACGGACTTCATCGAAGCATCAGGCAGAAGCTTTAACAAAGCACGAAAGTCCTCATCATTAGCGCGTATTCGAGTAGTGTCGAGCGTCGTCCTCAACAACAAAAGACGTGCGCGGCGCGCGTGATAAGTGTCCCATTGCTCATCGTCAACCAATCCCAGTTCGCGTCCGATCGGAGATAAACGCGCGTCCGCCGTATCGAATCGTAAGGAAAGACGGCGTTCGGAGCGCGAGGTGAACATGCGATAAGGTTCGTCAACCCCGTGTCGGACTAAATCGTCAATCAACACACCGATGTATGAACTTTCGCGCGAAAGCATAAACGGAGGCTTGCCTTTCGCGTATAATGCGGCGTTGATGCCCGCTACCAAACCCTGACACGCCGCTTCTTCATATCCCGTCGTCCCATTGATTTGACCCGCTAAAAACAGACCTTTAAGCCGCGAAGAATGTAAATCCTGTGTCATATCGCGCGGGTCAATAAAATCATACTCAATCGCATAACCGGGACGCACAATCAATGTTTCTTCAAAACCGGGAATCAAACGAACGGTTTGTTGTTGTAATTCCGAAGGCAGAGAAGTTGAGAATCCGTTCAGATAGACTTCGTGTGTGTTGAAACCTTCCGGCTCAAGAAATAACTGATGTCGCGTTTTGGTTGGAAACTTTACGACTTTATCTTCAATTGAAGGACAATAACGCGGTCCCGTGCTTTGAATCTGCCCGGAGTAAAGAGGGGATTCCGCGATATTTTCCCGTATTTTGTCATGCACATCCTGATTCGTATAGCCAACGTGACACGCGATTTGCGGTTGCTTAATGGATTTTGTTGAAAACGAAAAAGGCACGGGTTCTTTATCGGCATATTGAATCTCAAAGGCGTTCCAGTTAATAGTTCGACCATCCAATCTTGGCGGCGTTCCTGTTTTCAGCCGACTCATCGGAAAACCAAGACGCTTCAAGGTTTCAGCGAGTTCGGTCGAAGCCGGTTCGCCCGCGCGCCCGGCGGCGTATGTGCGTCGCCCTGTGTGAACGAGACCATTCAGGAAAGTTCCGGTCGCAAAAACAATGCTCGAAGCACCGATACGGCGCGTATCCTGAAGTTCGACACCAATTAAAACATCATCTTTGATTACCAAATCCAAAACTGTACCTTGAAGAAGGTGCAAATTTTCCGTGTTTTCAAGCAACAATCGCATTTCCGCGCGATACAACGCACGATCTGCTTGAGCGCGCGGGGATTGAACGGCGCGCCCTCTCGAACGATTTAGCAAACGAAACTGAATCCCCGTGCGGTCAATCACCCGTCCCATAACCCCGCCGAGCGCGTCTATTTCACGAACGATATTGCCTTTCGCCACTCCGCCAATCGCCGGATTACAAGACATTTGACCGATTGCATCGAGATTCATTGTGAGCAAAGCGGTACGCGCGCCCATGCGCGCCGACGCCGACGCCGCCTCGCATCCTGCGTGACCTGCTCCGATGACAATCACATCAAAAATCTCGTCAAAACCCATAAAACTTACTTTCCTATACAGAACTTTGAAAAAATTTCGCCTAACATTTCTTCAACCGTAGTCGCACCCGTCATCTCGTCAAGACACTTTAAGGCGTTTTGCAGATTTATGACAACTATTTCATCACCTAAATGTTCAGTTAAAGAAACCTGTGCGTGCCGCAGGTAGTCAAAACTCCGGCGCATTAAATCGTGTTGGCGAGCATTAGTGATAAGAACTTCCGACTGTGATAGCCTCAAATCCGTGGTAACTTGCTGAATAATCGCCTGTTTTAGCTTATTTATACCGTAGTTTGTCAGAGCAGACACTTCAACTATATTGCCGGTTTCCTCGAAGCGCGAACAGATTTCACGGGAGTTTTCGCCCACATCAATTTTGTTAATGACGATGCAATGTGGGATGCCTGCGACTTCTCGAAGCAAATTTTCTTCGTCATCCGAAATGCTTTTACCGGCTTCCAAAACAATCAATAAAATATCCGTATCAACAAAAGCGCGCCGCGTACGCTCAATCCCTAAGCTTTCGACAATATCCAAAGATTCGCGGATACCCGCTGTGTCAACCAGCGTGACAGGAATTCCATCAAGGCTAAAAGTTTCGGAAATCAGGTCGCGCGTCGTTCCCGGTACATGTGTCACAATCGCTCTTTCAGAGCCTAATAAACTGTTGAATATGCTTGACTTACCAACATTTGGGTATCCTGCCAGAGTCACTGTAACGCCATTTTTAAGCAGCTTTCCGGTGTGATAAGAGTTGGTAAAGGCTTCCACACTTAAAATCAGTCTGGACAATAATTGCTGAATTTTTAGAGACTCTAAGTTATCCAAATCATCTTCGACAAATTCAATTGAAGACTCAAACAAAACAATCAAATCCAGCAAATCTCCCTTGATAGGGAATAAGCTAAAGGATAGTTCGCCGCTAATTTGTCTCGCAGCTTGGCGCATACCCGCGAAAGTTTTAGCATCAATGATGTCGTTTATAGCTTCGGCTTGGCTAAGATCGAGTTTTCCGTTAATAAACGCGCGAAATGAAAACTCTCCCGGTTCGGCGGAACGCGCACCCAGATTGAGTAGTTCATCAATCAAACAGGTAAGAACAACTGGCGAACCGTGACAGCTAAGCTCAACCACATCCTCTCCGGTAAAAGATTGAGGAGATTGGAAATACGTCACTACGGCTTGGTCTATCAGAAACTTTTCGCGGGGGTGATATAGATTTCTTAGACTCGCGCGTGCATGGACTAAGCTTGAGTCTGTTTGAGCAAACAAACATCGGGCTAAACTCACAGAATTTTCGCCGCTGATACGTATAACTCCGATACCACCTCTGCCGGGTGGCGTCGAAACTGCGACAATGGTGTCGTTGATTAACACGATAAAATGCAGAAACTGCGGAATAAACAAATGTCTATTCCGCAGCGAAAGAACACCTCAAAATAGGTTTAACCTGCTGAACTTGTTGGACTTACTAATTTATACAACGGCTTGTGCATCGGATGATTTTTGCAGTAATTTGTTGATAATCATTTGTTGACTGAAAAGTACGATATTGCCGACAAACCAATAAACCAGTAATCCTGCCGGTGCGCTCCACAAAGCATAAAGCATAACGATTGGGATAATTACCACCATCATTTTACGCTGCAAAGGGTCTGCGGTTGGAGCGGGAGTGACAAGCTGCACGACGAGCATTGAACCTGCCATTAAGAACGGCAATAAATGTATCGGGTCACCTGCCGAAAGGTCGGAAATCCATAAAAACCCTGCTTGGCGGAAATCAACGGAAATCGTAATAGCACGGTACAAAGCGAAAAAGAACGGCATTTGAATTAGCAGAGGCAAACAACCGCCAAGCGGATTGCCTTCCTTCATCAAACGAAGCTGCTCCATCTGTAATTCTTTGAGTTGTGAATCGTTCGGTTTGAGGCTTTTTATCTTCTCCTGAATCTCTTTCATGCGCGGCGCGTACTTTTGCGCTTTTTTCATGGACTTTGAAGACCGCCACTTCAGAGGGAAAAAAAGAGTATAAATCATTACCGTAAAGGCAATGATTGCAACACCATAGTTTCCGAAAACGGTGTACAAATAGCCGATAATGGCGAGAATCTGGATGGCTAATGGGCGAGAAATATCGCTGAACCAGCCATAATCTATCACCGCGTCAAGGTCAACATCACGATTGCTGATTTGCTTTACGCGCTCGTTGGTCGCCACTAAAAGAGTGTGATCTTTTGGTCCGACGTACAACAGCATCGAGGAATTTTCGGTTACCGGAACATAGCCGGAAACGACGAATCTTTCATCTTTAGCGTCATTGTTTAGCTGGTATTTAGTTGTTCTGTATTCGACAGACTGCGGCAAATCACCTACTGGAACGGCAACCATCGCAAAATATGTGTCGCCGACGCTCGCCCAATTAAGTGCGCCCGACGCTTGCAAGCGTCCCGGCGACTTTTCATCAGAACTGATGTCAGATGCAAGGTGGCGTTGATCTTCGCCGTTAATAGAAAACGATGCTTCCGGGGCGACCGAGTAAAAAGTGTAATCGCGTATGCCTTGATCGCCGATATTAGGTCCGATGACGATACGCGCATCCGGCGAACTGTTTCCGCCAAAATTGAGGCTTGTCGAAAGCAGAACGCTGTAAGTATCAGGCGAAAACTCTAGAGTTTTCGTGACATTGATGCCCTTATCGGTGGATATGGCGAATTCGATTTTACGCGCCCCAGATTGCTCGTCAATGACTATCGAATCGGAAGTTTCATCAGTACCACTGACATTATAATTGACATTTTTGAGGAAATCGTTGAGGTTCGAGTTGTTCGTCGTGATTTGGAGAGGCGAGTTTTCGAGCGGTTGCCCGTTGATAGTTTGCGGAATCAGTTCGAGCGGTTGAAATTCATCGGCGGTACTGGAAATTGAAGATAACTGGCGTCCATTATTCTTATTTTTCTTGATAATCCAACTGGTGACAACCGCTCCCTTAGAATCCAAAGTCACTTTATACAGCGGCGTTTCAACGACTATCTCCCTTTGTGAAACATCGCCTGTATTGCCCGTAGTAAATGGCGTCTCTGTGGTTAGCGGGGTGACGTTTGGTGTTGGAGAGGGTGTCGGAGATTCAATCTGCTGGTTGATATTTGAGTTCTCGACCGGCGCGTATTGACGTGCGACGAACTGCCACGCAAAAAGAATCGCCGCTGACAACATCAAGGCGAGCAAAAATCGCTTTTGTTCCATTATCGAATAGAGAAATAACTAAGAAAACAGGCGTTGTTGAGTTTATTCAACCGGATCATATCCGCCCGCATTGAAGGGATGACACGATAAAAGACGCTTCGCGGTCATAAAACACCCGCGAACTGCGCCGTACTTGTTTATGGCTTCGTAAGAATAATCAGAGCAGGTTGGCACGAATCGGCAGGAGTCAATAAGAAGCGGAGAAAGAAGAACCTTGTAAATTCTCAATAAAAACAGGAATAAGTATTTCATTTCCGGGAAAACACGTTCATCTTATTACTTGCATCAAGAGTTTTTGCAAATCAACCGAAACCTCGTCTGTTTTGCAATCAGCCAGTTTGGATTTAGCGTTCAAAACCAAATCCAGTTTGAAATTTGATGAAGTAAATGTCGAAATATTCTGCCGAATGGCTTCACGCAAGAGGCGTTTAGCACGATTTCGGGCAACCGCTTTATTGGAAAACTTCCGCGACACGGTGATGCCGCAACGGTGAAATTCCAAGCCATTCCTAAGATAAAAAGCCGTAAAAAGTTCGCTGTTCACACGCTTACCGCGCTTATAAACCGCCGAATAGCTTAATGAATGCCTTAACTCTCTGACACTGCCTTGAAAAGCTTTCAAATTTTAATAATGGCTTGGAGTCAAGCGTTTGCGCCCTTTCGCGCGTCGCCTTTTCAAGACCATTCTTCCTTGTTTAGTTGCCATACGCGCGCGAAACCCGTGCGTTTTTGCCCTGCGCCTGTTATTAGGCTGAAATGTACGTTTAGTCATAATAGCTCCTTGAAATTCCTGTACAAGTTATCTTTCGGATAAGTGAAGTGTCAAGTTTGTAAGAATTGCGAAACCTGCTCTTTTCACCGGATTAAAGACTTTCCTTGAACTAACTCAAAGCAATGTTGTGACATGAAAAATTCAACTCCGGTGCTTAAAATCACAGCGAAAAAATTAGTGAAAAAATCTGTGGATTTCCCTTGCAAAGAATCAACCGATTTGCTACTCTCCCGCCTCTTTAGTAACTAAGTTGTAGCTATAAGTCTTTACAAATCAAACACTTAAAGAAGAGCATTAACATTTTTACGTTTTCCACAGCCCTGTGGAAAACCTGTGGAAAACTCGAATAATAACCACGCTAAAGTGGCATAAAGTTTTTGGTTATCACAGTTTGTCGCAACCGACTAAAGGTGACTTAGGAATCCCGAAACAACGCCTTCACATGTCGAACAGGAGAGTCCATTATGCAGTCCACAAGCGAGATTCAAGTTTGGACTAAATGCCAAAACCTTCTTGAAGCCAATCTCAACAGACAAAGTTTTGAAACATGGTTCAAGCGGCTTCGCTTCGTTGGGTATGATTACAATTCGGAAGTTGTTCAACTTCAAGCTCCGAATCAAACCGTCAAAGATTGGGTCAGCACCAACTACTCCGAATTGATTCGCCATTGCTTTGACGAACTCGACATGAACGTTCGGCGTTTCGAGTGGATAATTGAAGATGAAAGCAAGACAGCAGCCGATGATTCAAGGCTTGACGAACTGTATAGTCAATCGGAAGTATCGGTTAGCGGCTCGAACAGCCAAACAGCCAACTTGCTGTCCATGATGAATTCCAATGAGGTCACAGGTCTAAAAACGGGTGCGACGAACTTCGTTGACATAGAGCCGCTTGAAAATCCTCTCAATCCAAAATGCAAATTCGGGACGTTCGTTGTCGGTTCGTGTAATCAGTTCGCGCACGCGGCGGCACTCGCAGTTGCTGAATCGCCCGGAAAAACTTATAACCCGCTTTATATTTATGGTGGGGTGGGACTGGGCAAAACGCACTTAATGCACGCCATCGGACACGCCGTTAAAGAGCGAAACAGATATTTGCGCTTGCTATACATTTCCGCCGAAAAGTTTATGAACGAGCTTATCAACGCTATAAGGTATGACAAGACTCAAAATTTCAGGGAAAAATACAGGTCCATTGATGTTTTGCTGATGGACGATATACAGTTTATGGCGGGCAAAGAGCGCACCCAAGAAGAATTTTTCCACACGTTCAACGCTCTTTACGATGGTCAAAAGCAGATTGTCATCACATCCGATTGTCCGCCGCGCGAAATCCCGACGCTTGAAGAACGTCTTCATTCAAGATTCGAGTGGGGTTTAATTGCGGATATGGAACCGCCGGATTTGGAAACCAAAGTCGCCATCCTTAAACGTAAAGCGGATTTGGACGGAGTTGTTTTGCCGGATGACGTGGCTCTGTTTATCGCAGGCAAAGTCAAAAGCAACATACGCGAACTCGAAGGCTCACTTGTCCGTCTGGTCGCCATATCTTCATTGCGCGGCTTGAGTATCACCAAACTTCTCGCGCAAGACGCGATTCGTAATATCACCGAAGAAACCAAACCCGAAGGCATCACGGTCGAACGAATCCAAAGAGCGGTCGCTTCGCACTACCGGCTCAAGCTGGATGATTTATTATCTAAAAATAATTCGCGCCACATCGCCGTTCCGCGCCAAGTTGCGATGTACCTGTGCAAAAAACTGACGAAATACAGCTTTCCCGAAATCGGCAGACAGTTCAGCGGCAAGCATCACACGACCGTTATACACTCGGTTGAGAAGATAGAAGCCCTAATAAACAAGGACACGAATTTCCACAGGGTGGTTAGCGATATAAGTGATTCATTATAAAAGCTTTACCAGACATTTGTGCCAAAAAGTTTTCCACAGGGTTCTACATAGATAAGTCTTTTATTAACAAGTATTTGAGCAAGAGTTTTCCACATTTCCACAGGCTGGACAATCGAAGACCCTGTGGAAAACTTTTTTCACCTGTTTTTAGAAAAGTTTTCCACAGATTTTTTTAGTTTTCCACACGTTATCAACAGCCCCTGTGGAAAACAACTTCTTTCGCATCATCATTTAAGTCGGTTTTCCACATTTCCACAGGCACTACTACTACTACTATAGATATATATAAGTTATTTATTAGTAGAATTAGTAAAAGGCATTTTTGAAATTCTCGAAATTCATAACCTTTTAAGGAAGCAAAATGGAATTTATAATTAACAAAAACACTCTTCAAAAAGAACTCGGCTACTTTCAGGGAATCGTGGATAGAAAAAGCACGATTCCGGCACTGTCGAATATCTTAATCGAGTCCGTCGGCGAGAACACGCTTCGCATCACAGGCACGGATTTGGACATTACCATCCGATGCGAGGCAGAGGCAGAGATAAAACAGCCCGGTACGCTGTGCATACAAGCCCGCAAACTGTTCGATGTCGCCAGACTGCTACCTGATGCCCCTGTTCACTTCCGAAACGAAGGAAGCGACTGGACGACGCTTAAATGCGAACGCTCGACTTTCAAGATTGCGGGCATCAGCAAAGACAACTTTCCCGAAATCCCGACGTTCCATTCGACTCCGGTGAAATTCGCGTCCGACACGCTCAAAACTTTTATTGACCACACGATTTTCGCCATCACGCTCGAAGAATCGAGATACACCCTATCGGGAGCGAAATTTATGCTTGGCGACACTACCGCGCGCATGGTCACTACCGACGGGCATCGTTTGGCTTTCATCGAACGCACAAACGTCGGACAGTTCGATAGCGCGGTTGACGTGCTTATTCCAAGAAAAACACTGGCGGAACTGATTAAGTTGTTGAGCGGGTTTGAAGGCGATATAGGATTCGGAGCGGACGAAAACCATGTTTATTTCGAGATTGGTCAACATCTCCTGACCTCGCGGACTTTAGCTGGGCAATTTCCAAATTACGATATGGTTTTGCCGAAGAATAACGACAAATCGGCACAATTCGATACCAACTCGCTCAACCAAGCGATGCGCCGCGTCGCTCTAATGGCGGATGACAGGTCGCGCGCTGTAAAACTCCACCTCGCGCAGAACAATTTACAAATCAGCGCGCAAACGGCAGAAGAAGGCGAGGCAAACGAATCTATCAGCACCGAATACACGGGCGATGAAATAGAAGTCGGTTTCAATGTTCAATACTTGCAAGATTTTCTGAACGTGATAGACAAAGACGACACGGTTTTAGAGTTTAAGGACGCCAATTCACAAGCACTGCTTCGTCCGGCGACAAGCAACGAATACACCTACAAATATGTCGTGATGCCGATGCGCTTGTGAACCTAAGCATAAGACCTTGAGGCAAAATAGTGCGGCGATTTACAAGGAAAAGGCGATGCTTACATACTAAGCATCGCCTTTTCTTTACAAGTAAAAATGAGAAAATAAAAATCCGAAAACCTGAACTTGTTTCAAAGGTGAGGCTAGACGAGACACTTTCTCAAGGTGAATTTGAATGTTACTGAAGAATCTCGAAACTTATAATTGGCGAAATATCAATGGAATTGCTGTTTGGAATCCCGATTTGAATCTGATTTACGGTGAAAACGGGCAGGGAAAAACCAACTGGTTAGAGGCAATCTACTTACTTGCAACGACGAAATCCTTTCGCACGCAGAGATTACAGGAAGGTGTGAAATACGATAATCACACGGCGTTCGTAAGGGGAACTGTCAGCCGCAATCAGAACATACACCGTGAATTACAAGTGACCTTGCAAGGCGCGGTCAAAACCTTGACCGTCAACGGAAAGCGAGAAACCACCGCCGCCTATCTTGGACAATTACACGCATATGCCTTCACCGCCAATGAGTTAGACACGATTCGCGGTACGCCCGAAGCAAGGCGCAAGTTTCTCGATAGGGGCGTAGCTTCCTTGCATCAGTCGTATGTCCACACGCTTGCCGATTATAATCGTGTCGTCAAACAGAAAAACAGATTGTTGCAGGAAAAATTTACTGACCCCAACGACATTTCAAAGATAAAACAGCAAATCGAGATTTGGAATTTTCAACTTGTAAAACTTGGAACGGAAATTCATCATGCCCGCGTTGAATACGTCGAGAAATTGAACGAGAAACTACGCCGCGATTTGTTCGGAGCGGAGACGTACGCCATTCGTTATGTTTCCTCGCTTGGAGGCAAAGGCGATTTAGCGGATTACGAAAGGCTATTTGCGACGAGATTGGAAGTTCGCTTACAAGCAGAAATGCAGGCGGGATATTCACTCATCGGGACTCACCGTGACGACCTTGAAATCACGTTTGATAATCGCTCTTTACGCATTTACGGAAGTTCCGGTCAGCATCGTAGCGCGTTGATTTTACTTGACTTAGCGGCGATTGACGTTTATTATGAGTGGCATCAGGAATACCCGCTTTTCGTTATGGATGACGTGGACGCCGAACTTGATGCACGCCGATTATCCTTGCTTTTACAACAACTCGAAGGGCGCACTCAAACCTTCATTACTACCTCTGACGAAGATTTGCGTCACAGGTTCACCGGACGTGCAACGGCATACAAAATAGTTGCTGGTTGTATTGAGCTTTAAGGGTCAAACGAGGGCTTCGAGATGCCACACTATGCTTCGTGAGTGCATCTAAGTAGGCAACTTAGGACACACCAAAACACCATGAATAAAACCACAGAACAAACTACTACGACTGCTGTTTCAATTTCTAAAAAAAGACAAGATACTTACGACTCAACTTCGATAACTGTGCTTGAAGGACGCGACGCCGTTCGCAAACGTCCGGCAATGTATATCGGTTCGACGGGCGACATGGGATTGCACCACCTAGTTTATGAAGTGGTGGATAACTCGATTGACGAAGCTTTGGCGGGTTTTTGTGACAGCGTGGATGTTTCGATTCACGTTGATAATTCCATCACGGTGATTGATAACGGTCGCGGTATCCCGACCGATTACCACAAACAAGAGCGCAAATCCGCCGCCGAAGTCGTGATGACCAAGCTTCACGCCGGGGGGAAATTCGATTCCAACGCATATAAAGTTTCCGGCGGTCTGCACGGCGTCGGCGTGTCGTGCGTCAATTTTCTCGCCGAATGGCTTCGTTTGGAGATATGGCGCGACGGTGAGACTTTCGAGCAGGAATATCGTCGCGGGATTCCTGTCAACAAGCTGGAACAAACCGGAACGACGCGCAAAAGAGGAACAAAGATAACTTTTTTGCCGGACGCGCAGATTTTCGATGTCACGGAATTTAGTTTTGAAAAACTTTCCGAACGGTTGCGCGAGAAAGCCTTTTTGAATAAAGGCATACGCATTAACATCAAAGACGAGCGCGAAAATCAAGAGCGCGTGCATGAGTTTTACTACAAAGGCGGCATCGCGGAATTTGTCAAACACCTCAATAAAAACAAGATTGTGCTTCACGATAAGCCTTTGTATCTGGAACGTGTGAGCGACACGGTGGCGATTGAAGTCGCGGTTCAATACAACGACGGTTACGACGAGAAGGTTTATTCTTTCGCCAACAATATCAACACGGTGGACGGTGGCTCACATCTATCGGGTTTCCGTTCGGCATTTACGCGAACCATCAACGCTTACGCTCAAACTTCGGGTTTGGCGAAAAACTTCAAAACCGCTTTGAGCGGCGACGACGTGCGCGAAGGCTTGGTCGCGGTCATCAGTGTCAAGTTGCCGCAACCACAGTTTGAAGGGCAAACCAAAGGCAAACTAAACTCCGATGTTAAAGGCGTCGTGGAATCTTTCCTTAATGAACATCTGACCGAGTTTTTCGAGCAGAACCCGACTATCGCGCGGAAGATTGTGACGAAAGCGGTTGATGCGGCGCGTGCGCGTGAAGCGGCGCGTAAGGCGCGCGAAATCGTCCGTAAAGGCGCGGTCGGGTCAACGACGTTGCCCGGCAAGCTGGCTGATTGTCAGGAGCGTGACCCGGCACTTTGTGAATTGTATATCGTCGAAGGCGATTCGGCGGGCGGCAGCGCGAAGCAGGGGCGCGAACGTCGCAATCAAGCGGTTTTGCCTTTGAAAGGTAAGATTCTCAACGTCGAAAAGGCGCGCTTCGATAAAATGCTTGGTCACAGCGAAATCAAAACGCTTATCACCGCTTTGGGAACGGGCATCGGCAAAGATGATTTCGATGTCGCCAAACTGCGGTATCACAAAATCATTTTCATGACGGATGCCGACGTGGACGGTTCTCACATACGCACTTTGCTCTTAACCTTCTTTTATCGGCAGATGCCGGAACTCATCGAAAGTGGGCATATCTACATCGCTCAACCGCCGTTGTTCAAAGTAAAAAGAGGGAAGCGCGAGGAGTACATCAAAAACGAAAAGTCAATGCTAAGTTATTTGCTTAGACAGGCGGCGACCGATGTTAGGATTTTGAATAACGGCGAAGGTATCGGGGGACGCGACTTAACCGCTTTGCTTGAGCAGATTATGGAATACAAGCGAATGAGCAGCAAAGTGTTGCGCCGTTTGAATAACGACGCGCACCTGCTCGAAAGTCTGATGGAAGCTTTAGCGAAAAACTCTGCTCTGGAAAAGAGAACGGGCGGCATACGCGGGTTCTTTGAAAACGATAATACCGTCACCCAAGCCGAAGCCGTGTTGATTGCGAAGGGGTATGAAACGGAAATCTCGAAAGATGAAGAACACGGATTATGGAGAATTCGCGTTAAGGATTCGCAAGGAAAACTGATTTCGATTGACTGGAATCTGGTTGAACACGCCGAATTTCAAAAGGCTCTCGAACTTTACGTTCTCATCAATGAAAAAATCGTCGCCCCGTTCGTCATCAAAATTGATGACAAAGAAGAAAAGATTGAGTCGAATGATGAATTGGTCGAACGTGTGATGACGATGGCGAAGAAAGATTTGGCGATTCAGCGTTATAAAGGCTTGGGTGAGATGAACCCGGAGCAACTCTGGGAAACGACGATGAACCCCGACAAGAGAACTTTACTACAAGTGAAAGTTGATGATGCGGTCGAAACGGATCAAATTTTCACCGTCCTGATGGGCGATGCCGTCGAACCGCGCCGCCGTTTTATCGAAGACAATGCGCTTGATGTGAAGAATTTGGACGTATAAAACGACGGCTATTCACCGCGCTTTGACAGTTTGCTTTTCGTTCGCTAGAATCTGGCGTTGATTCCTCCTGTGAACCTTTACCCGCTGCGTACCTCACTAGTTGCAGCGGGATTTGTTTTTCTACGAAACCAACCGTTTTGCAAAACCCTCAATTCGTCGCCTCAATATCTTTTTCATTCATAAAAATCGCGCGGGCTTTAGTCAAAGGCAGCGCACCTTCGAGCGTATCACGAAGGGCTTGGCTGATTTGCGCGTCTTGATGGACGCCGGTTTGACTTAAAACCGTCAGAAGTTTCGGCATCGCCTGAATGCCTTGCACGGTATAGAGGGCGATGCGTTCGGCATCAATCATAGATTTACCCCGACCAACCAGATGCCGGCTTAACTTGCGTCTGATTTCTTCGTACATATCGAACTCTATGCTGCTGTCGCGGGTGGACATTAAAATTTACCTCCATAAAAACCGTCTCGCGGTGCGAAAACTAATTTCGCGCGATGTGGGCGATTGCTTATCCTAATTGGTCACAAGGTAAAGTCATCTTACAGGCAACATGCGGGCGAAAGCTAAATCGCGGCGGCGTAGATTTCCTCAAGACGTGTCACCATTTTTTCAATCCCGAAATGCGCGCGGATTCGTCGGTTTGCATTTGAGCCTAACATACGGCAAAGGGAATCATCTTCTACCACGCGCAAAATCGCATCGGCTAATCCTTGTGCATCGTTGATGTTGATGAGAATGCCGCTCACTTCGTTTTGGATGAGTTCGGACGCGCCTTCCGTCTCGGTCGCAATCACAACATTGCCGCCCGCCATCGCTTCGGCGATAACCAGCCCGAAAGATTCTGTGATGGAACACGAAACGATTGCCGCGAGATTCGGGTAAAGATTTTCGATGTCTTTGATGCTTGGTTGAAATGTGACACACGCATTAAGTTTCAGTTGCACGGTGAGTTCTTTTAAGTGGCGGCTGAAACGATGCGATGATGAATTGTCGTCACCGATAATTAGAAACCGAACGTCGGGACGTACAAGCGAAACAAGTGACGCGGCGCGCAAGAAAACATCCTGCCCTTTAATCTCACTAAGTTCACCGATGATGCCGACAATCGGAGAACCACCGAGTTTCAGACGTTCGCGCATCAAGCGTGATGGAACGGAATCGCGTGCGTCAGCGAATTTATCAACATCCAGTCCGTTCGGTACAACCGAGATTTTATCGTCGGGTAAAATTCTTTGCGCGCGAAGCGAAGCGGCAACCGCGTTTGACACCGCGACTGCGTGATTGATTCGTCTAAAAATTACTTTCTGAAATTTGCCGAGCGGAAAAAGCAGGTGACGTGTGATTATCAAACGCCTGTGCGAATCGTTCATTAAAGAACCCGCCGCGAGCGAGTAATCACGCGCGCGATGTGCATGAACGACATCCACATCGCGTTCACGGACGATGCCGCGCAATGCCAGCACGCCGCGCACATCAAGAGCGTTTTGCATCTTGACTTGAAAGACGCGCGGGCGGAACGACACGGGAAGCAAATCCATAATCGGCGAACGCGGAGCAACGGCGACGAAAACCGTGTGACCTCTCCGGTCAAGTTCCGCCGCGAGGTCAACGAAGTGACGCTCACCGCCGCCGATGCTTCGCGCCGAATTTATCTGAAGGATTCGCAAGACGGTTAAAATAGCAAAAGGGTCGGAGTTATAAAAACTTCAACCCTTTTCCATTCAAATTCAGCGCGAGACAAACTAACGCTTAATCGCATCGCCGACATCGTTTATTGCGTCGCCGGTTTTGCGTTTTGCCTCGCCGTAAGCGTCCTGCACGTTTCCACTGGCACGGTCGGCTTGACCTTCGGCTTCCAACTGTTCATCGCCGACGGCATGACCGACATTTTCCTTGACCGCACCCTTCGCCTTGTCCCAAGTTCCTTTGACTTCATCATCGTTCGGTAAGCTCATAATCTGTCCTCCGTGTTTTTTGGAATGTCATCTTAGTCATGTCGAAAAGCAACCTTCATACCGTTTTGCGACAAGGCGAAATTAACCATAAAAAGGCGGAAACACTCTGAAAGAGTGTTTCCGCCTTTGAAACTTGGTCGGCGATTAGAATTGAAAGCGGACAGCCAACTGGATTTGACGTTCGCTGAAGATAGTATTGCCTGCTTCGTTCGGCACGCCAAAGGTAGCCGGTTGGAACGTGAGTGTGTTACTGCTACTCGAAGCATTAAAAGCTGTCGTTCCAAGACCTGTGATGTTCTGCCGGTTGAAGATGTTAAACCCTTCGGCAAGGACTTCGATGTTGCGTGTTTCGCCAAGATTGAAACGGCGCGACACACGCAAGTCAACCACCGCCGTTGCCGGGAAGCGGAAGGCGTTGCGCTCAATGAAGGGCGCGCGGTTAGAGCCGCCCGCGCCGAAAATGCCGCTGCTTATCGGTCTAAGTCCGTTGATGGTAGCTGCCGTACCGCTGATTCCGGCGGAGTAAGGCGCACCTGACGAGATTTGCACAATCGGAGCGATGGTAAAGCCATTGAAGATTGCGCGACCGACAACAGATTCACCAAGTCCGAACAGGTTATTCGGGGTATATACAGCACTTGCAACGAAGCGATGGCGAATATCGAAATTGGACGTGCCTTTTTCAAGGTTGCGGTCGAGTTGGTTGAGCGGTCCATTAGTGAAAACATTCGTCGTCGAGACTTGTCCCGAATCCGTCGCCTTCGCCAGCGTATAGTTGGTTTGAAACTGCAAGCCGCCCGTTAAGCGACGATTGAATTGCAGGACAAGCGCATCGTATTGCGAATCAACGTCACTTTGAACTTGTGTAATCGCACCGAAATCACGGTTCGGACGTGAGCCAGCGAAAATCGGGAAGGTGAATTGTTGTCCGTCGAAATCTCCACCGACTACTCTAAACGGCACCGGATTTTCAATCGAGTTAGGCAAGTTGATGTCAATAAACGTCGGCAGATTGCGTCCGACGCTGAGCAGGTAAGACGCCGAAACGATTGTATTGCGCCCGATCTGGCGTTCAAGGATGAAGTCGCCTTGATAAATTTGCGGGTTTTGAAAGCTAGGATCGAAAACTACGATATTCGGGGTCGCGGTAGTTGCAGTTGGTGCGGTGGCAATAGCGTTCGGGAAGATTGGCGCGCCCGGATCGGTCGGTCGGAAGAAGAACGTGCGTTGCGAATCGGCAGAACCGGAGCCGGTCAAGACGTTGAAAATTGTCGCGTTGATGATGCGTCCGTAATAAAGTCCAAAGCCGCCGCGCACAGACGTTTTGCCATCGCCGGTTACGTCATATGCGAAACCGAAGCGCGGTCCGAAGTTGTTCTTGTCGGACGGCATTTGTGATGTTTGTGCAAAGAGCGGATTGGCTCTTTGCACTTCGGGAAGTTGTTGATACTCATAGCGCAAACCGAAATTAAGCGTCAAACGCGGGTCAACGCGAACGTCATCTTGAAAAAAGAAGTTGTAATCGTTAGTCGTGAATTCGGCTCCCGAAGGACCGAACGCTTGCTGATAGTTGTTATAGCGTCTTCCCGCTGGATTAGCGAAGTCACTCAGGAAATCAACGAAGGTGCTATAGCTGTATTCGCCGCCACCGCGAAAAAGGTTGTCAATCCTATCTCTGACGCGGTTAAAGTCTACGCCGAATTTGATTGTCTGATTGCCCTTCGTGATGGTCATACTATCGGCAAATTGAATGCGTCGTTCATCCGGCAGGGCGGCACGGTCAAGGAAGTTAGGCTGACCAAAAGTGAGTCCACCTGTTCCGGTTGAGATTGAGGGCAGTCTGCCGAACGGGTTTGCCACAGCACCGGGACGCGCTAATAATGCTGCTTCGGCGGCGGAATTTTCTTGGCTTGTTTGAAACTCATTGTCGCGTCCATACTGAAAGCGAAATTCATTAAGTACGGTCGGCGTGATAGTCGAGTTCAAACGCAGATTAAGCGAATCAACTTCGACGAAATCATCGCCGAAACTTGCGATGCCGCGATTGACGACCGCTTGCGACTGAACGCCCGCAGGGGCTTCTGCCCGCAGACGGTTAAACACCGCAGAGAAGGTGTTCGAGCTGTTGATGACCCAATCAATTTTCGGCAAGAAAAGGGTTTGGTCGCGTGTGCGCGGGACTTCGCCAGTCAAACTGCGGATGAATTCAATGCCAGTGTTAGTCTGCGCTTGCGTGATGTTGCGGCAGAATAGCGTCTCGCTGGACGACAAAGGCGTTGTCGCACCCGGCGCAGTGCAAGTGCGGGGCTGACCATTCTGTTGGTTTCCGGTCGGAGCTACAACCGTGATCGCGTTTAGAAAGCTTGCATCGCTCGGTGCTGCGATAGACGGGAAGTTTTGCTTTTGTTGATCATAACTGAAGAAGAAGAAAAGTCTGTCAGAGACGATAGGTCCGCCGATAGTACCGCCGAATTGCTGGCGGCGGTTGGTCGGCTTAAGAGCGATTCTTTCGAGATTGCCGCTGGAGTTACGAATGGTCTGGAAGCCGAAGGCATTACGCGCGCCAAGTTCATTATCACGGATATAATAAAACGCATCGCCGTGAAACTCGTTTGAACCCGACTTGGTGACAGTGTTGACGACGCCGCCCGCCGCGCGTCCATACTCCGCAGAATAGTTTGAGGTATTAACTTGGAACTCGCGCACCGCCGATTGGCTAATTGAATAAGGGACGCGCGTGCGTCCGCGTTCTTCGGAGAAGTAGGCGTTGTTGTTGTCGCCGCCGTCTACCGTGTTGTTGTTGAGCAGACCGGAGATGCCGCGAAAGCTGTTTAAGCCAAACGCGCCGTCGGGGACGACGCCCGGTGTCAAGCGCACGAAGTCCGAAGCGCGACGACCGTTAATCGGAAGTTCGTTGATTGAGGTTTGATTGATATTGGTCGAGAAATCTTGCTGCACGGTATTGATGACCGGGGCTTCCGCCGTGACGTTGACGGTTTCGGCGGGCGTGCCGCCGACAGATAGTTCGGCGTCAATCGTCGTCACGCGCCCGACTTCGACGACGGTGGTTTGCGTGAACGGGGCGAAGTTACCGGAATTGACAGTCGCGGTGTAAGTTCCGGGACGCAGTTGGACGATGCGGAAACGACCTTCATCGTCGGTGGTCGCGGTCTTTTCTTCGTTCGTTCCGTCGTTGCGAACGGAGACATTGGCATTCGGGATGACCGCCCCCGCCGCATCGCGGACGACGCCGCCGATTGCTCCGTCCACTGTGGACTGCGCGAACGCATTGGCGCAGATGCAGAGCGCGATAAGCATCACGGCAAAAGCGTGGCTGAAAAACTTACGCATGGTTGGAAAACTCCTTCGATGGAAAACTTGTGTTGGATTAAAATTGCGGTTGTGGCGATGTCGCACGCGGCTTGCGTTTGCGGCATCGCTCGATCTTCTTTGTAAGCACGAATGTTTCAATCCGGTGCCATTCAAAACGGGATGAAGTATGGGATTGAAGATAGCTTTTATCACGTCATAACAGAGGCGGGCAAGCGAGGGGGAATTAAATTGTTGTTACAAAGTGCGAAGCGGGCGAATCGGTTCAATGCGGCGATTTCAGGTTTGCGGTGAAATTTGAGCAAAATCACGCGCTGAAACTTCGCGTAAATCAACCTTACGAAAGTCTGAACGCAATACGAACTTGCCGCGATTACGGCGCGAAAGAAAGATATGCGATGGGCAAGTCGTGGTCGGAGACACGTTCGGGACGCGCGGTGTCTGTGCGAAGCGCGTCGGGGAAGTCGGCGTTGTTGCGCGCGTAAGTGAAACGTGTGACGCGCGAACGCGCCGCCTGATTGACGATGATGTGGTCGAGCGTTTGCGCGTTTCCTTCAAAGATGAACGAGTAGCGTTGCGAAGGGGGAAGCGTGTCGAGCAAGTTAAAAAGATTCGGTTCGACTAAATCGTTTGAAGCGAGCGTCACGGTGTCGGCGGGCGTAGGAGTTCCGAGAATCGTGCCGATGGTATCAACGTAGCCGTCGTTAAATTGAAAGGCGTTGTAGTCACCAATGGAGATGATGCGTTCGTTCGGGTTCGCGGTCTGACGCGCTTGAATTAAGCGGGCGAGATACTCGGCTTGAAGGCGACGCTTCTCGCGCACGCGACCGCCTTGCGGGACTTCGGCGGGCGTGTCGCTTGGTCTATCGTCATCAATATCAATCAACGAGCGAAGATGATTGACGATGACGGTGACGGGTGAAGGGAGGGCGCGAAGCGTGTCATCCGTGCGAAACACATCGGCACGAAGGACGAGCGGCGGACGGTCGTTGAGCATCGCCGGATTGCCGGTCGTTGGGTCAATAAAGGTTTCGCTTTTGCCTTCCTGTGTGATGCTTGTGACCGCGACGCGCGCCGATTTAACGAGGAATCCGACATCTATATCCGTCGCATCGAGCGCGGCAGAGCCGTCATCGTCGGCTTCAAAAAGATAAGCGACATAGCGCGGGTCGCTTCCTCCGGTGGCGACCGTATCGGCGTTGATGCGCGCCGCGAGTTGGTCAAGAGCCTGTTTGTCTCCGGCTTCTTGAACACCCAAAATATCGGGCAAACGAAGCACGGTGCGAATTGCGAGCGCGGCTTTCGGAAGCTTCGACGTGAACGCCGAGCGCGTGCGGTAGAACTCTTGTAAGTTGAAAGACGCGATTGTAAATTCGTTATCATTGGGAGCGGGAACGGGAATCGCACGCGCTCCCGTCGTCACGGAATAGCCGGAAGTCGGGATGATTTTATAATTGCCGAACGCGAAATCAAGCACGCCGATGAGCGGCGTTTCACCGCCGGGAAGCCCACCGCCACCCGTTCCATCATCGAATGACACAGAAGCTCCCGCAATCGTTTCTCCGGCGGCGACGGACGGCGTGCGAAGGTTGCCGCTTAAATCAACCGCGATGCGTTCCGGGTTTTCATCAAAGCGCGGCACATTCGCGGGCGCGCCGGGCGGCAGTGAATCACTGACGGCGATACCGGGTTCGCGCAAAGGGCGCGTCGTGAAAGTTGCCACACCGCGAAACACGCGCTGCTTGACGGTGGTGTCGGCGCGTGAACGAACGGGCGGCAGACGCGGGGGATTTAGAAGCACGGCGAACACCGTTCTGCGAAAATCAATCGGCGACACGACCAACAATCGCCCGACCCCGACGCGCATTCCTTCGAGCGGTTCGAGTTGCCGCAAACCGCCGCGCGGGCTGAGCCACGTCGCCGCCGTCAAGGTGACGGGAGCGGGAAGCGCGTTGCCACTTGAAACAACCGTCATGGCTTGCACGTCGTTGATTTCCGTCAAACCGAAATACTCCGTCACCGTGCCGCGCACCGTGACCACATCACCGGCATTGACGCTTGGCAACGTGTTTGTGAACACGAAAACGCCTTCGGAAGTCGCGGGATTGTTGTCCACATTCGCGTCGGGCGTTTGGATGTAAAACCCATTAGCCGTCCGATGCGTGACGATGCCGCCGGTCGTCACGACTTGGTTCGTGAGCGGTGAAGAAAGCGTCGTGCCTTGAATCTGATGAATTGTGACGGAATCGGTTTGAGCCTGCACCACAGACGCGGCAGTGATAACGGCGACACCCAACGCGACACGCGACACATAAGAAAAAAGAGTTTGATAAATCATAACGAGGTTGTAACTAATCAGCCGTCTTCAGGCGGCTTTCCCGCAGGGCGCATAGACCAGCCGTTTGACGGCTGGGTATCAAGGTCAATAAATTTGCGAGGGCGTTTTAACGTCCTTCTCTGTCTCTGGCTTTAGCCACAAGAACGGCTCAAGCCTCATACCGAAAACTTTTACCCACCGCCTTCACCGCGCACGCGAAGAAAGCGACGCTTGCCGACTTGAATCAGATGCGCGTGGTCGGATGCAACATTGATTTCTGCATCGTGCGCCGTTATGCGTTCGCCCTCGACGCGCACGCCGCCCTGTTCGATTAAACGTCTGGCTTCCGCCACTGATGCGGCGAGGCTTGTTTCAATCAACAGACGCGCCAACTTCCACATACCGCTTTTAACCCGGCGTTCCTCCACCGTGTCCGGTGCTTCGTGGCGGGAAAACACACGGATGAAATTCTCAACCGCCGCGTTCGCTTCCCCTTCCGAATGAAGTTCGGTGATGATGCGTTTCGCCAACTCGATTTTATAATCGCGCGGGTTCGCACCTTCCGCACACGCGCGGTTCATTCGCTCGATTTCTGAACGCGGAACATCCGTGCAAAGCTCGAAATAACGCCACATCAAATCATCGGAGATTGACATCACCTTGCCGAACATCTCGGTCGGGCTTTCATTGATGCCGATGTAATTCCCCAAAGATTTGGACATCTTCTGAACGCCGTCCGTGCCTTCCAAAAGCGGGGTGATAATCGCCACCTGCGGTTCTTGCCCGTACTCACGTTGAAGGTTTCTGCCCATCAACAAATTAAACTTCTGGTCATTGCCGCCAAGTTCGACATCGGCTTCGAGCGCGACCGAATCGTAAGCCATCACGAGCGGATACAAAACTTCATGCAACGCGAGCGGGCGATTCTCATCAAGCCGCTTCGTGAAATCGTCGCGCTCTAAAATCTGTTTGATTGTCGTATGCGCCGCGAGTTTGATAAATCCACTCGCACCAATTTCGTTCATCCACCGCGAGTTAAAATCAATGATTGTCTTATCCGCGTCCAGAATCTTAAAAACCTGTGCCTTGTAAGTCTCCGCATTCGCCTCAATCTCCTCTTTCGACAAAGCTGGACGGGTCACATTCTTCCCCGACGGGTCGCCTATTAAACCCGTGAAATCACCGATTAAGAAAATCACGGTATGCCCAAGAGTCTGAAAATCCCGCAACTTCCGAAGCACCACCGCGTGACCAAGATGCAAATCCGGCGCGGTCGGGTCAGCCCCCAACTTCACGCGCAAAGGCTTTCCCATCTTCTCGGATTTCTCTAACTTCGCACGCAAATCTTCTTCGCGTACAACTTCTAAAGTCCCGCGTTTAAGAAACTCAAATTGTTCGTCAATCGTCATACTTATTTTACTCATCAAGGTTCAGAGCGCGGCGCGAAGTGTGAATCACCGCCAGAATTTCTATATGAACTTCGAGAATAAGGTAGATGATGCGGTACGAGCCTTCGAGCAGTTGGCGCACTTCCGGCAAATCGTATTCGGGAACGGCGCGCCCGGAATGTGGAAACCGTGCGGCTTGTTCGGCGCGAGCGAAAAGGTTTTCGATTAAACGATTCGCGTAGTCGGGCGATGTTTGCGCGTAGTAATCGCGTATCGCTTCGAGTTGAGCGAGTGCCGCATCAGTCCAAAAGATGTTCATGCGAAATCAAGTTTATAACCACCAACTTAAACTTGCGGTTCGGTCAAACCAAGTCGGCGTTTGGCTTCGTCGTGAGACACAACCCGTCCGTTGCGGCTATCGGCGAGTCCGGCATCAATCGCTTGGCGCACATAAATCCGGTGCATCAAATCATCCCATGTCGCATCGTCCGGCAATTCATCAATCAGCCTTTGAGCCTGTTCTTTGACTTTCAGTGTTTGCATATAAAGCCTCGATTTTATCTTTGATATGCGCGGAGTATAACGACTTCGCCAAGCGACAAGCAAAACGGTTCGGACGCTCGATTTTTATAAGCGGATGCGCCGGTCTTGCATTTCAAACTTGGCGTCAATGATTTGCTTTAATGCTCGCGGATAAAGTTTGTGTTCTTCAGCGAGTATCCGCGCGCTTAAAGTTTCTTCCGTATCGTCGTCTAAAACCGGCACGCAAGTTTGCGCGATGATTGCGCCGGAGTCTAATCCTTCGTCAACGAAATGGACGGTGCAGCCCGTGACTTTGACGCCGTAATCTAATGCCTGACGTTGGGCGTGGAGTCCGGGAAAAGCGGGAAGCAAGCTTGGATGAATGTTTAAGATGCGGTTGGGGAAAGCGTTGATGAACGACGGACTAAGCAGGCGCATGTATCCGGCGAGGCAGATGAAATGAATGTCGTGGGCTTCGAGGGCGCGGATGATTTCCGTGTCGTGAGCGTCGCGTGTTCTTCCTTCGCGTTCGATGACGAGGGTTTCGATGCCGCGTGTGTGCGCGTGCGTTAAGCCGTGCGCGTGCGCGTGGTCGCTTATCACTAAGGCGAGTTCGGCGCGTGGAATTTCTCCGCGCTCAATCGCGTCGGCTAAGGCGAGCATGTTCGAGCCGCGCCCGGAAATCAGTATCGCAATGCGTGATGTCATAGCTCAAAGTTTAGCGCGGGTTCGACGTGAGACAAATGGGTTATACCTGATGTCTGGACGCTTGTTTGTTTGTCCCGTAGGGACATCGTGAGAATAGCCCAGCGATTCATCGCTGGGTGAAAGTGAGCAGTTATTCGAGTCCCGTCAGGGCAATGGCATTAAGTTAAGGTTGTTTGGAGGCGGGCTATGCCCGCCGTCCCCGCGCACGGCGGGCATAGCCCGCCTCCAAACGGGCGATTATTTTCTTAACTTAATGCCATTGCCCGTCAGGGACGGCTGAACTTGCCGACATTCAGCTGTCCCTGACGGGACTTTGTTCATCTCATCGCATGTTCCCAGCGATGAATCGCCGGGCTATTTTCTTCGCGTCCCTGACGGGACAAAAAGTGTTCAGACATCAAAAGTTAGACATACGATAAAAGTTTTATCCAAAGTTTTTGGAAATATAAAAGGGTCGCCGTTGTGATAGCGGTAACCCTTCCTTGTGCGTTCGAGCAAAGTTGTGCGCGGCGAATCGTTATGACTTGGGAGCGGCGGCTTTGACCGCTTCCGAAACACCTTCGGCGTACTTTTTGAAGTTGTCGTTAAATCTTCCGGCGAGGTCGTGCGCCGCCGCGTCGTAAGCCGCTTTGTCCGCCCATGTATTGCGCGGCGTTAAAACTTCGGTCGGTACGTCGGAACATGAGACGGGGACGGCGACGCCGAAGGTCAGGTCAAGCCGGGTTTCAATCTTCGCAAGTTCGCCGTTTAAGATGCTGCGAATCATGGCGCGCGTGTAGGCAATCTTCATGCGTGTGCCTGTGTCGTTCGCCGCCCCGCCGCTCCAGCCCGTGTTGACCAGCCAGCATGTCGCGTTGTGTTCCGCGATTTTCTTGCCGAGTAAATCCGCGTAGACGCCGGGATGATGCACCATGAACGGCGCGCCGAAGCACGTCGAAAACGTGGCTTGCGGTTCGCTGCCCAAACCTTTTTCCGTTCCCGCAATCTTCGCCGTGTAGCCGGAGAGGAAATGATACATCGCCTGTTCCGGTGTGAGGCGCGCGATGGGCGGCATCACGCCGAAAGCGTCCGCCGTGAGCATGATGATGTTTTTCGGGTGTCCGGCTTTGCCTGACTCTACGATGTTCGGGATGAAATCGAGCGGGTAAGCGGCGCGCGTGTTTTCGGTTTTCGTTGCATCTTCCAAATCGAGTTTGCGCGTCGTCGGGTCAATCAAGACATTTTCCAAAACCGTGCCGAACATGCGCGTGGTGCGGTAAATATCCGGTTCGGCTTCCGGCGAAAGGCGTATGACCTTCGCGTAACAGCCGCCTTCATAATTGAAAACTCCTTCGTCGCTCCAACCGTGTTCGTCGTCACCGATAAGCAAGCGTTCGGGGTCGGCACTCAAAGTCGTTTTCCCCGTTCCTGAAAGACCGAAGAAGACGGCGACATTTGAAGGGTCGTCGGTGGCGACGTTTGCCGAGCAGTGCATACTCATCACGCCCTGTTTCGGCAACAGATAATTCAGAATCGTGAACACGCTTTTCTTGATTTCGCCCGCGTAAGACGTGCCGCCGATAAGAACGAGACGTTGCGAGAAATCAAGCAGGATGAAGGTCTGTGAGCGCGTGCCGTGAACTTCCGGCGTGGCTTGAAAACCCGGCAAATCAACGATGGTGAACTTTGTCGCACGGTCGGAAATCTCGGCGTCACGAATCAGGAGATTGCGCGCAAACAAAGAATGCCACGCGAGTTCGGTGATGACTTGAACCTGTAACTGATAGCGCGCATCCGCGCCCGCCGTTAGGTCCTGCACGTACAGTTCATGTTCGCGGGCATAGTTCATCATCTCATCGCGTAAGACGTTGAACTGAGTTTGCGAAATCTCTTTGTTGACTTCGCCCCACCACACTTCTGCTTCGCTCGACGGTTCGCGGACAATCGCTTTATCTTTCGGTGAACGTCCCGTGTGTTCGCCCGTATCAACGACGAGCGCGCCGCGCTCGCTGATTGTGCCTTCGCCGCGCCGCAAAATTTCCTCGTAGAGTTGCGCGGTCGTCAGGTTGCGATGCGCGGCGTGCGACGAATCGAAGCTGAAACGGCTTGAGTCGTCGTGGCGATTATCGGTGCGGGCGGCGGCAGTGGCGGTGTGTTCGCTGGTGCGAGATTTGTCGGGCAAAGTTAATTCTTCAATCATTGCTTCTCCTAAGAAAGATGTTTGTTGGACATCGGAACTATACGCTGAAACTTTCTCCCTAAAGTTTATTAAAGACAAATTGTGGTTATGATTTCTGGTTGACTTGATTGCGTCGTTCGCGTGCGAGTTCGCGGAACGCGACGGCGAGGTCGCGTGCGGCGCGCTCTAAACGGTCGGCGACGGCGAGGAGTTCGTTTTCGTCTCCGATGGTCGGTTGGGCGACGACGGCGAGAGCGGATTTGATTTGTGTCGTCAAACGCGCGGCTTCCGTCATGGTTTCTTGTTCGGCGCGCGTCATTTGGACGGTCGCGTTGCGCGATGTCGGTTCTTTACTCACGGTGATTTACTCGACTCCCTGCTCGATAGGAATTTAGCGGTGTATAAAATGAATGTGCGTTTGTTCGGGAACAACCGATTTGCCTGCTTTCTCCGTCGCGCCGTCGCTTTCGGAGAAACGGAGACTTTACCACCGAAACGGGCAAAGGGAAAAGGCGAATTAGTGGATAGTGCAGGGCTAACGCATCTTAAATTGTAGAACTTTAAGTAGATAGTCTTGATTCA
>JANDLT010000003.1 GCA_024330265.1 Pyrinomonadaceae bacterium MAG19_C2-C3 | reverse complement strand
TAAAGTCTTGCGCTGAAAGCGCATAGTTTCAACTAGCGTGCTGGAACAATGAACTGTAAGTGTAGTGAACGCCACCACTGAAGCCGCGACTTAGCCGCTTCTCGAAGCTGGTTTGAAGCGAGTTGTAAGTTGACGAACCGGAATTAGCGCGAAGGCGAAGCGTCCCTAAGTTCGGATTGACGCGCCCGCTGTCCGTCGCGGTGGCAGCTGGGAAACCAAGACGGCGCGGATTGCCGTCAATGGTTTGGAATAGACTCGTGCCGCGCGTGCCAACGTAGCCGACACGAACAACGATGTCGCGTGATAATTCGCGTTGCCCTTCAAACGTGAATTGATCGTAGGCGGGAGCGCGGAAATCCTCGCCGACGATGGTGCGCGCAAGGTCTCTCGTAGCAATGTTAGTGACTTGAGTGGTCGGAATGTTGACGAAGGCGTTCCGCGCACCCGTGATGCCGTTCGCCGTCGTGACGGGCAGATTGATTGCCGCGACGAAGGGAAAGGCACTGGCGATGTTAAGATTGATGTTAATAAACGAAGCGTCGTTGGTGCGCGCGTAACCGCCGCGAAACACGAGTTTGTCTCCGCCCGTGATGAAACCGAGAACGCCTGAATCGCGTGTGCGCGGGTTGTAGTTGAAGCCGATGCGCGGCTGAAAATTATTGACATCGCGCTCCGGTACGGGCGTGAACCTGAAGTTCTCATTGCCACCGGCGGCAGCAACAATCGCATCATTGACCGGAACCAAATCGCTGACGGAGTTGCCGGGAGTCTCGTAGCGCAAGCCGTAAGTCAAGGTGAAGTTCGGGCGAATCTTCCACTCATCCTGCCCGAAAGCGTAGAAGTCGTAATAGTCGTAGTACTGAAGCTCTTGCCCGCCGGGAAGCGGACGGTTGACGGTCGCCGCGATGTCGGCGATGTCATCAATGAATCTGGCAAGCGTCGAATAAGCAAGTCTGCCGCGAATCGTCGGTACGAAAAAGCTTTTGACTTGCGTGCGGCGAGCGTCAACACCGAACTTCATCGCGTGATTACCGGTGACATACGACAAATTGTTTTGCACTTGATAAGTGTTGTTTGTGCGGAACTGCGGCAAGTTGACGCCGAGTCCAATCGCGGTGCGAGAATCGGAGGCATTGAATTGTTGTAGTCCGAGGTCGCCAATCTCAATTGACGGAATTTCTTGAGAACTGGCATCGCTCGCAGTTGTCGTCGTGCCGAGCCGCGAATATGCGATGCGCGCTTCATTGACGAGGGAGGGAGACAGCACGCTCGTTAATGAAATGTTCGCCGACTGCGCGCGGCTGGGGCTGATGTTTGTCAGTCCGGGCGGCGTCGCCTGTCCACTGCCGCCTAAGTTATTGTCGTTATAGAGATAACGACCGGAGAGACGATTAGCGTCGCTGAAATTGTGGTCAATGCGCCCGGAGATTTGATAGTTTTCGCGTCCGAGAGCGGCGGAACCCGTCAACGAACCGACCGGAATAGTTGCTCCGCTGGGTGTTGAGGTGAGGGCTACTCTGGCTCCGGTTGATGTCTGCGCGACAGGTAGGAAGCGCAACAAAGCTTGCACTTGCGGGCGGTCGCCGAAAAGAGATTGCAGCATCGCGCGCCCTTCGGCAGTCGGCGCACCATCGCGGAGCGTAGTTCCCGAACCGGCGAGACGGTCTGACCATCGTTGAAACGAAGTGAAGAAAAAAGTTTTGTCTTGACCGCGAAAAATGGCGGGTCCGCCTTCGCCGAAGCGCGGCAGATAAACGGGTCCGCCAATCGTCGCCCCGATTTGGTTCTCAACTCGAAACGGGGCTTCGGTCAAACCGCGCGCCTTGTCAGTATTACTCAGCGCATTTAATTTGTTGTTGTTGTGAAACCAGAAAAGCGAGCCGTTAAAATCGTTCGTTCCGGCTTTCGTGATGATGTTCAAAACTGAACCGGAGTTGCGACCGTATTCGGCGAGAAACTGGTTGGTGATTAAGCGTACCTCCTGAACGATGTCAGGATTGTTAATAGACTGCTGACCGCCGGAGACGCTCGGATCATTCGTGTCTTGCCCGTCAATCTGAAAGTTATTCGAGCGGACGCGACCGCCGTTGGATGAGTAACTGACGCCGGAAGCGAAGCCGGTTTGCCCCGCTCCGAGTTGGCTGACGCCGGGAGCCGAAAGCGCGACGTTGAAGACATTGCGGTCGGTGGCGAGCGGGAGTTCGGAGAGGCGGCGAGAGTCGAAGCGCGTGCTGACTTCGGCGGTCGTCGTATTCAGCAGTGAAGCGTTCTCTGAAACGGTGACGATTTCTTCGACGCCCGCCGGTTTGAGGCTTACATCAACTACGGCGACCTGATTGAGTTGAAGCGTCACTCCGGTCTGCACATACTTACCGAAGTTCGCGGCTTCAATGGCGACTTCGTAAGTACCGACAGGCAAGTTAGTGGCGCGATAGAAACCTTCATCGCTGCTTTGCACGGTGCGCGTGATGTTGGTTTCGATGTTGCGAAGATTGATGGTGGCGTTGGGGACTGCCGCGCCGCTGGAGTCAACAACCGTGCCTGAAATTGAGCCGGTGATGGATTGCGCCGTGCTGGTCGCGGCGAAGCCAAAGAGGGAGAGGCAAAGTAGCAAGAGAATGTAGGGTTTTCTCGACATCGGATTTCACGCTCCTGTATTCAATAAGGGGAAACATTGGATTGGAGTTGTCGCAAGCGACAATCGTTTTATCGCGCCAGTGCGAGGAAGTAAAACTTCTGTAATGTCGAAACGGAGCAAAGCACGTTCCAACTGAGCCGTCGGTATGTTTCGAGATGGAAGTGTCGCCCAAATTCCGCGTTATAGCGCAGTGAAATATAGTGTTTGCGACCGGATGAATTTGCAATCAGGGCTTGTTGTATAGCCGATTTTATCCAAAAAAATGGAGTTAGATAGGAAAGCTTGTAATCGCTGACGACATAAGCGCGTCAAAAATTAAGCCGCCACCATTCCTGTCATGAGAAGGAAGCGGCGGCGGCTTTGAAATTTTTATGAATGCGACTTTAACGTGGGCGCATACCCGACGGGCGATTCTTGCGTTTGTTGCGTTTGCGGGCAAGGGCGGATTTGAGTTTCGCTTTTTGTCCTGGCGGCATAAAGAAGGCGTGCTTCTTGGCGTCTTTGATGATTTCTTCGGACATCACTTTGCGCTTAAAGCGGCGCAACGCGCTTTCGATTCCTTCGCCGGAATTGACGTTCACAACTGCCATACTGTTATTAAACTCCGTTCTTAGATTCTGAAAAGTTTTATGTTGAAGCGCGATCCCCTTATACAAGGGCAGCACCATCTCGCGTTGAGCGAACGGACATTAAACACCACTCCTGCCGACTTCATCAAGTCGCGGCGGGAAGTTAGTTATGGCAGTCGCACATTATTTGTAACGGTAAGTGATGCGCCCGCGCGTTAAATCGTAGGGCGAGAGTTCGACGGCAACACGGTCGCCGGGCAGAATGCGGATAAAGTTTTTACGCATCTTGCCGGAGATTTGCGCGAGTACGACGTGTTCGCCGCCGTCGAGTTTTACTTTGAAGAAAGCGTTGGGAAGTTTGTCAACAATCACACCTTCAGCCGGAATTAAATCGTCTTTTGCCAAAAAATCACTCCTTAAATAATTCGTCCAACCAAGTTAATGAGCAATCAAATTTCTGTGATTGCCCGCATATTTCATAACCCTTTATTTGTATGCTGATTTGGATGCCGGAAAGACATGCCGTGTTTGCCGCGTGGTGTACAGCGAAGCGGGGGATTATGCACGGATTCGCCGGACGATGCAAAGTTCTGTAACTACTCAGCCGTCTTCAGACGGCTTTCCGCGAAGCGGCACTTAGACCAGCCGTGTTCCGGCTGAGGACGATTGCCAGTCAATTTCCTCAGCCCGTTTCCAACGGGCTTTTGCATGAGGCTTGAGCCGTTTGGGTGTGGTTGGCTGAAGCCGGATGCGGAGAAGGACGTTAAAACGCCCTTGCAAATTTATTGATGGTGCTTACCCATTGCTCAAAGCAATGGTCTATATGCCCTCGCGGGGAAGCCGTCTGAAGACGGCTGAGTAACAAAGTTTTCAATCGGCGGGCGTGGCGACGAAGCGATAACCGATGCCGCGCATCGTGATGAGATGACGCGGGCGCGTCGGGTCGTCTTCGAGGTAACGACGCAAGCGGACGACGAAATTATCAATCGGGCGCGTGTCGGTTTCTTCGTGCAAACCCCAGACATCTTCGAGCATCTGCTTACGCGAGCGCGTGCGCCCTTCATGCCGGATAAGATAGCGAAGCAGGTTAGCTTCCATTAGGGTCAGGCGCGCGGTGTCGCCGTCGGGCGTGCGAACTTCAAGCGCATCAAAGTCAACCGTGCGGCGGTTAATCGTCACGCGGTCGGGTTCGGCGTTCATCGTTTCACCGTCGGGCGCGACGGGTTCATCACTCAGTGAAGCGATGCCGGACGACGTGGCAAGGGTCTGTTGTGACCATTGGCGACGGCGAAGCAAGCCGCCGAGACGTGCGAGCAGAATTTTTAACTCGAAAGGCTTCGGCAGGTAATCATCCGCGCCCGCTTCAAAGCCGCTCAAGACATCTTCGGGACGCGAACGCGCGGTCAACATCAGCACGGGAACGAACTCATTGCGGGCGCGCATCTCTGTGGCGACGGCGAAACCGTTGATGCCGGGCAGCATGACATCAAGCACGACGGCATCGAAGCGGTGCGATGAATCAGTATTCTGCGCCGTGTCTCTTTCCAGTAATAACAGGCGAAGCGCGCTTTCGCCGTCGGAAGCAATCTCGACATGATAGCCTTCCGCTTCCAAGTTGAAGCGCAAGCCGTCAGCCAAGTGGCTCTCATCTTCGACAACTAAAATGCGATGCGACATCAGGCGTCAATCTCCACGAAGTTGTTTGATTGATTATTTGATTGTTGGCGCGCGGCGACTTGTTCGACCGTGAGCGTGTGCGGAGCGTGGGCGCGCGGCAGTTGAATCGTGAAGGTGCTTCCGCGCCCGATGCCGTGACTGGCGGCGACGACTTGACCGCGATGTTTCTTGATTATCGCGCGCACGATAAAGAGTCCCAAGCCCGTGCCTTTCGTGCGACTCGTGCCGGGATGCAAAACCCTGTGAAAGCGTTTGAAGATGTTTTTCAGTTGGTCGGGCGGGATACCTATACCGTTGTCCGCGACGCGGACGATGACCTTCAAAGGCGCGGTCAGCGTATCAACTTCGCATCGCACGCGGACGTTTTCGGATGAATACTTGACGGCGTTATCAATTAAGTTGGCGATGGCGGCGCGTAGTTCGTCCGCATCACCGCGCACCAGCGGCGGCACATCGTGACGGGTGTTCTCGATTAAAGTGAAAGCTCCGGCGTCAAGCGACGGATGGCGCGTGCGCGTCGTCGCCAGACATTCGCGCATAAGAGCGGCGAGGTTGACGAACGTGGTGTTGCCGGAACGGTTGCGGTGTCCGGTGCGCGCGGCGCGTAAAACCTGCTCCACCGTATTTAGCAATCGGTCGTTATCGGCAAGCATGATTTCGTAAAACTCTTGTCGCTTGGCTTCGTCAACATTTCGCGTTTGAAGCGTTTCGAGGTAAAGACGAATCGAGGCAATCGGGGTTTTCAGTTCATGCGTGACGGCGTTTAAGAAAGAATCCTGTTCTTCGTTGCGGCGAATCTCGCGGACAAGAAAGATGGTGTTGAGGATGAGTCCGGCGATGATAAGACTGAAGAATACGACGCCTAAGACGAGCAGCGCGATTTGTCGCGGCGTGAGCAGAATCCACCAAACATTGAGCGCGACCGCAACCGCGACAAGGCACGAGCCGAGCGTAATAAAAAATGCGATGGATTTGCGACGACCGGGAACACGCATGAAGCAAAGGATAAAGTAGAAAGGCGAAAGGCGAAAGTGGGGAAAAAGAGAAGCAAGAACCGGATGTTTAATCGCGGTTCTTGCTTCTTGGTTTTTACTTATCGGCGCACCATGTTTTTAGGCGGCGATTTGGGTGGTTTGCGGTTCGATGTTCGCGGTAGTGACTTTCGGGCGTTTGACGCCTGTGGCGAGTCCAATCATTTCGAGGAAGCGGATGCCCATCCAGTTCATATCGAGTTCGTACCATGCCAAGCCGTGTTTCGCCGTCACGGGTTGCGCGTGGTGATTGTTGTGCCAGCCTTCGCCGAACGTCATCAGTGCGACCCACCAACTATTACGCGAATCATCCGTCGTCTCGAAGCGGCGCGAACCCCAGAGGTGCGTCGCGGAATTGACGAGCCATGTCGCATGAAGCCCGTAAGTCGTGCGAAGGAACAATCCCCACAACAGCCACGGCATACCGCCGAGCGCGTACAGGATGACGCCCGTGGCGATGACAGGGATGTAGTAATAAGTGTTGAGCCAGCGATGCACGGGGTCTTTCCACAAATCGGGAGCGTAGCGTTGCAAAACTTCGTCCGGGTATTGCTGCGCCGTACCCGTCAGAATCCAACCCATATGCGACCACCATTTGCCGTCGCGCGGCGTGTGCGGGTCGCCTTCGTGGTCTGTGTGGGCGTGGTGTATGCGGTGCGTCGCAACCCACGAAATGGGTCCGCCTTCGAGCGTCATCACGCCGCACACGGTTAAAAAGTATTCGACCGCTTTCGGCGTTTTATAACCTCGATGCGTCAGTAGCCGGTGAAAGCCCATGCCGATGCCGGGACTGCCCGTCAGCCACCACAGGAAAACCGCGACGGCGAGTGCGCCCCAAGTGAAATGAAAAAGCGCGACGACCGACAGAACGTGGAAGATAATCATGGTGACGATTGTCGCCCAGTTCGCGCCTTCGCGTGTTTGGTACTCGATTGCTTCGTGTGCCATTTGTTGCTCCTAAACGAATAATGAAAGTAAGATGACGTTGAGTTTTAATTGCCCTTGAATCGTCACGTTGTATGTGATGAGACATCGTAGCAACTTCTCGCTCCGCGTTTTGTAATAGTTCTGTAAGCAATCTCACGACGCACAACAACGGTTTGTTAATAAGAGGTTTCGCCAAACCCGGACGGGCGCGGCGTCATCGTGCAGCACGCATTCAGTAATGCGTCAAGCTTTGGTGCAAGGAAGGGAAAGCGGAAAAAAGATGTTTGTGCAAAGTTGCCCAAAGTGCGGTAGCGGGCGTGTGCGGCGCGGCTATCAACAGGCGTCAATCTTCCTGCGCGTCATAGGGATTAACTATCTTCTGTGCAACAACTGCAATCTACAATTCAAAGGCTTCAGCTTGTTCGGCGCGCCCGACGGTTCACGCCAACGCCGGAACGAAGCCAAGAATGCGAAGGAGCGATTTGAGGAAAAGTTCGACGTGAAGATTTTTCCTTTGCCGAACGGAGCGATGACGCAGAGCGCGCTCGACGCCGCGATGCGCGTCGGATTTGATGGCTACACGCGCGACTTTAATGCCGCGAGTATGTCCTTCGTCGTGCCTGACACGGGCTTTGGCGAAGCGGGTTATACACGCGACAAGCAGCGTTTGCTCGTGCATCTCAAAACCGAAACGAAAGAGGATGCGCCGCCGCTAAGGGTGCAGGCGACCGTCGCACGATGCGAACTCCTTGACGACGAGGGAACGGGCGCGCTGTGGCTCATCGGCACGCGCCTAACGTGGCTCACGCCCGAAGACCAAGCCCGTTATACATTCTTCTTAAAATCGCTTAAATAATTTTCGCGCCTGATGTTATCTGCAACGGGCGAGCGGTGTCACACAGAGTTTGAGAGACGAACTTATGTGCCGTTTTGTGTGGTAGTCTCGCGCGTATCTTGCGGCATTGGGAAGTATCGAAACTGGAGTGAAAACGAGTGACACGACGCGGGGTTGATAATTGCCCGATAGCGGGTGCGCTGCAAATCGTCGGTGACAAATGGACGCTGCTTATCGTGCGTGACCTCGCACACGGAGCCAGACGCACAGGCGAATTACTGTCCGCCCTACACCCCATCAGCAGTCGCACATTATTGATTCGCCTGCGTGACATGGAACGCGACCTGATGCTTGAACGCCGCAGACTCGGCGGCAATCCGCCGCACGTCGAATACGCCCTCACCGCGCACGGACGCAAACTGCTTCCACTTTTGGACGCACTTCGTCAGGTTGGTCAAGCACTCGGTTGTGACGATTGCGAAGAACGGCGAAGGACATCGGGCAGTTATTGCGAGGTCTGCACGCATCACCAAACCCGAACGCCGAAGAACCACAATCGCCCACGTCCCGCCGATGATTTCAACGTACTGTGGTGAGAAGAAGTAGGCAGTAGGCAGAGGGCAGTAGGCAGTATAAAGAAAGAGGCGCGTTCCCAGTTTCATGTTCAGTTAAGCATTCAACTTTGAACATCGAACTCGGAACGCGCTTCCTTTTCAAACAGCCTACTGTCCTCTGCCTACTTCCTACTACTTCCTACTGCTATATTCGAGACGACTTCACCGCTCGGTTCGATGATGAGTTTGTGGTCGGGGGTGACGATTTCGCCTTCTTGTGTGACTTCCGTATGGTCGGGCATCTCCACCGGCAAACTGTCTAGGAAGCGTTCGGCGTCAATCGCCGCCATGCAGCCCGTACCCGCCGCCGTGACCGCCTGACGGTACACCGAATCTTGCACGTCGCCGCACGCGAACACGCCGGGAATGTTCGTCGCCATCGTCCTGTTCGCCGTACACAAATAACCGACTTCATCCATCTCAAGCTGACCTTTGAAAAGGTCTGTATTCGGCTTGTGTCCGATGGCGACGAAGACGCCTTCACACGGAAAGTCACGCATCTCGCCGGTCTGTAAGTTTTTGAGCCGCACGCCCGTCACGCCTGATTCTTGAGTCCCTAAAATCTCCTCGACACCCGTGTTCCAGATGAACTCGATTTTGTCATTGGCTTGGGCTTTTTGTTGCATGATTTGCGAGGCGCGCAGTTTATCCCGGCGGTGAACGAGATAGACTTTCGAGGCATAGCGCGTTAGAAACGTCGCTTCTTCGAGAGCCGTGTCGCCGCCGCCGATGACGATGATTTCTTTGCCTTTGAAGAAAAATCCATCGCACGTCGCACATGCCGAAACGCCCAAACCGCCCAAGCCGTATGGTGCGGGAGCTTCGCCGGGAATGCCTAACCACTTGGCAGATGCGCCCGATGCGATGATGAGCGTCTCGGCTTTGATAATGACTTTGACTTGTGTTTCGTCCTTTTCGCCAACGTCGTGAATCGTGAACGGGCGATGTTGTAAATCAACGTGGCTTATCCATCCGGTGTGAAATTCAGTTCCGAAACGCGCGGCTTGCCCGCGCATTTCGTCCATCAGTTCGGGACCCTGTATGCCTTTGGCGAAGCCGGGATAGTTTTCGACTTCCGTGGTAATCGTCAGTTGTCCACCGGGCTGCGGACCTTCTATCACGAGCGGGTTCATATCGGCGCGGGCGGCGTAAATCGCGGCGGTCAGTCCCGCCGGACCCGAACCCAAGATAACGACTTCGCGGTGTATTTCTGCTGGCTTCATAACTCTGATTTTATCCCCTCTCGGACGACGGCATCACCGGAAAACGGTTTGGATGCCGCAAATTTCATAGCATTTTACCTGAAGCATGTAGTATAACTCTCGCCACAAACGTTCGTCGAACACCATGCCCGCGCCACTTCCGGCAGCCATGATTTCATGGAAAAGGATGCGTTTTCACTTCACACATTGATTGTCGTCGGGACACACTTTAATCATCTTATGAACACGTCGCCCAACGAAGAAAGACGTTTCGCCTTGCGTATGGCGTTGCGTCTGCCCGTCGTCGTTTCAGGTCGCACGGAAGACGGTGCGGCATGGAGCGAACCAACCGAAACCGATGATGTTTCAACCACCGGAACGCTGTTTCACCTCAACCAGAAAATCCGTATCGGTGACAAGTTGTATCTTCGCGCGCACCGTCCCGACGGGCAACCGACGGAAGTCACCGTCCGCGTCGTGCGCGTCGCTCCGGCGATTTACGGCACGGCGCGCGTCGGCGTGGCGATACAAGAGCCGGTTGATAACTGGCTGCGTTTGTTCGTCGCGTGGGTCGCCGATGAACAGGTGACGGCAAATCCGGCACTCGCGGCGGACAGTGCGGCGGGTGACGCGGAACTCTGAACTTCCGCAAAAGCCTTCCGCGTCACACAAAAATCATCTTTCATAACCCTTCAGGAGCAACCATCAATTCATGTCGCAGAATCTCGAAACGCTTCTCGTCGAGCGGCGCGGTTATCAAAACAGCGTCGTCATAATCACCATCAACCGCCCCGACAAACGCAACGCCCTTAACATCAAAATCCGCGAGGAAGGCGCGCGACTCCTCGAAGAATTAAACACCGACGAAAGTGCGCGCGTCGTCATCTTCACTGGAGCGGGCGACAAAGCCTTTATCGCCGGAGCGGACATCAAAGAGTTTGCCGACGCTTCCGCCGTCACACAGCGCGACGTGATGCGCGGGCGTTCGCTGTTCACCGCCGTTGATGCGTTCACAAAACCTATCATTGCGATGATTAACGGTTATTGTCTTGGCGGCGGGTGCGAACTCGCTCTGGGTTGTGACATGCGTTTTGCTTCCGAAACCGCACTCATCGGTCAACCCGAAATCAACTTGGGACTGATTCCCGGCGGTGGCGGCACGCAACGTATGGCGCGCCTCATCGGTGAAGGCAGAGCGATGGAAATGATTTTGACGGGCGACGCCGTTGATGCCGAAACCGCGTTCAACATCGGACTCGTTGACCGCGTATTTCCGGCGGCGGAACTCGAAGCCAAGACGATGGACATTGCCAACAAGATTGCCGAAAAATCCCCCATCGCCGTGCGCCTTGCGAAGGAAGCGATAAAGAGCGCGTCGCGTTCAAACTTGGACGAAGGCTTGCGCCGCGAAATAGATTTATTCGCATTGTGCTTTTCGACCGAAGACAAGATCGAAGGCGTGAGCGCGTTTTTAGAGAAACGCAAACCGGAGTTCAAAGGCAGATAGTTATGAGCCGCATTCTCGAACGTAAAGAATCCGAACCGCTCCTCGTTCATCTGCATCCGGCGGTGGAGATGAGCGACAGGGAGTTTTTCGAGTTGTGCCGCATCAACCGCGACTTACGTTTCGAGCGCACCGCCAAAGGAGATTTGCTTATCATGCCGCCGACCGGAGGCAAGACCGGACGACGTAATAACTTGCTCGCTAAGTCTTTCCTCGATTGGGAAGAAGCGGACGGCACAGGCATCACCTTCGATTCCTCGACCGGCTTCATCCTCCCGAACGGAGCGAAACGCGCCCCCAACGTGGCATGGGTTCTCAAGGAACGACTCGCCGCCTTAACCAACGAGCAGAGAAAGAAAAATTCCTGCCCTTATGTCCCGAGGTCGTCGTCGAACTGCGCTCCGCCTCCGACGACCTCGACGACTTGCACGCCAAGATGCGCGAATACATCCTCAATGGCGCGCCTCGCCCTGTTAATTGACCCGCAAACGCGCCGCACCCACGCCTACCGCTCCGACGGCACTATCGAAGTGCGCGACAACGCGGAAACCTTCACCGACGAAGTTGTATTGCCGGGTTTGGTAATAGACCTTCGCCGGATTTGGGACGTGGATTTCTGACGGCGGGTAAAGTGACCGGACTTAGACGGAATGTTATGTGGAATAGTTCGCTCATCCAGTAGTTATGTCTCTTCGCATAGGTTAAGTTGATGAATCAAATAGAAGAAGTTTTCGTGACGACCTTCGTTCAAAAGAGGCGTCGGGAAAGGGCGATTTTCGAGCTTGAGTCTGAGTCGCGTCGTGGAGCTTTTCTGAACCGACTTTGCCATAGCTTTGCCGACATATTTGATGAGCGTTATCTTCAGCCGATTGTCGAGCTAAGTCTTGACGGTGCAGGGTGTTGCTAAAGGTGCTGAGGAGGCAAGGTGCGGGGAAAACCTGTCATGTAATTTCATGTAATGAATTGGTTGATGGAAAGCTACTTCCTTTAGAAGAGGCTATCGAAGCGGCAATGGGGTTTGGGTTGCCCTCAATCATTATCTGCAAACCAGATTCGCTAGCGTATTTTGAAGCGGAGCAAGAACAAGGCGCACCTCCAAGATACTTGCTCGTTAAAGGTTAAGGGCGGAACGTAACAGTCAATGCAGATGACGCATTCTGCTATCGCTTTATCCAGTCGTCTGATTTACAGCGTTGTGTGTGGCGGGACGTTGATTTCACTGCAGATAGAAACTATCTTGCTTGAATGAAAGTGCGCGATGTTTTGAAGTTGCTCAAAGATGATGGCTGGTATTTGGTTGTGACGGAAGGTAGTCATCGTCAATTCAAGCATCCGACGAAATCAGGGCGCGTGACCGTTCCCGGTAAGCCCGGTGATGAGTTACCCGTTGGCACGTTGAACAGTATTTTGCGGCAGGCAGGCTTAAAGAATTAGGAGTTATCCGAAGATGCGCTACGCCATTGTTATCGAGAAGGCAAAAAACAATTATGCCGCGTATGTTCCTGATTTGTTGGGATGCGTCGCAACCGGCAAAACAATCGAGGAAACCGAGCAGCAAATCCGCGAAGCGATAGAGATTCATCTGCGTGGAATGCGTGAAGACGGGTTGCCGATTCCAGAGCCGAGCAGCCGAGTCGAGT
Organism: Pyrinomonadaceae bacterium MAG19_C2-C3; assembly: GCA_024330265.1. Lineage (GTDB taxonomy): Bacteria > Acidobacteriota > Blastocatellia > Pyrinomonadales > Pyrinomonadaceae > JANDLT01. Next base: position 121,774 of record JANDLT010000003.1, on the reverse strand, counting down.
ACGTCGTGGTCGCTGCCTGAAAGTTCCACCTGCAAGCCGTTGTCTTGACACTCTCGCAAAGCGTTTGCTACTTTACCCGTCCGCTTTGGGGACAATTTATTGATAATTTTAGCGGTTTTGTAGGCTCGTAGCTCAGTGGTAGAGCACTACCTTGACACGGTAGGGGTCTGCGGTTCAAATCCGCACGAGCCTACTATTTAAGTTTCAAATTCTGACAGTGAGTACCGGAAGACCTCTCACGCGCCACATATCCAAGGCGCATCATCGCAAGTTTTCGATGATTGATGAGGCACTTCTGTCGGATCAAATCTTAACCGGCAAGTCTTTCATACAAGAATCCGCCGCGTTAAAAACTATTTCCGTTTGCGGATTGCGACAATTAAAGTATTAAGCCTGTGGCGTGTTTTGTACGTCCAAGCGTCCGCCGTATGTGTGTCTTAGGTCATCGTCTTTTCTTGAACATAGATGTCATAACATGCGGCGCGGGTTCGTGAAACACGGAAACCGAAACCATGAGTGAAGCAAGTTTAGAAATTACGGATAGCACGTCAGGTGGCGCGGTGACAGTCGCGGAAGTTTTGAAGCGACTTGACCGCGTGGCGGCGAAGCGTGCGCTTGTCGGGCGCGTGGACGGGCGCGAAGTTGATTTGGATTTCGTACTTGAGGACGCGGCGAAGGTGCGCGTCGAAGCCGTATTGCCGGGAACAAGCGAAGGCTTGTATGTGCTTCGTCATTCGACCGCGCACCTGCTTGCCGCCGCCGTGCTTGATCTGTTTCCGGGAACGAAACTCGGCATCGGACCTCCTCTGCTCGACGATGCGCGGTACGGGTTTTATTACGACGTGATTGCTTCGCGCACTTTGACGGATGCGGACTTGCCCGTGATTGAAAAGAAGATGCGCGACATTGCGAAGCGCAATCTGAAGTACCGCCGCGACGAGATTTCTAAGCAGGAAGCGATTCGCATTTTCAGCGAACGCGATGAGCCGCTCAAAGTCGAACTCATCGAAGAGAAGGGCGGGGCGACGGTCAGCGTGTATTACATTGACGGCACGCCGTTCATAGATTTCTGCGTCGGACCCCATGTCGCAAATTCCAATCGTCTGAAAGCCTTCAAACTTTTGGTGATTTCCGGGGCGTACTGGAAAGGCGACCAAGAACGCCCGCAGATGCAACGCATTTACGGGACGGCTTTCTTTACGCAAGAGGAACTTGATGCGTGGACGAAGCAACGTGAGGAAGCCGAACGCCGCGACCACCGCCGCTTGGGTAAGGAACTCGACCTGTTTTCGATTCAAGAGGCTTACGGGCAGGGCTTGATTTTCTGGCATCCTAAGGGCGGCGCGATTCGTCGCCGGATGGAAGATTATTTGCGCGACCAATTGACGAAGCGCGGTTATGGATTGGTATTCACGCCGCACATCGCGCGCCGCGAGTTGTGGCAGCAAAGCGGGCATGAAGAGAACTACGCCGATTCGATGTTCGCGCCGACCGAGTTTGAAGGCACGGAATTTCGTCTCAAGCCGATGAACTGCCCGTTTCACATAGGGATTTATAAATCGCATCAGCATTCGTATCGTGAGCTTCCGATTCGTTACGCGGAACTCGGAACGGTGTACCGCGCCGAACTGTCGGGAACGCTTCACGGGCTGCTTCGCGTGCGCGGGTTCACGCAGGACGACGCGCATATTTTCTGCACGCCGGAAACCGTGAAAGGCGAAATCGTTGACTGCGTTGATTTCGCGTATGACATGTTCCGCACGTTCGGCTTCGAGAAGTTCAAGGTTGAACTTTCGGTCAAAGGCGACGATGCGACGAAAGGTTATTTAGGTTCTGATGAGGATTGGGAACAAGCCGAGTCAGCGTTGATTGAAGCCTTGAACGAGCGCGCGATTTCTTACGACCGCATCGAAGGCGAAGCCGCGTTTTACGGACCTAAAATTGACATCAAGGTTGAAGATGCCATAGGGCGTTTGTGGCAGTTGACGACGGTGCAGTTCGATTTCAATTTACCGGAACGCTTTGACCTTGAATACATCGCGGAAGATGGTAAAGCGCATCGCCCGATTATGATTCACCGCGCCCTGTTCGGTTCGGTGGAAAGATTCTTCGGCGTGTTGATTGAACATTACATGGGCGCGTTTCCGATGTGGCTCGCCCCCGTGCATGTTGTGGTCTTGCCGATAACCGACCGCATCAACGATTACGCGGAAACGGTCGCGCAAACTTTGCGTGATGAGTACGGCTTAATCGTCGAAGTTAATACGCGCAGCGAGAAAATGGGCGCGAAGATTCGTGACGCGCAGTTGCAAAAGATTCCGTTTATGCTCGTCGTCGGGGATAAAGAAAAAGACGAAGCGACGGTCGCCGTGCGCGAGAGAAGCAAAGGCGACACGGGCGTGATGAGCGTTCGGGAGTTCGGGGAAATGGCGCGTAAGTTAATCGAGACGCGCGCCGTCAACAATGGCTGATTTCAAATTTGAGATTTCAGATTTGAAATCCTTTCAGAGGAGGTAAAGACTATCGCTACTGGTTTTCGTGGACGCGGAAGCAGACCTGACTCGCGGCGTGAACCCGCCGTGCGTATTAACGACCGCATACGAGTCGCGCAGGTGCGCGTGATTGACGACGCGGGCGAACAACTCGGCGTGATGGAGACGCGCGACGCGATTCGCGCCGCACGCGAACAGGGACTCGATTTAGTCGAAGTCGCACCGAACGCCGACCCGCCCGTGTGTCGCATTATTGATTACGGAAAGTATCAATACGAAGCGAAGAAGAAGGCGCACGACGCGAAGAAGAAGCAGGTCATCATCACCGTCAAGGAAGTTAAATTTCGACCGGGAACGGATGACCACGATTATGACTTCAAGGCGAAGAACGCCAAGCGTTGGCTGCAAGACGGCGATAAAGTCAAAGCGACGATTTTCTTTCGCGGCAGAGAGATGGCGCACCGTGAACTCGGTGCGGAACTGCTTCAGCGTTTAGAGAAAGATTTAGCGGAAGTCGGCGAAGTCGAAACGCGCCCGCGCATGGAAGGCAATCAAATGTTTTTCATCTTTACGCCGAAGCGCGCTAAGACAAGCACCGCCGCGAAACAGGCGGCGGCACTTTCGCAGGCGGCATCAACTACGCCGCCCGTACCGACTGCACCGCCCGTCGCGCCCGCGTCATCTGAACCGCCGACAAACGACGAGCAAGGTTAGAATTTATTGTATAGCTTGAAATCATTTGTAATCTGAAATTTTGAGATTACAAATCTCAAATCACTAAGGAAGTAATCATGCCAAAACTTAAAACACACAAAGGCGCGGCGAAGCGCGTGCGCTCGACGGCGAACGGCAAGCTAAAGCGTGGACATTCACACGCGCGCCACATCTTGACCAAAAAATCATCGAAGCGGAAACGCAATCTGGATATTGACACACTCGTTTCCGAATCCGACCAAGTGCGCTTCGAGCGTATGCTGCCCTACGGCAGAAGCTAAAATCAAAGTAGAAATGATAAATGAGAAAGTAGAAGTAAAGCGGAACGCGCTTTGTACTAAACTCCTTAATTCTATTTTTCTACTCCTATAAAAACTGGAGGTTTTTAATTATGCCGAGAGCAAAACGTGGTAATAAGCGCACCGAGAAGCGCAAAAAAGTATTAAAGCTGGCGAAAGGTTATCGCGGCACGAAGTCGAAGTTGTATCGTTCGGCGATGGAGTCGGTTGACCGCGCCCTTAACTTCGCGTACACCGGACGCAAGTTGAAGAAACGCGATTTCCGCAGTTTGTGGATTGTCCGCATCGGGGCGGCAGCCAGACTTCAAGGCTTAAACTATTCGCAGTTTATGCACGGTCTGAAACTCGCGGGGATTGACCTTGACCGTAAGGTTTTAGCCGACCTCGCGGCGAATCAGATGGATGAGTTTGCCGAATTAGTAACGCAGGTCAAAGGCGTGCTTGATGGTGAACGCGCGAATCAACAGCAAGCGCAAGCCGCTTGAGTTAAGCGATGAACGGCGAATGATGAGTGGTGAATGCGGCTTGTTGTTCGTCGGATGAGTGTTTGATTTATGTCTGACATTACGGTTGAAACGCCGTCAATCGAAACGGTGCGCGAAGCGTTCGAGCAGGAGTTCGGACGCTTCGCCGTATTGAGCGAAAATCCGAGTGGTGATGCAGATGGTTCGCGTGCCGCCGAAGATGACATGCGCGCCGTCGCTGATTTACGCACGCGGCATCTCGGTAAAAAAAGCCCGCTCGCCACGCTCAAAAAACAGATTGGGCGCGTCGCGCCGGATGAGCGCGCCGCGTTCGCGCAAACGGTTCAACAACTCGAAGCTGACATCACGACGCGCATCGCGGAAGTCGAAACCGTTTTAAGCGAAGCCGTCAAACAGGCTTCACTTGAACGCGACCGCCTCGATGTGACTTTGCCGGGACGCCGTGCCGCGCACGGTCATCTTCATCCAATCACGCTGTTGCGCGAACGCATAGATGACGTGTTCGTTTCGCTCGGCTATGCGATTGAAGACGGGGCGGAAATCGAAACCGATTTCTATAACTTCGAGGCACTCAACATTCCCGAAGGACATCCGGCGCGTTCGTCGCAAGATACGTTCTACACGACAAACGGGCTTGCACTTCGTTCGCAAACTTCGACGATGCAGATTCACGCGATGGAGCGGCGCGGCGTGCCTCTCAGAGTCGCGGCATCGGGGCGCGTCTTTCGTCGTGACACGCCGGACGCGACGCACAACCCGATGTTCTTTCAAGTCGAATGTTTGTGTGTGGACAAAGGCATCACGATGGGCGACTTGAAAGGCACGGTCGAAGAATTCGTCCGCCGCATGTTCGGGGCGCGAACCCGAACCCGCGTGCGCGCCAGTTATTTTCCGTTCACAGAACCTTCGGCGGAGTTCGATTACAGTTGCTTTGTGTGCGACGGCGCGGGTTGCCGCGTCTGCAAACAATCGGGCTGGATTGAACTCGGCGGCTCAGGCATGGTTCACCCGAACGTCCTCAAAGCCGTTAACATTTCGAGCGAAGAATACTCCGGCTTCGCGTTCGGCTTCGGCATTGATCGCATGTGCGCCCTGATGTACGGCATTGACGACATACGCCTTCTGTTCGAGAACGACCGGAGATTTTTGGAACAGTTTTCTTGAGAAGCCAGAAGTCAGGAGTCAGAAGCCAGAATAAAAGCAAAGGCGTTTTGACTTCATTCTGGCTCCTGACTTCTGGCTTCTGACTCCTGCTTTTATGAACATTAGTTACAACTGGCTGCGCGAACTTATCGAAACGGATTTGACGGCGGGTGAGTTAGCCGAAAGGTTGACCCGTGTCGGTTTGGCGGTTGATACCGTGCATGAGTTTGTGGCGGGTGGTGATGCGGCGAAGGATTACGTTTTAGAAGTTGATGTCACGTCGAATCGTCCCGATTGTTTGTCGCATCTGGGTGTGGCGCGTGAAGTCGCGGCGATTGAAGATAAACGGTTGAATACAAGAGCGTGGCAGAACTCGAAAATTCAAACGGCGAAGGTCAGTGGTGAAGATGCGGGACGAATCGAGAATCGTGAGTTGGATTTGTGTCCGCGTTATGCGGCGCGGATTGTGCGCGGAGTGAAGGTTGCTCAAAGCCCTATGTGGATGGTGAATCGTCTTGAGGCAATCGGGCAGCGCGCGATAAACAACGTCGCGGACATTACAAACTATGTGCTTCACGAAGTCGGGCAACCGCTTCATGCGTTCGACCTTAACCGGTTGACAGATGAACGGATTATCGTGCGGCGTGCGACGGTGGGTGAAACGATAACCACACTTGATGAAGTCGAGCGCACGCTTGACGCAGAGATGCTTGTTATCGCGGACGCGGTGCGTCCCGTCGCGGTGGCGGGCGTGATGGGCGGACTAGCGAGCGGCGTGCATTCCGATACGACGAACGTGTTGATTGAGAGCGCGTACTTCATCCCTTCGCAAGTGCGGCGCACACGGCGCAAACTTAATTTACAAACGGAAGCCGCGAACCATTTCGAGCGCGGGACTGACCCCGAAGGCGTGCCGCGCGCACTTGAGCGTGCGGTTGATTTGATTTGGGACATCGCGGGCGGAACGCCCGATGTGAGTGCAATTGATATTTACCCGCGTCGGTCTGAACAACCTGCGGTGCGTTTGCGTTTTGCGCGTATCGGCGCGCTTGTCGGTCTGAACATCGCCGCCGAAAACGCGCGTGAGATTCTCAAGCGATTGAGTTTCACCGAGCGCGAACACGAGGATGGGGCAGCTTTATACGTCGCTCCGTCGTGGCGCGTTGACATCGAACGCGAAGAAGATTTGATTGAAGAAGTCGTGCGTCACACGGGCATTGACCGCATCCCTTCGCGCTTACCCCTAGCGACGACGGGCGGCGAATACTTGCCGAACGAACGCGCACGCCGCCTCGCGCGCCGCACACTGACACAAGCGGGCTATGACGAAGCGATAAATTTCAGCTTCATTGACCCGAACGACACACGGGAGTTTGCAGTTTTGCCGACACTCGAATCGGATGAACGGCATGACGAAAACAGCGATGACAAGGAAGCGCGACATGACGGCGCGGTTGATTTGAGCAACCCGATTATTGAAAATCTGACACGGATGCGTGCGAGTCTGTTGCCGGGATTACTTAATGCCGTGCGCCACAATCTTAATCACGGGACGCGCGATGTGCGCTTATTTGAAATCGGGCGCGTCTTCGCTTCGCGTGATGATGTGGCAAGTGACAAAGCACATGATGAACGCGAACAGCATCGCCCGCTTGAGCGTGAAGCTTTGGGAATGGTGGCGATTGGCGGAAATCGTGAAGCGAACCGTTTCGGTGTCGCCCGTCCGCTTGATTTCTATGACCTCAAAGGCGCGCTCGAAGCCGTGATTGAAAACATGAAACTGCCCGCGCTTGAATTTAAGCCAAAAGATTTCACGCATCTTCGGTCAGGTCAGAGCGCGCGTATTTCACTCCACGGTAAAGCCATCGGCAGCATGGGACGACTCGCGGAAGCGATTGAAACGCGGTTGAAATTGAAACAGAGCGCGTTCGTCGCGGAAGTGGATTTCAATCTTTTACTTGACGCGAATCAAATCACATCGCGGTATCGTCCGCTCGCGCGCTTTCCCATCGTGGCGCGCGACACCTCAATCATCATCAATCGCCAAACGACGTTCGCCGCAATGCGAAACTCCGCCCTTGAGATCGGCACGGAGATTTGCCGCGATGTCCGCTTCGTTGATGTTTATGAAGGCGCGAACCTGCCCGACGGCTTTCGTTCGCTCACTCTGCGCGCCGTGTATTCATCGGATGAACGCACTTTGCGCGATGAAGAAGTTGACGCCGCGCACCGTTCACTTGTGCAAACCCTAGTCGAACGCTTCGACGCGCAACCGCGAGAGTAGAGATTAATTGAGTCATTGATTCATCGGCGCATTGATTCATTTGAAAACGGTTATTGAATGGATGAATCAATGGCTCAATTAATCAATTCTTAAAAGTTTCTTGCCCAAAGGCGTGGATGTCGGCATAATCGAAATTCACATTGCGCCCTTTCAAATCGGGCGCGCAAAGCACACCTCAAAAGGAGTAAGCCGCGATGGTCGGATTGTCAGGACTCGAAAAGTTTTCACACCTTGAAGACAAAATTTACCGGACGATTGAACTTACCAAATCGCTTCGACAGGAAAAAGAGACTCTGGAGCGCGAAGTCATGGCGATGCGACGCGAACGCGAAAACCTGTCCGGCGAAAAGGAACGTCTCGAAGCCCAAGTCGAACGCATGTTGAGCGACCGCGACACGATTCGCGCGAAAATCGAAGCGATGCTTGACGCCCTCGCCGTGCTTGACCCCGAAGGCGCGATGCAGGTAGCAAACCAAATCACGACGACGGCTGGCAGTCCGAACGGAAGTTTCTAAAAGGGTTCAAGGTTCAAAGTCGGAACAACGAAGTCTTGCTTTCGACATTGAACATTAGACATTGAACGACTTTACAGCGAGAGGTGAGATTCAGATGAGCGCAAACAAACACAACGAAACGAGTGTCACGCCGACGATTCGCGTCGAAATCTATAATCAAACTTACAACATACGCTCCGACGGCGACAGTGAATACGTGACGAAACTCGCGGAGTATGTTGACAGCCAAATGCGCGAAATCTCGTCATGTACGCTCACCGTTGATTCGCTGAAAGTCGCCATTCTCGCCGCGCTTCACGTCGCGGACGAACTCCACCGCCTCAAGCGACACTACGAAAGCACAGATGCTCAACTCGCATCGCGCAGCACGGAATGCTCCGAAATGCTTGACCGCGTGCTTCGCTTGCGCGCGGCGGCGGAAGCCCAACATGCACCGGGCAGCATGAGCGTTCAGTGAAAATTTTTGATACTAAACGCCCGCACTCGTCAAGTTCTGAAGCCGCGTTTTTACGTTGTCATTTTCCAACTTTTAATCACGCCTCATGCTAGTATGCGCCCTAGGTTGAGGGAGTAAAACTTCTGGGGAGTTCGTCCACCGACTCTTGATAATTGTGCCAATGCTAGTAAATTGGGAGACCGATGCCGTTCAAACGCCAGTGCATTTCTTCAGAGTAAGAAACTTGCCGGAGGCGGCGGCTCATTAAAAGGTCACCCACCTGTGTATGCAGGCATAATTTACAGCCTCGGAACGGCTCACACGGTTGTTGCCCCCTTAGCCGAAAAATCCAAAAGCGCGTCTCGCCCGACGAACGAAAGCGAGACGCGCTTTCTTCTATTCAGTCATTGAATAAATGAACCGATGAATCAATGATTCAATTCTTATGACACTTAAAGTGATGATGATTGGCGATGTCGTCGCACGTCCCGGACGAGCCGCCGCTCTCGAACGCTTGCAAGATTTGCGCGAACAGCACGACGTAGATTTCCTCGTCTTAAACGGTGAAAACACTTCCGGCGGTTTCTCAATCACACCGCCGCACGCCGAAGCCCTGTTCGCCGCCGGAGTTGATGTGATGACCTCCGGCAATCACATCTACGACAAGCGCGAAGTTCTACCTTATATCGAAAAGAACAATCGTCTGCTTCGTCCCGCGAACTACCCCGCAGGTTCGCCCGGCGTCGGGATGTGGACGGGACGCGCGACGCACAAACAGAGCGACGTTAAGTTTGCCGTCATCAATCTCATCGGGCGCGTCTTCATGCACCCGCAAGACGACCCGTTTCGCAAAGCCGACGAACTGCTCACAAACATTCCCGAAGACACGAAAATCATCCTCGTTGATTTTCACGCCGAAGCGACATCGGAAAAGCAAGCAATGGGCTGGCACTTGGACGGGCGCGTCACGGCGGTCGTCGGCACACACACCCACACGCAAACCGCCGATGAGCGTGTCTCGCCAAACGGCACGGCATACATCACCGACCTTGGCATGACCGGCTCACACGCGGGCGTCATCGGCATGAACCGAAACGATGTGATTGCGCGTTTCATGTCCGCCGTTGCCCCGCGTGCCGGACACAGCGAAGGCATGGTTCGCATTCACGGCGTGTTAATCGAGATTGACGAAGAAACCGGACGTGCGACCAGTATCACACGGCTTTCGTTGCCGCATGAATCGTAGAGCGGATTAGTTCATTGATTCATCGGTTGATTGATTCAATGAGAAAATGAGTCAATGAATCAGTCTTACTCTGGGGCGCGGTTGTCAGGTACGGGTTCGAGGCGCGCGGTAGTGGCGGCGGTGGTGCGCGGTGCGGGATATTCGCCCGTCGCCATGAGCGGCGTGTTTGCGGTGGCAAGTGTTTGACGGAAGATGTCGGGCAGCGAGCGGACACGACCTTGACGGTCTGTGATGACGTGTCCGGTTTCGCCCTCCGCGATGATTTGATTGTCGGCAGCGCGTATGATTTCGTAACCGAAGCGAAGCGAGCGGCGGCGAAGTTCGGTGATGTGCGTGCGAACGATAAGTTCATCATCGTAGAATGCAGGCGATTTATAACGACAATAGCTTTCCGCGACGACAAGAAAAGCTTCGTCATTCTCCTCCATGTCTTTATAAGAGAAGCCGCGTGCGCGACAATACTCGGAACGACCTATCTCGAACCAGACGAGATAATTCGCGTAATAAACGATGCCCATCTTGTCCGTTTCGGCATAGCGCACGCGCACCATCGTCTCATGCCAATCATCAAATGTCGCATCATCGTTAATCTGGTTCGTCATCACAGGTAAAACCTTTCTCACCGGCAAAACTTCAGTCGCCGCACGGTTGCTCTTATAAGTTTGATGAGGTGAGCGGAATATAGAAGCGTGAGGGGAAAGATGTCAAAGCAAACCACACCGATTTCGCGTGCGCCCGTCACCGTCGCCGTCATCACAATCATCTGTTTCGCCGTGATGACGACAAGCGTACTGCACGTCGCATCTGCTCAACAAGCCGCTCAACAAACCGTCCAAAGAGCGACACCACCCGCCGCCCAAACCGCCGTCACGACAAATGTTGTCAATGCCAAGTCCGCCGCCGTCGCCGCCGCGACTGAAGAAGTCGTGCGTGAAGTCGCGCAAATCAGAGGCTTGAATGCGCTTCGTCCGATTAAGAGTGGGGCGCAGACGCGCCTCGAAATCGAGCGCATGATAATTGACAATCTCAACCGCGAGACGAAGCCGGAAGAACTTCGCACGGCGGAACTCGCGCTGAAAAAACTCGGACTCGTACCCGCCGATTTCAATTATCGCCAACTCATCATTAATCTTCTGACCGAGCAGGTTGCCGGATACTACGACCCTAAGCGGCAGGAATTTTTCCTCGCCGATTGGATTGACCTCGACGGTCAACGTCCCGTGATGGCGCATGAACTGACGCACGCTTTACAAGACCAACATTTCGATTTGAAGCGTTTCCAGAATTGGAAGAAAGACGACTCGGACGCCGAACTCGCCGCGCAAGCCCTCGTCGAAGGCGATGCGACGCTTGTGATGGAGCAGTATATTCAGCGTGACATGCGGCGCGCCCTTGCCTTCCTGCGTTCGATGATGGCGGGCGATGCGGCGATGAGTACCAAGCAACTTGACGCCGCCCCCGATGCTTTGAAACGCACGTTGACGTTTCCCTACGAAACGGGTTTGTCGTTCGCCCGCGCGGTGTGGCGCGAAGGCGGTTGGGATGCGGTGTCGAAAGCCTTCACCGACTTACCCGCTTCGACCGAACAGGTCATGCACCCGGAAAAATACTTTGCCCGCGAAGCACCTTTGAAAATCGTCCTGCCCGATTTCACACAAGGCTTAGGCAAAACTTGGAAGCGGCTCGACACCGACATCAACGGCGAATGGTCTTTGTATTTGATTTTAGAGGAATACTTGAAAGACGATGCGACCTCGCGCCGCGCCGCCGCCGGATGGCACGGCGACAGTTATGCCCTTTATGAAAAAGGCGCGACGGGCGAAGTCGCCATCATGCAATTCACCGCGTGGGACACCGAAGACGACGCCGTAGAGTTTTACGACGCATACATCAAACGCACACAAGCTCGATACAAAGACGCGAAGGCGATTGACACCAAATCACTCGCGCGCCGCACCTTTCAAACAATCGAAGGCACAGTCATCATCGAACGACAGGGCAAACAGGTTCGCATCGCGGAAGGTAGTCCCTCAAATGCAAAGTTGAATTTGTTCAACTAACCTGAAGGTAGCAACTGTTTAATGTCTCCTCGCGCACAATCACGCATAAATATCCGGCTTGGCGACGCGGACGTTAAAGGTTCGGGTTTGGAGTATGCCTTGAGCAAGCATCTCAATTCCGGTAAAACTAACAAATCGCAATTCACGATCTCGCGTCAAGAAGTCATTGTGTTATTGGAAAGCAAAGAGGTCATCGCCGCTTTGGTTACGAAGAGTGCGACGTATAATAGCTACGTGCGCGAAGTGGATGTCCGGCGCGTCATCGGACGCACGCCGCAAAAGTTGGGCGGCGAGGCGACAAGCGTTGTGACCGTTATCACGGACGATGCCGGAAATTTAATCAATGTCTTTCCGGGCAAACTCAATTTTGGAGCGAAGTAATTATGATCACCGTCATTCTCGCCTATAAACGTCACGGCGAAATTGAGCGCGTCGGCGTCACGGGCAACGAGAAATTTCTTGTTAAAGAGGAAGCGGACAATCGTTTTCCCTATCTGTCGGAACTAAGCACGGTTGACCTTGACGCTTTCGATAAGTCGGATATGAACCCTATCATTGCCGAACTTGAGCGACTTAAAACGAACTTGAACGACGCGGAACAATCGCACGTCGAAGACATCCTGCGTTTGGCGCGCAGATGTCGTGACAATGATGAATGCGTTTTGCTGTTCACGCCGTTTGGTGAGTTGACCGAGAAAATAAGCACCGCCACAACGGATTTAGAAATTCAAAAGGTAGCCTGAGAAGCAGAAAGAATGTGCTTCACCGCGTCTTGCAATGACAACCGAAATCAAACCCGCGTCTCACTCATTGACCACAAATAAGACCGACTCACGCCTACGCTCTCTTGTCGAAGATTTGCAACGTCTTGAATCGAAACTCAAGCGCGGCGGTGGCGTGGATAAAATCGAGAAGCAACACGCGCAAGGCAAACTCACGGCGCGCGAACGAATAGAGTTGTTGTTGGACAAAGATTCGCACAGGCAGGAAATCGGCTTGCTCGTCGCTTATGATGAATACAAGGGAAGCGCACCGGCGGCGGGTGTCATGACGATGGCGGGCAGAGTTCACGGGCGCGAAATCGTCGTCGTGGCGAACGATGCGACTGTTAAGGCGGGTTCGTGGTATCCCGAAACGATAAAGAAGATTTTGCGCGCCCAAGAAGTGGCGATGCGTTCGCGCATCCCGATTGTTTATCTCGTTGATTCGGCGGGCGTCAATCTCCCCTATCAGGGTGGCGTGTTTCCGGGTCAGTACGGGGCGGCGCGAATCTTTTATTACAACTCGATTATGCGGCGGTATTTGAAAGTCCCGCAGATTTCGGCGGTCATGGGTTCGTGCATCGCGGGCGGGGCGTATCTTCCCGCGCTCTCGGATTTCATCATCATGGTCGAGGGGACTTCGTTCATGGGTTTGGGCGGTGCGAACTTAGTCAAAGGCGCGACGGGACAAACGATTGATAACGAAAGTTTAGGCGGGGCGACGACGCACAACGCGATTAGCGGAGTCGCGCATTACAAAGTCAAAACGGACGAAGAATGTTTGACGAAAATTCGCGCGCACATCGCCGCCCTGCCACAGACGCCACAGACGGAAACGGGTGCGACGGTCGTTGATGACAAAGGTGTTTCAATCGTCGCGGCGCGTGATGCGAAGCGCGATGCGCGCGAGATGTATGACATCTTGCCGCCCGACCACAAACTTCCTTACGACGTGCGCGCATTGCTTGAAACGATTTTCGATGACGATGAAGATGGAAATTACTTGGACGAATTTCAAGCCGATTTCGCGCGTGAGATGATAACCGGATTCGCGCGCATCAAAGGCATTCGCGTCGGGTTGATTGCGAACGAACGCGGAATGTTGCGCGGTGACGCGGGCAAGCCGCCCAAATTCGGCGGCATCGTCTATACCGAATCGGCGGAAAAATGCGCGTACTTTATAGACCTTTGTGACAAAGAACGGACGCCGCTTCTGTTCGTTCAAGATGTATCGGGTTTCATGGTCGGAGCGGATGCGGAACACTCCGGCATCATCCGCGCGGGGGCGCGTTTCGTCGAAGCGATGGCGACGGCGACCGTCCCGAAAATTGTGTTGACCACCAACCACGCATCGGGGGCGGGCTACTACGCGATGGCGGGACAGGGCTTCGACCCGGATTTTATTTTCACTTTACCGACCGGAAGAATGGGCGTGATGGAAGGCGATTCGGCGGTGCAGGCGATGCTCGGCTCACAGCTTGAAAAACTAAAACGTGAAGGCAAACAACCCGACGCGGCTTTGCAAGCGGAAATGGAAAGAGTGCGCGCGAGTTATGAACAACAACTTGACGCCAAGTACGCCGCCGCACGCGGTTTCGTGGATGCCGTCATCGTCCCCGAAGACGTGCGAGCCACGCTTGAATTGGCTTTGCGAACGACGCTCAATTTCAAAGGCGCGCATCTCGGCGCGTTCGTGTTGCCCGCGAGTTTAATGTGAGAGGAGTAAAGTTTTATGTCAACGAATCTAGCGGATGAAGTTAAATCGAAAATGACGATGTTGCCACTTGAAAAACAGCAACAAGTTTTAGACTTTGTTGAGTTTGTCATACAAAAAAACGAAGCCGCGCCCGCACCGCCGCGAAAAAGTTTAAGAGGCGACTTGGCGCATCTTGGGTCAAGCGTAACAAGCGAAGATATAGAAGAAGCACGGCGCGAAATGTGGCGCGGCTATATGGAAGGTGACGAATGAGCAGCATTGTCGCCGATACGCACGCCGCCGTATGGTTTCGTAGTGAACCGCACAGATTGTCGGCAACCGCGACCCACGCGCTTGATGAAGCCGATGCCAATGGCGAGATTTTTATTTCGGCAATCACGTTGGTTGAGCTTTGTTATCTGGTTGAGAAAGGCAGAGTTGCCGCTGAAGTATTGCAAGGCATACGCGATTCGCTTGATGACGCGGCAACGTCTTTTACACTAATTCCGGTTGACCGTGAAGTTGCCGATGCGCTTGAGCGTATATCGCGCGCCGCAGTTCCCGACATGCCCGACCGCATCATCGCGGCGACGGCTTTACATTTAGGTTTGCCGCTTGTCACACGTGACGGAAAGATTAAGGCAAGCAATGTGGTCACGATTTGGTAAGTGAGAGGTGTTCTTATGTCAACAAATCTCGTTGAAGAAGCAATGTCCAAGATGGGTTCGCTGCCATATGACAAGCAGCAAGAGGTTTTAGATTTTGTGGAGTTTATTGCACAGAAAAGCGAATCTCAAAACAAAATCCCGCGTCGAAGTCTGCGTGGATTGTGGGCTGACTTAGGGCTTGAGGTTACGGCTGAAGATATAGACGAAGCGCGGCGTGAGATGTGGAGCAACTTTCCGCATGAGGATATTTTATGAGCGCGGTGGTTGCCGATACGCACTCGGTCGTCTGGTACTTGCTCAATTCGCCCTTACTGTCGGTTGCCGCGCAAACTGCGATGAACAACGCGACTAACGGCGGAAACGCGATTTATGTTTCAGCAATTTCGCTAATCGAAGTAACGTACCTTGTTGAGAAAAACAGATTGTCAAACATCGCACTACAACGGTTGGAAAACGCCTTGACGCAAAGCAGTAGCGGGATAATCGCCGTCTCAATTGATATACCGATTGCACAAACCTTGAGCCGCGTGATGCGCGCCGACGTTCCCGACATGCCCGACCGCATTATCGCGGCAACAGCTTTACATTTAAGTGTGCCGCTCGTCACAAGAGACGGAAAGATTAGGGCGAGCAATGTGGTCACGATTTGGTAAAGGGGGCGTATGCTGTTTGAGTGGAATGATGAAAAGGCGGCATCGAACTTAGCCAAGCACGGCGTTACATTTAACGAAGCGACAAGGGTTTTTGAAGATTCTTTTTTTATCGCTTTCGCCGATCCCGAACACTCGCAAGACGAAGCCCGCTTTCTTATCATCGGAATGTCGGACACGCATCGGCTGTTAATTGTTTCTTATACCGAACGCGGAGCAACAACACGCATTATCAGCGCACGGGAAACAACACCGCGAGAAAGAACCAGATATGAGCAAGATGATTTATAACGAGATGGATGATGATTTGCGCGACGAATATGATTTAACGAAATTGACCGTCGTTATGCGAGGGCATGAACGCGAGCGGCGCAGGTTGGAGCGTCGAGCGGCAAAACTTGTGGTTGAGATTGATGATGATTTGCGCGCGAGATTCCCTGACGCCGTAGCGGTCAATAGTGCTTTGCGTACATTGATTGAGGAAACGAAAAGTACATGATGAAACAAACGATTCGCGTTGCCAGTGGACAAGGTTTTTGGGGTGATTTGTTGGACGCTCCGGTGCGGCAAGTCAAGGGCGGGCAGATTGATTATTTGATGCTCGACTACTTGGCGGAAGTCACGATGTCAATTATGCAGAAGCAGCGGGCGCGTGATGCGAATGCGGGTTATGCGCGCGACTTCGTGAGTTTGATGCGCGAGATTTTGCCGGACTGCGTGGAGAAGAAAATCCGTGTCACCTCGAACGCGGGCGGGGTGAATCCTAAGGGTTGCGCGGAAGCCGTGCGTGATGCGGCGCGCGATTTGGGTTTGAGTGGGAAACTAAAAATCGGAATCGTGACGGGCGACGACATCATGCCGCGTCTCGATGAATTTTTGCGGCGCGGCATCGAGTTTCGCAATATGGATACGGGCGAGTTGTTGGCGACGGTGCGCGATAAGGTTCAAAGCGCGAATGTTTATATCGGCGCGACGGCTTTGGTCGAAGCGTTGGATAAGGGCGCGGATGTCGTGGTTACGGGGCGTGCGACGGATACGGGCTTGACGCTCGCGCCATTGATGCATGAGTTCGGATGGCGGAATGATGATTGGAATTTACTCGCGGCGGGGACGATTGCGGGTCACATCATAGAGTGCGGGGCGCAGGCATCGGGCGGAAATTGCCTTTACAAATGGAATGAGATTCCCGATCTAACCGATGTCGGGTTTCCGATTGTCGAAGCCCAAAGCGATGGAAGTTTCATCGTGACGAAGCATGAGAACACGGGCGGGTGTGTGTCGCTTCAGACCGTGAAAGAGCAACTTGTGTATGAGATGGGCGACCCGTTTAATTACATCACGCCGGATTGCGTCGCGGATTTTACGAGCATCAATGTCGAGGATGCGGGCGAAAATCGTGTCCGTGTGTTTGGCATCAAGGGTAAAGAGGCAACCGACTTTTATAAAGTTTCGATAAGTTATTCCGCCGGGTATAAAGCCGTCGGGACGCTTGTTTATTCGTATCCCGATGCGTTCGAGAAAGCGAAAGCGGCGGATAAGATTTTGCGCGGACGATTGGAGAGGCTAGGTTTGAAGTTCGATTTGATTCATACCGAGTTCGTCGGTGCGAACGCTTTACATGGTCATCTCGCGGGCGAGCCTCCGGCGAATTTGCCGGAAGTGCAGTTGCGTGTCGGCGTGCGTGGACAAGACAGGAAAGCGGTCGAGCGATTTACGAAAGAGATTGCGCCGTTGATTCTGACGGGTCCGCCGGGCGTGACGGGTTTCGCGGGCGGGCGTCCGAAGGTCGAGGAAATCGTCGCGTTCTTTCCGGCGTTGATACCTAAGACGGAGATTGAAACGAGCATCGAGATTTTGGAAGTTTGATGTTTGTAAATGAGCGAAAAGATTGACCGCAGAGACGCAGAGGACGCAAAGGAAGCGCAGAGGTTTTTTGCGCGTGAGCGGCTTGGCGAAGATACGCCCGCGTGGGAAGTCGTGAAGCGCGAGAGCGTCGCGGATTGTCGCGTGTTTCAAGTGCGGCGCGATACGAGCCTTCACAGGCTGGATAATCGAGCGGGTCAATTTTATGTGTTGGAATGTCCCGATTGGGTAAATGTGATTCCCATCACGGTGAACAACGGGGTCGTGATGATTGAACAGTACCGGCACGGCATCGGGCGTGTGACGTTGGAGATTCCGGGCGGGATGGTTGATGCGGGCGAATCACCGCGTGATGCGGCATTGCGCGAGTTGTTGGAAGAAACGAATTATGCCGGAGATAATGTCGTCAACTTGGGAAGCACGCATCCGAATCCGGCGATTGAGAACAATTCGATTCACACTTTTTTAGCGCGCGATGTGCGATTAAGTGACAAAGATAAAACCTTCATACATCAAGATTCGAGCGAACATACAACCGTGCGACTTGTGCCTTTGAGGGATGTCGGCGGGTTGATTCGTGAAGGCGTCATCACACATTCGCTGGTCGTCGTCGCGTTTCACTTGCTCGGTTTATACGAACGGGAAGTAAATTGATTTGAAGATTCGAGATTGGAATCATGCGTATTCAATTAACAGAACTCGCGCACGCGCGAAGCGGTGATAAAGGCGACACGGCAAACGTCGGACTCTTGGCATTCACGCCGGAGATTTATGAAATCATCAAACGCGAAGTCACGGCGGAGCGCGTCAAAACTCATTTCGACCTGATGGTCAAGGGCGCGGTCGAACGCTTTGAACTGCCGAATCTGCACGCGCTTAATTTCCTTTTGCACGAATCTCTCGGCGGCGGCGGCACGCTTAGTTTGATGACCGACGCGCAGGGGAAAACTTTTTCAACCGCGCTTCTGCGAATGGAGATTGAGTTGAGCGATGAGGAAGCGAAGATGATTGAATCATTGAGTCATTGATTCATCGGCTTAATTTATGGCAATCAATTTTCACAACTTGTGAACGGGTTCGGCAAAGGAATCAATGACCCGATGAAACAATGATTCAATTTCTCCGATGAACACAAACACTTACACATTAGACGCTTCGATTCGTTTCGATTACGCGCAAGTCGGGGCGGTGCGACTTCATTACGCGCAACACGGGACGGGTGAACGTCTCGTGATTTTGCTGCACGGGTTTCCCGAATGTTGGTATTCGTGGCGGCATCAGCTGGGAATTTTCGGTGATGGTTTTACCGTCGTCGCCCCTGACCTGCGCGGATATAACTTGAGCGATAAGCCGAAAGAAGTTGCGGCTTATAAGATTGATAATCTGATTGATGATGTGACGGGTCTGGTTCATTATTTCAATCGGGACAAGGCGATTATCGTCGGGCATGATTGGGGGGCGGCTATCGCGTGGGCGTTGGCGGCGAAGTATCCGGCTTACGTTGAAAAGTTGGTGGCGATGCAAGTTCCGCCGCTCGGCGTGTGGCGGAAGAACATGAGTTTCGAGCAGGCTTTGAAAAGCTGGTACATGCTTTTCTTTCAGCTTCCGCGCGTGCCTGAATGGTGGTTGGGGAGGTCTGATTTCGCCCAACTCGAACGCATGTACAAACGCACCGCGTGGCGGCGCGATGCGATTAGTGAGCGCGACATAGAGTTTTATAAAAACGCTTTCCGGCACGAAGGCGCGATGACGTGCGCGATAAATTACTACCGCGCGAATCTGAAATCGTTGTTCAATCAAAACGGCGGTGAGACAAATCAGAGTCGCATCAGAGTCCCGACGTTGTTCATTTACGGCGAGCGCGATTTTGCGATTGCACCGGAAACCGTGCGCGACGTGGGCAGCGTGATTGACGCGCCGTACAAGGAACTTCGCATCGCCACCGCCGGGCATTGGGTGCAACAGGAAGCCGCACGCGAAGTCAACGAAGCGATGTTGAGTTTTGTTAATTCGTAGCAAGACGGAAGTTCAAGGTTCAAAGTTCAAGGTTTAATGTTGAAAGCAGATTGCCGCTCTTTAACTTTGAACATCGAACTTTGAACCTTGAACCGTTTATAAACATGATTGATTCAAAAGAGAGATTTTCAACGCGCGTGGCGAACTACATCAAGCATCGCCCGGATTATCCGCGCGAGTTGGTGGCGTTTTTGCGTGATGAGTTGGCACTTAATTCTTCAAGCATCGTTGCCGACATCGGAGCGGGAACGGGGATTCTGACACGGGCGTTTTTGGAGAATGGAAATCGTGTGTTCGCGGTTGAACCGAACGATGAGATGCGCCGTGCGGCGGAAGAAGTTCTGGCAAAGTACGACGGATTTCACAGCATAAAGGGTTCGGCGGAAGCGACGACGCTTGAGCGTGAGAGCGTTGATTACATCGTCGCGGGACAAGCTTTTCACTGGTTCGATGTCGAGCGAGCGAGAGTGGAATTAACGCGCATCTTAAAGCCTGACGGGTGGGCGGTGATGGTGTGGAATTATTTGTTGACAGACAAGACGGAGTTTTTGCGCGAGTACGATGAGTTATTGATTGAGTATGGGGTGGACTATTTGCAAGTAAGAAAGAGTTGGGACGACGCGGCGAGTTTGATGAAGTTTTATGGTGCGGGAAATTACAGGCTTGAGACGCTTGATAACCGGCAGATTTTGAATTATGAAGGCTTGCGCGGCAGGTTGCTTTCGAGTTCGTTCGCGCCGCAAGCGGGCGAGGCGAAGCATGATGAGATGATGCGGCGTTTGGATGAGATTTACGCGCGTCACGCGGTTGATAATCGGGTTGAAATGATTTACGAGACGCGAATGTACTACGGACGATTAAAGCATGTAGGCGGAGTTGATTGATGAATGAAAATCAAGTCGTGTTGTGTGAGGTGAAGGACGGCATCGGGCGCGTCACGTTGAATCGTCCCGACAAGCGGAATGCTTTGAATGATGAAGTCATCGCGGGCTTGAAAGATGCTTTGCGGCGGGTTGATGAAGACGAAAGCGTGCGGGTGTGTGTTCTAACGGGGGCGGGGAAGGACTTTTGTTCGGGAGCAGATTTGTCCGCGCTTCGTAAAATCGTGGCGGGCGACATCATAGAAAATCTGGAAGACGCGCAAAGTTTGGGCGAGTTGTTTCAAATGATAAGGCGTGTGCGTGTGCCTGTGGTGGCGTGTGTGCAGGGGAGGGCGTTGGCAGGCGGGTGCGGGTTGGCGACGGCGTGCGATGTGGTGTTGGCGGCGCGTTCGGGGCGGTTCGGTTATCCAGAGGTGAAGATTGGTTTTGTTCCGGCGATGGTCGCGGCGATTGTGCGAAGGAATGTTTCAGAGAAGCGGGCATTCGAGTTGTTGGTTTTAGGCGGTGAAATTGATGCGGTGGAAGCGGAGCGCATCGGGTTGGTCAATCATGTTTTCGATGATGAAAGTTTTGAGATAGAAGTTGAGAAGTACGTCGCGGGATTTCAAAAGGTGAGCCGTTCGGCGGTGATGTTGACGAAGCGTTTGTTGTACGGGATTGACGGGATGAGTTTTGATGAGAGTGTGCGGGCGGGTGTGGATACGAACGCGGTGGCACGATTTACGGAGGATTGTCGGAAAGGGGTTGAGGGCTTTTTGAGTAAGAAGTGAGCGAACGATTTAACCGCAAAGACGCAGAGGACGCGAAGGAAGGCACAGAGGTTTTGAAATCTTTGTGCCTGTTTTTATTGACGGATGATGGCGAAGGATGCGGGGTCGAGTTTGAAGATTTGAATTGAGGGAGTCGCGGCAAGTGATAAGCGAAACGCGGGTTGTGATTGGGCGGGCAGGGTTTGCGTGATGAAGTCGTTGCTGCGGTAACGTCGTCCGCGTGCGATGATGACGTAATCATACGGTTGTAGAGCGGCGAGGGCGTTTGGGTCGGAGAGTGAGACGGCTTGCAAGTCTGCGCGTCCGGCGAGGGCGGCGTAGTGTAGAAAAAGGCGGGGCGATTCAGATGCAATGCGTGCGTTCGGGGCGGCGTCGCGGGCGATGGTGTACACCGCGTCGCGCATACTCGCGTCGTAAAAATCATCGTGCGGGAACAGTTCTCCGGCGCGTACCATGCCGCCGCCGAGTGCGTTGTTATAAAGACGGTAGTACGGCATCACGGCGAACGATGTGACGGTCAATGAAGCGATGATGATAAGGGCGATGATGCCGTGTGCGAGGCGGGGCGCGAGGGTTGAAGATGTTTTGAAAGATGCGAAGAAAGATGAGATGCCGCGTGCGAGAAGCGCGCCGAACCAACGCGCGCCGATGGCGGCGACAATGTGTATGAGAGGCAGGACGAGTGTGTAATAACGTGTGAATTTGCCGCCCAAGAGGGTGAACGGCAGGAAGCCTATGAGCAGCCAGAAAAGTAAAAATAAGCGTCCGTCGCCCGCGCGCCTTCGCACGACTTGCGTGAGTCCGGCGAAGAACGCGGCGAGCATCGGAAGCGTGGTTTTGGTTAAAAGAAAGATGTAGAAAAACGACACCGGAACGCCGCGCAACCAGAGGCTCATACGGTTCGGATAGAGAGTGCCGATGTATTCGGTCGAGTCATGGGCGATGCGTTTTTCAGAGGCGAATGCCAGCATCTCGCGCCACGTCGCGGGCAACAGAATCGTCAAGTTGCACAGCACAAACGCGACGCCGATAACGACGAAGAACATCAGCCAGCGCATTTTGCCGACGTGCAGGCGCGTGGTCGGCAAGCCCAAAAACATGTAGTAATAAGCACCGATGATGCCCATGAAATGCGGGTAGTATTTCGCGGCAATCATCATCCCGAAAGCGGCGGCGGTTAAATATAGCCAACGGTTGAACGGTGCGCCGTCGCGTTCGGCGCGTGTCTGGGCGCGTGTGAAAAAGAAGCTGGCGAGGATAAAAAAGAAGATAAAAAACGTGTCTTCTTTGGCGATGCGGTTAAGCCCGATGGCGGTCGGGTCGAACGCCCACATCGCGGCGGCGAGAAGGGCGACGGGCGTGCCGAACAGTTCGCGCGTGAACAGGAAGATGAGCAGAGCCGTGAGCGCACCGAACAACGCGGCGGGCAGACGAAGCGCGGTTTCGGGTGCGATGAGAAACGTGCTTCCGGCGTTCGTGGTGCTTTGATTCAAAGGCTGAAAATCATCACGGCTTAAACTCGCGTCACTTAAATTTTCGCGGCGGCGTTGCGCGGTTTCCTGCATCGCGGCGACGGGCGAAGCACTCAAGTTTTCATCCTGTCCGGTGACGGCTTCGTTCCATTTTTCGGACAGCACCACGCTCACCGTTTGAATGGCTTTCATCAACATCGGATGTTCGGCGTTGGCGGAACTCAAACCGAATTGACGATAGTCGGCGACGGCTTGCAACTTGTTCAATTCGTCTTCGCTCAAACCTTCGGCACTCAAATCGTAAGCCCGCAAGCCGAAGCCGGAGATGATGAAGCACGCCAACAAGACGAAGACGACACGGGGATTGACCGGACGATGAGCGGCGAAAATCGGATTGGCGAACTTTTCAGGGGCGATGCTCGCGGTTGTGACCGGAGCGGCGTTGATGACTTTGCGTGGCGTTGACGATGTGGATGATGAAGACAAAACTGGTGCGCTTAACTTTCGTGATGAGAATGTCGTGCGTGATGCGGAAGCCAACGAAAATACTTGGAAGCTTGCGCCACTGTCTAGCGGCGAGCGCACGCGACGACGGAAACACCCGCGTTTGATTTGCCGTCGCACACGGGTTAGTCTTACAGGCTTTGACGCATGAGGCGAACGATAACAGATGCTCCGCGCATCGAATCGCGTCGGCATCACCTCGCGCCGTCACATCAAATTTATGAAGATTTACGACGAAGAAGAAACAATCATCAGCCGCCCGCTTCCGCCGCGTGAAACCGCAAACGCGATTGTTGCCGCCGCCACCACCGTCGTCACGCCGAACGGAAGTTCACACACGCCTTCGCATGATTCGCAAGACGCGCCGCAAGTTTCGATTTTCCTGCCGGTGTATAACGAAGAAGAAAGCTTGACGCCGCTTCACATCAAGATTGATGCGGCACTTGCCACGCTGAATCGCACGGTGGAAGTGATTTACGTTGATGACGGTTCGACGGATAAGACGATTGACGTACTGCGTGAAATCGAGCGGCGCGATCCGCGCGTGCGTGTGATTTCGTTTCGTCGTAACTACGGCAAAATGGCGGCGATGGTCGCGGCGATTGATGTCGCCCGCGCCCCCGTACTCGTTTCGCTCGATGCCGATATGCAGAACGACCCGGCGGACATTGCGCGGTTGTTATTAAAGTTGGACGAAGGTTTCGATGTGGTATCGGGATGGCGTTTCAAGCGGCAGGATAAGTATTGGACGCGCAAGTTTCCTTCGATGCTGGCGAATAAACTCATCTCGAACGTGAGCGGCGTCAGCCTTCACGATTACGGTTGTTGTCTGAAAGCCTATCGCCGCGAGGCACTCGAAGGCATAGGTTTTTACGGCGAGATGCACCGCTTTATTCCGATTTACTGCGCCCACTTAAACGGCGCAAAAATCGCGGAACTTCCCGTGCAACATCACCCGCGCACGCTCGGCGTCTCGAAGTTCGGCAAACTCTCGCGCACCTTCGAGGTCGTGCTTGATTTAATCACGATTCGCTTTATGGAGAATTACCGCACGAAGCCGATGCACCTGATTGGCTTCGCCGGACTCGTGGCGTTCGCCGTCACCGGGATTAGTTTATTGGCGGCACTCTTTTCGTATCTCGCCGGAAGCACGCTTCTCGCCGCGAGTCTGTTCATCATCGCGTGTCTCGGCGTCGGCTTCGGTGCGTTGTTCGTCGCGCTCGGACTCATCGCCGAAATGCTTATGCGCTCTTACTATGAAGCGCAAGGGAAAGCGACGTACACCGTGCGCGAACGTCTCGGTTTTGACGACTCATCAGCAGCCGAAGCGACGACGGAGAGGGAAGCAGTATCGCCCGCGCGTCACGTCTCGGCGGTCACTTAGCGAAGCGCGCCTTATGGTGTACAAGCGATTTATGCACCTATGTCACTATTGAGGAAATCAGATGATGAATAAAATTGACTATATCGCTAGGCAACTTGCACGGGCGGAAAATAAGCGATTCGAGCATTATGTCGTAACTCGAATTTGGCACTTATTGAATGACCTATCCATAAAGTTTGTGACACAACAGTATGTTACAAGACCCCAAGGACGGGCATTAACCGACATGTTTTTTCCGCAACTACAAACTCACATAGAGATAGATGAAGGACATCACAAGAAGCTGATTGAGTGGGACAAACTGCGGGAAGCCGACATAATCAATGCGACAGAACATGAAATTATTCGCATTGACGTAACCCAACACATTGAGCAAATCAATCGAGATATAGACGAAGTTGTAAGTAGGCTCAAAGATAAGAAAAAAGAAAAACCAACAGATTTCACAGCTTGGGATTTAGAAGCAGAACAAAACCCAAGAACATATATAGAAAGAGGCTACATAGACTTGAAAGATGATGTAGCTTTTAAGACATGTATTGATGCTGCAAACTGCTTTGGCAACAACTATAAACCTAGAGGTATATGGACAGGCGCAGCGAAGCACCCAAAGGAAACTGGAAAAATAATCTGGTTTCCTAAACTCTATAAAAACGGGGAATGGAATAACAGAATTTCAGATGATGAAACTGTTATCTGGGAAATAAATGAGTTTCCTGAGAAAGCGAAAGTGGCGATTGACCATTGGATAAAAAGCGAGATTCACAACCGCATTGTATTCCCTCGTGTTAAAAGTCCACTGGGCGACGTAATGTATCGCTTCAAAGGAGAATACGAACTCGACCTGCAAGCGACCAATTATCAACAAGGGCTTGTTTGGAAACGAGTCTCTGAACGAGTGAAGACATATCCATCGGACTAAAACACCTTCAAGCCCGCTTGAGATAACCGATTCCTTGACACTCTCGCCCTGCGTCCGTATCATCTACGGTTTCGGTTGAAGCCGCGATTGTTCAC
This sequence comes from Pyrinomonadaceae bacterium MAG19_C2-C3, assembly GCA_024330265.1. Lineage (GTDB taxonomy): Bacteria > Acidobacteriota > Blastocatellia > Pyrinomonadales > Pyrinomonadaceae > JANDLT01. Next base: position 96,418 of record JANDLT010000003.1, on the reverse strand, counting down.
CTAAAGCATTATGTTTGAGTCACTTTCCGACAAGCTAAAGCGCACGCTCAAGAATCTGCGTGGCGAAGGGGTTTTGACGCCTGCGCACGTTGATGTCGCGTTGCGTGAAATTCGTCTCGCGTTATTGGAAGCCGACGTTAATTATAAGGTCGCCAAAGATTTTATCGGTGCGGTCAAAGAGAAGGCGGAAGGGCAACAGGTCTGGCAGGAACTCAGACCTTCGGAGCAAGTCGTTAAAATCGTTTATGACGAATTGGTGAATATGCTCGGCGGTCAATCTTCGCGGTTGGTTTTTACAAAGGCGATTCCGAATGTCGTGATGATTGTCGGGCTGCAAGGTTCGGGTAAGACGACTTCGACGGGGAAAATCGCGGCATGGCTGGCGAAGAATCAGGAGCGCAAACCGCTTCTTCTTTCCACAGACGTTTATCGTCCCGCCGCGCGCGAACAACTCAAGGTCATCTCGAAACAGATTAACCAATCAATCTTCGAGATGCCCGAAAGCAATGACCCGCTCACCTTAACGCGCTCCGCTTTTCAGCACGCCAAAGACACAGGATACGACACACTTTTAATTGATACCGCCGGACGGCTTCACATTGACGATTCGTTGATGGACGAACTCGTCCGCATCAAAGCCGAAACGCGCCCGGTCGAAATCCTGTTTGTCGCCGATGCGATGACGGGGCAGGACGCGGTGCGTTCGGCAGAAGAGTTTCATAAACGAATTGGCATCACGGGCGTTGTCCTGACGAAGATGGACGGCGATGCGCGCGGCGGTGCGGCGTTATCAATCAAGCAGGTGACGGGGCAGCCCGTGAAGTTCGTCGGCGTCGGTGAGAAGTACGATGCGATTGAACAGTTTTATCCCGAACGCATCGCGCAACGCATACTTGGAATGGGCGATGTGCTTTCGCTTATCGAAGAAGTTCAATCGAAAGTTGACCAATCAGAAGCCGAAGAACAACTCAAGAAGCTTCAAAAAAACGAGTTCACGCTTGAAGACTTTCGCAATCAACTTCGTCAGGTTAAAAAACTCGGTTCGTTCTCGAAGATTATGAAGTTGTTGCCCGACCAGCTTTTGGGCGGGATGGGAATGCCTGACCTGTCCGAAGAACAGAGCGCGCAAATGGAGCGCGAGATGCGCCGCACGGGTGCGATTATTGATTCGATGACCGTTGAGGAGCGCAATAATTACAAGCTGCTCAACGCGAATCGCCGTCGGCGCATCGCACGCGGAAGCGGTTCGACGGTCGCCGATGTCAACTCGCTCATCAAGCAGTACACGGAGATGCGTCAGATGATGAAGCAGTTTTCCGGTTCGGGTTTATTCGGCGGTGGTGGAAGCGGTGGCGGCGGCGGCATGAAAGGTCGCATGATGCGCCGCATGGCGGGAGCGATGGGGATGCCGGATTTAAGCGGCATGATGGGAAACGGCGACATGGAAGCGGGCGGCGGCATGGACGACTTAATCGGTCGCACGATGCCGGGCGCACACGGCTTACCCGCCGCTCCGACGGGCGCGAATCGTACACGCTCGAAAAAGAAACAGAGACACAAGAAAAAAAGGTAGATGCTAGATGTTAGATGTCAAATGTTAGTAAGAGCGGACTTCAGGTTTTTACTAACATCTGACATCTGACATCTGACATCTCCTCCGAAGGAGAATACATTTGTTAGCAATCAGACTTATGAGAATGGGCGCGAAGAAGCGTCCGGCATACCGCATCGTGGTTAAAGAAAAGTTGACGAAGCGCGACGGCGGCTATCTCGAAAACGTGGGGACTTACAACCCGACGCGCGACCCTGCGGAAGTTAAGTTGAATATGGAGCGCGTTCAGTATTGGATGGATCATGGAGCGCAACCGACGGACACCGTGCGCCAGTTGATTAAGAAGCACGTCAGAGCGCAAGACCTCGCTCAAGGTTCGACGCCGGATGCGACGGGTGAGGTGGCGGCGACGGCATAAAGCGTGTTTGGTATTATGCGTAAAAGGCTGTTGAATTTTGAGTGAAGTTGATTATGTCGTCATCGCGCGGATTGTTCGCCCGCGCGGTCTGCGCGGTGAAGTGGTGGCGGAGATTCTGACGGACTTTCCCGAACGCTTCGACGACAGACGCGAGTTGACTTTGCTTGATGTCGAAGGGCGCGCGCGCGGGACGCTTGAACTTGAGGGTCATTGGTTTCAAAAAAAACGTGTCATCTTGAAGTTCAAAAACCTTGATTCAATCGAAGCGGTCGAGCATTTAGCTCCGGCGGATTTGGCAATCCCGGAAGCCGATTGCGTCGCTCTCGAAGGAGATGAGTTTTACGAATGGCAACTTGTAGGCTGTGCGGCGGAGACGATTGACGGGCAAAAGATAGGGCACGTCGCGGAAGTTTTGCACACGGGCGGCGTTCCGGTACTTATCATTTTCGATGAACAGAAGCGCGAGCATCTTGTGCCGATGGCGCGAGAGATATGTGTCGAGATTGATGTGGCAAACAAGATGATTCGCGTTGACCCGCCGGATAATTTGCTCGATTTGTAAATCGTCGGTCGCGGGTTTTTGAGCGGGGAAGTTTGGGGATTCGCGTTGTGCTTCGTTTTGACATTTTGACGATTTTCCCGGAGTTCTTCGGTGCGGTTTTTGACTACGGCATTGTGCGCCGCGCACGCGCCGCCGCCTTCGTCGAAATCCACGCGCATGATTTAAGGGCGTGGACGACGGACAAACATCGCATCACGGATGACAGACCGTTCGGCGGTGGCGACGGAATGGTGATGAAACTGGAGCCGATTTTCGCGGCGGTGGAAGATTTAACCCGCGTCGGAAGCTCGGATGTCGAAGGTTCAAATTCACAAAAGCGCGTCGTGTTGCTTTCGCCGCAAGGAAGAAGTTTGACGCAAAGCTTCGCCGCAGATTTGGCGATGAACGCCAAACAAATCGTGTTGATTTGCGGGCGTTACGAAGGAGTTGATGAGCGCGTCGCGGCGCATCTCGTGACGGATGAAATCTCGATTGGAGATTATGTTTTGTCGGGCGGCGAACCTGCTGCCGTCGTGTTGATTGACGCCGTAACGCGGCTTGTTCCCGGTGCGTTGGGCAGTGAAACGAGTGCCGTCAATGAATCGTTTTCCGATGGATTGCTCGACTTTCCGCACTACACGCGCCCGCCTGTCTTTCGTGAGATGACTGTGCCGGATGTTTTGCTTGAAGGTCATCACGCCGCTATCGCGCATTGGCGCCGCCGCGCGGCATTGCTCAAAACAAAGCGCAATCGCCCCGACTTGATAGAGCGCGCGGCTTTAACCGAAGAGGAAAAGGCGTGGCTGGATGAAAATTAAAATTTGAAATTTAAGATACGGAGTTTAATATGAATCGCTTAGACACAATCGAGAAGGCGCAGATGCGCGACAACATTCCCGGCTTTCAACCGGGCGATACGGTGCGCGTCCACGTTCGCATCAAGGAATCGGAAACTAAGGAACGCCTTCAGGTTTTTGAAGGCATCGTGATTGCCCGTAAAGGCGGCGGCATACGTGAAACCGTCACCGTACGTAAGGTGAGTTTCGGGATTGGCGTCGAGCGCATCTTCCCGCTTCACGCGACCATCATTGACCACATTGATCTTATCCGTCAGGGACGTGTGCGGCGCGCGAAACTTTATTACCTTCGTGAATTGCGCGGCAAAGCGGCGCGCATTCGTGAAAAGGACACGCGCATCCAAAAAGGCACGCATACCGCGAAGGGTGCGACTGCCGGTGGCGCGGGTAAGAACGGTTAATCTTTACCGTTTGTAAATTTAAGCCAAGACTTTGAAGCAAATTTTGAAGCGCGTTATGCCCGCCGTCCATAATCAAAAGGATGGCGGGCATAACGCGCTTCTTGAGCAATGAAATTGAAAGCAAAATTTGTGAGTAGTGGCTCAAAGGCGGGAGAATCTTTGCGCTCCTTTGCGTTACTTCTTCGTGTATCGCAAAGAACCGCAAAGTGAAGACGCCAAGAACCGCAGAGCAAAAAGCACGCGCCTTCACCCACGCTTCGTGCCACTACCAATTTGTGAAGCTATGACGAGAAAAAAGCTTGCCGCAGGTTCGCTTATCAACCTTGACTTTGAAACGGAAGCGTGGCAACAAGGGTTTCGCCGCGTCGCCGGAGTGGATGAAGTCGGGCGCGGCGCGCTCGCCGGAGCGGTGGTTGCCGCCGCGTGTATTTTGAACCCCGATACGCCGTTGCCCGAAGGTTTGAATGATTCAAAACAATTAAGCCGCGCGGCGCGCGAACGCATCAATGCAGAGCTTATAAGTACCGTCACGGCATACTCCGTCGGCGTCGTTGAAGCCGATGAGATTGACCGCATCAACATTTTACAAGCGACGTATCAAGCGATGCTATCAGCTCTCAAACAGCTTGACGCGCCCGCCGATTATCTCTTGATTGATGCGGTCAAACTTAATATCAAAACGCCGCAGAAAAGCATCATCGGCGGTGACGCAGTTTCGGCTTCTATCGCCGCCGCGTCAGTCATCGCCAAAGTTTATCGTGACAATCTGATGCGTGAATACGACCTCGTTTATCCGAACTACGGCTTTGCTTCGCATGTCGGCTACGGCACACGCGCGCACCTCGCGGCGCTTCGTGAACACGGGGCGTGTCCGCTTCACCGTCGCAGCTTTCGCGGTGTGCTTTAAGCAAAAGCCGCTTCCAATTTTCACTTCATCAAATTTTTGAGATTCGTCGGACGGGCAAAGACCATATCCGCGACGGGACGATTGTATTCGAGCGTTTCGTAATTGACGCGGCTCGTTTGTTTGCCGTCGCGATAGTGGTCAACGACGAACGGCGAGAGTATGCCGCCGACGTTGATAAATTGCGCGAAGCGGTCTTCTTCAATCACAATCTTCATCGCTTCGGGGTCGTCGCCATCGTCGGCTTTCTTCATCGAACGACGATACAGAATCTTCGCGGGCAGATTGTCCTTCGCGCCAAATTCAAATTCAACCGCAAACCCGTCCGAGTATGTGAGGCGCACGACTTCATTGCGGCGTCCGATTCCGGCTTCACGGCGTCCGATGTATGAGAGCGTCGCTTTGTCATTGCCGCGTCGCCATTCGCCGCGCAAAAGATTGTCGAGGCTGGCGCGAAGCGCGGTGCGAAAGTCCGCGATTTGGGCGGCGGTCAAGTCTTTAATCGTGCGCGTCGCGGCGTCGAACACCCATCCACCGTCACCCGTGTTGACCTGAATTAAACGAACCGTGCTGCCGCGAAATTCCGTGCGCTGTTTGTCAGGATAGACAACCGTGTCGTCGAATACGGCGGGCAGACCCGCGACCGCATCAACGTACACCGAGAAGCGACCGCGACCCGTTTGCGTTTTCGCCTGAAGGTAGGTTTGACCGCCGACGGTCTGTAAAACTTTGGCGAGTACGGCTTTGGCTTGCGCGGTGTTTTCCGGCGTCGGCGCGGCATCAGATGAAGGCGCGGCGGTCTTTGCCGCTTCCGGTGTCGGCGTCGGTTGAGGAGTCGGAAGCGGTACGGGAATGCGCGCGGCGGAAGACTGAGCGCGCGCCGATGTCGTATGAAGGTTAAGAATAAAAGCGATTGTGACGCAAAAAAGTATGAGCGGTTTCGTGAGGTTAAAACGTCGCATAGTTTTTAGAGATGCAAAATTCGGAGTGTGCGTTGGAGCGGTGACTTTAGTGGGGATGACTATTGATTACAAACGCACCTTACGCCGTCGTGTTCTGAAGGGACACTGTAAGAAGATTTCTTGCAACATGCGGTATGGGAGAAATATCAATTTCCAAGAAGTTCCCACAGCGAAACTGATTTCCCGTCGGCACTGATGGCATAGAGCGTTCTTCCGTCATCTGACCATCCGGCTTTTGAAATTAGCGGTATATCACTTAGCTTCGGCTTCTTTTTACTGTAATCCATCGGCGGAGAAACAAGCGTCTGTAAAATTTCACCCGTGCGTGAATCGAAAACTTTGAGATATTGTTTGCTGTAAGTGACAAAGAGATTACGGCTTGGGTGAATAGCTATAACCGTTACATCTATAACGCTTTGAACCGTTGACTCATATCCCGTTCCTTCGTTCTCCTTATATTCGTAAACAAAGTAGATCAACTTTTGCTGATAAAGTTGCTTGCCCGTAGGAGCATCAAAAGCATTCATCTTACTGCCATTATTGTAGAGCAAAACTTTGTTATCACTCAGCCAATAGCTAGGTCTCCAGTTCCAGCCAACGTTTAACTCGAATCGCTTTTCGCCGTTTTCGGTTTCATAGATTTGTAAAATTTTACCTGCGTCTAAAGCGAAGTACTTTCCGTCAGGACTAAAGCCAACGCCAAACTCGGAAATTTTAGGGCTTGGTTTAATTTCGTACTTCGGTTTGAGTTTATATATATAGTTGCTCTTATCAATTTCCCACACGACCAAACTTCTTTCCGCGTCACTCGATTTCGGTCTTTGAGCAACAAAAGCCAGATGCTTCTCGTCCGGGCTGACAGAGATAGCGCGGGTTTTACGTTCAACATTATTGTCGTTCGCCGCCACCGCCTGTTCCATCGTTCCGCTATTTACATCCCAGATATTGATTGACCCGCCCGCGAAACTTATTTCCTTTACGATTATAAGATTCTTGACCGTCCCCACTGTGAAGAAGCATTTTTCGCCGTCATCGCTCAGATGCCACCAGTTAACTTTATCCACCGGTAAGGAATTGCGATATTTGAATGTTTCGCCGTCCCAAAAAGCAATTTCTGCCGAAGCATCATCAATCACAGTCGGAGCAAACCGATCACTCGAAGTGACGAGGGTTTTCCCGTTCTTGCTCCAAAATCCTCCACGCACCGGTTTATCTCTATCTAAAATGGCAATCTGCTTGCCCGTTTGCAAATCCCAAATAGAAGCCGAACGCTTAACCCTATCTTTCTTGTCGTTAGAATTATAGTTGCCGGAGACGAGCATTCTGCGCCCGTCGGGGCTTATCACTCGCTCTCTGTCCTCGCTGAAATCTACTATCTCTATTAGACGGGACTCTAAAAACTTTGCATTAGCGACATCCAAAAGTCGGACGGTTTTACTGCCGACTAACAAAAGCTTGTTCTCACCTGCCAAAAACTTGTGGGTGATAATCGTATCCGGTTGCTGACCACTGAAATCCAACACACCCTTGGCTTGCAAAACCGGCTTAGTTTGTGAAATCGCGCTTGACGAAAAAGTCAAACATAGAAGAAAGACAATTATTGACTTCAACTTAGAACCTCCCCGATAAGTATCAGGAACTGAAACAGAAATGTTTGGCTTCAGAAACCTTCTTTGTGACGACTAAAGAAGGATGAGCGGCACAAACATGGGTTACAAAGTTAAAAGGCTTTAAGCGTGCGGGACACTTAAAGCCTTTCGTTTATTGAAACATCGTTGAGCGCAAGCTACACGACCACAACGTCCAAGTTAGTGATATTGATTTCGCCGTCCGCCGCGTCAACCTTGAAGTGCGTGCCGGTTTTCCACATTGTTGTTAATGGCAGTTTGACTTGCTCATCAATGTGGCGTTTAAGGAAGCGCGCGCCGTAAGCCGGGCTGAAACCTTTTAAGGTTAAGAGGTCGAGCGCGGCTTCGGTGACTTCGACCGACTTGCCTTGCCCTTCCATTTGACGGCTTAAACGAGACAAGTAAATCTGCGCGATGCTTCGTACTTCATCCATCGTCAACGGCGAGAAGATGACGATTTGGTCAATGCGATTGCGGAACTCCGGCGAGAATCTCGTCTCGGCGGACTTCATCACTTGACCTTTGATTTCGCGCATGTCGCCGAGAGTTTTCTTACCGAAACCGAGCGGCTTTTCGTACTTCTTGAAATTCTCGCTGCCCAAGTTCGAGGTCATAATGATGATGGCGTCGGATAGATAAACTTTCTTGCCGCGCCCGTCTGTGAGCCAACCTTCATCGAAAGCTTGCAAGAAAAGATTCATCAAGTAGGGCGAAGCTTTTTCGACTTCATCGAGAAGCAGAACGGTGTAAGGATTCTCGCGCAGTTGTTCGGTCAAGATACCGCCGCGCTCCGAGCCGACGATGCCGCGTGGCATACCTATAAGTTTCTCTATGCCGACCACGCCGTCGCCGTATTCCGAGAGGTCAACGCGCACCATCTTTTCTTCGTCGCCAAACATAAATTCGGCGACCGCTTTGGCGAGTTCGGTTTTGCCGACACCCGTCGGACCCAAGAACAGAAGCACGCCGTCCGGCTTGTAATGATTGTCCTTCAAGGGACCTTTGTTAAGACGAAGACGATGCGCGACCGACTGTACGGCTTCCTTCTGCCCGATGACGCGCTTGCCCAAATCAACTTCCATGTTGGCGAAGCGGTCATTGGTATCGCGGAAAATCATGTCGCGCGGGATGCGCGATTCCTGCGAAATGACTTCGATGATATGCTTGGGTTCGACCACCGCTTGCGGTTCGTTGATTTCAACTTTGACCGCCGCCGTATCGAGCCAGCCGATTGCTTTGTCGGGCAGATGCAAAGAGCGGATGTATTTCGGAGCCATTTCCAAAGCGGTGTTTATCGCCGCGTCGGAAATAGTGACCGAGTAATTACGCTCAAGTCTTGGGCGCAAACCGAACAGGATTTCGCGCGTCTCACTGATGGAAGGTTCATCAACTTTGACCGTGCGGAAGCGACGCGCGAGGGCTTCATCTTCCGCGATATATTCTTTGTATTCGGTGTTGGTCGTCGCGCCGATGATGCGGAGTTCGCCGCGCGCGAGTGAGGATTTGAACATGTTTCCCGCGTCGCTCGACGTTCCCATCGCCGCCCCCGCCCCGATGATGGTGTGGGCTTCGTCAATAAAAAGAATTAAGTTTTCTTTCTCTTTGACTTCATCAATAATGCCTTTAATGCGTTCCTCGAACATGCCGCGAAGCATCGTTCCGGCGACGAGTCCGCCCATCTGAAGTTGGACGATGTGCGTCCCGCGAAGACGCGCCGGAACTTTCTCCGGTTCGAGTTCGATGAGCCGCGCCAAGCCTTCGACGACCGCCGTTTTGCCGACGCCCGGTTCACCAACCAGCATAGGGGAATTAGCGCGTTCTTTGTGACAAAGGATTTCTATCATCTGCTGAATCTCGCGCTCACGCCCGATGGTCGGCGGAATTTTATCCTGACGCGCAAGCCGATTCATAGAAGTTCCGAAGTGCTTTAAGTAAGGCGGCAGTTCATACTTCTTCTTATGCTGTTCTTCTTCTTGTTCACGTTTGCGAACACGCGAACGCACGTTCTCGACCACTGCTTCACTCGAAGCACCGAGATTTCCGAGAATCTCAATCAATAAACTTTTCTCGTCCGGGTGGGCGAGTGCCATCAACAAGTCAGTGGCTTCGATTGTCTTGCGACCCTGTGAACGCGCTCTGTCCATCGCGCGTTTGAACAAATCAATCGTCTCCGGCGAGATACGCATACCCTTGCCTGTGTAAGACAGACGCGGCGATTCAAGCCGTTTATCTATCACGACTTTAATTGCGCGTGAATCGAGGGCGAGTCCGCGCAAGGTGTCGTTAATCAATTCTGCTTCTTCGTTCATCAGGGCATTGATGACGTGTTCGATGGCGATGTAGTTTTGATCGCGGGTGCGCGATTCGCGCATGGCATGTTCAAAAATGCGTCTGCCGCTATCACTGAATTTATCTTTGTAAGTTCCGAGATCAACCATTTGTGTTCCTCGTAAATAACGCACGGGTTAGATTGCCGACGCTTCTCACCACGCCGCTTTAATTAAGCTAACGGGCAAGAGCCCAATCGTCAATCAAAATCTTTCAAACATAGCAACGACGACGCGGAGCGAAGCAGACTTTTTACGAACTTTCATGTCTCGCGTCTCTTTTGCCAAATCGAAATTTTAGATGCGCGGAACGCCGTCGCCGTTCGACGCTTCGTAGTTTCAATCATCCTACATTGTTTAGAGGCGGGCTATGCCCGCCGTGCTTCGTTATATCAACCGTGACGCGGGCGGGCATAGCCCGCCTCTAAACGAGAACGGGTTTATATTTTTGCAAGATGTCTAATAATCGTAATCGTCACCGCCCGCCGACATCTGCGGCGCGGCGGCTTTCTTCTCCGCCGCGTCGGTTATCGCCGCATCCGTTGTTAAAAGAAGTCCGGCGACCGAAGCGGCGTTTTGCAAAGCGGTACGCACGACTTTCGTCGGGTCAATAATCCCCGCCGCCACAAGGTCTTCATACTTGTTCGTCGCGGCGTTGAAGCCTTGACTGCCTTTGCTCTCAAAAACTTTATTGATGACGATTGAGCCTTCGACACCCGCGTTCTCCGCGATGCGGCGGAGCGGTTCTTCCATCGCGCGCCGCAAGATGTTAATGCCGGTTTGTACGTCCGCGTCTTCATCTGTGAGCGAGGCGAGCGACTTTGCGGCACGCACGAGAGCGACGCCGCCGCCCGCGACAATGCCTTCTTGTGCCGCCGCGCGTGTCGCGTTCATCGCATCGTCAACGCGGGCTTTCTTTTCTTTCATCTCGATTTCGGTCAGCGCGCCGACGCGAACGATGGCGACGCCGCCCGTGAGTTTGGCAAGTCTTTCTTGAAGTTTTTCGCGGTCATAATCGGAATCCGAACTTTCGATGTTGCCGCGAATCTGCCCGATGCGTCCCTGTATGGTTTCCTGTGTGCCGCCGCCTTCGACGATGATTGTCGTGTCCTTGTCAATGATGACGCGCTTTGCCGAACCCAAATCTTCGAGCGTGACGTTTTCAAGCTTGATGCCCAGTTCTTCCGTGACGACGCGCCCGCCGGTGACGGCAGCGATGTCTTCGAGAATCGCTTTGCGACGGTCGCCGAAAGCCGGGGCTTTGACCGCCGCGACTTTAATCGTGCCGCGCAGTTTATTGACGACGAGTGTGGCGAGGGCATCGCCTTCAACGTCTTCCGCGATAATCAAAAGCGGTCGTCCGGTGCGCGCCGTCTGTTCCAAGATGGGAAGCAAGTCGCGCATCGCGGCGATTTTCTTTTCGTGGATGAGTATCGCCACGTCTTCCAAAACGACTTCGCCGCGCTCCGCGTTCGTCACAAAGTAAGGCGAGAGGAAACCTCTATCGAATTGCATACCTTCCACGATGTCGAGTTCGGTTTCACGCCCGCGCGCTTCTTCGACCGTGACCACGCCGTCTTTGCCGACGCGCTCCATCGCTTCGGCGATGAGCGTGCCGATTTCGCGGTCGTTGTTGGCGGAAACGGTGGCGACGTTCGCCAGTTCTTCTTTGCTTTTAATCGGCTTGGTCTGCTTTTCGAGATTTACCAACGCCGCCGCGACCGCGAGTTGAATGCCACGCTGAAGCTTCATAGGGTCAGCCCCCGCCGTCACGTTCTTGATGCCTTCGCGGAAAATAGCTTGCGCTAAAACCGTCGCGGTGGTCGTGCCGTCGCCCGCGAGGTCATTGGTTTTCGTCGCCACTTCTTTGACCATCTGCGCGCCCATGTTTTCGTAATTGTCCGCGAGGTCAATCTCTTTAGCGACCGTCACACCGTCTTTCGTAATTATCGGCGAACCGAATTTCTTGCCGAGTACGACATTGCGACCCTTAGGTCCGAGCGTCACACGCACCGCATTCGCCAATGTATTAACTCCGCGAAGCATCGCGCTCCGGGCATCTTCATTAAATTTTACTTCTTTAGCCACTGTATTCTCCTCAATAAAATTGTTTCATTCAGTCATCGGTTCATTGACTCATTGGTTTAAGGATTCATTAAAAATTGAGTAAATGAATCAATGAACCGATGAGCCAATTCCTCTCGCCCGTCCGACTTGGACGCGGGCGGGGCGAAGAAGGCGCGCACCTAAACGAAAGCCGCGACCGTATTCGGCGGTGATACGTCCCTCGTTCGTCCCTTCGACGGTATCCACGGCTTCGTGAAGTTCGGGATTGAATTGTTCACCGATTGCCGGAATCGGTTCGACACCCGCCGCCATGAGTGCCGCTTCAAAACCGTTTAGCGTACCGCGCAAACCTTCAAGTAGATTTTCAACGGACGTGCCGCTTTCGGCGGCTTGGATGGCGCGGGTTAAATTGTCCACGACGGGCAGCAGTCCCGCGATGAACGCCGCTTTTTCCGTTGTCACACGCTCGTCGGCGGTGCGTTGAAGTCGTGCGCGCAGTTCGGCGGTTTCATGATTGAGTTCGGCACGAACCTGCTCGAAACGATGCTGCACGTCGGCGGTTTTCGCTTCCGCGTCGCGTGCGCGGGCTTCGAGTTCTTCGACGTAAGAAGGTTTGAGATTAGGACTCGCCGGATTTTCCCTGTCACCCGCGTGATTTTCTTCGTCGCCGTCAAAACGAGCGTGGCGACGGTCTGTGACGCGAATTTTCGGCGAATCTTCGTTTTCCATTCCGTGTTGGTTTTCAGTCTTTACCACTCTGACAATCTCCTCACTTATTTTGGCGTAAGCCAGCGTAACCTGCCGCACAACATACCACACGAAATCCGTAAAATCTGTGTTAGGCGGCATGGCGATTTGATTCTGAATTGAAGTGCGAAATGAGAGAAATGCGAACGGACGATTATCATTCCGCATTACAGACTTGAGATTTGCGAAGCGAAATGGTTTAACACCAGAGCAAAATAATCCTCAAGTGAGTAGCGCAGCATGATAAAGTCTGAGTGTGTCATTGTCAAATATCGAACGTCTGCGTGGATTATCCTTAAATTTTCTCAGTGAAGGTTGAAAAACCTGCGGATTGACGAGAGCAGAGAAGTTTTGGCTTCGGTCTGATTCCGGTTTGCCGCACCCGCCGCGTCGTCAAGACCCATTTGACGGGCGGCGATGACTTCGCTCAGGTTTTCCGCGAGTTTATCGTTGGCGTCAAGCAGGGTTTTCAAGGCTTCGTGTTGGATTTCGAGAACTTCGACTTCATCATCCGTCGCGGTCACGTCGGCGGTGCGCGGTTCTCCGGTTAAAAGTGCCATCTCGCCGAAAAAGTTTCCGTGATGCAGTTCGGCGAGCGTGTGTTTGGAGTTATTAATAGTGCGTGCGACCGCCGCCGTGCCGCGATGCAGGATGAACATCGAAGAACCGGCGTCGCCTTCGCGGATGATGTTTTCACCCGTCGCATAGATGCGGCTGACGGCGGCGCACGCGAGTTGTGAAAGTTCGTCGTCGTTGAGCGGGGCGAAAATCGGGACGCCGCGCAGACGCTCGAAAAAGGTCGCATCGTGTACGGCGTCGTCGTGGCGGCGGGTTCGTGCGGCGGGGGCGGGCGGCATGATGGCGTCGAAGTTTTCGACGTGAATCGTGCGCGTCGGAAAGGGGAAGGTGAATTTCTCGCGGTTGAAAACGTACCAGATGCGTTGGCGTATCAGGGCATCGGTATCGTTAAACATGGCGTAATTCTCCAACCAGTATTTGACTTCGTATTCGACGCCGTTGTCACCGAGCAGACGCACGCGGATGACAGGTTCGCGCTCCCGTGAGACGTTCGGAGCGTTGCGAACCGTGTCGCGGACGTGGCGAATCACGCGGGCGGGCGAATCCTGATATTCGCCGCCGAAGGTGACGATTCGCGCATTGAGATTGTCGCGCGGAAAAACCTCTATGGATTCTTTGGAGATGTTGGCATGGCTGATGAGGACGATGTGATTGAGGAACGTGCGAACTTTGACGGCGCGCCATGTAATGCTTTCGACGACGCCGACCCACGTTCCGACGCGAATCACGTCGCCGGTTTGAAACGGGCGGTCGGCGTGAAGCGAGATGCCGGAAAAGAAGTTGCCGAGCGTGTCTTGGAGTGCCAAGCCGAGTATCACGCCGAACAGGGCGGAAGTTGTGAACAGCGCGCCGAGCGATGTGCCGGGAAACACGCGATTGAAGATGAAGACGAACAGCAACAGAAACGCGGAGAGCGAGAACACGTTCTGGATAAGCGGCGGCAAACTCTCGACGCCGTTTGCCGTGCGGCGACGCAGGATGCGCTCAAACAGCAAGCGCGTGATAAGGCGTACAACCGCGAACGCGAGAGCAATCCACAAAACGAATTCGATGATGGTGATAACGAAGCGATATGTCGGAGCGGACATCGCCCGCGCCGCGAGAATTTCAAGCGTCGCGTCGTAAGAGTAGAGAAGGTAAAGCACGAATGCCGCGACGACGCAGGTCGTCAGAGTCACGACATTTCGGGTTCGGGAAGACATGTGTATCACGGCGTTATGTGGGTGCGGGCGAAGCGTTGAAATTAACGTGAAATAAACGGTTCGCGCGAGAACTGCGAATTTTAACTTGAGGATTCAAGGGCGCGAACTGCCCGTTCAAAAGCGGCGTCGCGTTTCCGGTAAAAATCTGTGCGCGTCGGTGTGACTTCTTCGTCGGGAACTATCCCTTTGCCTTCGAGTCGTGTGCCGCCGGGCGTCGCAAAATCGAGTTCGCTGATTTGGAGCGCGCCGCCGTCGGGGAGTTTATGTTGACGGCGCACGCCGAGGACGCAACCGCACGTCGCTTCGCCGATAACTTTCGCGCGGCGGTTTTCTTTGAACGCGGCGACGAGAACTTCCGTCGCACTCGCCGAACGGACACTGATTAGAACGACGACGGGGCGCGCATCCGGCGTGATGCGTTCGGCGGAACTCATCATCACACGGCGCGTTTCGAGAGTTTCCGCGACGCGCCCGCGACGGTCTATGAAGCGACCCAAGTATTGACGCGGGGGAAGAAACAGCGACGCGACATCAATCATCGCTTCGGCTTCGCCGCCACCGTTGCCGCGAAAATCCAAAATGAAACCGTCCACCGAACGCAAAGACCCGCGCATCTCGCGTGCGAGGGCGGCGGCAATGTCTGAAGTGAAGCCCGGAAAACTGATGACGGCGAACGTGCGCCGCTTGCCACCGTAACTCGCGTTTATCTTCGCTGCCGATAAAGCGATTCGTCCGCGTTGTTCGGTGCGAAGTAGTGAAACGACGCGCGGGCGTTCGTCTTTATCAAGGATTTCGAGTTTGACGATTGTGTCCGGCGCGCCGTCGAAAAGATACGCGACGAGGCGTGCGCGTGCGGCGCGCGGCGTCGAAGCACCGTTCGCTTCGTCGGTCTTTGCCGTTAAAATATCGGTGATTGATTTGCCGTCAATCTTCCGCACGACATCGCCCGCGACTATGCCTTGACGCGCGGCGGGCGAATCCGCGACGACGTTCGTGATGACAAATTCGCCCGCGATTTCGCGCACCGCCAGACCCACCGAACGCACACGCGGAGCGCGCCAATCGCGCGGTTCGTCTCTCGCAAAAACGCGCGTGTGAGCATCGCGGAGTCGCGCCGTCATGCGCCGCAAAACAAGATAAAGCATTTCATCCGACCCGGCGCGCCCGGCAAGCGGGCGCAATTCACTTTGCACCTGTTCCCACGCGACACCGTTCAAACGCACGTCGTAATAACGCTCGTTTATCGCCTGCCACGCGGCATCGAACACACGCAGACGACGCGCGACATCAGTATTAACATTATCGTCATTACTATTATTGAGTGGTGAAGAAGCATGACTTGAAGGCGCGTCGCGTGATGAAACCTCGCCGGAAGCCTGTACGTTGTGCGACGTGTTTTGCGCGCGAAGCGTCTCGTACCACAGCGTGACGCATAGAGCCGCGCACAACATCATCATCACGCGCATAACCGGTCGCTTCTCCCATACTGCGCCGCGAGATGGCGGGCAAAACAGGTTAACCACAGAGGCACAGAGACGACACAGAGATTCGCAGAGAAACGCACCTGCCTTCTCCGTGCTTCCTCTGTGGCTTTTCTCTGTGCCTCTGTGGTTAATCTGAATCCGCAAAACGTGCTGCCTCAATTTAATTTGGCGTTGTCGCGTGCGAAGTCGCGTTGGCTGGGCGGCGGAAATTGTATCGCAGAAGCACGCGGGATAACACCGCCGCGCCGTCGCGCATCGCCGGACGAAAATAGGTTTGCTTGATTGAGTCCGTGACCGCTTCGTCAAGACCGAAGCCGCCCCACCGCACGACTTCGACGCGCCCGACCGTGCCGTCGGGCAGCACGTCAACCTCGACATCAATCGTCGCTTCGACTCCGGCATCGCGCGCGCTTTCTGTGTACGCGGGGCGCGGGCGACGGTAAGGTTGCGGCGGACGAACACTCTGTTTTGTTAAACCTTCGCCCTTCACTTTATCACCCGCAAGCTTTTCACTCGCATCCTTTTTGTCTGTGTCATTGCCTGTATCGGGCGAGGGAGAATCTTCATCAATCACAACCGGCATCTCCGATGTGGTGACGGACGGTTCTGCGATGAACACTTGGCGGGCGCGGCTTTCATCTTCCGCCCGTCTTAAAACCGCGACGCGATACGTCCAAACCGCCCTGTTGAATTTATCGAACATCAAGCGTCCGGCATCGGATGCGTTTTCACTTTCAGCCGCGACGCGATTCCACATCACGAGTTTGCCGGTTCGCGTACTGACGAGCATCACGCTTGTCGCCGCTTCGTAATAAACGGGCGTCGCAAACGAAGAACGGCGCGAGGTTTCGGATTTGATGAGAAAGAAGAAATCGCAGCCGATGCTCGCCCCGATGTCGCGCCCTTGGTAAAGCGTCAAGTTCAGCGAACCCGCATAACCTGCTCCGCGACTCGCGGCGTGGGCAAGTTCCGCGTCGAGAAGTGTGAGACGCGAAAGCATGTCGTGCGCTTCAAAACTTCGCTTGAAACTCTGTTCGATTTCAGGGGCGATGCGTTGGTCATTCACACTTAATAACGCGACACGCAAAGGTGTTTGAGCCTGACACGGAAGGTTTAGGCAAACCACTATACCAAGCGCGAAGATGATTGAAATTATGCGAATGTGAATCATCGGGTTGGCGGTGCGACGGTGCGATAAAGACGATAAATGTCGGCTTTGACTTCCGGCGGAAAACAGATGCGATGAAGCTTATAACCACGCTCCAAGCCGCGCGCCACCTGACTGACTTCCGTGATTTCACGAAGCACGGGACGCGCATACCCGTCTTCGACATAGATGCGTTTGCGCTCATCAAGCGTATCGGTCGGGGCGTGGTAAGGCGTGTGCGGAACGTCGGAAGCTTGGTCTTCGACGAAGTAGTACGCCGCGTCGAAACCCGCCGCTTCAACTGCCTCACGCGCCGCACAAACGAAAGTCGTGCGCTCTGTCGGCGGCATGTCGAGGTCAACGGCTTTGAACAACCGTCGTTCGATGAAGCGGCAACTCAAGTCACGCAAAATGGGGTCGCGTGCGCGTTGCCACTGCTTCACATGAAACATCACATCGGCATCGTCCATCTCTAAATGGTCGGCAAGCGTGAGGGTCGCGCCGTGAATCATACGCGCGAACGCCGTATCGTCGGCAAGGTACATTTCGCTTTCATTGCCCGCCGTCACGAGTTCAAAAGCGCGGCGCAAAATCGAGCGCAAGACGGCTTCCGCCGAGCGCAGAGTGCGATGAAAATAGACTTGACGGAACATGTAATAACGGGCTTGCAAATACTCTTCGACGGCATACAGTCCGCGCGCCATAACATATGTGCGGTCGTTCGCTTCGTCAATCGCAAGGGCGTTAATAATCCATTCGAGGTCATAGATGCCGTACTTCGCCCCGGTCATCAAAGAATCCCGAAGTAGATAATCCATGCGGTCAACATCCAACTGCGACGATACGAGTTGCGCTAAAGCGTTCGGGCGAAACGTGCCGTCTATCACACTTGCGACACGCGCGGGCATCGCTTCCGAATACTCGCGCAAGACACGGTTGACCTGTGTCGCCTCACTCAACACCGCCGCGATTGTCCATGCTTCATGGTGAAAACCGGCGACCGCTTCCATGACATGCGAGAACGAACCATGCCCTATGTCGTGGAGCAGAGCCGCCGCGCACACCGCCGCGCGGTCATCCTCTTTTATCTCGTACCGCTCACTCAACTTATCAAGCACGCGCCGCACGAGATGAAGCACGCCGAGACTATGCGCGAAGCGCGAATGCTCCGCCCCCTGATAAGTATAGAGAGCCAGCCCCAACTGCTTAATGCGCCGCAAGCGTTGAAACTCCGGCGTATCAATCAAACGCACGAGCAACGCCCCTTCCGCCGTATCGGTGCGAAGGCGAATGATGTTGTGTACAGGGTCGCGGTAAATGCGTTCGCTCACGACTTGATAATGCCTTTAGGTTGAAGTTGGCGGAAGAAAACGCGAGTCTATCACAACCTTTGCACAAGCTTTGCGAAGCGGAATCGACCTTATACAAAAGCGGGTTGAAGCCGAAACTTCAACCCGCGAAAGAAGCGAGATTTAATTTTGCGCTTCGATTAAAAAACGTAGCGTAAAGCAAATTGCATCACGCGACCGGCGCGGGACTCGCCGACAGGCGTTTGCGAACCGATATAACGCCCGAAGTCCGCCGAGGGCAGATTGTCCGGGTCGTTGACGAATGGTTCGGGATTGAGAGTTAAGTTTGAAAGCACGCCGAATCGTTGCGTATTGGTGACGTTAAAAACTTCCCAACGAAATTGCAGTCGGTGTCCTTCGGCGTAGGGCATATTGAAGTTTTTGGTCAAACCGGTGTCAAGTACGAAGTAACTCGGAATACGCAGCGTTGATATGTTGCGGTCGCCGACTTCACCGGCGCGCGCGTTACGGAATGAACGGTAAGCCGCCACCGGATCGGTAAAGATGTTCGGTCGCAAGCCTGAACTGACTCCGGTTGGGTCTGCGACATTGGGGTCGTTGCTCGTACTCACATCTCGCAAGCGAACGCCGTTACTCTGCGACTGCCAGTTCGTCGCCCACTCGATGTCGCCCGGAGAGCCGGCTGGCAAGCCGGTGTTGTAACGTAGAATGCCGGATAGTTGGAAGCCGCCGAAAATCGCATTCAACACCGGATTCATGTTGCTGAAAAACTTCCGGTCGCGTCCGATTGGCAACTCGGCGAGGAAGTTAGCGTTGATGTTGTGGCGGATGTCGAAGTCGGAAACCGAGTATTCGAGATCGGGATCAATCGGGTTGCGAACGACATTGCTCAAAGCGCGCAAGGTTTCGAGCGTCGAAGCGTTATCCATTGACTTCGAGAACGTGTAGTTAAAGTCGAACAGGAACGAGTTTCTGAATCGTTGACGTACCGAGAAGATACCGCCGTGATAATCCGATCTTCCGACGGATGAGAAGGTTTGCAAGGCTGCGTATTGGGGATGGAAGAAGGCATTTGGGAAAATGCCTACATCATCAATTATTTGTTGAATTGCCGTGAAGTCGGTGACGTTGAATCCGTCTCTGGCGTGCAAGGCGAAAGCAGCCTGTGTCGGTGTGAGGTTTGCAAAGAACGGCTCACCGAAGAGATCTGCGAGGTTTGGTCCCAAGTTGGGAAACAGATTTTGGAAGTAGGGAATTGTCCCCGCATTACCAATCGGCGTATCGGCAAGCCGCAAATCGTTCAACTGCCCGGCTGCCGTGTACCAATCGGCACCCGAGCGGCTGTCAACCAAGTTGTTCAAGTGCATCACATCGCGCACGAGCAGCAGGTTGCGCGCCGAACGACCGATATAACCGACTTCAAACGAGAAGCCTTTAGGCAGTTCCCGTCCATATGTCGCGTTCCATGTGTACTGCACAGGTGATACAACTGATTGGTCAATACCCGAAATGATGCGATCTACTTCGTCCGCCGGAAACGATAGAGGGAAGGTAAGCGACGCGGGCGCGCTAATGCGCGGAAAACTGCGGACATCAGGGCTGAGTCCGTTGACCAGAGGTCCGAGACGGTCTGTCGCGTTTGTCGAGGTCGAACCGTTTGTTGCGGAAGAGGAAAAGCCAAAGGAGCTTTCAGCTTCGGAACTGACCGCGAGTTGGCTGCCGATGCGGTCGTAAAGCATACGAAAGCCGCCGCGAATGACGGAGCGTCCGTTGCGCCCGAGAGCGCGACCGAAAAAGCTATCGCCGAAATCCGGTGAGTACGCGACGGCGATGAGCGGCGCGAAGTTGTTTTTGTCTGTGCTGTAAAAGCCGGGAGCCTCGTTCGCTTTGCCACCACGATTAAAGGTAATCAATTCGTTGTACGGAGTTCCGGCGGCGGCACTCGCCAAACGTTGATCGAGAAATTCGCCGAGGTTTTGATCCGGCACGAGCTGCAACCCGGTACGCTCATAGACGGGTGTGTTGATGCTGTAGCGTAAGCCGTAAGTGAGCGTTAGATTCGGACGAATCTTCCACGAGTCTTGCGCGTACAATTCGTATTCTTCTGTTGCCAGTGACCTCACGGAGCCGGAACCGGCAGCCAACGGTTGACCGTCAATACCGAAAACCGAGTTGATGCTGTATTGCGAGAAACGTCCGAGTGCGCTGGCGACGGCTCTGCCGTAATCGAAACGAAAACCTGACGCGAGTGCGTTCGGATTCGGATTGTCGTCCGTACTAACGAGTTCAGGGCGATTTAGCAGCGAAGAACCGCCGGTCGCATAAAACTGAAAGTTGACAAGCGCGGCATCGAACGAATTAGCGAACGATTCGCGGTCGTTGCGGATGAAACGTAAGTTACCACCGAACTGAATCGTGTGTGTGCCTTTAACGATGGACACGTCGTCCACGATGTTAAAGGTCGGGGTCGTGCGGTTAAGCGTTCGCGCGTAAAGAAGCGGTGAATAGACATCGCGGAAAGCAACCGATGGAGAGCTACTGTCGCCTTGTTGCGAAAGTGCCACGCGGGTCAATCCGAATCGCGCGGTGTTGACGAGCGTATCGGTCAGCGACCATGTATGACCGATAGCCAAGCCTTTGGGATGCACCCATAAACTCGGTGACGGCGTTCCGGGAAACGCCGACGCGCGTCCATAAAGGTCGTCTTGATAATTGCCGCGCACAAAAAGAGTTTGGCGGTCGGTTATCGTAAGGTCGAACTTTGCGATGTGATTCTCGAACTCGGTCGAGATGGGAGCGTTAAAGCGGAAGCCGGCGCGGTTAAGACCGTCGCCGATAGTGAAATCGTTTGGTAGCGGCGCGGTTTGCAAAATCGCTAAACCGGCGGGATTGACGCCGCCTGCCTGCGGATAGATACGCGCGATGTCGGCGGGTGTCAAAGTCGTGGTGCCGCCGGAAGTATTACGATACTGCACAATTCCTTGCCGCAAAGTCGCCGTCGGTACATTACGCAGCACGGAGATTTCAGATGCATCGCGTCGTCCCTCATAGCTGTAAAAGAAGAAAGCGCGGTTTTTGACGATTGGTCCGCCAAGCGTTCCACCGAAGATGTTACGGAGCAATTTGGGACGCTTCGCTATTTCTTCGCCGTTGGCATCTCGACCCAACGCATTGTTGAAATAATCGTTGGCGGTAGTCACCGTGTTGCGATGAAAATAGTAAAGCGAACCATTAAAGTTGTTCGTTCCCGTCTTGGTGACGAGCGATACCTGTGCGCCGGACGAGCGTCCTTGCGTCGCGTTCGGATTCGAGGTCGTGACGCGAAACTCCTGCACGGAGTCGGGCGTCACGCGAAGCACACCGGCAAAGGCTTCGCCGGGAGTAACGGTCGTGCTTCCGGCGACAACATCAAGCCCGGTTTGCTGCTCGTTGTTATCAACGCCGTCAAGCGTAATGTTTGATTGGTCGCGTCGTCCGCCATTAACTTCGCCATCACGGGTCACGCCGGGTTGCAGAGACAGTAAGCCGACGACGTTGCGCGCGTTGAGCGGCAATTCTTCGATGCGTTGCGACTCGAAAGCATTGCCGATGGTCGCGTCCGTCGTGTTGAGCGGTGCTTCCGTCGCGGCACTGACATCAACCGTTTCGGTGACGTTGCCGGTTTCGAGTTGCACGTCAATCGTCGTCGGCGTATCAACAAGGGCGCGCACATCGCTGACGGCAACCCGTTTGAAGTTAGGGGCTTCGGCTTCAACTCGATAAGTGTCGGGCGGGACGGCGGTAAAGGTATAGCCGCCCTGTTCGTTGGTGGTTTGCGTGCGGTTGAAATTCTTTTCCGCGTTGAGCAGCGTAACGGTCGCACCGGCAACCGCATTACCTTGCGCGTCAACGACCGTGCCGCTTACGTTTGAAGTTCCGGTCTGCGCGAATGTCGCGCCGACGGCGAAAAGGCAGAGCAGCGCGCCGCACAGAAATCTTGTGGTACGGCTAAAAGGATGGTGTGACATGTTTGGTTCTCCGTTGTGGAAGTATTAAACATTTAATGTGCGCCCACGTTGAATTGGGCGATTGCTTTCGCGGCGACGACGGCGGTATCACCATCGGGTGAAACGTGATGGTTCTGGTTATTCGGAAATCAACAGTTTGCGAGAAGCAAGTGGGCTATCACGAAATCGGGCAACTGTCATTCCAACCTTTCGGGGAATGCTAAAAACCAACGTCGCGCGAGATTGGGAATGTGCTTTAATCCCACCTCGCAAAGAGACAAAGCCGTAATACAGCAACAGTTTTCGGTTGAATTTATTGGTTGACGTTGTGGTTTCGACGGTGATTCACTTCCGACACGAAAGAGTAAAACACTGTGGACAAAACCTGAATCTATATTTGGCAACTCCAAAAATTCGGAAACATGTTCAAACTTTCATAGCCGCACCCATCCGACACGCTTCCGCCTCCTCCACCTTGACCCTTTGCTTAATAGTTCAAAACAAGGGTTTTACCACGTCAATCCTCTGATTTCACGGCACTTTTGGCTGTGGCTTCGTAGTTGCGTCCGGCAGTACAAGCATCTGTTGAAGCTTTATGTACAGTCGCGCGATTCGTACTTCATGAAAGACAGTGGCTTCAACAATTATTCAATATTTAGAGGAGCAAAATTTAAAATGGCTATTAAGCTTAAGAACTTGTCGTTCGTCCTCGCCTTGATGTTGTGCTTGACCGGATTTGCTTTCGGTCAGGAGACAACGGGCAGTGTCGAAGGCACAGTTAGAGATCCGCAGGGAGCGGTCGTTCCGAACGTTGAAATTACTTTAGCGAGTACAGGTAACACCCAAGCGGCGCGCCCTGACACAACTACCGGATTCACCCGTACCTACACCGCCGATTCCGAAGGCTTTTTCCGCATCTTGCAAGTGCCGCCGGGCTTTTACAGCCTGACCAGTGGCTCGGCTTCGGGTTTCGGTGCTTCAACCGTGAACAACGTGGAAGTCGTACTTGGTAGAAGCACTTTGGTCAACCTCAACCTGACCGTTACTGGCGGAGAAACTACGGTTGACGTGACTGACTCTGCGGTGGCGATTGACCCTACCGAAAATGCAATTCAGACCAACATTACCGCGCAAACGATTGACTTGTTGCCCAAAGGCACCAACTTCACGAGTTTGCTGCAAATCGCTCCGGCGGTTCGTAATGAACCGTTGTCCGGCGGTTTCCAGATTGACGGTGCTTCGGGTTCGGAAAACACCTTCATCATTGACGGTCAGGAAGTCAGTAACTTCCGCACCGGCACCCTGAACATCAACAACAACATTCCATTTCAGTTTGTGCAGGAAATTCAGGTTAGGTCTTCCGGTTTCGATGCCGAGTTTGGCGGCGCGACCGGCGGCGTTATCACCGTCGTAACGAGAGGCGGCGGCAACGAATTTCGTGGCGAGATGGGTATCGAGTTTCGCCCCTCGGAATTGCAAGCCGGTCCGCGCAGTTTCCTTAACAACACGGGGGGAGTCGAATATCTCCGACCGCGCCGCGACGGAGGAACCGACGAGTTTCCTTTTGTGTCTTTGGGTGGTCCGGTCATCAAAGATCGTCTCTGGTTCTTTGGAGCCTACGCTCCGCAGTACATCAACACCGTCCGCACACTTGACTACATCAATCCCAACCCAGCCTTGAGAGCGGCGGGTAATAGATTTCCTACACAGACTTATCGTCAACAAGTGAAACGCGAATATGCGTTTGGGCGACTTGACCTTCAGCCTACCGATAGGATTCGCATGACGGGTTCATATACATGGAATCCTATCGCGCAACAAGGAGTTCTTCCGCTCTTCTCGTCCACGACAGGTACTATTCCCAGTATTAACTTCCCCGGCGAGGGCTTTCGGACAGGTCCGGCTTTGCTCGACCGTCAGGGTGGTCGCCAAACTTCAAACAACACGGCGGGATCAATCACCTGGACGCCAACCGACAGGCTGACATTGAGCGCACGCGGCGGATACAACTTCTTAAATGAGAAGATTGGTAACTACGGTGTGCCAGCCGTGACCGGTCAATTTCGTCAGATTGTTCAGATAGTCGGTACGGCTGACGCCAGTGCTGCTCCGGCTAATTTCGGTCTCGCTGCCGGAACGCAAAACTTTCCCGGCTTTAGTCAACTCTTGTTCGACGTTTCACGTCGCCGTACATTCGATGCCGATGCAAGCTATTTGCTTAGTAATTTTGGTGGACGCCACCAATTCAAAGGCGGCTATCAATTCAACGGCATCAGCAATCAAGCTCTAAGCACGCTTGTTGATACCGGTGTTTTCAGATTCGGGCAAACAATCGCTCAAGTCTCAGGTCGCGCGGTAGCATCAACTGCGGGCGCAATCGGTGCTGGTTTCCTTCAACGGTTCGGTGTTATTGGTTCCGCAGGTAGCGACAATCAAGCATTTTACATTCAAGACAGCTACCAGCCGTTCAACCGTTTGACGCTTAACTTGGGTGTTCGTGCGGAAAAAGAGAACTCGCCAAGCTTCGCGGCTGGCGCACCGGGTATCACATTCGATTATGGCGATAAAATCGCTCCCCGCTTAGGCTTTGCCCTTGACGTAACGGGCAATGGCAGAAACAAAATCTTCGGTAGCTACGGCTGGTTCTATGACCGCTTCAAATATGAATTGCCACGCGGTTCATTCGGCGGCAACTTCTTCCGTAACGACTATTTCGAGATTTTCCCCGGACAGACGCTTGCCAACTTCACACGGCAAACAATCATTGGCACCAACGGCGACCCGATTGGCGGATTGTGTCCGCTTACAGGTAGCACCGGTCTTACCCGCTGCCAACTTGATTTCCGTATTCCATCCAACTTGCCCGGCAATACGCTTGATTTAGGCGCGGTTGACCCCGACATCGAGGCTTTCCGCCAAAGCGAAATCACAGTCGGTTTTGAAAGAGACTTGGGCAACGGTTTCTTGTTTGGAAGCCGCTACACGCACAAGCAAGTTGATGTCGCGGTTGAGGACATCGGCACCTTCGCATCAACCGGCGGTGAGGCTTATGTCATCGGCAATCCGGGTCGCGGTTTGGCAGCAGAGTTGGCGGAAGCCAACGGGCTGCTTCCCTTAGAAGCCGTGCGCGACTACGATGCGTTTGAGGTTCGTGTTGATAAGCGTTTCGCACGCGCCATCTATTTCAACTCTAGCTACACATACAGTCGCTTGTTCGGAAACTATGCCGGTCTTGCCAGTTCTGACGAGCCAACAGGTGGAGTTGGTCGCGCAAGCCCGAACGTCAATCGTAACTTCGACTTGCCGTTTATCGGTTTCAGCGCGCTCGGTCAACCCGACAACGGACGTTTGGCAACAGACCGTCCGCATTCGTTCAAGTTCTCCGGTGCTTACACATACGACTGGAGTGCAAACAACTCGACCGAACTTTCAGGCTTCACCATTGCACAGAGTGGAACGCCGGTAACGACTCGCTTCTCGTTGTTCGGTGTCACCGGACAGATTTTGAACGGTCGTGGTGACTTGGGTCGCACTGCGGCATTCACCCAAACGGATTTAGGGCTTCGCCACAAATACCGTTTTGGTAATGACGGTCGCTTCGCTATCGGCGCAAACATTGATGTCTTGAATGTTTTCAATGAAGCCAATGAATTAGGACGCTTCGAGGCACTTTCGTCGTCGTCTCCAAACTTGGGCGGCGACAATCCTGCAACTCCTCTTGTAGTAGAGAGAGGTCTTGGAATTTCGGACGATGAGATTGAAGCTATCGCTGTTTTTCAAAGAACCAGCCTTAGCGGACGCCTCAATGACTTCATCAGAGGTACAGGCGAGTTTGCCGGTGGTACTAATCCTGTCGCACCCACCGTCAACCCGGAATTCAATTTGCCGAACAACTTCCAAGTTGGACGTACAGTTCGGTTCGGCTTCCGCTTCTTGTTCTAAGAACAGAACTGTAAGCTAAAACTCGAAAGCCTATCCGATAACATCGGATAGGCTTTTCTTTTTGTGGACATTCACCGTCAGACTTAAACAAGGCAAAGCATTAAGCTTTCTTACTGCGAAGGGTTTGTATCAACTTCTTTATTTTCTCTTCATCGCGCGAGTCCGGTTGAGCTTTAAGGAAGAGTTCCAATTCATCGGCTGCTTTGTTGTACTTTTGGGTTTGGTTATACAACAACGCCAACTGCCAGTGGGTTTCAGGAATAACGGAATTGCTCAAAGTCTTGGCGCGAAGTAAGTGTTCTTCCGCTTTGTCGAAAGTCCCGCTCTGTCTTAGCGCAATTCCCAGCCAAAGCTGAGCGTTGACCGATTTCGGATTGATAGAAACGGAGCGTTCCAAACATTGAATCGCCGCCGGAATTTGCTTCAACTTGTGCTGCGCGAAGCCTAGCGCGTAAAGACTCGTGTAGCTTCGCGGGTTCACTTCGACGGCAGTTGTCAGTACCGTCCGCGCGGCTTCAAACTCTCCGCGCTTGACGTGTTCTTGTCCGAGTCGGTCTAGAGCCAAATAGTAACGGGGAAACAAATCAACCGCCCGTTTCAGACTGATTAAACCCGCCTCCGCCCTGTTCTCCACATCAAGTTCTTTGACTGCCGTTTGATATGTCTTTTGCGCTTCAGTCGGAACATCCTGAACGAAGACCACGCCGGGAGCGTTTGTTGATGCAGCCGACGAGCCGGTTTTGGTTCGCAAAACAAAATCCAGTTGTTTCGAGTCCGAACCGGAACTTACGACCTCTCCGCTTTGCGTCTGACGAAAGAAATTGACGATGGTAACTTCCTGAATCTGCTCGATGTAGTCTGTGCCAGCAGTCAAAACTTTCACTTTGTAATTACCGGCAGGTATGTCGTTAAAAATATAACGACCCGAATTGCTGATGCGAACTCTCCCCATCGTTCGATAAAGGTCGTCTTGCAATTCAACGAACAACTCACTTATCGAGCGATTTGAAGTATCCGTCACACGCCCGCTAATCGAGTTCCGGGCTTGAGTGGCTTTGACTCTGAATAGTGATGACTTGGTTGAGAAATGGTGAGCCGTGATTGATGACGACGGGTTAATTATCAGCGACGAAGCAGCGATGACCAGCACAGTATTTTTGAGCATTGTCTATTACCTCATAAATAATCTACCGCTTGGTTCAAGCAATAGAAACATTCAGCTTACGAATTTCAATAAGTGTCCCATCTTCTCTTTTTTTGTCCGCATGTAATCAACTGCGGCGTCCGTCGGTTCGACTTCGATAGCGACGCGCTCGACTACTTTCAGTCCGGCTTCTTCCATCGCTTTGATTTTGTGCGGGTTGTTCGAGATGACGAGGACTTGGCATAGTCCCAAGTCGAAAAGTATTTCGGCACATTGTTTGTATTCCCGCAAGTCAACTTCAAGACCAAGCAGTTCGTTGGCTTCGACCGTATCCGCGCCGGAGTCTTGGAGGGCATAGGCACGAATTTTGTTGATGATACCGATGCCGCGCCCCTCTTGCATTTGATAGACGATGACGCCGCTTCCGGCTTGCTCCATCATCTGCATCGTGCGGTGAAGTTGGCGACCGCAATCACATTTAGTCGAAGCGAAGACATCACCCGTCAAACATTGCGAGTGAATGCGAACCAGCGTTGGCGTATCGGCGCGCGGTTCGCCTTTGATGAGGGCGACAAATTCTTCGTCGCTGGTAAGCGAACGATAACCCGCGATGCGAAACTCTCCGACTTCCGTCGGTAAGAGCGCGACCGAAACCCTTTCGACAGAGAGAGTCGGCGGAGCCTGAGCGCAACCTTTATCAAATTCATGGTTCAAAGAATTAAAAATCCCTTCGGCATTCAAGTATCAGTAGAGAATAGTGCCGGGATGACAATCAACCGGCAGCGAAGCGGCAACGTGCCGCCACAACTTCGGGTTTTGTAAATCAGATGACACTTTGATGCGTGACCGTGCAAGGCTCGTGAATTATAGAAGCATTTCCCTTGCGCGCCAAGAATGACGCGACTTCGGATGAATAAATCTTTGCGCCTTACGGGATGATGATGCGCTTAAAAATCCAAGATTTGAGATGACAAATCTGAAATGTTCAATTTCAAATCTTAGAGCGTGTTTGGGAAGTAGCCTCGGAGAGGCGGAATGTTTATAGGGTATCGGTTGTGTTCCACCTCTCGCTCCGTGAGGAACGATATATCACTGACGAAGCACATATCGCTCCCCACGGAGCGAAACGCAATAGGCGTTGCCCGAAGGCTATAAACATCACGCTCCTCACGGAGCTAAAGCCACGATGCAATTCCCAAACATCCTCTTAGATTATTTATGCAACTTCGAGCATCCAACATCGTGTAAGTTTAAGGTGACGAGGTTCGCGTTTGCTAACTCCCGCGTGTTGCGAAACATGTTTGGTTGCCACGTTTCGCAAGCGGCATGTATGCTTTGAGCGAATCGTTCATCGTCTTTTCGATAAGGAATTATAACCGCCGTGTTGCACTCGTTAAATCTCGCTCATCGCCCGTTTCGCAATCGCACATTGCCGTGGACGCTCATCGCCGTCATCGGTTTAATGTCGCTCGCGTGGCTCGCTTACAGCGTCAGTGCGGAGCGTCGTGTGCAAGCCGAGATGCGCGGGATTGAGCGCGAGATGAGCAGCTTGCGCGAACAAACCAGACGCATCGAAATCGAAAATGAGCGTAAGGCGCAAGCCATTCCGCCCGCCGATTTGCAAAGCTTGCGCGACGCACATCGCTTGATTGACCGGAAAAGTTTTTCGTGGACGCGCCTGTTCTCCGACCTCGAAGCATCCGTTCCGCCTTCGGTGCGCGTCGCACGCATCAGCATCAGCGATGTCGTTCAAACACAGACCGCAACCGTTGCCGACATCTCTTTGACCGTCGTCGGGCGCACGTCCGAAGACGTGACGCAGATGATTTCAAACATGAATCAAAGCGGCGTCTTCATCGCCACGCCGCTCACACAACAGAACGCACGCGCCCAACAAAGCGGGCAGAGTGCCGGAGTCGAATGGACTCTGCGACTCAATTACACGCCGCGCGCCGGACGTGTGATTGATAATATCAGTGACGCGAAACGTGGGCGCGACGGGGAAGCCCGCCTCGCATCTAATTTTACTGCCGCATCAAACTTCGCATCTACGGCATCGAACTATTAAGAGTTGAAACACCGATTTTAGATTAACGCCCACTCAAGGTATGACCAGCACCACGACGACATTAAAAAGCACGCGATTAAAAAGCACGCGCGATAAATTCGGGCGAACGTTCATGCCCGATTCGCCTTACATGATTGGCGTGCCTGAACTCGCGGGCGCGGCGTTCGCCGTCCTGCTGTTCGCGTTCGCGGCGTTCAGCTATTTCTATCTGCTCGCTCCGGCACAGGCTCAACGCGCCGAACTGGTTGATGAACGCACGCGCTCGCAAGCTTTATTGAACAGTTCAAACGACGGCGCGGAAGGTGCGGCACAGAACGCGAGTCCGGCGGAAATCATAGCCAGTCTGCGCCGCTTTGAAGCCGAACATCTGCCCGCCCAAACCGAAGGGCAGACGCGCATCATCGTCGAACTCAACGAGATTGTGCGACGCAACAATGTTCGCAATCCGAAACTCGACTTCACGATGCTCGAAGCGATTGATGCTTCAGGCGACACCGCCGCGCGCGTCACGCGACGAAGCGACGGGGCGCAAATGCAAGCCGTGTATCCCGGCATCGGCGTTCAACTTTCCGTCGAAGGCGATTATCAAAATCTGCGTCGTTTAATTCGTGACATCGAAAGCAGCACGCAGTTCGTCGTCGTCAACGGCATCGAGTTTGAAGACGTAACGACGCAAAGCGGAACCGTCGCGGGCGGTTCGGTCGTCGGCTTACAACTGAACTTGGCGACCTATTTCCGACCCAACGCCGTCGTCACCACGAACATCGAAACGCCTGCCGCCATCACACAACCGACCATCACGGCACAGTGAATCACTGCCATAAACCACGTTCGCCCGTTTTAAGCTTTATGAAAATCTTTGAAGGCAAAACTCCTAAGGAACGTCGCAATCTGATGATAATCATGGTCGCCGCTCCGCTCGCATTCTTGGGCATCATTTATAATCTTGGCTTCTTCAGTAGTAAGAAGAAACCCACGACGACGGCACGCGCCACGCGCTCGACGACCGCGACTAACAACAATCTTGCGGCAACGACGGGAACGACCGCCGCCGTTATCCAACCGCAAGACATACGCGACCTTGAATCACTGCAACCGATAAGGTATTCACCCGCCCTCTATCGAAGCGACCTCACGCTTGGGCGCAATATCTTCTCTTACTATGTGCCGCCGCGCCCTACGGGAACGCCCGTTGAAACAATCGTCGCCGCGACTCCCGAACCGCAGATGCCGACTCCCGTACCGCCGTCGCTGATTCTCGCGTCCATGTCGCCGTCAAATGTTTATGCGCGCACCAAAGATTTTCAGTTGCTCATCGGCGGCGATAAGTTCACCGCCGACACGCGCATCTACATCAACGGTCAAGAACTCCCGACGCAGTTCGTCAGTCCGCAACAACTCAAAACCAACATCCCCGCCGCGCTTATCACATCGGCGGGCGCACGCGCCGTCGTGGTACGCACGCCCGACAATTCGCTTTTCTCAAATCAAGCGAGTCTCAATGTCATGCCTCCGCCCGTGCCGCAATACACTTACGTCGGCTTGGTCGGAGCGCGCAACGCACGCACGCCCGACACCGCGATTCTTAAACCGCAAACTCCGGCGGAGTCTAGAAATAACGATTTGGTAAGCGTCCAGCGTGGCGATACGGTCGGCGGTCGCTTCATCCTCAACAACATTTCCGCGAACACTCTCGAACTGACGGACAAAGAACTCGGCATCAAGCACACGCTCCCGTTCGTCGAGTCGCGCACATCCTCCGGCGGTGGTTTTAATCAACAGACATTCAATAACCGTTTGCAGCCGCAACAACCCCCCGCTGTCACAGACGATGAAGGCGAGTATGTAATTGATGAGGATGAAGAAGAAGAAGAACCGCAACCGACGCGCAAGCCATGAACCTGATACTCAATCACGAAGCACAAGAAGCTAACCGCGCGTTGTCACGCCGTCGTTATCATCAACATGACGAGCGTGGTTACGCCTTACTAGCGTTGATGGTAGCGATGGCGATTCTCGTGATTCTGCTCTCAGCCGCCGCTCCGGTTCTCAAACACGAAGCCCAACGCGAGAGGGAACTGGAAGCCATCCGGCGCGGCGAACAAGTCGCCCAAGCGATTCGCAGTTACACCACGCTCACTAAAGGCAGACTGCCCACTTCAATGGATGAACTTCTCGAAGGCGCACAGACCGGCAGAACACGCAAGACTCAAGTTCTGCGTCGCTCATCCATGCGCGACCCGCTTTCACCCGACGGTGAATGGCGAACCATCAAACAGAACGACCGCGCCATGCAAAGCTTTTGTAACGACGTGCGACGCTATGCCGAAACTCTGCGGTTAGACCCGTCAACAACTTTGCCGCTCGTATTACAACAAGAACAAACAAGGGCTTGCAGCGTACCAATCAATCTTGGCGTTGCAGAACCACTTGAACCCGAACCTCTTCTTAGCGACGCACCGTCTTCAGGTCCCTTCGTCGGTGTCGCCAGCCAGAGCCAAAACACATCAATCATCAACTACTACGGCATAGACAAACACAGTCGCTGGATATTCACGCCGCTCTTTCGTTAAGCCGTGCTTTTGAGTGAAAGGCGAACGAATAATCTTCGCCTTCCACCCTTCATCTCTTCGCATCGTCAAGCGACCAACGCGCATGTTTCGTGTTCATCAAACACGGAAGCGCGAACGTGTTCGCCCATCATTCAACAGGCATATATCAACCTCAATACACGGATGATGAAAATACTTTCATCATTAGTCATTAAGTTGTTGACATCAAGAGCATACAAGTTTATAAAAATCAATATGTTGTGCGCTGCATAGCCTAGACCACAAGCCACACATCAACACAGTATCTTGTGGTCACGAGGCACCCACCAAAAATCGAAGGAGAAGAGATAGCTTATGGCAACTAAGACTGCAAGCGGTTCAAAAGCGAGTTCGACGAAATCGTCGGCGAAGAAGTCGTCAGCAACGGCGGCACCCAAGTCGGCAGCCAAATCAACCGGAACCAAATCGGCAGCAACTGGCGGCAGCAAGAAAAGCACGGCGTCGAAAGCGTCGTCCAAAACTGCCGCTCCGTCCAAATCTGCGGCAAAGAAATCCGCCACAGGTTCTTCCGCGTCCAAGAGTACAACGGGTTCGTCGAGTAAATCTTCGGCGGCGAAAAAATCCGGCGGTACTTCTTCCGGCGCATCTTCCAAAACCTCGACCAAATCTTCGGGCAAGTCTTCGACGAAGAAATAGCGGGGCGCAAGAGGTCGCCGCAGCACTACAACCCGCAACTGTAATCTTCCAACCGGCGCAACAACACACAATCAATAACTTAAAAGGACGGCAACCGCTTATCAAGCGCGCGCCGTCCATTTCTTTTTAGTGGATAACGGATAGTGGATAGTGGATAGTTAAAACCATTCTTCCTTCACTATCCACTATCCACTATCCGTTATCCACTATCATGCTTTCCATCGCTCTCATCGAACCTGAAATTCCGCCGAACACGGGCAACATCGCGCGCCTGTGCGCCGCGACTCACACGCCGCTTCACGTCGTAGGCGCGACGGGCTTCCGCATGGATGATAGAAGTCTAAAGCGTGCCGGACTCGATTATTGGCAGCATGTCACGCTTCATCGTCACCTTGATTTCGATGCCCTTCGCGCCCATCAACCGCACGCGCGTTTCGTGTTTCTGACAACCAAAGTCCACAAGTCTTATACCGATTGGCGATTCACTGATGATGATTGCCTCGTCTTCGGGCGTGAGACGCGCGGGCTGCCGGATGAATTGTTAAACGCCAACCACGACCACTGCATCACGATTCCGATGATGAATCCGAACGTGCGAAGTTTGAACCTCGCCACGTCGGTCGCCATCGTGCTTTATGAAGCGTTGCGGCAGACGAATGCCTTCACCATTAAAGCCGACGATTTCTGAATCAGGAGTTTCGCATGTATCATGCCCGGTTCGTATTACGGACGAATTTATAACTGACATAAGAAACAACAAAGTAGTAAGAC
Organism: Pyrinomonadaceae bacterium MAG19_C2-C3; assembly: GCA_024330265.1. GTDB lineage: Bacteria > Acidobacteriota > Blastocatellia > Pyrinomonadales > Pyrinomonadaceae > JANDLT01. The sequence goes on along the minus strand of JANDLT010000003.1, from coordinate 63,133 downwards.
AGGAAAGTAAGCATGACACAAGAGAGACAGGACATACGCAACATCGCCATTATCGCCCACGTTGACCACGGCAAGACGACTCTGGTTGATGCGATGCTCAAACAATCCGGGACTTTTCGCACCGGCGAACAGGTGCGCGACCGCGTGATGGACTCTATGGATTTGGAACGCGAACGCGGCATCACCATCATGGCGAAGAACACCGCCGTGCGTTATCACGGCGACACCGGCGAATACAAAATCAATATCTTAGACACGCCGGGTCACGCCGATTTCGGCGGCGAAGTCGAGCGCGTCTTGAAGATGGTTGACGGCGTGATGTTGCTCGTTGACGCGGCGGAAGGATGCTTGCCGCAAACCCGCTTCGTGCTTCGCAAAGCTCTGGAAGCGCGACTTCCGACCATCGCCGTCGTCAATAAAATTGACCGTCAAGATGCACGCCCGGAAGAAGTCGTCAATGAGATTTACGACTTGTTTATTGATCTTGACGCGACGGAAGAACAGATCGAGTTTCCGATTCTCTACGCCATCTCGCGCGAAGGCATCGCCAAGAATAATTTGATTGATGAATCGAGCGATCTTAGACCATTATTCGAGCAGATAATTAAAACGATTCCGCCGCCGCGCGAGGGGCGCGATGATTCGCTTCAACTCCTTGTCGCCAATCTCGACTACAACGATTATGTCGGTCGCCTCGCCATCGGGCGCATCTATTCGGGGATTATCAAGCAGAACGAAACCGTCGCCCTAATTAAGCGCGACGGCACACAGACGCGCATCAAGGTGTCGCAGCTTTACGCTTACGAAGGCTTGAAACGCGAAGCCATTGAGCAAGCCGAGTTCGGTGAAATCGTCGCCCTCGCGGGTGTCGAAGAAGTCGAAATAGGCGAGACGATAACGAGCGTCGAGAACCCGCAACCCTTGCCCGTCATCGCGGTTGACGAGCCGACCATCACGATGATTTTCGGCGTCAATAATTCGCCGTTCGCGGGTAAGGAAGGCAAGTTCGTCACATCGCGCCAAATCAGAGAGCGACTCGATAAAGAGCTTTTAAGCAACGTCGCCATCAGAGTCGAAGACACGGAATCGCCCGACCAATTCAGAGTATCGGGACGCGGCGAACTTCAACTCGCCATCTTGATTGAGATGATGCGCCGCGAAGGTTTCGAGCTTCAAGTCTCAAAGCCGGAAGTCATCACGCGAACTGACGCGGAAGGTAATTTACTCGAACCGATTGAGCAAGTCGTGGTTGATTGTCCCGATGAATTCGTCGGCGTCGTGACCGAAGCTTTGGGTCGCCGCAAAGGTCAGATGATGAAGATGGTCAATCACGGTACGGGGCGCGTGCGGCTTGAGTTTGAAGCACCGTCGCGCGGACTTATCGGTTTTCGCTCTGAGTTTCTCACCGAAACCAAAGGCACGGGCTTACTCAATACGCTGTTTCTGCGCTTCGATAAATGGCAAGGCACGATGCGCGGACGCGCGAGCGGTTCGCTTATCGCCGACCGTTTCGGCGAGACGACGGGCTACGCGATTTTCAATTTACAGGAACGCGGCACGATGTTCGTGCGCCCGCAGACGCGAGTTTATGAAGGCATGATTGTCGGCGAGAACGCGCGCAATGTTGACTTGGACGTGAACATCATTAAGGAAAAGAAATTGACCAACATGCGCGCCGCGAGTGCCGACGAAGCGATGCGCCTAGTTCCGGCGAAACTTCTTTCACTTGAACAGTCGCTTGAATTTATCTCCGATGATGAACTCGTCGAAATCACACCGGAATCAATTCGCCTTCGCAAGCGTGTTTTAGAATCGAACAAGCGTCCGAAGAAAAAAGAATCGTGAGGGGATGACGAAGCCAAACGTTTATATCGAGACAAGCATTGTGAGTTATTTGACGGCGAATCCGAGTCGTGATGTGACGACGTTTGTGCGGCAACAATCTACGATTGAGTGGTGGAATCTTCGTCGCCAAAATTATGATGTTCGTATTTCGCAGTTCGTAGTTGACGAATCAAGCAAGGGCGATGCGACACAGGCACAGGAAAGGTTAGTGGCTATTGACGGTTTTCCATTGCTTGATTTCAACGATGAAGCTAAAACGTTGGTTGCCGAATTGACGGATAAAATCTTGCCGCTTAAAGCTGAGATTGACGCGGCGCATATTGCGATTGCGATAGTTCATCAAGTTGATTATCTTTTAACATGGAATATGAAGCATATCGCCAACGCAATTGTTTGCAAACGAATCGAAAAGTTTTGCCGTGAAGTAGGTTACGAGTTTCCAACCATCTGCACACCGGACGCGATGTTAGGAGAGTAAGAATCAATGTGGAAAGATAAAATTGTTGAAGATATTCACCGCATACGCGAAGAATACGCGGCGAGTTTTAATCACGACTTAAACTTGATTTACGAAGACATCAAGCAGAAGGAGCGCGAAGGCGGGCGCGAAGTCATTTCAGCACCCGTGCATCTAAAGCCGGATACGGACACGACGGATGAGGGCGAAGAACGCAAGAGAAGGGTTTCTTGAAAACGAGCTAAAACAAAAGCAAACTGCGAAGCATCATCGGGCGGGGCGTGTGGCATCTCTTTATGCACACGCCCCGCCGTTTTTTTATCGCTCGCCTTAAACCTTACTAAGGATTGTACACGATGAAGCAACATCTACTCGACCGCGTGGAAATTCCCGTGCCGTGCCGCGAAGATTGGAACGAAATGCGCGGCAACGCTGAAGTTCGCTTTTGCAGTCATTGCGCGAAAGATGTTCACAACCTTTCAAGCATGACGCGCCGCGACGCCGAACGCTTGATTGCCAAATCCAACGGGCGCATCTGTGTACGCTACGTCACACGCGCCGACCGCACCATCGTCACCGCGCCCGAAACGTTCGCGCCGCTTTTCAACATCACGCGCCGCGCTTCACGTCTTGCCGCAAGCGCGTTCACCGCCGCATTGACAATCTCATCCGTCGCCGCACAATCAACCGTTACGATGAATCAACCGGCGGACGCCGAAGCAATCGTTAATCAAACAAACGCGCCGCAGATAGGAAGCGGAAACGCGGCGATTGTCGGAACGGTGCTTGACCCGCAAGGCGCGGTTATTCCGGGTGCAAAGGTGACGATTACTGATGCGGCGGGAGCGGTTCGTCAAACCGAAACAAACGACGAAGGTGTTTATAGAGTCGAAAACTTGCCGGGCGGTTCATTCACGCTGCATGTTCAAGCAGTAGGATTTGCTAATTTGAAAATAACAAACATTTCGCTTTCATCAGGTAGTGAGAGCCGCCCGGACATAGTTCTTGAACTTGATGTAACAACTGAAACTGTCGGTTTATTGATTGTTACTTCGCCCGCGCAATCGCTCGTTTATCACAGCGACGAGCGAGCAACGGTATCAAGAGATGATGAGACTGAACAGGATACAATATTGCTTGATTCATTCAATGAAGTAGCAAGCGGCGAGTTGAAAAAAGTCAAAGCGTTAATAATCTCAGGCTTTGATGTGAACACGCGCTGGCATGATGACGCTACGCCGTTGATGGTTGTTAATGATGAAAAGATAGCCAAGCATTTGTTGCAGCTTGGCGCGGATGTTCATGCGCGGAAAGTTTATAGTGAAACGGTTTTGATGTCTGCTTCGCACAACCCGGAAGTCGTCAAGGTTTTGCTCAAAGCGGGCGCGGATGTTCATGCGCGGGACAACTTCGGTGTCACGCCGTTGATGTATGCGATGCTCGGTTATGATGAAAAGAGCGCGCAGGTTTTGATTGACGCGGGGGCGGACGTGAACGCGCGTGACAAAGACCATCGCACGGCATTGATGTTCGCGGCGATAGAAGGGCGCGTGGAAACGATTAAAGTTTTGCTGAGGGCGAAAGCGAAATATGACGTGCGTGATGTTGACGGCAAGACCGCGTTGACGTTTGCGATGGAAAATAATCACGAAGAAGCGATAAAGGTTTTGCGCGTGGCAGGTGCGGTTGAGTGAGCAAGTTGTGAAAAACGAAATTGACGTGATGCGCGACCTTGCGAGCAAATTCGCGGTGGCGCATATAGATTACATGCTGACGGGTTCGGTAGCGATGAACTTCTACGCGCAACCGCGCATGACGCGCGATATTGATATTGTCGTCGAGTTGAGCGTGCAAGACATCGGCAAAGTTATCGCTGCCTATACATCGGAATACTATGTCGTGCGCGAAAGCGTGGAGCGTGCCGTTGCGCGTCGCTCAATCTTCAACATGATTCACAATGAATCGGTTATCAAAGTTGATTGCATCATTCGCAAAAACGAAATCTATCGGCGCGCGGAGTTTGCGCGGCGCAAGCAAGTAACGATTAGCGATTTCACGATATGGATTGTCAGCCGTGAAGATTTGATAATCTCAAAACTCGTTTGGGCGAAAGATTCTCATTCGGAAATGCAGTTGCGCGATGTGAAAAATCTTTTGATGGGCGGCTACGACGAAAGTTACATCAACAAGTGGACAACGGAACTCGGCTTGGATGAAGTATGGCGGAAGGCGAAAGCATGAATGACACCGACCCGGAAATCGAAGCCCGTGTGCGCGAAATGATGATGCGGCGTTCAGGTGAGGAACGCTTTATCATGGGGGCGTTAATGTTCGATGCGGCGCGCGAAATCGTCATCGCTTCGTTGCCGAAAGATTTGCCGGAAGATGAATTTAAGCGATTGTTGTTTGAGCGCATCTACGGGTGTTCGATGCGTGAAGTGATTGAAGGCGCGGATATTTCAGATGAGGAGTTTGGCGGCAATGGGTAAATCTAAAAAGTTGCTTGAGCGTGTGCGCGTGCCGCAGGCTTGTGATGCGAGTTGGAATGAGATGACGGCGCGAGCCGACACGGGGGCGCGGCGTTTATGTGAGCATTGCGCGCGTGAAGTTCACGATTTATCAGAGATGACAAAGGCGGAAGCTGAAGATTTAATCGGCAACGCAAAGGGGCGCGTGTGCGTGCGATTGGTCAGAGATGCGAACGGGCGCGTGGTGACGAAAGACGCGCTCACGAAGGACGCGGCAAGCGAAAGATTCACGCCGACTCTCTACGGCATCACGCGGCGGGCTTCGAGCATCGCGGCGGCGAGTGCGTTTTCGGCGGCGTTGACCTTGACGAATGTGGCGGGTCAAACGGCGAATCAAGCGAGAATCGGTAAGGTGAGGGTGGAAACGGATGCGGCGCATAACGGTGTGAAATCAAGCCAAGCTAAAGGCGTTCTGGTCGGAACTGTTCACGACACGCAACCGCCCGTTAATTCACAGTACGCGGTAATTCCAGACGCGAAAGTTACTTTGACCGAGATGCGTTCCGGCAAAATTCGTGAAACACAAACGGATGATTCGGGCGAATATAGGTTTGCGTTGTTGCCTGCCGGAACATACAGACTTGAAGTTTTATCTCCCGGCTTTCAGAAGTTTATCGAGGAGAACATCTTGATTACGAAAGACAAAAAGCGGCGGTTTGACGTGACTTTGGAAGTCGGAATGATTGAACATCTTGAGCCTGTATCGTTCGCTGAAAGATTATTTTCGCATGAAGGAAGTAAAGACAAACGATGAATTTGATGAAGTGAACGAAACAGGCGAGAGCGTTGATGATTTCTTGCAAGCGGCGGAAGATAACACGGGCAAATCGGTGTTCGAGTTCGGGATTGAGAGTGACAAAATCGAAGTCGTGAATGAGTCGAAAGCGGCGGGGGCGCAGGAGTAACAGTTAATTCCAATTCTTGAGTTTGTGCCAGAGGTCGGGAAGCGGTTCGCGTAAATCTCTACAAATCCAAATCGGGTATTTCTCTTCCGTCATCGAAAGCGGATGATTAGTTTCGCCCGCGCGCTCAACCTTGCGGCAGAGTTTTTCCGCCGTTGTTTGTTGCGACAGTCCAAGCAATATGAAAGTTTCGCCGCTTAAATTTTGTTTGCCCCAGAGGTAATAACTTTGATGCGGCGAGATGGCGGGCGGTAAATCGTAGGCGCGTCCGAAGAAGTCTATCGCCCCCGCTTCGCCGTAGTTGAAGGCGAGGATGCGTGTGCGCGATTGTTCGGCGGGCGGTAGGTTGTGGTAAATGCTTGCGACTTGGGCGGTCATCTCCTGCCAGCCGAATTGGTCGCCGAAGACTTGCGGCAACACGCCTTCATGCGCGACTTCGGTTTTCGGTGGGGCGATGCCGAGCGCGTTTTGATAGCGCAAAAAGTTTTCGATTGAAAGGACAGGGAGAGCTAAAGGCATCGTCACCAGACCCGCGATTAAAAGCAGAACGGGAAAGGCGAGTTTTAGTGTGCGCGTGAAGAGATGTTTCGTCGTCAAAGATTCAAGCCACACCGCGCCGCCTGCAAATAGATATGGATATACAGGAAGCAAGTAATAATTTTTCGCTTTGAGGGCAATCATCAAGACGAGTAAAACTAGATAAGCGATGCCGAGTGCGCGAAAGCGTTTGCCGCATTTGTCGAATAGAAAGAACCAGATTCCGGCAAGCCAAACAAGAGCGGTCGGCGGCGAGAGAATGAAGATTTGTTGCCAGACAAATTCAAGCGGCGACAGTACGACGTTCTTGTTCGTCGCCTTGACGTTCGCTAGTAGTTCAAGCGTCGCCCAATCATTTTGGATTTGCCAGATGATGTTCGGTGTGAAAACCAACAACGCCGCCACGCCGCCAATCCAAATCCATTTATTGAGAAAGACTTTGCGCTCACTTGTCAAAAGCAAGCCGACGATGAGCGCGAAGCCGAAGAACAACATAGAGTGTTTGTTCATCAAGCCGATTCCGGCGACGATGCCGAACCACAACCACAAACGCCCGTCACGTCGTTTGATAAACAGCACGACGAGGTAAGCGCACAGCATCCAGAATACCGATTCAAAGGCGTTCATGGACAAGAGATTATCAAGGGCAAGAGGAGCCGGAGCGACGAGGGCGCAAGTGCAGGCTAAGATGACGGCGAAACGTTTGCCGCCGAACTCGCGCACGAATAATCCGGTTAAAAAGATTTTCGTCGCACCGGCAAAGGCGGGAAAAAGCCGTAACGCGAACAGCGAATCGCCGAACACCGTGCGCGAGAGTTTAGTGACGAAAGCGATTAGAGGCGCGTGGTCGGGATAGCCGAATGCGAGGTGTTCGCCGCACGCGATATAGTAAAGTTCGTCGCGGAAATAACCGTAGTAAGAGTTTAATGAAAAGTGTAACGCGAGTTTTACGAGAGCGAACAACGCCGCCCATGCGAGCGGGTTGTGTAGAAAAGTTTTCCTCTCGTGCGTTGAAAGTTGCGCGCTCATATTTCACCAAACAAACGGATACGGGTTCACGGGAGTTTAATCAAGACGCTGGAAGAAAGCATTTTATTAGCGACGTTAATTTTCGTCATGGCTCTGCTTTACTCATCCGTCGGGCATGGTGGGGCGAGCGGATACCTCGCGGCGTTCGCGTTGATGAACGTGTCGGCGGCGGTGATGAAACCGTCCGCGCTGGTATTGAATGTGTTGGTGTCAACGATTGCGAGCATCCGGTTTTATCAAGCGGGTTGGTTTTCGTGGCGCATCTTTCTACCGTTCGCCGTGGCTTCGATTCCGTTGGCTTACGTTGGCGGCAGCATCACGCTTCACGCATCACTGCATAAGCAGATCGTCGGGGCGGTGCTGGTCTATGCCGCAGTGCGTTTATGGTTAGGGGCGCGGGCGACGGAAGAAAGTTTCGAGTTGAAAAATGTGCCGCTGGTCGTGGCTCTTGCGTGCGGGACGGTGTTGGGATTCGTGTCGGGGTTGGTCGGTGTCGGCGGTGGGATTTTCCTGTCGCCTTTGCTGCTTCTCGCGCGCTGGGCGGATGTTAAACAAGCATCGGCAATTGCGGCGGCATTCATCCTCGTCAACTCCCTCGCCGGACTCGCCGGAGCGTGGTCAAACGTCGTCGTTCTGCCGTCAGGGATCTACCTGTGGGGCGCGACGGCAATCGCGGGCGGGCTTATCGGTGCGGAGTTAGGCAGTCGCAGATTTGCGAGCGTGACGCTCAGGCGCGTGTTGGCGGTGGTGTTAGTGGTTGCGGCGGGGAAGATGATTTTTGGAAAGTGATAATCGGAAGTTTTAAGCGGGCGACAAGCAGAGTTCTTCTGCCAACTTTTCTAAATCTAAACGTCGCAGAAGTTCGGCGGTAATCGGGCGTTTGGCATCCCAGAAAATGTGAGCTTCATAAAACTCTTTAGCGGTGTTTGAGTTTAAGAGTTCTGCAAGTTGATAGGCTTCCGTTCGCGTCGCGCATGGAATGAAGTATGAAGTGTCGTCGAGAACAATCGGCTTGCCTTCGTACTCTTCAACGACTTTGAAAAACAGTTTTTTGTAGAAGCCGGAAATCGCTATTTTCCATTGTGCGAACGAGTATTCGCCGACTCCGAAGATCGAGAATCGTGGACGGTTTTTGTAAATAGAACTTCCGCGTTTGTCTAAAAGATGAGCGTAACATTGAAGATATGCCCAAGTTTTCGGGGCGGCTTGTGCGATTGATGATGTATCTTCACCGGTGAAATTTTGCGTCACGAGCATACGGCGTTTCGGGCTTACGACAGCACTGTTTGCGACTTCCGAACTTTTGAGCATAGGGAAAATATAGTGGGATTCCAATTCGACTGCTTCATCAAATCCGTTGCGATACTTGCCCTCTTCTTCCTGCCAAAGTTCCATGACTTTAGCGCAATCGTGCTTGATGCCCGAACGCCACTTCTTACCCGCGCCGCGAAGATGTTTCCAACGCTCGAACAACTCCAATGAAGCGATAAGCTCATCGTCGCGGTTGCTTATCGTTTGAAAAGTACCGGCTTCAAAGTCGTCATACACGCGGCAATTCGGATTGCGAATTGCCGACGAAAACTTGCACACGAAAAAGCAGGCATCTACGGCTGCGTTGAAACACGACAGCGCATCAAGACGATAGATATGGGCTTCCGAAAAGTTGATGTCGTGCTTGTGGGCATATAACAGCAGCTTTCTCGCAACGGCGGTCTTGCACATCATCGCCATCACCGCGTCGCGTTCTTTTAGCAAGTGAAGTATGCGAATCAGCATCCACTCCGAGATGTCGAAATTGCTTTTGCCGGTCATCGCGTCGAAGCCGTTATGCTTTTGAAAGTTCGATTTGTCAGGCACATTTGAACTGTTCAAAACGCTAAGACTCGCGTTAGTAACCCAAGGCGGGTTGCCGACAACGAGCAAAGGTTCGGGTGAATATTGAAGCAGACTAAGCCAATCGGTTTTGAAGAAGTCGCTTTCGATGATTTCAATGCGCGACTTGTCGGCTCGGCTTCCAATAGTTAATTTAGCTTCCGCGATGTAAGCGGGCGAAATATCAATGCCAATCGCTTTGGTGAAAGTCGGAAAACTCTCCAGTGCCGCAAACAAAAAGTTTCCGCGCCCGCACGTCGGTTCAACGATTGTTCGAGGTTGAAAATTGAGTCGGGTTAAAATCTCGCACGCCTTCCGCGCAAGTTCCGGCGGAGTTTGAAAGTCTCCGAACTCCGTTGTTCTTTTGGTTTTGGTCAGGCTGTTCATTGCTTTACCGCACTCGAACCACGCCGCTTACTTTTCCGGCTTCGGCAATCACGCGCGAGTATTGAAGTCGCCATTGAAGCGCATTGGAAATCGTCAGGAAGCCTTCCGCCAACGGCACACCGCTTAACAATTCTTCGGCAATAGCATAAGCCTGTATGTCATCAACCGGAAGGTAACGGTCACGCATGAAAGCTACAAGGTCATCGGCGTTGCCGTTGTTGGCGATAATCTGTTTTAACTTAGTCGTGGTTTGATAATCGGCGGTGCGCGTCTTTTCAACAAATACCGTGTGAAGAATGTTGAGCGTTGACGTGCGCGTTTCAGCATTATCGGTTTTGCTGTACACGAAAATCAAAAGTGAATAACCCAAACCAAAGATTTTCTGTCTAGCTGATTTGAACGGACAAGACGATTGAGGTTGCACAACACTCGTTACTTTGATGTCAACATTCAACTCCGGCAAATCAATCCCCGATGCCGAACTTCCCGCGATAAAAGAACACTTCGCTGCGAGATACGCTTTGAACTTATGCTCGACATATGTCCCAACAGCTTTACCGTCAGTCACACCGTAAAGCTTAGGTTCGGGATAAATGGATTCGACTTCGGCAAATAACTTTGCTTCATCAATCAAAGACTCAATGGTTAGAATAGGTTTCAATATGATTTCATCCATATCATGCTCATCTGTAATTTGGAATGTTAAGTCCCAAGCGGACGTTTCTTGTTCCAATCAAAACACCGTCGCGTTTGGAAAGGCGGAGGATGCCTGAGCCGCCGCGATTTTCCAGTTTGGCGCGCTCTTGTCGAGTCAGGAGCGGGTCATCGTCAAACAAAAAGTCTTCGATGTAATACTCGTTCTTGTCGGGTTCTTTGACGGAAGGGTGGATGTGCGCCGGAAGAACATCGTTCGGGTAAGGGGCGGGTTTGATGGTGGTGAACTTGTATTCGCCGCGTTGGTTCGTCTTGAGCCAGCCGCGCAGATGCCCGTGTATGCGCGTGATGCCGCGTGTGTTCGGGGCGGGAGTGTAATGCCCTGTCGCGTCGGTTTGCCAGAGATAAAGGATGATGTTGGGGGCGGGGGTCGTTCCGTCAAGCCGGTAGATGACGCCGCTAATCTCTAGTTTTTCACCTGCTTCGGAAGCGGAAGCAATCTTTGTTTGCCAGCTTAATTGCGGCGGCATTCCTTCATACATGCCTTCGCATCCGTCGCACTCGCCACCGATGAGGTTGCTCGAAGTTGATTGAACGCTTTGCGGTTGCTGTGCTTTGCAAGAAGTGTTGAAAGCGATGGGTGAAGTGAGCGCGACGAGAAGCGACGCGCGTTTAATGAATTTTCTGCGGCTTTCGTTGCTCATTAACTTTTTAGTCTTCGTCTTCATCGGGATTAAAAACTTTATAGTTCGTCGCGTCGTCATAGTAGTAACTGTGCTTTGAGTGGGAGTCGCCGGGAACGGGTAAGTCTTCGATGGGAGCGTCGGTGCTTGCACCAAAGGGGATTTCAAACGGGAAAGACGGGTCGTGCGGCGTCGCGCTGGTGCGGTTATTGCCGTCTCCTGTCCTCTGTCCCCTGTCGCCTGTTTTCGGTGTATCATCACGGCGGTTTGTCATTTCAAATTTCCACCTCTCGAAAATTATTGTGTGTCGTTCTCCGGCTGATGCGGATGAGTCTGTGTTGTTCGACTTGTCGTATCGTCCTACGAAGTTGCTTATCATGCAATCTTAAAAGCTTTAACCACAGAGGCACAGAGAGTAAGACACAGAGAAGGGCAGAGAAAACTTTTATGGTGATGTTGATGGAGCAAGAGAAGAAGCGGATGGTTCGTTGTGCGGGTTTAGTTGTCGCGTTGTCATTGGTGGTATCGGGCTTTGCGGGCGTGTCGCGGCAAGTGACGGCGCAAGTCGCTGGCGGGAGAGAAGCTTCCGCGCTGACGGTGCGGGGGATTATGGCTGAACCGTCTTTGGCGGGGATGCGCGTCGAAGGGGAAAGAGTGTCGCCGGATGGAAAGTCGGTCGCTTATCTGTGGAGCGCGGCGGGCAAAGAGCCACGTGATTTGTACGTCGTTTCGACAAGCGGCGGGACGGCTAAAGTTTTAGTGCGGGCGGTTGACTCAGTGCGTGATGAGCGGGCGAGTAAAACGGAGACGCGCGACGCAGCGCGCACGGACGCGAATCGTGAAGAACGAATTATGCAGCGCGACGCGGCGCAGGCGGCGACAAGCACGACGCAGGCGACACAAACAGCCCAACAAACAGCACAGCACGAATCGCAAACGACGCAAACACAGGAGCGCGACAGAATGAATCGTGAACGCGCGGTGAGTGTCGGTGCGCCGGAGTGGTCACCGGATAGTCGGCGGATTTTGTATGCGAAGCGCGGCGATTTGTATGTCGTGAATGTGGAAGGCGCGGGCGCGCCGCGACGTTTGACGACGACGGCGGCGGTTGAAACGGGGGCGCGTTGGTTGGATGAGAAGCGCGTGATGTATCAATCGGGCGGCAATGTTTTCGCGTTCGATACGGTTGACGCTTCACTCGTGCAGGTGACGCGCGAAGCGGGCGGCGGGGCGGCGAATATACAAGCGCAAGGCGTGGGTTCGATGAACAGCATCACGGGTGTCACGCCTTCGGAAGACGGTTCGCGCATCGCGTATATCGTGAGCGATACATCGAAGCAACGCGCGTTGATTGTGCCGAATTACACGGGCGAGTTTGTGACCGCACCGACGTTTAGGCGGGGTTGGACGGAGCAAAAATTGTTTGTGACGAAGACGGATGGAACGAGTGAACGCGCGACGGAAATTAAACTGCCCGCGCCGGAAGGTGCTTCATATATTCGCGGCGTGCGGTGGTCGGACGATAATGCGGGATTGATTGTTGACCGCATTGACCGCGACACGAAGCGGCGGCAAATCCTTTACACGGTAATTGCTAACTCAACAAGTGCGTTGACGAACAACAAAGCGAAGGCGAACGGCGCGGTTGAAACATCCGATGTCTTTCTTTTGATTGACGAAGAAACGGATGATAAATGGATTGCGTCGCTTTCGCGCATCGTTGAGCCTGCACCAAAAGGCGATGCGATTCTTTTCGCGTCGGAGCGCGACGGCTTTAATCATCTTTACTTGAGAGCCTTTGGTTTAGACCCGAAACTTGCAACACCGCGACAACTTACGCGCGGGAATTATGAAGTAAGTTGGGCGGCGTGGCTGCCGGATGGTGAGCGCGTGGTTTATTCGTCAACCGAAGGCGGGACGGCGGAACGGCAGTTTTACATCGTCAATACGCGGACGAATGACAAGGTGAAATTGAACGTGCCGCGCGGGATGAACACCGACCCGCAGGTTTCAAAAAACGGTGAGACGATGGTGTTTGAATCTTCGCAAGCATTAGTTCCGAATGATGTATATGCGATGAATCTTAACCGGATGGGTGATGCGCCGGTGCGTGTGACGGATACCGTGCCGGATGCGTTTAAGAATTATAAATGGAGTGTGCCGGAGTTTGTTTCTTTCAAAGCGAAGGATGGAAAACAGGTCGCGGGGCGTGTGTATGTGCCGCGTGGTTTTGATAAGGCGAGGGCGCAGAAATATCCGATGGTGGTGTTCGTTCACGGGGCGGGATATTTGCAGAACGTGATAAACGGTTGGAACAATTATTATCGTGAAGCGATGTTCCATACGCTCTTGAATGAGCGCGGGTATGTCGTGCTTGATATTGATTATCGCGGCAGTGCCGGGTACGGGCGGGCGTGGCGGACGGATGTTTATGATTTCTTGGGCGGCTTGGATTTGCAAGACCACTTGGACGGGATTGATTACGCGGTCGCAAATTTCAATGCGGATAAAGCGCGCGTCGGGATGTACGGCGGAAGTTACGGCGGGTTTATGGCGGAGATGGCGGCGATGCGCGCACCGGAACATGTCGCGTGCGCGGCGGCTCTGCGTCCGGTCGCGGATTGGAAAAACTACTTCGCGTCGTCGCCCGTTTATACGACCGAACGGTTGGGTTATCCAGATAAAAATGCGGCGGCTTATAAGCGCAGTTCACCGATAACGTATGCCGACAAGTTGACGCGCCCGCTTCTGATTTTGCATGGCATGGTTGATGACAATGTGCCGGTTCAGGATTCGGTGCAGTTGGTCGAGCGGTTAATCGAGTTGGGTAAAACGGAGCATTTTGATGTGATGTTTTACCCGTCGGAGAATCACGGTTTTACTAAGGCTGAAAGTTGGGCGGATGAGTATGAGCGTATTTTGCGGTTCTTTGAGGTGCATTTGAAGAAGTGAGTTTGGTCAGAAGAAGGATTAACCGCAGAGGCGCGAAGGGCGCAGAGGGGACGCAGAGAAAAGTATGGGGAACGGTTTGCCGGAGTTGGGTTTGGTGTGCATCACATTTAGCGAGGCGGTGCGGTTTCGCGCTTTGACAAGGAAAAGGTTGTTGCAGTTTGGGACGGACGAACAGCTTGCGATGTTGCGCGACTTGTATCGTGACAACCTTGCGCGCTTTGAGACGGCGATTGATTTTTGTCAGAGGCATGACATCAAGTTGTATCGTTTGACGAGTGCCTTTTTTCCGTTCGCGGATACGGACACGGGGCGCGGCGTGTTGGAAGAAATAGCGGAGGATGTGGGGCGCGCCGGAAGGCGTGCGATGGAGACGGGTTTGCGCGTCGTGTTGCATCCCGACCAGTTTTGCGTGTTGTCGTCGGACTCGCTGCACGTCATCGAAAATTCGATTCTGATTTTAAGTACGCACGCATGGATTTTCGATTTGCTTGGGTTGCCGCGCTCCAGTTGGGCGGCGATGAATATACACGGGGGCAAGTCGGATAGAAGCGACCGCTTGGTTTCGGTTATCAAAGATTTGCCGGACGGGATTCGTTCGCGTGTGACGTTTGAGAACGACGAACACGCTTATCATTCGCGGCAAATTTTGGATGTGTGCCGTCGCGCGAATGTGCCGATGATATTTGACGCGCATCATCATGTTTGCGCGGAAAAGATTTCGAGTTATGAACACGCGAGCGTGCGTGAAATGTTGGACGCGGCGCGTGAGACGTGGGGTGTGAATGCCGATTGGCAGATGACGCATATTTCAAACGGGCGCGAGTATTTCAATGACCCGAAACACAGCGATGTGATAGTTGACGTGCCGCGCGCTTTCGATGTCGCGGGGTTGTGGATTGAGGTCGAAGCGAAGCATAAGGAAGCGGCGATTTTCGAGATGCGCGAGCGGTGGGTGGAGATTGTCGGGGCAGAGTCGGGACGGGTGACGGAGGTTGGCGCGGTATGAAAAGAGTTTGCAGGCAATCAAGATGAGTGAGGAGCAAGGCAGCCGTCCACCTGTTCTTTCAAAAACTAGAAGCGGAGCGGGTGGCAACTGGAAGACGATTGATGAGCGTGCAGATTCATCAGTTCCCGCGCAATCGAACCCGCTTGCCTGTGTCGCCGCGACGGGCGAGATGTTGCTTCGGAGTCGCGGAATAAATGTGTCGCAAGAACATATCCTTGCTAAAATACAGACTCCGGCGACGGTGGATGAACTTGTCAAGGTTATGAACGAGTTTGACCGGACGCCCGGAAAACTTTGGCGTGGCGGCGCAATTAGTGATGAACATTTAGAGTTGCTCGGCAAGATAGGAGATGTTCACGCGGTCGTATTTCACGAAGGCGGAACGCTTGGGCATATGGTTTTAGTTGAAAGCGTCACAGATGGCGAGGTGTTTATCATCAAAGACCCCTTCCCGATAAACGAGACGGCAAAGTACGGCACAATCTACACCATGACGCGCGAAGAGTTTATGAAAGTTTGGGGCGGAGAGGCGATATTCAAATGAAACAAGTTAATGACTTTGTGTGTCTGGCGGTGCAAGAAGTAATCGAACCCGGCAACGACTTGATGTTGACGTTGCAAATCGGTGAGGAGCGCAAGCGTTACGGCGTCATGATAAAAGGCGGATCTGCGCCGGAGGAGTCGCGGCGAAACTCACACGCAAGTCAAAGCACGAGTGCGATTCGCACATATCACTTTCCGAAAGAATTACAGCTTTATCTTGCTGCCAACCCGCCCGCGAGTCGAAACCTCGTGAAGGTCTTAGTGCGTGCGCTTAAAGGTGAGGAATTAAATCTCCCGCAAGATTTGTTGACAAAGATTGACGCTCCCGCACAAGAGCCTGTTGCCGCGTAACCTGACGAACGACTTCAGGGCGTTCGCTTCTTCAACGAATGGTTTTTGTGGCAGATATGAGCCTACTTTACGATTTCCTATAACTCTAAATTTTATGTCGAGTTCGCCCGTCTTAATCAAGAGAAAAATCGAAGCACAACGCGCATCGTCGGCATCAAGCTTGGCGCGGTTCGGTCGCGTCGCGTGGGTCGCGCTCGCGTATAACGTGCTGGTGATTTTGTGGGGCGCGGGCGTGCGGGCGACGGGTTCGGGGGCGGGATGCGGCAGCCATTATCCTTTGTGTAACGGCGTCGTTGTGCCGCGCGATGTGACGACGGAAACCTTCATCGAGTTCACGCATCGGCTGATGAGCGGGGCGGCGTTGTTGTTGATTCTGGGATTGGTCGTGTGGGCGGTGCGATTAGTACGGGCGGCGCGGGCGGATGATGAAAGCGGGTTATTGATGAAGGCGAAGGGTGTGCGCGTGTGGGCGTGCGTCGCGTTGTTCTTCACTTTGACGGAAGCGGCGATTGGGGCGGGATTGGTGATTTATGAACTCGTCGCCAAAGACGATTCGGTGGCGCGTGCGGTGTGGCTGGCAATTCATCTGGTCAATACGTTTCTGTTGTTGGGAGCGTTGACGCTCATCGCGTGGCGCGCGTCGGAATGGTCGGCGGGTGCGAAATTTTCTTGGGACGAGAGCGGCAACAATGCGGGCGTGTGGTTGTTCGCGGCGTGTCTCGGCTTGACGCTCGTGCTTGGCGCAAGCGGTGCGGTGACGGCTCTCGGTGATACGTTGTTTCCGGTGAAATCACTCGCGGAAGGTTTGCAAAACGATTTGACGGGAACAGGGCATTACCTTGTTCAACTGCGCGTCTTACATCCCGTCATCGCGGGTTTGGTGACGGTGATGTTGGGCGTCGCGGCGTGGTGGACGATTAAGCGCGGGGCGAGTGAAAACCCGCACGCGAAAAAGTTGGCGTGGGTCGTCGTCTCGATACTCTGCGCGGAAGTCGCGGCGGGCATCGTCAACGTGCTTTTGCTTGCTCCGGTGTGGATGCAAATTGTGCATCTGTTTTTGGCTGATATGCTCTGGATTAGCGTTGTGATATTGACCGCCGCGACGTGTTCACGCGCACCGCGACATGTCCCGCACGCGAAGCGACGCGCGGACGTGCCGCTTGATTTAATCGCTACGCCATTGGCGCGTTGAAGCTTGATTCTTCTTTAACTTATCGCACAACCGATTTTCTTTCCGCACCAAATCGTATTCGCCTTATACCAACTTGTCGGTACGCGCCCGTCGCGCTTCAAGTATTGCGGTGAAATCAGACGGTCGGCACGCCCGTTGCTCTGCCGCGATTGAACATCAGTTCTGACCCGCCTTCAAAACTAATGCTTGTTCATGCAAGCGGTTTTGAATCCTGATTTGCCGTGATTTATCGCCCGCTCGCTTGTCCGGTCAAGTTTCGCATCGTTATATAAAAAAGGAGTATGTCGCCATGTCGCCCGTTCTCACACACGTTGCGCCCTTCACACGTTCTTCCCTGTTTCTCGCTGCTATATGTTGTTGCGTCGCGCTGCTTTTCACCGCCCACGCGCACGCCTTCGATGATGAAGTCGAGGTTGACGATTATGATGAAACGGCGCGTGTCGCGCGCGTCACACACGTCGAAGGCATCGCCGATTTGCGGCGCAAGGGCAGCGGTGAAGTCGAAGACCAAAGCGAAAGAGTGACCAGAAATTTGTCGCTCGTCGAAGGCGACATAATTCAAACCACGGGAAGCGAAGCCCGCGTCGAGATTCAACTTGACGCCGCGAACTTCGTGCGTTTGCGCGGCAATACGATTGTGCGTTTGACGACGTTACGCGATGAGGCAATCGTGTTGAGCCTTGACGCGGGTGCGGTGCAGGTGCGACTTGACGGCTTCGATGCGAGTCGCGGCTACTTTGAAATTGATGCCCCGAACATCACGGTCGCGCTTGAACGAAGCGGTTTGTATCGGCTTGATGTCGAGCCGGAAGGTTATCAACGTCTGACCGTGCGCGACGGCGGCGAAGCCCGTTTGTATTCCGAAGCCGATGGTTTCACGGTTCGTTCAGACCGCACGGCGGAGCGATTTTTCACCGGAACGCGCTTTGAAGATTGGAACTTAATCGCCGCCTTGCCACGCGATTACTGGGATGAGTGGAGCGATAAGCGCGATGCAGAGATTGCCCGTCGTCGCCGCGAACGCGAAGCAGGACGGGATAATTACGCCGCGAACGTGTGGGGTGCGGACGAGTTGGGCGACTACGGCGATTGGCTTGATACGCCGGAGTATGGTCGCGTGTGGCGACCGTCCACTTCGGCAACCGGTATTTATACGAACTGGTCGCCGTATCGTTACGGGCGTTGGCAATGGAGCGCGCCTTACGGGTGGACTTGGGTTGCAGATGAGCCTTGGGGCTGGGCGACATATCATCACGGGCGTTGGGTTTATTACCGGAACGCATGGTGCTGGACGGCTTCGTACCCGGCGCAATACGCTTCATACAATCGCCCTTATCGCTTGTGGTCGCGGTGGCGTCCCGCGCTGGTCGCCTTCTTTTCGTTTAACTTCGGCAACAATCAGCAAGTCTGCTGGCGTCCGCTCGTACACGGCGAACACGACCCGCGCGCGCGCAACTATGGACGCGGTTACGGACGCGGCGATGGTCGTGGTAATGGGCGTGACAATCGCCCACGCAATCCGTCGCCGCAAGATTTACGCGCGGTGCGTGACCCCGCCGTGCGCCGCGCGTTGACGACGCAACCACTCGCGGATTTCGGCAAAGGTCGGCACTCGTTTCGTCCCGCGACGAGCGCGCAAGCCGACATCGCGTTGAACTCCGAACCCGTGCGCGGTCGCCTGCCCGTCACGCCTCGCAATGTAATTCCGTCCACGACGCCGAATAATCAAACTCCGCCCGCGACGAATGAGACGCGACCACGCGGCAGAGATTTTGGTAGAGGTGGTGACAGGAACAACGTCAGAAATCCCGCCGTCGCGTTGCCGACAATCGGTGCCGCCCCGCGCGTTGAAGGTCAACCGCTCGACGCCGAACTGCGCCGCCGACGCATGTTTCGCGGGCGCGATGTGCGTCCCATTTCGCGCGGCGAACGTCCCGACCGGACGCCGAATGACAACAGCCCCAACGTCGCTCCGGCAATAACTTCGCCCGTCAATCCGAATCAAATCGGAGATACGAACGGCACTATCAACAACACACCGAACACAGGCGTCATCGTGCGCCCGGACGTACCGCGCCGCGCACGCTCACCGCGCATCGGTAATGCCCCGAACGCGGGCGGCGGGACGACGGTTGTGACGCCGAACAACCCCGTCACTCCCGATGCCGACAACAATAACCCGTCATCGAAAGATGCCGAACGCGAGATGCGCCGCGAGCGTTTCCGCAACCGCACGCGGGAAAACATCGAACGCCCCGTGCGCGCTCCCGTCGAAATCATGTCGCCGCCGAACGTGAACAATGCTCCCGCCTCACCCTCACCATCTTCCGGTGAAAGTCCGCGCTTCGACAACAACGAAGACCGCCGCCCGCGCGCACGCGAACGTGAACGCGACGACTTTCCATCACGAAGCGAAAGACCCGCCCGAAGCGAACGCCCGCCGCGCGAGGAACAACCCCCACGCAACGAACAGCCCCGACGGAATGAGCAGCCTCAAAGCGAAAGACCGTCACGCAACGAACAACCACAAAACGAAAGACCGTCGCGCGACGAGCAACCGCGCCCGTCCGCACCTGCACCCGCACCAGTTAGAGAATCGCGCCCCGAACAATCATCGCCGCGTGAACAAATAAGGGAGAAAATCGAAATCAAGAAAGACCCGATTGATAATCGCTGAAGTCAATTCCGCGTAACCTTCCATGAACTTTCGGAACAAAGTAAAAGCCTCGTCGTGGTGAATCACGACGAGGCTTTTACTTTCAGATGAGCAACCGGAACAAGTTACCGTGAGCCTTCAAACATCACGAAAATTTAACTTGACTCGCCCGCACCTCTGCACTTAAGTTGTCCGCGTCCTGCCCCGATGTTTAACCTTGCCGACGACTTTACTACATCGGCATAAACGACACTTTTAACTTTTGGAGGACACACAAAATGATTAGCTTTTTTACGAAACGCCGACTGTTGCCCGTAACCGGATTGGTCACAACCGTCGCCTTGTGTAGTCTGGCTGCCGTCTCAAGCATCGCTTCAGGCAACCTGAACGCGATTCAAGAAACGGCAAAACAGGAAACGCAAGTAACCGCCTCGCAAGTCGCTGTGCCGCAAGTTGACGCGCCCGCTATCGCGCAAGAGTTCGGGACGAAGCGCAAACTACGGCTGAAATCCTTCGGCAAAAAGAAGATGCCCGTCATTATCACGACCGTCAAAAACCTTGATGCGGATGAAGAGACTTGGATGCGTGACCTTGAAATCGAGGTCAAGAACGTTTCCCGAAAGCCGATTTACATACTCAGCGTGAGAGTAGAATTTCCTGATATTAAAGTGTCTGACGATCCGAGAACCAAAACAGGATTTGGAATCTACTACGACAATCGCTCTCCCCATTTAAGAACCATCAAAGACATCGCCAGTCCATCGGATAACTCAATCAAGCCCGGCGAGACTTACACGTTCAAGATTCCAGAAGGGAGAGTATTAGGATACCGGAACGAGAAAAAGAGAGATGCGTCAAGGGCAGAGAAGTCAAAAAACATTCACGTTAGGCTTTATCACATCAGCTTTGGCGACGGCACAGGTTTTATAGGGAAACAATACTGGGATAGCCGCCGAGCAGCACCAAACAGGAAAGCAGCATTTAAGAAAGCAGCTTTCAAGAACATTAGCATTAAGCCCTTCTTTTGGAGGGCTTTCTTTTCAGAAAACAGGTTGCACCAAAACTCCACAATTTACTTTCACTTCGTCGTTATTGTCGCTGGATGATTCACCCTGCGGTAGTGGCAACTGCTCCCCGTTAATAATTTTAGAGGATGATAGCTATCAGTGTGACGGTGGTTACGATGATGAAGGCGAGTACGTTGAATGTCCGTTCACCATACCGGCAGAAGAATCATCAGCACCCTGCTCTGTCGCTTATCAGGACTTATATGATTGTGGCGACTACGAGGATGGCTGCTACGAAACCGTGTTGATAGAAGACGGATGTCCTGACAACCCTAATTGTCCTGATGTGGATGAAGATGGTTGGACGGAGTGTAATGGTGATTGTGATGATTATGATGCTTGCGTTAATCCCGACGCACCGACTTGTCCTGAAGATGGGCGTTGTACTTTCTCAACGGATGATGCAAATTGTGATGGAAGAAATGACCAGCAAGAGTGCGATGATAGGTACTAAAGCCACGCCGATCTTTCGGGGTCAGCATGGCTTTCGTCTGGTTTAGGCTGACGGCGTTGCTTTTAGAAATCGAAACGCAAACCGGCTCTAAGTTGGCGCGGGCGCAGGGTGCGCGTCGGTACGAGAAAATCATTTTCGAGCGTCGCGCCGCCCGCGTCGAAATTGATGAATTCAGAGCCGAATGTGAATACGGTTTTGTTTAGAACATTTCCGGCTTCGATAAAAGGACGCAGACGCACGCGCTCACCCAAGCGGAAGTCGCGGGTTGCTGTAATGTCGAAGATGAATTGACCGGGACCCGTTCCAGCATTGCGCGGCAGGTTGCCATTCTGCCCGATAAGCGTTTGTTGAAAACCGGCTAAGACAGAAGCGGGGAGCGATGTGCCGCGTTCGCGGAAACGCAAATCGTCCAAGTTGCCGGTGAAGTTCGGGCGGTCGTTGTTCGTGTCGTCGAGATTGCGGTCAACGCCGCCGGAACTGATATTAAACGGCGCACCCGATGAGACGCGCAAAATCGGTGAGAACCTGATGCTACCCAGAAAACGCGGCATGTCGAACGCACCCGAAAATACGAAACGGTGGCGGCGGTCAAGCAGACTCCGCGTCAGTTCGTTGCGGAAGTCGCCGGGTATCAAGGCTTCCGACGTATTAAGGATGCCGTCGTCTTCGAGTTTTGAAAAGGTGTAGCCGACGCGCGTCGAGAAGCCTAGACCGCTATTGCCGATGCGTGAGAAACGGCGGCGCAGTTCAAGCGTCAAGCCGTTATAAAAACTGTTGCCGATAGAGCCGAGCCGTTCGACTTGTGTAAAGTTTGGTTCGGGGCGCAGGCTGTCAACGACGGCGAACGCGATGGTTTGTTGCGTCGCATTGTTGCCGGAGAAGTTGCTGGCAAGATTGACTAGCGTGACGTTGTTGACGGTTTGGACGGCTGGCGTCGTCGTTGGTGCAACGACGAAGCGCACGGTGTCACCCGGATTTACTCGCACGTTATTTATAGTCGCGCCATCGAAGAACGGACGTGTACCGTTGACCACGCGGTTGTTGAAATCCTGTGAACGCAAAAACTCGGATAAGTCCTTGAAGCCGTTAGGAATACGTGGGGCGTTCGCACTGGTGATGCGGAAAAGATGTATGCCGCGATTGTAGGTATAGTTGGCTTCGGCGACGAACCGCCCCCCAATGTCGCGCTCAAAGCCGACGTTGAATTGATAGCTTTCGGGAATACGAATGTCGGCGTCAAGGCGGCGGAAGAAACTCGTGTCGAACTGCGCGAAATTACGCACAAACGGGTTATCGGCGGTCAGCCGACCCGGAAAGGGAATGTTGGCGGCGATGAAATCTTGTCGCTCGATGTTGGTTAATAGCCGTGTGCCGGGTCCGGTGGCGCGACCGATATTGCCGTTCGCATCAAGGCGAAGAGTGTTTGTGTCGAAGAAAGCATTTCCACTCGTTAGAATGAAATCATCAATCGTGCGTAAGGGCGCGCGGTTATAGAAGATGCCGCCGCCCGCGCGAATCACGGTCTTGCCGGACTTAAACGGGTCGTAAGCGACGGCAAGGCGCGGACCGAAATTGTTCGTGTCTTCGAGGATGGTTTCGTTTTCATAACGCAAGCCGTAGCTCAAACTCAAGTTGGGGCGCAACTGCCATTCATCCTGTACGAACACGCCGACATAACGATTTTCGACAAGCGATTGATTGCCGAAACTCTGGCGAAACCGGTTCGCGCGATTGATGAGGAAATCGCCCGCGCTGTTAAAGTTAAATGTGCCGGTCGCATCCGTGCGGTCGCGGAAACTCGAACGTATGGTTTGCACGTCGCCGCCGAATTTGAGGCTGTGCTTGCCAGCCACGACAGAAAGTGTGTCTTGAATTTGGAAACGTTCCTCACGGCGGTCGGTCGAACTTAAAGTCGTGCTGGTGGTGAGCGTGACACGGCGGCGGAGCGGGTTGTCGGGGAGCAGTGAATCGTTGAGGAATATCAACGCAATCGGGTCGTCGGGCAGCAAACTGGTGAACGCCGGTTCGAGAATCGAGAACTGTGTGCGAAGCTGATTGACAACGGTCGGCGAGAACACAAAGTTGTCGGTATAGGAAAAAGCTTGTGTATCGCGCGCCAAGCCGTTGAAGCCGTTCTCCAAACGGGTGCGGGAGACGTTGGCGAATTGACGCTGGTTGCGTTGTTGCCCGTATTGAATGGCAAACGTGCCGTTATGCTTGTCGGTATAGCGATGGTCAAGCCGCGCGCTGAAGCGTTGAATTGTATTTGGCGTCGGAATCGTTTGAAAGTATGGCGCGAGTTCGGCGCGTGCGCCGGTGGCGTTGTCTTCCGTGCGGCGTCCGGTGAGCGTCGTCGGGGTGGGCAATAAATAAACCGGATTGCTAAGAATGGGAACGAGTGTGTCTATGAAAGTAGTGTCAAGCGTTTCGTCGTACTCGTAACCGGCAAAGAAAAACGTGCGGTCACGCCCGTTGTAGTAAGACTTGCCGCCTTCGCCGAAGCGCGGCAGAAAGACGGGACCGCTGAAAGTGAAGCCGGGATTGTGTTGTTGAAGCGGGAAGCGACTCAAGCCGTTGCGATTGTTGTTGAACGTGTTCGCGTTCAAGGCTTCATCACGGAAAAAATAGAAGCCGCGACCGCGAAAGCGGTTCGTTCCGGCGCGCGTGCGAATGTTGACACGCCCGCCGCTCGCGCGCCCGTACTCGGCGGCGAACTGATTCGTGATGACTTGGACTTCTTCGATGGTTTCAATCGAAGGTTGGAATCGCTCAACCGAGCCACGGTCGTCGTTATTGTCGAGTCCGTCAATCGTGATGTTGTTCGAGTATGCGGGTGAACCGGAGAGCGCGAAGTTTCCGGCTTCTTCCGGTGTCGAGCGCGATTGTCCGGCTGTACTCTGCGCGTTAGTTGCGCGGTCTTCCGCCGCGTCGCGCGTTGAGAGCGATTCCTCCGTGACTCCGGGCAGCGTGAAGACGAAATCTAAGGCTTGGCGTGAAACGTTGGGAAGTGATTCGAGTTCTTCGGTCGTGATAGTTCCGCCGACGACGGTGCGGGTGATGTCAATGGTGGGCGGTTCGGTCGTGACTTCGACGTTATCCGCGATGCCGATGGTGAGTTCGACATCGTTGCGGACGGTTTGTCCGGAGATGATTTCATCGAAATTTTGAACGGTGTCGGCGAATCCGGTTGCCGTGACGCGAACTTGATACGTTCCGGGTTGCAATTCGATAAGACGATAACGTCCATCATCGCCCGTCGTCGCGGTGCGTTCATCGCCGGTCGTGGTGAGGCGCGCGGTGACGGTCGCGCCGGGAACGGGTGCGCCGTTCGGGTCAGTGACGCGCCCGTTCATAGTGGCTTCGTCAAGGTCTTGCGCGTGAGTCGTGAGCGGTGCGGCAAAACATAAGAAGGTCAGTATCAAGCAACTGTTGATAAACAGAGTCCGGCATAAGCGGTGAGGATGAATGGAAAACATAAAGTACGAGATTCCTTTTGGTGACAATGTGAATGCAAGGGCGGACATCGGCTTTTATGTCCGACAGGTGGTGAACGGGTATGCGCGCCGAAATGCACCGGACGGCATGACAGCCGAAAACATAAATTCAGTCGGCGGGCAATGATTTACGGCAGATGTGAATTTTGTTTGAACGGGAAACCGAATATCCGTTCGATGTTGACAGGTCGAACAGCACGAACGCGACGAATAATGCGATTTTTAATTGACGACTTGTATTAATCGTGCGGCGGGAATTTACACGCTTCACGCGGTGAAAACAAGTCAGGGCAGGCAAGTTTGCGGCTGTTGTTTTAACGAATGCGAGCGGGGCGGAAGAAGTCAGCGTGAGCGCGGGGAACGCTCAAGGACGCGCATCACGGTGGCGATGCGCGACGACGGCACGAGGGCATCGGATTGTTCAGGCGCATCGGTTTCGGCGGCGCGTGCGAACTCGCCCGCGTGTTCATTGATGTACGCCACGAAACGCTCGAACTCAGTCTGCATCGCGTCCATCTTGGCGCGCATGTTGAGTATGATTTCGACACCCGCAAGGTTAACTCCGAGGTCGCGCGTCAAATTCAGAATAAGCTCAAGCCGCTCGACATCTTCGTCCGTGTAAAGGCGCGTGTTACCTTCCGAACGCGACGGCTTCAAGAGTCCTTCACGCTCGTATAAACGCAAAGTCTGCGGGTGTACGTCGTACTGCGCCGCGACCGCGCTGATAGTGTAGGTGCGTTGTTTAGTGCTTCGCATAAATAGTAGGCAGTAGGCAGATGGCAGTAGGCAGAAAGGAAAGGCAATTCTTAAATACCGCCTACCGCCTACCGCTTACTGCCTACTTATTCCAAGCCCATTACGACGCGCGGATTTTCGGCGTTGAGTTGGGCGTACTGCTTGAGTAGTTCTTTGGTTTCTTCGGAAATCACTTTCGGAAATGTGATTTGAACTTCGACGAACTGGTCGCCGCGCGCACTCGGATTTCTTAAAGACGGCACGCCGCGTTCGCGCAAACGAAACTTCTGACCCGATTGCGTTCCGGGCGGGATGCGAAGTTGTGCCTTGCCTTCCACCGTCGGAACTTCAATCTTCGCCCCCAAAGCGGCTTCCGGCACGGTCAGGGGAATCGTGACGTAAATGTTATCACCCTTGCGCGTGAAGTGTTCGTGGCGTCCGACGTTGGTGATGATAAAGAGGTCGCCCGCCGGTGCGCCGAGTCTGCCGCCCATGCCTTTGCCGGGAACTCTGACGCGCGAACCTGTATCAACGCCCGGCGGAATGCGAACCTTGACCGATTCGATTTTCGGCGTCACGCCTTTGCCGTGACACACGGGACACGGCGGGCGACGCTTGCCGGTTCCCTGACAGTCTTCGCATTCTTGCGCGAACTTCAAACGCCCGCTCGCGCGGTTGACCTGTCCCACGCCTTTGCACGTCGGGCAGGTAATCGGCGCGCCGCCCGTATCGCCCGCGCCGTTACAACGCGCGCACTGTTCGGAGCGATTGACCGAAAGATTCGTGGTTAAACCCGTGACGGCTTCTTGAAACGTCAGGGCAAGCGGCATTTCAATGTCCGCCCCGCGTTGTGGTTGAGCGCGCGGCGGCTCGGCAGTGCGCGCATTATTATTGCCGCCGCCAAACAAGTCCGAAAAGATGTCACGGAACGACGAACCGCCCGCCGCCCCGCCCGTTGTACCCGTCGCCCCGCCCGTCGCCGTGTTCCACTCGAAGCCGCTAAAATCAAAGCCGCCCGCCCCCGCCGTCCTGCCTGCGCCGCGCCCGTAAGGTTGTTGGTTGGCGGCGTCGGCGAGATTGTCGCTGTACTGCCCGAAGCGGTCATAAACCTTGCGCTTCTTTTCATCCGAAAGCACATCATGGGCTTCGGTGATAAGTTTGAAACGCTCCTCGGCTGACTTGTCGCCGGGATTCACGTCCGGGTGAAATTTGCGCGCAAGGCGGCGATAAGCCTTCTTGATTTCTTCAGGCTTCGCGTCGCGCTTGACGCCCAGTGTTTGGTAGTAATCTTCTTTTGCCATCATTTTAGTGGATAACGGATAGTGGATAGTAAATAGTGGAAGGCAAGAACGGTTTTCAACTATCCACTATCCGTTACCCACTATCCACTATTTGTTGTCGTCCACGTCAACATACTCGGCGTCAATTACGTTGTCGTCGCCCTGTGTGTTGGTTGAGCCGGAAGCACCCGCGCCCGCCGCCGAAGCTTGTCCGGCATCTCCGCCTGCGCCGCCCGCGTCGTTGCCGCTCTGGTTATAGAGGGCTTCGGCGAGTTTGTGCGAAGCGGTTTGGAGGGCGTTGAAAGCGTTGTCCATGCGCTCCGTAGTGCCTTCTTCGAGGGCTTTCTTGGCATCGGCAATCGCGGTTTCGATGTCGGTCGCCGCCGCTCCGACTTTCTCGCGGTTCTCGTTGAGAGTCTTTTCCGTTTGATACGTCAAACCGTCAAGACGATTGCGCGATTCGATTTCCTCACGCTTCTTGGCGTCTTCGCCCGCGTGGGCTTCGGCGTCGCGCGTCATGCGGTCAATCTCGTCTTTCGACAAACCGGATGACGCGGTAATCGTGATTTTCTGTTCGCGTCCCGTCCCCATATCTTTCGCGGATACGTTGACGATACCGTTGGCGTCAATGTCAAACGTGACTTCGACTTGCGGCATACCGCGCATCGCGGGCGGAATCCCTATCAAATGGAATTTGCCGAGCGTGCGGTTGTCCGAAGCCATCTGGCGTTCACCCTGAAGGACGTGAACCTCAACCGATGTTTGATTGTCCGAAGCGGTTGAAAAAACTTCCGATTTTCGTGTTGGAATCGTCGTGTTGCGCTCAATCAACTTCGTGAATACGCCGCCGAGAGTCTCTATGCCGAGCGACAAAGGCGTTACGTCAAGCAATAAGATGTCGGTTTTTTCACCTGAAAGAACGCCCGCCTGAACCGCCGCGCCGATGGCGACGACCTCATCGGGATTGACCGAACGATTCGGTTCTTTGCCGAAAAACTCTTTCACCATCTCCGAGACTTTCGGGATGCGCGTCGAACCGCCGACGAGAACAACTTCATCAATCTTCTTCGCGTCAATGCCCGCGTCTTTCAAAGCTTGCTCGACGGGCGGCATTAAACGCTTCAAAAGCGGTTCGATAAGTTGCTCGAATTTGGCGCGTGTCAAAGACATCACAAGGTGTTTCGGACCCGAAGCGTCCGCCGTGATGAACGGCAAATTGATTTCCGTTTGCGCGGTGCTGGAAAGCTCGATTTTGGCTTTCTCCGCCGCTTCCTTCAAACGCTGCAAAGCCATCTTGTCACCCGTCAGGTTGATGCCCTGATCCTTGTTGTACTCGTCAATGATGTACTTGATTAAAACTTCGTCAACGTCGTCGCCGCCAAGGTGCGTGTCGCCGTTCGTGGATTTAACCTCAACCACGCCTTCACCGACTTCTAAAATCGAGATGTCGAACGTCCCGCCGCCGAAGTCGAACACGGCGATGGTCTCATCCTTCTTCTTGTCGAGTCCGTAAGCCAACGCCGCCGCCGTCGGTTCGTTGACGATACGCATCACCTCAAGCCCCGCGATGCGTCCCGCATCTTTCGTCGCCTGACGTTGCGCGTCGTTGAAGTACGCCGGAACGGTGATGACAGCTTTGTCAACTTTCTGACCAAGATAGTCTTCCGCCGATTGCTTCATCTTTTGAAGAATCATCGCGGCAATTTCCGGCGGCGAATAATCCTTGCCGCCCGCGTTAACCCGCACGTCGCCGTTTGACGCGGATTGCACTTGATACGGAACTTGTTTCTTCTCCTCGCTCACTTCACTGGCATTGCGACCCATGAAACGCTTAATCGAATAGACCGTGTTTTCCGGGTTCGTAACAGCCTGACGCTTGGCGACCTGTCCGACAAGACGATTGCCGTCTTTCGCAAATCCTACGACGGAAGGCGTCGTGCGTCCGCCTTCGGAATTGGTGATAACGGTCGGTTCGCCGCCCTCCATCACCGCGACGACCGAGTTGGTCGTACCCAAATCAATACCGATAATTTTGCTCATTGTTCTAAAGTTCTCCGTGTTTTAATGAAACTTGACCGCGCCACGTTGATGATTAAAGCAGCATCAGAAGCGGCGACTTGAACGTGACGACAATATAAATCTTGAGTCCCTCACTGTCAACATTAGAGATGACAAGACCCGCATAAGAGTTTGCTAAAGTAACCTTATTGGTTTTTAGATTCTTGTTCTTCGTCAAGTTCAGCTTGTGCGCGGTCTTCATTCATGATTGTCGAAGCGTGAAAAGCATAATGTACACCGGAGAAAAGCGAACTCGCGGCGACAATCATGTATGTGGCGGGTAGTATGTAGCCGCTCAGGTAAGTTTCGCGTGAGCAGACCAAGACCAGCAAAATGGCGAGAATTTGGATGACGGTGTTGATTTTTCCGGGCATCGAAGGGCGGAAACGGCGAAACCCGGTGACGATGTTAATCGTGATTGAACCGACGATAATGAATACATCGCGGCTTAGAACGATTGACGTAACCCAGAACGGAATCGGCAGGTGACGCGAAACGGGCTGTATATGAATCGCCGGAAGCGAAAGGACGATGAACGACGTGACGAGCAGAAGTTTATCGGCAATCGGGTCAAGGATAGTTCCGACTTGCGATTTTTGATTGAAGTGGCGGGCGAGAAATCCGTCGAGGGCATCCGTGATTCCGGCGAGGACGAACACGGCGAGTGCCGCACCGAACCGCCCGTAAAACAGAAGCGAAACGAAGACCGGAATCATGACCATCCGCACGATGGTCAAAAAGTTTGGCAGGGTGACGATTCGAGAAGACATATATCAGTGGTCGGTGGTCAGTGGTCAGTGGTCGGCAGGAAAACGGTTCTTAACTGACCACTGACCACCGACTACTGTTTCTTCAGTTCAAGTAGCGTGACTTCCGGCAGACAGCCGTAACGAACGGGAAGCACGACCGTGCCGAGTCCGCGCGAAACGTAGATTTGCGTGTCGCCTTGCCGACCGAGACCGCGCAGAAGGCGGCGGCGCGGGCGACCACCCGATGCGGAGCGTTCGGAACGCCAAGTTACCTGCCCGCCGTGCGTGTGTCCGGCGAGAACAAGGTCAACTCCGGCGCGTGCGGCGCGACGCAGGGCAAGGGGATTATGCGCGAGCAGAAGTTTCATTTCATCCGTGCGCGAACCGGCGAGGGCGAGCGATAAATCTTCCAACCCAACCATCGTGTCGTCAACGCCCGCGAGCCAGATGCTTGCGCCGTTGTGTTCAAAGTGCAAGCCTTCGTTGTTCAAAACTCGTATGCCTTCGAGTTCGAGTAAATCGGTGACGAGCGGCGCATCCGTCCAGTGGTCGTGATTGCCTAAGACCGCGAAGATGCCGCACGGTGCTTCGAGTTGACCGAGCATCGCGGCACACGGCGCGGCGTATTCGCGTTCATGCGAAACATAATCGCCCGTGAGCGCAATGACATCGGGCTTGAGGGCGTTCGCCGCTTCAATCGCGCGCATGATCTGGTCTGCGCCGGTGAACGGGCTATGGTGAAGGTCGGAGAGTTGAACGACGCGCAACCCGTCGAGGGCGACGGGCAAACGTTTAAGACGAACGACATGATGTTCGACGACGAGTTGGAAAGGTTCGCTGAATGCCGAGCGCGCAGCTTGGAGAAAATAGGTCGTCAGACCTCGAAAACGCGGCGTCGGCGGCATCGCAAAAGACGCGGGCATCCACGGTGCGCGTTGTTTCGATTGGGGCACACTTATCCGCGTCCTTGTGTGGCGAGAGGTATTTATCATTATTCGGTATCATCGAAGCACGGACAATCAACTGTTCGATTGTCGGCGTGCTATCAGGAGAGAGTGAAAAACGCGGCGATTATAGGGAAGGCGTAACATTCTTGCAACATCTCGCACGGTTGTTATCGTTCGCCGTGCGTCTCATTTCAGCCTTAAAAAATTGATTATCACCCGACTTCGCTCTACTTCTCGCCCAACTTCACAGCCTTCTGATAAGCCGCATATACCGCTTTTGATAACAGGGTTCTAAGACCGCCCTTCTCCATCTGGTAAATCGCTTCAGCCGAAGTTCCACCGGGCGATGTGACCATGTTCCTTAGCTCCGCCGGATGTTTATGCGTTTCGCGTGCGAATAACACCGAACCCAGAATCGTTTCCGTCACCAATTCCTGCGCGACGTGGCGCGAGAAGCCAAGATGCACGCCCGCGTCCGTCAAGGCTTCCATCATCATAAAAATGTAGGTTGGACCCGTGCCTGACAGAGCCGTCGCCATCTCAATCATGTTCTCAGTTTCAACCTGCATCTCGCGCCCCAAAGCTTGCAACAGGGCGCGCACCATTTGGCTTTCATCATCGCTTACTTTCTCACTCGCGTACCATGCCGTTATTCCCGCGCCGATTTGCGCCGGAGTGTTCGGCATCGCGCGCACGATTGAACTGTGTCCCAAGCCTTCACCGATTTTTTCAACGCGATTTCCGGCGACGATTGAAAGCACGGTTTGATTCGCGCGCACCACGCCCTTTAGTTCCGCCAGCACGCCGCGCAATCTTTGAGGTTTAACACACAACACAACGATTGAACGCTCTTGCGCTTCATCGTTCGCTCCGTATCCGAACCGCACCGCATCGGCGTTCGATTCGCACATCTCCACCGCGTAACGCTTCGTTAATTCTTCACGTCTCGAAGCGCGCGGATGACTGCCGCAGATATGATGAGCCTTAACCAACTCGCGCTTTAAGACACCCGCCATCATCGCTTCCGCCATCGTGCCGCACCCGATGAACGACAGGCGCGCATCGCGCAAAATGTTTTCTTGATTCATGTTTTTAAGCGAAAAGGTTAGAAGTCTCTTAAACTTCTAACCTTTAACAGTTTAGGTTAAGTAAATGACGAGCAGTTAAGCCGCTTGGTCTGTGATATGAGACAAGTCTTGTTCTGCAACTTCAATCTCGTTGAGGCGTACCGCGAATTGCGCGACGGTGTTGCCGTTCGCATCGGAAAACTCAACTTCGTATTCACCATCCGCATAAACTTCGATGACGTAACCGATAGCGTTTTGCCGTGCGCCCTGCTCGCGGTACTTGTCGGTTAAAAGTCGCACGCGAGAATAATTTGGAATCTTCATAGCTCGTACATCTCCTTATCGCGTAAAGCCGCTAAACGGTGTGTTGAGCGTGATGATAGCATCGTCGCGTATCATCCAACCGGAACGCACATAACCCGTTTTACCCGTCGCCGCGCCTTTTCCTGTAAGCGCAATCTCGATGCCGATGCGTTGTCCGTGATGGTCTTTCATGCCTAATTCATAATCGCCGTTTTCGTACTTCGCGGCGGCTTGTTGTTCGTAGGTGCGCGCGAGTTCGGCTGCATCATCCCGGCTATAACCAAGCGATTTGAAAACCGCGTCTTTGCCGTGCGTCGCATCGGGCTTGAAAATGTACTCGCTAAACTTTTCAACGGGCGCGACAGCGGTTTTCGAGTTAGCCATAAACGGACAAAACTACACAGTTGATTTAAGAATACGACACACGCCAAAAGCAGACAAGATGATTTTAATCCAGCGTTTCGCTTTATCTTCTTTCGTAAATAACTTTGCCGTCGAAAATCGTCATCGCGGCTTCGGTGGTTAAAATCTCGCGCGGTTCAATCGTCAAAAGGTTTTTCGTGTGGACGACTAAATCGGCGAGCATTCCGGCTTTGATTTGTCCTTTATCGTTTTCTTCAAACGAAGCGTAAGCCGATTCGCGTGTGTAGCAGCGAAGCGCGTCGCGTATGGAAAGACGTTCTTGCGGTTGCCAGCCGCCTTGCGGTTCGAGGTCTGTGGATTGGCGCGTGACGGCGGCGAACAGTCCGACGTAAGGCGACATGCCTTCGACGGGAAAGTCCGTGCCGAACGGAGTGTGGACGTTGTGTGAACGCATCAGATGCCAAGCGTAAGCACCGAGCGTGCGATATTCGCCGAGACGTTCGCCCGCCCAACGCTTGTCGCTGATGGCGTGCGACGGTTGCATCGAAGCGATTATTCCGAGTTCATCAAAGCGTTTGAAGTCCGACGGCGCGATGACTTGCGCGTGTTCGATGCGGTGACGATGTAGTTCAGCCGCAGTCTTGCCTTGTACTCCTAAAAATCTATTACCTTCTTCAAAAGGACGTTGATGCCCGTCAACGACGACGTTGCGTGACAATGCTTTGTCAAATCCTTCAATCGCCATACGATTCGCTTTATCTCCAATCGCATGAAGCGCGATTTGAAAGCCTGCGGTGGCGCGTTCGACAATCATCTTCGTCAATTCTTCTTGCGGGCGGCGCGGGATTCCGGCGTTGTCGTGGTCGTCGGAAAAGGGCGCGAGCATCGCGGCGGTGCGTGAACCGAGTGTGCCGTCAACGTAGCCTTTGAGTGCCGTCAGGCGAAGGCGAAACGGGTTGTCTTTGAACGTCTGAAACTCGGCGCGTTGTGCTTTTAATTCTTCGATTGAATCTTCAAAGTCTTGCCATTCCGCGACGCGGACGGTCAGTTTATTTTGGCGTATAAAGTCGCGGTAAATCTTCGTCGCTTCGTAACCGGAGTTGTCGTTTATCGAAGTGATGCCGTACTCGCGGGCTTGCTTCAAGGCGATTTCCAGCCCGCGCGCACGGTCTGCATTCGTCGTTGGCGGGATGACTCTGCCGACAAGTCCGGCGGCGGTTTCCTTCAAAATCCCCGTCGCTTCGCCGTTTGCATCGCGTTCAATCTCGCCGCCTTCGGGGGCGTTCGTCGCCTTTGTGACGTTCGCTTTCTGTAAGGCGAGTGAGTTCGCCCAACTGACGTGACCGTCAACGCGGGTGAGAAACACGGGATGCTTGGTGGTGATTTTATCCAAGTCGCCGCCTGTCGGAAACCTGTTTCCCCACAGGGTATGGTCCCAGCCGCGCCCCGTAATCCAGACTCCTTCCGGCGTGTTTTTGACCTTCTCGGCAATGCGGCGCAATGCTTCATCAAGCGACTTCGCGCCGTTCAAATCTACATTCAACAAAGAGATGCCGCCGTTTAAGAAGTGTATGTGCGCGTCGTTGAAGCCCGGCGTCACGAGTCTGCCGCGCAGGTCAATCGTCTTGCCGTTCGGCGTGGAGCGAAAGCGTGAAGTTATATCTTTTGTCGTACCGACGGCGACGATGCGGTTGCCTTTAATCGCCACTGCTTCGGCGATTGTGTCCGCGTCATCGGCAGTGAAGATAACGCCGTTCGTCAAAATCAAATCGGCTTGTTCAATTTGATTTCGCTGTGCCGAGTTGGTAAGCGGCGCGAGGGTTAAAGCGAAGATAAGCACTGCGGCGAGGCGAGTCAGGTGGTTTTGCAGGTGGTTTTGTATGTGCATGATTTGTCCGGTCGGAAAAGATTAATTGCCGCGACGTTATAGCATGAAGGCACGCGGCATAATCACTGTGAATTAAATGTGAGTCAGGTAATCGTCCAACTCACGTTTCGTCGGCAAACCGTCGCGCGCTCCTAAGCTGCGACACGAAAGGGCGGCGACGGCGGCGGCAATGTTCATCGCATCTTCAATCGTTTCATCTCTCGATAAACCATAGAGAAAACCCGCGCGAAAAGCATCGCCCGCGCCCGTCGTATCGCGCACGGCGACGGGCAACGCGCTTTGTTCGATGAATCCGTTTTCGATAAACAACAGCGAACCGTTTTCGCCGCGCGTCAAGCCGACGAGCGGGCAACCGTAACGCGCTTGCAAGGTTTTCAATGCCTGTCGTTCGTCTGCGATGTTTGTCGCTTGGGCGAGAAAATCGCGTGAAGCAATCATTATGTCAATGTGCGGCAGCAAGCCGATGATGTCGTCATTTACGAAATCAAAATCCGCGCTGATAATGGCGTGTGCTTTGTGCGCTTCGTCAATCAAACGGAGTGCGGCGCGCGGATTCTGCCCATCAATGTGTATGGCGCGGGCGAGATTTGCGATTGGCAAAGGCGCATCTTGTTCGTCATAGCCAAGTCGTTCATCGCGTGAAAACAGAATCGTGCGATTGCCCGTTACGGCATCAATCAAGATGTAAGACGTGTGCGTACGTGCCGCTTCGATGGTTTCGGCGAAAGACACATCTACGCCCGCGCGAATCAAAGATTCACGCCCGCGCCTCCCCGCTTCATCCGCGCCGAAGCGTCCGGCATAAGTTGTTTTTAATCCTAAGCGCGCGAGTCCGACGAGGGCGGAAGCGACTTGCCCGCCGGATGTTTGCACGTCTTCGAGAAGGGCGTGTTTGGTATCGGTTTCGGGAAACTCAGGCGCGAGCAACAGATAGTCGCCGGTGTTTTCGCCGAAGCCCGCGCAGTCGAATTGTTTATCAGTTGAAAGTTTGAACGGAAAGCGCACGGATGATTTTGTCTCCACATAAAAAGGTTAGTTTGCTTCCGCGCGTAAAGTTCGGCGCGAAGCGTTAGAATACAGGCAACGCTGTTTGCAAAAGAGGAGAGTACGTTAAATGTCGTCTCAATTAAAAACGAAACTGACGGCGCAAGAGTATTTGGAGATTGAGCGCGCGGCGGAAGTCGGAAGCGAGTTCTATAACGAGGAAATGTTGCGGACGGGCGTTGGTTGTTGGAAGACGTGCGCGGGATTGAGCGAGGCGTGCGGTTGGAGTCGGTTGATTGCACGCTCGCATTGCACGAAGTATATGAGCGGGTGAAGTTAAGTTGAACAATTTGTCCTGTAGGGACTTACGAAAATTAGCCCAGCGATGAATCGCTGGGTGTATGAGCAAACAGTCGTTCGAGTCCCGTCAGGGACGGCAGAATGTCCGCAAGTTCAGCCGTCCCTGACGGGACTTTGGTTCATCTTCTCGCACGTTCCCAGCGATGAATCGCTGGGCTAAACTCAAGCGTCCCTGACGGGACGAAGAGGTGTACGAACATCGCATCTTTTTATAAGATAAACGGTCAAATGTCTTTAGAAGAAAAGCTTAAAAATCTGCCGGACGCGCCGGGTGTGTATCTGCACAAGGACGCGGACGGGCGCATCATTTACATCGGGAAAGCCCGCGTGTTGAAGAACCGTGTGCGGTCTTATTTTCAGTCGGGTAAGGGTCACGATAGAAAGACGCGCGAACTGGTTAAACGCATCGCGGATTTGGAATTTATCGTGACCGATACAGAGGTCGAGGCGTTGGTGCTTGAGTCGAATTTAATTAAGCGACATAAGCCGCGTTACAACGTTTTCCTCAAGGACGATAAGCAGTATCCGCATTTGAAGTTGACGATTAACGAAGCGTTTCCGCGATTGATGATTACAAGGCGCGTGCAGCGTGACGGGGCTTTGTATTTCGGTCCGTATCTTCCGGCGAGTCTCGCGCGAAAGACGATTGACCTTGTGCATCGTTCGTTTCAACTGCGTTCGTGTGACATAGATATTGACGGCGGGTTACCGCGCCCGTGTCTGGAGTATCACATCAAAAGATGTTTGGGTCCGTGTGTCAAAGATTTGTGCGCCCCGAAGGAGTATATGGAAGCGGTCGCGGATGTGCGGCTGTTTTTGGAAGGCAAGAATAAGGAGTTGTCCGAACAACTTGAAGGGCGCATGACGCAGGCGGCGGAAGATATGCGCTTTGAACTCGCGGCGAAATATCGTGACCAGCGCAAGACGGTCGTGGCGATTGCCGAGCAGCAAAAGATGGCGACGGTTTCAGACCGCGACGTTGACATCTTCGGTTATTACAAAGAAGGCGCGCAGTTGGCTTTGCAACTTTTCACGATGCGTGAAGGCAAGGTTGTCGGGCGACGCGAGTTTTTCTGGGAAGATTTGGCGACCGATGATTTCGAGCCTTCGGGTTTTTTAAGCGAAGTCTTGACGCAGTATTACTCGACGGATTATGTGCCGCGCGAGGTTCACGTTCCGACGGATTTTGAAGATAGAACGATACTCGAACAGGCTTTGACCGAGCGCAAAAAGAAGCGCGTGCATATCATGTTTCCGCAACGC
This sequence comes from Pyrinomonadaceae bacterium MAG19_C2-C3, assembly GCA_024330265.1. Lineage (GTDB taxonomy): Bacteria > Acidobacteriota > Blastocatellia > Pyrinomonadales > Pyrinomonadaceae > JANDLT01. The sequence continues at coordinate 26,527 of JANDLT010000003.1, read as the reverse complement.
GGAGCGAAGCGTGATTTGATTGACCTTGTGGAAAAGAACGCGAAGGTTGCTTTTGAACAACGCTTCCGCGTGATGAAGCCGGACACGGAAAAAATTTTGAATGAACTGAAAGTGATGCTTGATTTGCCCGTCGTTCCGAAGCGCGTCGAGTCGTTCGACATCTCGCACATACAGGGCGCGGATACGGTCGCGGCGATGGTCGTGTTCGATAACGGTGTGATGAACCGCGCCGAAAATCGGCGTTATAAAATCAAGACGGTCGAAGGCACAAACGATTTCGCCGCGATGCGCGAAGTCGTGTTTCGTCGTTACCGCCGCGCGAAAGAAGAGAACTCCGCGATGCCGGATTTGATCTTGATTGACGGCGGCAAAGGTCAACTTTCATCGGCGGGTGATGCGATGCGCGAACTGGATTTAGAACACATTCCGATGATGGGCGTCGTCAAACCGCAGGGTCGCCACGCCGACGTTTCGCACTTAATCATTCGCGGACGAGAGCATGACCCGATACCGTTTGACGGGCATCTTCCGGCTTTGAGGTTCATACAAAAAATCAGAGATGAGACGCACAAAGCGGCGATTTCATATCACCGCAAACGTCGTGAGATACGCGATTTCACATCGGAGTTGACGGCGATTCCGGGCGTCGGCGAGAAGCGTAAAACCCGCCTGCTTCGCAACTTCGGCTCGATAACCAGAATCGCAAAAGCGACGACCGCCGAACTCTCGCCATTCGTCGGCAAAGAAACGGCGGAAGCGATTTTCGGTCACTTCAAAGACCAACGCGCGGCGGCGGGAATCTTTGAAGACGAAACGAAAATCAACGGCGACGGCGTGACGAATAATACTTCAAATGACATTCTTATCGAAGCCCAAACGCACCTCTTGAACGCTCCGCCTTCAACCGCGAATAATCAAACATCGGAAGTTGATTTGTTGGGCGATGTGCATGACGTGATTGAAGGCGTGGGTGATGTGGGTGAGCCTTTAATCGTCGAGACGAGCCTTGTTGACCCGGAAGGCGAAGCGGAAGATTTACAACCCGTGCGAAGCGTCGCGCACAACACGAAGCAACCGTTTGAGAAGCGCAAACGCAAACCAAACGGGCGCGCACTGGGCAAGCGTTCGACGAACCCGTTCGGCGTACAACGCGAGAAGATGAAGGACGAAATGTAGAACAACGTGAGTCTCCATGATTCGCGGGCTCAGCACCACGAATGAAAATAGAACGACCTCTGTCAGATTGATTTAGGTGCGCTCTATTTTCATGAGAGTTCGACATAAGGTATTCCGTCCTCAAAGCCTCGTAGAGGCGACATAGTAATAGCCCACGGCGCAAGCCGTGGGGAAGATGAATAAAGAAATCAAAGCCCCGCAAGGGGCGACACAGCTTGTGTCGCCCCTTGCGGGCAATGGCATTAAGTTAAGGTTGTTTGGAGGCGGGCTATGCCCGCCGTCCCCGCGCACGGCGGGCATAGCCCGCCGTGCGGGCGATTATTTTCTTAACTTAATGCCATTGCCCTTGCGGGGCTTCCGTCTCAATATGTGCCGTTCGGTTCCCACGGCTGACGCCGTGGGCTATTACTATGTCGCCCTTGACGGGGCTAAAAATCCTACATCGAATTCACGTTAAGGAACTACATTGGAGTTAGTCGTGTTCATCGGGTTGCCGTTCATCGTTCTGGGCGCGGTGAATTCATCGGTGACGACGAAGGCTTCGACGCGCGCCCCTCCGGTGGGCGAACCGACGACGAAGATTGTATAGAGTTTGCCCGCTTCAAAAACCGTGTTGGGCAGCGTGGCGACGGCGATGTTTTTGCCTTCCAAGCGAACTTCAAGCGTGCCGTTGACGGGATTGATTTCTTCGTACTCTTCATCGTCAGCAAAGCCTATATCGTCGAACAGCGATTCACTGACGCCGTTTGCGACGACATCAATATCGCCCGTGCCGAGCGCGGCGTGGATGACGCGGACTTTGGCTTTACCGTTGGCGGGTGCTGAGTAATCGTCTTTGATGATTTTCAGTTCGGGACGCCCGACAACAGATGTCGGGACGGCGAGAACGGTGTAGTGCGCTCCGGCGTCGCTCGTACGTTCGTCTTCTTCGGCAAGCGATTGGGCGGTGTTTTGTCCGGCTTGGCGCAAGTAGTATTTATGTTCGCCTTCGGAAACTTCCTTGTACGGCGAGACGCGCTTGTACGTCGTATTGTCGAACATCTTGGCATTGTCAACGAACAAATCCACGTTCGGCGCGCCGGGTACGAGATGGGCGACACGCACCAAAACATTGTTGCGGCTTTCGACCTCTTTCGCCGCCGGAGCGACGGAGTTTGCGCCACTCGCGCTGTTGGTTGTCGTCGTCACGGATTGGTTCGACGTTTCTTGATTGGCGTTATTGCACGCCGCAGAGAAGATGACGAGAAATGCGAGCGTCACAAAGACGGGGAAACGATAAGCATTCGGTTTGAGGTTCATTTTGGATTCTCCCTGCATGGAACGTGTGAAATGTATCAAGCTCAAAGTATCAGTTGAGCCAAATCAAGCCGACGAAGATTAAGCGGGCGGCGCGCTTGGGACTGACGGCTGTTGTCCGCCGATGCCCGTGAAGTCGTAAGTGATGTGAAGGCGAAGGGCGTTGGTGATGTCGGCGCGCACGTCTTTGACTTGGGTGCGAAGCGTGCCGCCCGTCGCGGCGATGGGCAAGGCGAGATTCATCTGTTCGCTGCCGATAATGCGAAGCGGATTGACGCGCGTGTTTATCGCGTTCTGGACAAACTGCGTGACGGGTCCGTTGAGCAAAGCACCCAAGCCCGCGATGTTGAAGCCTTGTACGTCTTCGAGATTGACGGCTTCGACGTTGATGTTGCCGTAGAGAGTTTGCGCCGCTTCGTCAAAGCGCAAGTCAATGTTCGCCTGTGCCGCGCCGCGAAAGTTGAGGCACTGACCGAACTGATTGTAGCTGCCTTCAAAGGCAAGCGGAGCGGTGATTTTCCCGTCCGCAAAACGCACTCCGGTTTGAACGCCGCTACCTTCCTGTTTGAGGACGATGCGGTTGACGCACGGTGCATTCTGAGTCGGCATCTGAATCGGCACGAAGCGCACGCCATTGTCACTCGTCGCGCGGGCATCGGTCAGCGTCGCGGTGTGTTCGATGTTGTTCTCGTTGTTGGACGCGAGTTGAAACACAGGCGAACCCAAGTCAGTAAAGATAGTCATCAACAACGTGTTGAAAAAACCTTCGTTAAATTCGATGACGGCGGTTCCGGGCGCGTCGCCGTTCGCATCGGGTGCGAGGACGGGCGTGCCGGGTGTTGATTGCGTCGCATCAATGCGCGGCGCGCCGACAAAGAAGTAATAGACCGCACCCGCGCCGAGAAGTAAGCCGAGCAGAAGTGCCAAGATAAAGCGCATATTGTTGTCCTCAAAAATAGTGGATAGTGGATAGTTTAAGAACGCTCCGCATCAGCGTGACCGGAGTGCCTCGCCTCACTTACGCGACCAATCTGCATCCTTTGATTTCGTAAAACCCGTACTTGTAATCATTCCCCTTTGTTCGCCGCACCTTCTCGCCTTCTTCGAGCAGCCACCCTTCATCTGCCGACCCACCCATCTTGTTCCGCTTTCTTTGCACCGTTCCTAAAACAGCAGGAAATTTGTCGAGAGCTGCGACGGCTACTTCTTCTGAAGCAAAGGGACCGACATACACGACATCGCTCCACATCCCTCGCTTCGGAAATATCTTCAGAGAAACGAATCTCTCGTTAGCCGTCTCCATCATTGCACCTTCGTAAATGGTCGCGCCGATACCTTGCTGTTGAAACAGCCGGACGACATCCTTCCTCCACTCCGGGTAATAACAGGCGCGGCACATGTCAACGGTGAAATAGTATCCGTGCTTGATGCTCGTCTGAGCAGGTCTGGTGTTGCGTCTGGTCTGCGAGAAAGGTGTAGCCGCACAAAGCAGGATGATAATCAGGCAAGTGGTCAATCTTTTCATATTGGCTTTCTCCTCGGATAGTGGATAGTAAAGAAGCCGCCGAACATCTTCTTTACTATCAACTATCCGTTATCCACTATCCACTAATTACGGTCTGGGTGCGGCGGGAGCGTTTGGCGCGGGTGTATTTTGCGGCGGCGCGCTCATGTTGCCCATTAAGCCGACGGCGGCGGTGGCGAGTTGAAGGAATTGTTGAATCTGACCGCGAATCTGGTCGGGCGCGATTTCCCTGTAACCTTGCGGGATTTCGAGCAGTGAAGGATCAATGTTGGTGTTGATGTCGCGCATCTCGATTAAGCCGCGTGCGCTGCTGATGCCCTGCACGCTGCCTTGCGATTGCGCGACTAAATCGGCGCGCAGAGGCAAGCCGGTTTCGTTATCAATCAGAACATAAGCTTCACCTTGAGCTTGTCCGGCGGCGGAGTTAGTTTGACCGGAACGCGCGTAGCGATAGCGCGTCACGGTGCGCCCGTTGTAAGTTTCTTCACCGACGCGCTCGAAGCCGGGTTGACGTTGAAGGTACGCCGTGATTTGTCCGGGCGTCATCATGGATTGAATCGGAATGCCGCCGGTCGCTTCAGGCGACAGCACGGCGTATTCGCGGCGGTCGGGCAGGATGAGATAACGATTTTCGGCACGGTCGAGAAACACGACTTCCTGATTCAAACCGGGAACGCGAATTGAGAAACGGCGGTTGACGCCATCGCGCACGACTTGCGCGTTGATGGTCGGAGCATTGGCGGAGCGTTGCGTTCCCGATGCTTGACCGGAGAAAACGAGCGTCGCTTGATAGCGTTCGGGTTCGCGCGTGTTGATAGTTCCGCCGCCGGAATTCATCGCGGCATTATTACCGACATTGCTACCTGCATTGCCGGAATTATTCGTGGCGGGCAAAGTCCCCATGTCAGTTCCGTTGCCGTTGGAAAGCGTGTTGGTGTTGCCGTTGGTGTTCGAGTTGCCGACGAGGTTCGAGTTGCCGTTCAAGTTGGCGGACGCTCCGTTTTGTCCCGAAAGACACGCGCTTGAAGTCAACGCGATGACGGCGGCAAGTGAAATGATGCGTATGTGTTTAGGCAGATTAAGTTGAAACATGATGTGCAAAGTTCTCCTGATAGTTTGATAACGATTCAAGGGGAAGGGTTTCGAGTTATAGGGGTTGATGGCTTGAACGCGAGAATATCATTACACGCGCACACGGGCAAAGATTTCGCGTGCGCGCGGCTCACGTTTCTATAAGTCAATGCTCGCTTCGACGAGATGCGCGGTCGGCGCGTCGGCGTGCGGCACGAAGCAGCGGCGGCAACGCGCTTCGTACATGTCAGAGGCTCCGACGGCGACGCGCTCCTCGCTCTCGACAATGCGTTGCGAATAGTTCGCGGGCTGCCCGCACCGGACGCAGATGGCGTGCGTCTTGGTGATGTATTCGGCGATGCTCAAGAGTTGCGGCACGGGGTCGAACGGCACGCCGCGAAAATCTTGATCGAGTCCGGCGATGATGACGCGCACCCCGCGCCGCGCAAGTTCATTGGCGACGGAGACGAGTCCGTTATCGAAAAATTGCGCTTCGTCAATGCCTATGACTTCCGTGTCAGGTTCGACTTGTGACAATAGTTCGGCGGACGATGCGACGGCGTTGGATTCGTGGCGCATCTCGGAATGCGAAACGATGTAGTCAAGGGCGTAGCGCGTATCAATTTGCGGTTTGAAGACCTGAACTTTCTGGCGCGCGATTTTGGCGCGGCGCAGGCGGCGGATGAGTTCTTCGGATTTGCCGGAGAACATCGAACCGGCGATGACCTCAATCCATCCGGTGTTGGTCGCGCGATGAAGAAGTTGCCGGCTCAAATGTTCGTCGTTGCCCTGTGCGGTGAGTTCGTGCATGTAAAGATTGGTGAAACCTCTTTGGATAAGAATTGGCGAAAATGACCAGAACCGATCTCATAAATATCTGTCTCTTTGCGTAACTCTGCGTCGGTACTCTGCGTTCACTCATACCCTTTATTAAACGCAGAGTACCGCAGAGTTGAAGACGCAGAGTTACGCAGAGAGAGAAACACTTATAAGACCGCTTCTAAAACTTATTTTAACCACAGTGATACGGAGATGACACGGAGCGACGTAGAGGAAAGCTTTTTCGAGCTTAAATATCAAGTTTGCCAAGCCTACATCAGAGACGCACGCTGAAGCAAAACACGGTTCATTGAAACGCTTCGGGTTGCGAGTCGCGTTAAGACGGTTATGGTAATCTCTGTTTTCTCGGACATCATTCAAGAAAGCGAAGCGGTCAAGCCGAAAGTGGTAAGCGTGCTTTCAAATTCACACGTTGCGAATCTCATACGCGACTTGCAGAGCGCGGCGCAGGTGCGAAAGGCGTTCGCGTTTTTTGAGACGCACCACGCCGCCATCACCGATGAACACATCAGGATTTGCCGCATCCCTTCGCCGCCGTTCGGTGAGGTGAAGCGCGCGGCTTACCTGTGCGAACGCTTTCACCGCTTAAAGTTGACGGACGTGCGGACGGATGCGGAAGGCAACGCCGTGGGTTTGCGGGGCGGGCGCACGCTCAAGCCTTTGCTGGTCGTGAGCGCGCATCTCGATACCGTATTCCCCGCAGACACGGATTTCACCGTTCGTGTTGATGACCAAATTTTGCGCGCACCCGGCATCGCTGATGACGGGTGCGGGCTTGCCGCTCTCGTCGCCCTCATCGAAGCGATGAACGAAGCTCGTATCGAAACACAGGGTTCGATTCTTTTCGCCGGAACGGTCGGTGAAGAAGGCGAAGGCAACTTGCGCGGGGCGCGTCACCTTTTGGCGAACGGTGAATGGGCGAAAGATGTTGACGCTTTCATCAGCATTGACGGACCCGGCATCGAGCGCATCACGAACGCCGCACTGGGTTCGAGACGGTGGCGCGTGCGCTTCGCGGGGGCAGGCGGTCATTCGTGGGGCGACTTCGGCGTGGCGAATCCGGTTCACGCGATGGGACGTTTAATCGCGCGTCTCGCCGCCTATCCTCTCCCCGCACGCACGCCGACGACGTTTAACGTCGGGCGCGTCGAAGGCGGCAGTTCCGTCAACGTCATCGCTTCGGAAGCCGTGATGGATGTTGATTTACGCTCGGAATCCGACGTGGAACTGATGCGTCTCGACGCTTACTTTCGGCGCGCGATGCGTGAATCCATAGACGATGAAAACGCGGCGCGACGCGCGGGAACTGCCGCGCTCGCCTTCGATGTCAAACTTCTCGGCGACCGCCCTTCAGGGCAGACCGCAACCGATACGATGCTCGTGCGTCTCGCGGAAGAAGCGACGCGCGCCTTCGATGTCGCACCGCGCTTTGATTGTTCGTCAACCGATTCCAACATCGCCATCGCGCAAGGAATACCCGCCATCACCATCGGGGCAGGCGGCTCAAGCGGCAATTCGCACACACTCGACGAATGGTACGACGCGACGAACCGCCACACCGGATTGCAGCGCGACCTACTCGTACTGCTCGGCATGACCGGGCTAATCACATAAGCCGGTTACACAAGTAGGGAAAACGAAAAGCGTCTTAATGGACGACGGTAGCACCGGCGGCGCGGGTCGCGGCGCGGTCGTGTTTGGAACAGGCGCGGTTGAGTGCATGGTCAATGCGCGGTTCGACTTGGGACGTGGCTTGGTGGCAGACGGCGGCGAGTTCGGAGATGACGAGATAACGGGCGCGCTCAAGCATACGTTGTTCGCGGAAGGATAGGGGTTTGGTGTGGCTGATGTAGGTCAGGAATTTGAGGACGTGCGAAGCTTCAAAAACGCAGCCGGTTCGCATCTTGTCGGAGAATTCTTTGAAGCGGTCTTTCCAATCCGAAGGCGGTTGGACGAAATCGTCGCCGAGTGCTTTCACCAGTAGTTCGCATTCGGCGGAAGTAATCGGTTCACGAAGCCCGACTTCATCGGCGTTGCGGACGGGAACGAGAACGACGGTGTTCGTCGCGGCAAGGCGCAGGGTGTAGAACGGAATCGAGTCCGTACCAATCTGCTTTTGTTCGATTTGTTCGATAGTGCCGATGCCGTGATTCGGATAAACGACTTGTTGACCGATTTTGAAACTCACTGTCTTTGTCTCCTTGAGCCAGTACATATATTGACTCTCAAAAGTTGTGCGCTAAACCATCATGCAGTGGTATCGAAGCGGTTATGTGCGGGCGCGAATTATGTTTGACTAATCAATCGCGGGGGCGGGAACTTACTTCTTGACGAAAGAATAGCAAGCGTTTTCCAAGCGGGTCAAGGTTTATGTTTTGCCGTGAGTTCGATGTAAGACGAATAAGGATTTTATCCACGAAACAACGCGAATCAACGCAAAGGAAGAACACTAAAGAAATCCGGCTTCTGTTTCGTGGATAAGTCTTGGTCGTTTCTTAAACCGCAATTCACGTTGCGGCTTTCGGAAATTCGATGGTGAAGATCGCGCCGTTGCCGGAAGTCGAAGCGACGGAAGCTTCGCCGCCGTGCGCGCGGGCAAGATGTTTGACGATGGCGAGACCCAAGCCCGTGCCGCCGAGAGCGCGCGAGCGGGCGCGGTCAACGCGGTAGAAGCGTTCAAAAATCCGGTTGATGTGTTCGGGTGAAATGCCTTCGCCGGAGTCTGTGACGATGATGCGGTCGCGCGTTTCATCCTTTGATAATTCATAACGAACCGTGACCGTTCCGCCTTTGGTGTTGAACTTGATGGCGTTGTCGGCGAGGTTGGTAATCATCTGTTCAAGGCGGCGCGCGTCGGCATAAACCGTCGCGCTGTCTGCGACTTCGTTATGAAGCGCGATACATCTTTCTTCGGCGGGGACGGCGAGAGCGGTAAAGACTTCCGAGACAAGTGGACGAAGGCGGACAGGGGTTCGTTCGACTCTCACCGTTCCGGCTTCAATCGCGGAAAGCTCAAGGATGTCGTCTATCAAGTTGTGCATACGCCCGGCATTACGGCTAATCACGTTTAAGAAACGACGGTTGTTTTCCCTGTCATCCACCGCCCCCGACAGAAGGGTTTCGACGAAAGTTAAAATCGCGGTCAGCGGCGTGCGAAGTTCGTGCGAAACGTTCGAGAGAAATTCTTGCCGCACGCGCTCAAGCCGTTCAAGGCGTGTGATGTCGAAGAAGATGCCGACCGCGCCCGCGCGCATCGTCGCGTTATCACCGGAGCGTGTCGCGGCATCATCGGGGTTGTATCGCAAAGGCGCGACGCGGACATCGAACGCGCGGCGTCCCCGTGCGTCTGCACCGCCGGTTTCGACTTTGACTTCGTGGCGTTCGCCGCGTTCGAGCGCGATTTGAAAAGCTTGATGAATCGCGGCGTTGCGCGTTATCTCCGTCAAGCGTTTGGCGACAAGGGGTGCGCCTTGCGTGGCGAACAGATCGTTTGCCGCCTTATTCGCGGCGACGATACGCAGCGAAGCGTCCACCACCAACACGCCTTCGCGCATACTCTCCATCGTCGCTTCGAGCAGAGCATTCGCGGGCAACTCACTTGAGCCAATCCCGGCGGAAGAAGCGTTGTCATCCGTCGTGGCGAATGCTGTGTGAGTGGTTTCGTTCCCTGTGAGACTTATGCGTGAAGGCAACAAACGCGCGGACAGTGCGACGAGTGTGACGAGGGCGACGACGGGCAAAGCGAGTTGCGGAGCGCGCGTGATGAGGTAGAAAAGAATGGCGAGGGCGAGGAGCGCGAAGAGGGTGGCGAATAGTGTACGAAGCGACACGGCGTAGTTTTAGCTTTCGGTTTCGGCGGGAGTATCCGCGTTGATTTTGCGCGGTTGGCAGCCGACGAAACGATAGCCGACGCCGACGACGGTTTCGACGCATTCGCCGCACTCACCGAGTTTTTGACGCAGACGGCGGATGTGTACGTCGAGCGTGCGTGAGTCGCCGTAGTATTCATAACCCCAGACGTTATCGAGCAGCATTTGACGTGTCGCCACGCGCCCGATATTGCGGGCGAGGGCGGCGAGCAGGTTATGTTCTTTGCGCGTTAAGCGTATGTGTTCGCCGTCGCAGACGACGCGCATATCGTTATAGTCAACGGTCAAACGGTCGTCTTCGTAAGACGACGCGACGGTTTCGTGTGTGCGTCTAAGTACGGCTTTGACGCGGGCGATGAGTTCGCGCACCGAAAAGGGTTTGGTGATGTAATCGTCCGCTCCGATGTCGAATCCGGCGAGGCGTTCGGCTTCGGTCGTGCGCGCGGTGAGCATGATAATCGGTGTCCGGCGCGTGCTTGGTTCGCGGCGCAAGCGACGACATAACTCCATGCCGTTCATACCGGGCAGCATTAAATCAAGGATGATAAGCGACGGCGTGGCGCGCGGGTCGAGGGCGGCGGTCAAGCCCTGTTCGCCCGTCAAAGCGACGCGCGTTTCCAAGCCTTCACGCTCCAAGTTATACCGCACGCCTTCGGCGATGTCGGGGTCGTCTTCGATGATAAGCACAGGTTTCATAAGGCAGTAAGCAGTAGGCAGTAGGCGGATGAAGGCATGTTTTTCTGCTGCCTACTCAGTTCGAGTGTTTGATAAATTCGGCTTCGGTCATGTACACCGTCAGTTCGCAGATGTCGGTGACGTAATCGCCGATGCGTTCGATGTGTTTGGCGACGAATAGAAGGCGCGCGGCGCGGGCGGTGGTGTGCGGTTCGTTGACCATCATTTCGATAAGGTCGCGGAAGACGCGGTTATAAATCTCATCAATCTCATCGTCGCGTTCGATGACGGCACGCGCACTGACGGCATCGCCGGAAGTGAACGAATCGAGGGCGGCGTGGAGCATGGACGAAGCATGTTGCGCCATGCGCGGCAAATCGAGATAGGGTTTAAGTTGCGGTTCGTCGTTGAGTTCGATGGCGGCGCGGGCGATGTTGCACGCATGGTCGGCGATGCGTTCCAAGATGGGCGTGATTTTCGCGGCGGAGATGACGAAGCGCAAATCACGCGCGGCGGGTTGCCGAAGCGCGATGGTGTCTATGCAGAGACGGTCAATCTCCAATTCGAGTTGGTCAATTTCATCATCGCCCGCGAGGACTTCGCGCGCCGCCGCGCTGTCGCGCTCGACAAGGGAATACATCGCACGCAAAAGCGCAGTTTCGGTTTCACCGCCCAAGAGCAATACGCGGTCGCGCAAGATGTCTAAATCGCGGTCAAGTAGTCTGTGTGTTTCCATGATTATTAGTGGATAACGGATAGTGGATAACGGATAGTGGAAAACTTGTCTTAAACTATCCACTATCCGTTATCCACTATCCACTGTTTTATCCGAACCTTCCTGTGATGTAGTCCTCCGTCAGTTTCTGGTTCGGGTTGGTGAAAATCTTTTCCGTCGCGGTGACTTCGACGAGTTTGCCGAGCCAGAAGAACGCCGTCAGGTCGGAGACGCGCGCCGCCTGTTGCATGTTGTGCGTGACGATGACGATGGTGTATTGCCGCTTGAGTTCGACGATGAGTTCTTCGATTTTCTGCGTCGCAATCGGGTCGAGTGCCGACGCGGGTTCGTCCATTAAAACCACTTCGGGTTCGACCGCCAGAGCGCGGGCGATGCACAATCGTTGTTGTTGACCGCCGGATAAACCGAGCGCGGAAGTCTTCAAACGGTCTTTGACTTCTGTCCACAGAGCGGCGTTTTGCAAAGCCTTTTCGACGCGGGCTTCCAAGTCGTTTTTACTTGAACTCATGCCGTTGATGCGTAAGCCGTAAGCGACGTTATCGAAGATGGATTTCGGAAACGGATTTGATTTTTGAAACACCATCCCGACTTTGCGCCGCAGGGCGACGACATCCGTGCCGGGAGCATAGATGTCTTGCCCGTCAATCATCACACGCCCTTCGGCGCGCGTTCCCGGAATCGTATCGTTCATGCGGTTGAGCGTGCGAAGGAAAGTTGACTTGCCGCAACCCGAAGGTCCGATGAATGCCATCACTTGTCGGGGCGGAATATCGAGCGTGATGTCATAGAGAGCCTGCGATTTGCCGTAATAAAAATTGAGATTCGCAACGCTGATTTTCGGCGGCGTCGCTTCCGAAGTCGCACGCGGCGCATCGGCGACGACCGGGCGGGCGGCAATCGGCGTTTGATTCATCGTCGAAAGTGGAGTTGAGGTCATGGTTATTGATTCATTGCTTCATTCAGTCATTGATTCAATGAACCGATGAATCAATGATTCAATTCTTTCAAAATTCCTTCAAAATTTCTGCCGGGTCAGGTATCTGACGACGATGTTGATGAGGAGAATCAGTGTCATCAAAACGAGCGTCGCCGCCCATGCTTGGGCGTGCCATTCGGGGTAAGGCGAGATGGCGTAGTTATAAATCTGGACGGTCAACGATGATACGGGGTCGTCAATGTAGTAAGTATAAAAGCTGTTGTTGAACGCCGTAAATAGCAGGGGCGCGGTTTCACCCGACACGCGGGCGACGGCGAGCATCGCACCCGTCGCAATCCCGGATGCGGCGGCGGGAAGCACGACACCAAGCGTGACGCGCCACTGCGGTGCGCCGAGTGCGAGCGCGCCTTCGCGCATCGAAACGGGAACAAGGCGAATCATCTCTTCGGTCGTGCGCGCGACAATCGGAATCATAATCAGGGCGAGGGCGATGCCTCCGGCAAGTGCCGTGAACTGCGGAAAGTCGGGAGCGAAATCGCGCATCGCAAGGATGAGCGTATAAACGAAGACGCCAATGATGATGGACGGAACGCCCGTCATCGTGTCTGCGATGAAGCGTATCAGGTTGCCGAAGCCGCGCCCGCCGAACTCCGCGAGATAGATGCCGATAGCGATGCCGATGGGCAAGCCGATGAGCGATGAAATCAAAAGCAGTATGAACGAACCCAAAATCGCATTGCCGATGCCGCCGCCTTCGCCAATCGGTTTCGGCGTGTCAATCAAGAATTGAATGCTCAACGCGCTCAAACCTTGCGCCGCGATGTAGCCGAGAATAAGAACCAGAATCCCGACGGCGAAGAACGCGCACGCCGCTGTCAACACCGTCATCACACGATTCGTCATGCGCCGCGACGCATCGCTTCGCCGCGAGACGATGCCCGCGCTTGGTGATGCACCGTTTAAGGTTGAAGAATTACTTGCCACGGAAGCAAAGTAGAAAGTAGAAATGAGAAAGGAGAAAGCAGAAGTAAGAAAAGTGGAAGACCAAAGACTCCGCCGCCAACTTGAACTTTCGCCCCTTTGAAGTTTTCTACTTTCTCACTTCTCCTTTCTACTTTTCTTTCACGCTCCAGACGAGCAAGCGCGCCGCGCCGTTAATTAAAATTGTAACGAACAACAGAATCAAGCCGAGTTCGACGAGCGAGCTACGATGTAAGTCGGTCGTCGCTTCACGAAATTCGTTGGCTAAAACGGCGGCGATTGAGTATGACGGGTCGAACACCGAAAGACTTATTTCCGCTCGATTGCCGATAACCATCGTCACCGCCATCGTCTCGCCGACCGCGCGCCCCAAGCCTAAGATAATCGCGCCCGCGATGCCTGCCGCGCCGTTCGCTAAAACCACGCGACTCGTTTCCCACCGCGTCGCGCCGAGTGCGAGCGCGGCTTCACGTTGCGCGACCGGAACGACGGAAAGCACATCGCGGACAATCGCCGTGATAATCGGCGTAATCATAATCGCAAGAATGATGCCACCCGTGAGCAGACTTCCGCCGCGCAATGAACCGCTAAAAAACGGCGACCAGCCAAGCGTCGTCGAGAAAATCGGCGCGATGTTTTCACGCAGAAAAGGCGCGAGAACGAAGATTCCCCACAAGCCATAAACCACCGACGGAATCGCGGCGAGTAGTTCGACGAGAAACGTCACGGGGCGCGCGATGCGGCGCGGTGCTTGTTCGGTTAAGAAAACCGCGACGCCCAGAGAGAGCGGCACGCTGATAAGCAACGCGAGCAGACTCGAAGCGAGTGTGCCATAAACGTAAGGCAGCGCGCCGTAGATTTCGCGTCCCGGATTCCATTCCCGACTCGTCAAGAAACCCCACCCGAACGCCGCAATCGAAAGCCGTGAATTCCACCACATCACCGCGATAAGCATCACGACGACGACCAATAACAGCACCGCACTCGCTCCAAGCAGCGCGCGAAACACGGCATCACCCGTATTTCCGGTCGGTGCTAAACGGCGTCGCAAAGCGGCGACGCGGCTGATAGTTCCCGGACTATACGCGGCAACGGGCGTCGGTGTGATGGGTTGCGAATCGTTCATAAACAGTAGGCAGTAGGCAGAGGGCAGTAGGCAGAATGAAGACAGGAAGACAGTTCAAGGTTCAGAGTTTCAAGTTCGTTCAAAGTTTCAAAAGTCGGATGCCTAACATTGAACGCCCCTCTTATCTGCCTACTGCCCTCTGCCTACTGCCTACTGCCTCAAGCTTCTTCCACCGGCGGAAATCGAATTGATTTTCGCTTCGGCGCGGCGAACCATTTCATCGGGCAACGGCGTGTATTCCAGAGCGCGCGAGTAAGGGATACCGTTATGAATCGCCCACCACAGGAAGTCAACGAGTGCCTTGCCTTTTAGACTGTCGCTCTGGTTACGATACGCGAGAACGTAAGTGTATCCGGCAATCGGGTAAGCTTCCGCGCCGTTTGAATCGGTGACGGAAACGCGCAAATCTTCGGGCGTGTCGGGCAGCGCGCCAATCGCGGCGTTGGCGACTGATTCGGGCGAAGGTAGGACGAAATTACCCGCCCGGTTTTTTATCAACGCGATTGGAAGATTGCGCTGCTTGGCATAGATGGCTTCGACGTAACCGATGGTGTTCGGCGTTTGCGTTATCACTCCGGTCACGCCTTCATTGCCTTTGCCGCCGACTCCGGTCGCCCATTTAACGCTTGTCCCGCGCCCGACTTGTGCTTTCCATTGCGGGCTGACCTTCGATAAGTAATCGGTAAAGATGTCGGTCGTGCCGCTGCCGTCGGAGCGGTGAACAACGCCGATTTCAGTCGCCGGAAGCGAGACGTTCGGGTTGTCGGCGCGTATGCGCGCATCGTCCCAGCGTGTGATGTTGCCCAAGAAAATATCCGCCAGAACATCGGGCGAGAAGCGCAAAGGTTCGCTCATCTGCGGCAAGTTATAACTGATGACAACCGCCCCAAGCACGACCGGAATGTGAAGGATGTCGGGCGACTTGATGAGTGCCTCATCGGTCATCGGCGCATCCGAACCACCGAAGTCTATCGTGCGTTCCTGCACGCCCTGAATCGCCGCACCCGAACCCGTTGATTGGTAATCGGCGCGCACGCCCGGATTCGTTTTATTAAATTCACTCGTCCACTTCTGCATCAAAGGCGCAATGAAGGTCGAACCCGCGCCGCGCAGTTGAATCGCTCCACTGCCCGTGCCGCTGCCGCGATTCGGATTGCACGCCGCACCGCCCAACAACATAAACGCCGCCAACGCGACGGCGACATAACGTAGCGTACCGTGAGACGGACGCCGGGCGCGGACAGGGCGAAGTGACATGAGTTTGAGTGCTTTCACGATTGAACCGGAATTAGAAGCCGTCTCAGAAATGTTTTTTCTCTCTGCGTATCTCTGCGTCATCACTCTGCGGAACTCTGCGTCCAAAAATGTTTTTAACGCAGAGACACGCAGAGGGCGGACGCTGAGTTCCGCAGAGTTTCAATCAAACAAACAAAAGCTATTTTTGAGATAGTTTGTAGAGATGCCGCCGAGCATAGCCGCGTCATGTTACATCCGTCTGAACCATGCCTGAAGCGGGTCGCGTGCGGAGACGATAGCCGACGCCAATCATGGTTTCAATTTGCAAATCATGCGCTTCGAGTTTGCGGCGCAAACGGTAAATGTGAACGTGGAGACTCTCGGCGTTAAAATCCAGCGTGTTGTTTCCACTGTTCGGTTTCACCGCCCACGCATATCGCCATAATTCCTGACCCGCAACGATGCGGTCGGCGTTTCGCACGAGGCGCGAGATGATAAGAAATTCTTTGCGCGGCAAATCAAGCGGTTGTCCCGCGCACGCGACGTAATAATTGTCATGCTCGACGCGCAAGTATCCGTCGTCGTACACATCCCCGCGTGAAGAGGCGCGAGTTTTAGGAACGGGTAATGACTCGACAGGCATCAGGTTGGAAGGCATTTCTTTCATCAAGTTAATCAAGAAGTGCTTGCGGGTGGCTTGTATCTTTTTTGTCAAAGCCACTCGCAAACATTGAAAGGCGTGAGCTTAGATGGTGTTTGGGACGGGACTTTCTCATTTCACGCTTTTCGTCCGAATCGTTTCGGCTCTTTATTTGAAATTGAAAATCTGAAATCTCAAATTTGAGATAGTCCTATAGGAATTAGCCTCAGAGAGGCGGAATGTTTATAGGTTGCCGTTCTTTTTCCGCGTCTCGCTCCGTCAGGAGCGACATATCACCGACGAAGCATTATATCGCTCCTGACGGAGCGAGACGCGATGGGTCGCCCGAAGTCTATAAACATCACGCTCCTCACGGAGCTAAAGCCGCGACCCAATTCCCAAACTCCCTCTCAGAACCGTAGCTTCGCGCCGAACTGGAAGACGCGCGGTCCGCCGATGGTATTGCTGATTAAACCGAAGTCTGTTCCGTCGGAGATGTCGCCGCTCGGATTGGCGAAGTTGACGTTGTTAAAGAGGTTGAAAGCATCCGCGCGAAGTTCGACTTCCGTGTTTTCGGTGATGCGCGTGCGTTTCGACAAACTCAAATCGAAACGCTTCTGGTTGAGTCCGCGCAGGGTGTTTCTGCCCAAGTTGCCGAAGCCGCCGAGTGGTGAACTAAGCGCACTCTGATTAAAGTAAGACGTTTCAAGTCCGTCGCCCGCGCCGTTGCGTAAATCGCCGACAACATTCGGACGACCGAAGCCAAGACGGTAAATGCCGCCCGAACCGTTACGCAAGGTGGCGAGCGCGGCGACGTTTCCGGCTTCGCCTTCCGGCGAGAAGATGGAGAACGGCGTACCCGATTGTGCTTGCAGGAAGCCCGCGAGTTGGAATCCTGAAAGAAAGCGCGACGTGCTGCCAAAGGTCGGAAGGTTATAAACGAACGTCGCGCTGATGCGGTGCGTGCGGTCGAAGTCCGAGAGCGCACGGTTGTTACCCGGATTGTTTGAATCGCCTTGCACGATGAATCCGGCGTTCGGCACGTCGGGGCGTCCGCCGCCCGCCGTCGAACCGGGGTCGCTCGAACTCGTGTCAATGGATTTCGAGAACGTGTAAGACGAATTGAACTGCAAACCTTGCGACAAACGACGGGCGAAGTTGACTTGTAATGAGTTGTAATTCGAGTTGCCGTCTGAGCGCAGGAAAATCGCTTCGGGGACGTTGAAACCCAAGACGGGCGTGCGCGCCTCAAAGCCGATGAGCGTGCCGCCACTGATGACACCCGCCGCGTTGCGCGATGAGTTGGTCGTAAGATTTAAGTCAACCGGGTTTCCGGTCAATACGTTATTGAAGCCGAAAGCGACGCCCGTGCCGCGCGCACGCGCCGTCGAACCGGAACGCAACGCTCCGTTCGGGAAGGCGGCGGCAAATGCCGCTGGCGTCAAAGTTCCGGCGGCGACGCGGGCTTGCGCTCCGTTGAACGCGGTTTCGTAGGCT
Source organism: Pyrinomonadaceae bacterium MAG19_C2-C3 (assembly GCA_024330265.1). Taxonomy (GTDB): domain Bacteria; phylum Acidobacteriota; class Blastocatellia; order Pyrinomonadales; family Pyrinomonadaceae; genus JANDLT01. Next base: position 8,922 of record JANDLT010000003.1, on the reverse strand, counting down.
TGGGTGAAGCGGGCGAAAACGAAATCCGGCGTCGCGGGGTCGTTTAAGTCAAAGCCTTGATTGATGGCGACCGCCTGTAAAAGTTTCGTTCCCTTCGTGCCGACGTAGCGGACTTCGATTAAGTTGTTGCGTCCGAGTTCGTACTGTACGCCGACGTTGTACTGCTGAATGTACGGCGTTTTTAAGTCGCGGTCTATGGCGCGGAACTCGAAGGTTTCGGCGACGTTGCCGCGAATCGCTTGACCCGTTCCCAAGTCAATCGGGTTGGATGTGTTCTGTCCATTAGAGCCGATGATGGGAGTGGTGGTCACGCCCGTATTATCGCGTATGCGGAAAGTTCCGGCTCCTTCATAGACGATGCGCGCAGGGAGATAATTGTTAAGACCGAGTTGCGGATTCTGCGTCGAGAACGCGGTTTGAATCGGGATGTTCGGTGCGCCCGCCGTGACTTCGGATTCGCGCAGGAACGGGTAGTTACTGAAAATCGTGTTGATGAAAGCGGTTGAAGGGCGGTCGTAGAAAATCCCGTAGCCGCCGCGAATCACGACGCGATTATTAAAGCGCGACGGGCTGTAAGCGAAGCCGAAGCGCGGCGCGAAATTGTTCGTGTCCTGACCGTTCAAGGTGTGCTTGGTATTGGCGCGCGTCGTGACAGCAATCGCGTCATCAACCGCTTGGAGTCCGGTCATTCGCACATTCGACGGAACGATAAAGGCGTTAAGCGGATTCTCCGTGCTGGTCAATAGGGCGGGGTCGAAGTTGCCGATGCGCCCGTTGCGTTCGGTTGGAAGCCCGTAAAACTCATAGCGCAGACCGAGATTCAAGGTCAGTCCCGGCTTTAATTTGAAGTCGTCGGCGATGTAGCCGCTCGCGTCGCCGAAGCGAAATTCTTTGACGGTGGTACCGAACTGCGTATCGGCTTCGGTCGCGCGTCCCAAAAGGATTTGCGTGAAGTTGTCGAATTTCTCGAACTCGGTCGCCTGTTCTTCCGGCAACGCCGTGTCGTACTGTTGACGTTTATATTCGCCGCCGAAGCGCAAGGTGTGTTTGCCGACAACGTAAGTCACGTTGTCGGAGAAGCTGTAAGTTTTCTGCTCGCGTTGATTGAAGGAATCGTTGGTTCCGCCGAAGGCGAAGCCGGAGATGTTGTTTCTGCCGACGAAGTGACCGAGACGGCGCGTGCCGGGACTGTCATCGAAAAAGAGCGCGGGATTGACGATGCCGAACGCTTGGCTGGAAAGTTCCGGCGTCAGGAACGGGTCATCGAGGGTGCGCGTGTTGTTGAGTGAAAAGTATCCGAAGCGCACTTCGTTGATGAGGTTCGCGCCGAAGATGTGCGTGTCGGAAACGGCGAGTGTGCGGTTGCGGTCGTCGCGCTTGAGTTGGAACGGCGAGGCTTGCGCGTTCGGTTCGGTGAACGGGTCTAAGCCGGGAAAGTTGGAGAAGAAGAACGTGCCGCTCAATCGGTTGTTCTGCGTTAGTTGTCCGTCGAGTTTGATTGAAAACTGGTCTTGCTCAAACGCCGCCGGAAACACATTGCGTTGACGCACAAGCGGATTACCGCCGCCCGTATTGCCCGTGATGCCGGGAATGGAAAGCGCGACGCTTTGGTCAACGCCGACCGAACGCGCACCCGCGCGCGGGCTTGGGATGATGTAGTCGCCGGTAAGCGGGTTGCGCGTGTTGAGAAGTTGAATCGCAAGCGGCGAGATTTGCGCGGCGGTGAGTGGGAACGATGAATTGAGTTGACGGAAAGCGGCGGCAAGATTCTCCGCCGTGCGCGCTCCCGGAATCAAACCGAGCGCGGCGGGCAAAGTCGTTTGACTCGAAGCGGTCGGAACTAATCCGGTGTTTGCCTGCGTGCGTTGATAGCCGCCGAAAAAGAAGAAGCGTTCTTGGATGATGGGTCCGCCGATGGTGAAGCCGCCTTCGTTGCGGCGCGCGCGCGGACGCTCAAGCCCGTCACGATTGAAAAAGAAATCGTTGGCGTTGAATTTTTCATTCTGGACGAAATAGTAAGCCGAACCGTTGAATTGGTTTGTGCCTGACTTGGTGATGAGTTGGAAATTGCCGCCGCCCGAACGTCCGGTCGAAGCGTCGTAAAGCGAAGTTTGCAGTTTCACTTCTTCGAGCGTCTCCGGCGCGGGAGCGATGTTGTCGGTTAATGAGCCTTCGTTTGACGTGAGGTTGGTCGCGTCAATGCCGTTGAAAAACAGGCTCGTCGAAGTCGTGCGTGTGCCGTTGACCGACGGTGAGATGTTGCCGTTACCGTTGACGGCGACGGGCGGAAGGTCTGAACTGACGCCTGCTTCGGTTGAAAGCAAGTGCGTGAAACTGCGCGTCGAAGTCGGGACTTGGACGATTTCTTCGGCGTTGATGCGGCGCGCGGTGGTCGCGGTGTCGGGGGCGAGCAGCGTTCCGGCTTCGCCCGTCACATCAATGGTTTCGCCGACCCCGCCGACCTGCAAAACTTGGTCAATCGTGCGCGGGACGGCGGCTTCGACGATGACATCGTTGACCTGCGTCATCGCAAATCCGTTTTGCATAAACGTTACTTGGTAAGTTCCGGTCGGCAGTACGGGAATCGAATAACTGCCGTCGTTGCCGCTCGTGGTTTCGCGCACCAGCCCGGTTTCGGGGTTGGTGGCGGTGACTTGCACGCCGCTCAGTGTCGCGCCGTTCGGGTCTTGCACCGTGCCGGTGATGCTGCCCGAATTTTGCACTTGCGCGTGTGTGTTGGAAGTGAAAATAGTGACGATGCCGCACATCAGCAATATCATAAGAGTCGCTGAAAATACGCGGTCGGGGAACAACTTTGGATGTGCTTGAAACATAAAAATCTCCTGAGAAGCTGGAAGTGGAAAAGGTTTGTGTGAACTTGGACGAGTTGGAATTTGTGCGTTTCCGCGCGCACAAGAACGGATGTACGCATACCGGCTTTCAAATAAAGAACAATTTCGGTTATGTAAAAAAGTGCGAGAGTTTGGTGATTCGGGCAAACGGGAAGATAACGACGCGGAGTTAAACCGGCGTGAATACCGTCTTAAATAAATGTTACGGAATGAGCGGATGAAGGCGGAGTTCAAGGTTCGGCAGTGGCTCAAGCATGGGTGAATCTACATGGGGGTCTTTTTACTTTGCGCCCCTTAGCGTCTTCGCTTCGCGGTTCTTTGCGATACAAGCTAAGAAGTAACGCAAAGTAGCGCAAAGGTAACGGACGCCAAGAACCGCTAAGTGTCTCCCGCCTTTGACCCATAACCCGAAGTTCAAAGTTATGAGCCAACGTCTTTACAACCTTGAACATAGAACGGTTTTTATGAATAGAAAAAGCCCGCGAGAGTCGTTGTGACAATCTCGCGGGCTTTCGATATTTGGTTGTTGATTGAAGCGGAATAAAGGGAAATCAGTGATTGCCGCCGTGCGCGAAAGCGGAATCGGGCGGCGCGGTGTGCGGTTCGGCATCGCGGCGCGAGAGACGGCGGCGCGATTGTCGGTTTAAGCGTTGAAGCGTCGAATGAAGTTCAAGCACGATGCGCGTCAGGTTGTGCGCGCTGCCGGAGAAACGGTTGGCGTGCGAGGCAATCATCGCGGCGGCGACATCGCTGCTAAGTTCGTTGGCGATTGACACGGTTTGACTGTACTCCTTCGCGTTCGGCTGCTTCGGGCAAACTTCAGATTGATGACATGTGAAGCCCACGAGCCTAGACGCGCGAGGTTAAATTGATGTTACAAAATTGAAATTAGGTCGTCTTGTCGTTCGCCTTTTGTGGAAGGGTAACAATCAAGCGCGAACAATCGCATCGTCCGTTCCGATGTGGGCTTCGTATTCCGTGCGCCGCCACTTGCGGTAAGCCAAGCCGCCGAACATCAGCGCGACGACGAATTGCGCGGTGAGAGCGTGGACGATGAGCGCGGCGTCGAAAGGCTGTTCGGCAGACATTATGAAATCGCCTTCTTTCAAGCCAAAAGATTCGCTGTCATAAACAACTTGAACAATTTTTTTGTCAGGTGTGATTCGATAATCATCTCGCCACAGTTCTAAGAGCGTGTCTGAAAAGTCTTAAAAAGCCTGAAAACATTGGGCTTGAGTTGTCTTAACGACAAAAAGCATAACCAGCTGAAAGCCCACTTTCTCTAAGATTTACGCAAGTTTTTACCTGATAACATAAAAAGTAAGCGTATTGCTTAATGTTTCTATTTTGACTTTTCAGACACGCTCTAAGTCGTGTTCCCTTATAAGGAACGCATCGTCCTTACAAAGTTGTTCTGTGAAGTGAATCGGATTGATGAGCGAGAACGTGTTGCGCGGCGAAGTGTGCATCGCGCCCGCGACGCCCGTGATGAGATAGAACAGGACGGCGAACAGGATGCCGCTCCACGCTCCGAGTCGGAAGCGATACAGGGCGCAGAGTTGAACGAGGGCGGCGACGGTCACAACCGCGAGGATGAAACTCAAAACAATCGGCGCGAGTTGTGCGGTCAGGGCGAGGTTCGCGGGGAAGCCGACGAGTTGAACGTGAAAGCTGTACCAGAGCGCGACGAGTCCGACGAGTGACGAGACGAGCCAGACGGCAAAAGTCTTGGCGGCATCGGTGATGTTTCGTTGACGCAGGATTTGATTCGCGTCGCGGTGCGTCGTCGCGCTCAAGAGTTCGCGCAAGTTGCCGCGAGTGACAGCAATCGCGGCGGCGAGGATTGAGAGCGCGAGCCAGTTAAGCATGATGAATTGATTCAAACTTTGAAGTGGCTTGGCGTTCGCGCCCCAACCCCACAACAAGCCGACGAGGATGAATTGCGCCGACACGATAAACAGCCACACAGGGCGCGGGCTGACGGGAACGAGTTGGTTTTCGTTGATGCGCCGGATTGTTCCGACGAACGCCCACGCGCCGACGAACGCGAACAGGGCAAGTATCATCGTGAAGTATGGAAGCGGCACACCGTAGAAGTCCCAAGTGTATAAGGAGCCTATTCCGTACTCGCCTTTGACATAACCGTAGCTGCTCAGGCAGTACGGACGCACTGAAATCGCGGCGACGGCACTGGCGAAAGCGACGACGGGCGCGATGAGCAAACTGCCGCGTGACATCTTTTCGCCGTATCCGGCGACGACCGCCGAGATAAGCAAACCGACTGCCTGACACGATAAGCCGCCGATGATGAGAAGCAATGAGATACGAACTATCTCAATTATACTTTGTTCACCGACGACGGCGGCGACGATGTAGAACGGAAAGACGATGGCGGCGATGAAGTATGTGAGCAATCCGCTTCCGATGAACTTGCCCGTCGCCAAACGCGCGGGTGCGAGCAACATCATTTGTTGAAAGATGTATGTGCCGCGCAGTTTTTCCTGCACGAAAGTCAATGCGGCGGTCGCGGGCGCGATGATGAAGAACAAGCCGAACAGGATGACTTCGAGAATCTCGCGCATGTCTCTGCCAGCCCAACGGAGTTGGTCGGCTTCGTTGTGATAAGCCATTTGATTTGGGTTCAAGTTTTGAGGAACTTGATAACCATTCCACACCAAGCCGCCGCCGATGAGGACGAGCGCGAGAGTCGCGGCGAAGATGAAGAAGGCGCGCCGTGCGGGAAGCGTCGTGCGAAGGGCGCGTGTGAGTTCGGGGTTGAGGTTCATAATTCTTACCTTGTAACGTGGATTCGACGCGGTCGCATCCGACTCGGTCGCAAAGCCCGACTCATCATAATTCTTACCTTGTAACGTGGATTCGACGTAAGCCGTTTCTTCTTATCTCGCCGCTTGTTCGGTGACTTCTGCGGTTCGTAAGCTGCGGCAGCAGCGGCAAGAGGATAGCCCACAGTGAAGGCGAAACGAAGTGTAGCCGTAACTGTGGGTTATGGAATAAATAGAAATCTCGAGCTACGGAGTAGCGAAAGAAAATCTCCGTAACCGTTGCGTCGCAAATCTTCTTTCGCTACTCCGTAGCTCGAAATCTCATCCTACCGCTTGACCCACAGTTGCGGCTTCGCCTTCACTGTGGGCTACCTTCTTGCCGCTGCTGCCGCAGCTAAAAACCGGCAAAGCCTTGACGCTTGTCTTATGCCGAACAGACGTTGCCTTTAATTTCAATTAACGGCGGTGGCGTGTTGTGCCATGAATAAATCTTCGACGGTTAAGCGGCGTTCGTAGAATGACACCACGCCCGCATGTTTGGCAACGATTTCGCGGTGAAGCGCGGCGAGTTCGTGGCGCGTTCCGATAAAGGTGAAATCAAGCGTGGTCGCCGCTTCGATAAGCTCAATCTGTATCACGTCGTCGCGTGTGTTTAGTTCCGCGTAAATCGCCTGTGCCGTTTCCGTGTCGAGCGTTTCGAGACGGACGGGCGTTCCCTGTGAAAGCTGACCGACAAGTTGATTGATGTTGCCCGCGCGCACGACGCGCCCGCGCTCCATGATGATGACGGACGTAGAAAAATCCGCGAGTTCGGTCAGGATGTGCGAACTGACAATCATCGTCGTGCCGATGCGGGCGAGTTCTTTTATCAAGCGTGATAAATCAAGCCGGGCGTGCGGGTCTAAGCCGGACGCGGGTTCGTCGAGAAGTAGAATCTTCGGAGCGTGAAGCAGGGTTTTGGCGATGACGAGACGTTGCCGCATTCCGCGCGAAAGCGAGCCGACTTGGGCTTTGCTTTTTTCCGTCAAACCGACGAGCGACAACACATCACCAATGCGTTTGGGGACTTTCGCGGCTTCGATGTTATTGGCGCGGGCGAAGTAATCGAGGAAGTGCGTCACCGAAAGTTCATCGTATAAACCGAACGTGTCGGGAACGTAGCCGACCGTTTCATGAAGCCGCTTAGGGTCGCGGCTGACATCCGTGCGGTTGACTTCTATCGTGCCGCTTGTCGGGCGCAAAAGTCCGGCGAGCATTTTTAGTAAAGTGGTTTTGCCCGCGCCGTTCGGACCTATCAGGGCGCACGTCTCGCCTTCGGGAACGTAAATATCAACGTCGCGCACGGCGGCGGCGGTGTCATAAAACTTCGAGAGATGGCGCGTTAAAAGCATGTCAGATGTTGTCGAATCGCATCGCGGATGGTTGGTGTTTAGTTTCGCGTGTAGAAAGTTCTTGACGCAGAGAATCGCAGAGTGCCGACGCAGAGTCCCGCCGAGAAAACATCATTGGCATAGCTTCCAAATTGTTATTTGAGCGGGACGATTAGCGATGCACGGGGATGATAACACACGGCGATTTTGCATAAATGACGGTTCATGTCGCGTGTCGGATGATGGATAGGTTAAAATCAAAAGCGGGTCGGGACACTCCAAAATATCATCATCGTTCGACAAAGGTTGTGACCGCGTGGCGCAGAAAAAAGAAGCGAAACACGGGGATAAACGTGCGGTTAAGCACACAGTCGCCACTCCACCCGACAAGCGCGCGACGGCGACGCCTCGAACACCGGCGGATGACAAAGAGATTCTCGCGCGGCGCGTGACGAACGCGAAGCCGGACGCCGCACAACCCATCAAAGCGGAACAGGAAAACGAATCGAATTCGAGAGGTTTGGCGCGTGGAGCATTGTTCGTCGGTGCGTCCGCCGCCGCTTCATATTTACTCATGCGAAGAAAACGTTCCCAGAAACTTATCACTACTATTCGTGACCTCGTGTCGGATTCGCTGGCGATTGACATGGGTTCGGCTTCGACGATTATCGCGGTGCGCGGGCGCGGCGTGGTCGTGGATGAACCGTCGGTCGTCGCGGTTAAAAAGTTAAGCGGCGAACCGCTCGCCTTTGGCAGGGAAGCCCAAGAGATGCTCGGTAGGGAAGCCCGCGATGTGCAAATCATTTCGCCGTTGATTGACGGCGTGGTCGCGGATTTTGAGCGCACACAGGCGATGCTCGAACACTTCGTCCGCGAAGCCAGAAGCGGCTTTTCGCAGTTTTCGCGTCGCGCCGTGATGAGCGTCTTGGCGGGCGTCACGCACGTCGAACAACGCGCGCTTTTAGCCGCCGCTGAACAGGCACACATCGGGCGTGTCCATATGGTCGAAGAAGGTCTCGCCGCCGCTATCGGGGCGGGCGTGATGATGGACGACATACGCGCCAACGTCGTTATTGATATTGGTGGCGGAACTACAAACATCGCGGTCGTCGCGGGCGGGGCGATTGTCTATGCCGACGGCGAACGGTTGGGAAGCACCGATATTGACCTTGCGATTATTGACCGCCTTCGTCGGCATCGCGGTTTGATTATCGGCGTGTCAACCGCCGAACGGCTCAAGCTTGAACTCTGCTCGGCGATTGAACCGACGACGGGTGACGAATCGCGTGTGACGGTCAAAGGGCGCGACGTGCAGACCGGAAGCCCCGGCGCGATTGAAGTCACGGCGCACGAAATTTACACCGTCGCGCAACCCATACTGCGCCGCATCGCGGATAAAGTGCGCGATGCTCTGGGCGAAGTTCCGCCGGAAGTCTCCGCCGATATTTACGATAGAGGCATCATCCTGACGGGCGGCGGGGCATTGCTCGACGGTATCGAAATTTACCTTCAACAAACCACCCAACTCGGCGTCCGCATCGCCGACGAACCGCGCTTCGCCATCGTGCGCGGACTCGCCCAACTCTACGATGAACCGCTCCTGTTAAGGCGTGTCGCGCGCAACGAATTTTCACCCGCGATGAATGAAACGGCGGGAGCGTTTGAAGGATGAAAAGCAGTGGTGGGGGGGGGGGGGGGGGGGGGGGGTTGTTGGAAGAAAGGGGGAGAAGAGTTGGGGCGAAGGGGGGCGGGGCACCCCCCACCCCGCCCCCCGGGCGCGCGCGGCCCCGTGGCCCCCCGGGCCCCCGCGCACCCCCCACCCACGCTCGTCGCGCGGGGCCCTGCCCGGTCGGAACCAGCCCGACAGCGCCCGCCGGAGGCGGGCTCGACGCCCTTTCGACGAGCGAAGCTCGTCTG
>JANDLT010000020.1 GCA_024330265.1 Pyrinomonadaceae bacterium MAG19_C2-C3 | reverse complement strand
GGGTAGAGATGGTGATGCCGGGCGATAACGTGGCGATGAGTATCGAGCTAATAGCACCGATAGCGATGGAGAAGGGGTTGCGGTTTGCAATCAGAGAAGGCGGACGCACGGTCGGGGCAGGTACGGTCTCAGAAATCGTTGAGTGAGGTTTAGATTAAGCAAGATTCGGTTTGAGAAAACATTATGAACGAGAAAATTAGAATCAGGCTCAAGGCTTACGATCATCGTGTGCTTGACCAGTCAGCGACGGAAATCGTTGACACGGCGAAACGCACGGGAGCGCGTGTGGCAGGTCCGATACCGCTTCCGACGATTAAGAATAAGTGGACGGTTTTGCGTTCGCCGCACGTTGATAAAAAGTCGCGCGAACAATTTGAAATCCGAACGCACAAGCGTTTGATGGATATTCTCGACCCGACGCCGCAAACGGTTGACGCCTTGATGAAACTCGATTTACCGGCGGGCGTGGATGTGGAAATTAAAGCCTTCGGGCGAGACAGATAGAATTGATTCATTGGCTCATTTGTTCATTGATTCAATGAGGCAATGTACAAATGAATCAATCACGAGGTTAAAGATGGTCAACGGAATCATCGGTAAAAAAGTTGGAATGACGCAGTTGTTCGCGCCCGACGGCACGGTAACTCCGGTTACGGTTATCAAAGCCGGTCCGTGTGTCGTGGTGCAGAAAAAGTCTGCGGCGGGAGCGGACGGCTACGACGCGATTCAACTCGGATTCGTCGAAGAGCGTCCGGTTAAATTGAAGAACGTCAACAAGCCTATGCGCGGACACTTCGAGAAAACGGGCGGCGGTATTCCACCGACGCGGGTTTTGAAAGAGTTTCGCACAGACACTTCAAACAACGATGTCAATGTCGGCGATACGATTCGCGTTGACCAGTTCGCGGACGGCGACACAATCGAAGTCGTCGGCAAAAGCAAAGGTCGCGGTTTCGCCGGAACGATTAAGCGTCACAATTTTAGTCGCGGTCCTGAATCGCACGGTTCGATGAACGTCCGCGCGCCGGGTTCAATCGGACAGTCCGCCTATCCGTCGCGTGTTATCAAAGGCACGCGCTCATCGGGACATATGGGCGATGTGCGTGTGACGGTCAAGAGTTTGACGGTGGCGCGTGTGGATGCGGAAAACAATTTGTTGATGGTACGCGGTGCTGTGCCGGGAGCGACGGGAAGCGTCGTGCTTATCAAAAAATCTGCGCGCCAGCGTGTGGCGAAAACCGCGACGGCGGCGGGTAAGAAGAAGTAGAGAGTGGAGCGTGAGAGATGCCAACCGTTAAGGTACGCAATCTGAAAAATGAAGAAGTCGGCGACCTCGAACTGCCCGATGCCGTTTTTGGTGTCGAGCTAAACGAAGGGTTGATTCATGCCGCCGTTAAGAGCTTTCTGGCGAGTCGCAGACAAGGCACGGTCGGTACGAAAACTCGCGGCGATGTGTCAGGGTCGGGTCGCAAACTCTGGAAACAGAAAGGCACGGGGCGGGCGCGTATCGCGTCAATCCGTTCGCCACTGTGGAAGGGCGGCGGCAAGGTACACGGACCGCAAGCCCGCGATTGGTCAACGTCACTGCCGAAGAAAATGCGTCGCGGCGCGCTTCGTTCCGCACTCTCGGAACGTATGCGCGAAGGCAATCTGGTCGTACTTGACGGGCTTGGATTTGAGCAGCCTAAGACGAAACAGTTTGTCGGCGTGATGCAAACGCTTGGCTTGGTCGGCGGCAAAACTTTAATCGTCGAGACGGGCGAGAACGATAACCTGATTTTGTCGTCGCGCAACATACAGAACGTCAAAGTCGTGAACAGCAGAAGCCTGAACATTTATGACGTGCTGCGTCACGAAAAAATCGTGATGTCGCGTGGTGCGATTGAAGAACTCGGACGCGCGCTTGACGGTCATAAGAAGACGGATGAAGGCGATGACGTTGAGCGTAATGATGAGCGCGTTGATTCAATGGCGCACGATGCCACAACCGCACATGATGCAGAAGGAGCGGCGTAATGAGAACAGTCTGGGATGTGATTAAGTCGCCCGTGATTACCGAAAAGGCTCTGGTACTCAAAGAGCAGACACAGGACACGGGACAGTTATTGACCTTCCGCGTTGACCGTCGCGCGACCAAGCCGGAAATCAAGTCGGCTATCGAGCGCATCTTCAGCGTCAAAGTCACCGCTGTTCGCACGATGAACTACGCGGGCAAAAAGACGCGCGCCCGCAATCGCTCACGCATCGAAGGACGCAAGCCCGCATGGAAGAAAGCTTACGTCACACTCGCGGGCGACGAGAAACAGTTTGATTACAGCGAAGCTATTTAGGAATTGATTCATTCAGTCATTGATTCATTGACTCATTTCAAAAGCTGAATCAATGAGCCGATGAATCAATGAATCAATTCTTCTCAATGATTCAATCTCAAAAATATGGGCATCAAGAAACTATCACCGACATCTCCGGCGCGACGTTATCAAACGTATTTGACGCGCGATGAGTTGACGCCGAACGCCGAGCCTGAAAAGTCTTTGCTTGAGCCGAAGATACGCATTTCGGGTCGCAACAATAACGGGCATATCACCGTGCGAAGACGCGGTGGCGGTCACAAACGCTTTTATCGAATTATTGATTTTAAGCGCGACAAGGCGGGCATTCCCGGTCGCGTTTCGCAAATCGAATACGACCCGAATCGTTCGGCGCACATTGCCCTCATCACATATCTTGACGGTGAGAAGCGATACATCATCGCCCCCGTCGGCTTGGAAGTCGGCAAGACGATTATGAGCGGTGCGGAAGCCGACATCTTGCCGGGTAACGCTTTGCCGATTCGCAACATCCCTCTGGGGACGCAGATTCACAACATCGAAATGCGTCCGGGCAAAGGCGCACAGATGGCACGCTCCGCCGGTGCGTTCGCGCAATTGGTGGCGAAAGACGGGGACTACGCGCAATTGCGTATGCCGTCGGGCGAAGTGCGGCGCGTGCCTGTGGTGTGTATGGCGACAATCGGGCAGGTCGGAAATACGGAACATGAAAACGTCAGTTTAGGTAAAGCCGGACGTTCACGCTGGAAGGGTTTGCGCCCGAAAGTTCGCGGCGTGGCGATGAATCCGGTTGACCACCCGCATGGCGGCGGTGAAGGTAAAACTTCCGGTGGTCGTCATCCGGTCACGCCATGGGGACAACCGACGCGCGGCTATAAGACACGTCACAATAAGCGCACGCAGAATATGATTGTGCGCGATAGAAGAAAATAATTTGGGGACAGGGGTTAGGAGACAGGGGACGGTTAAGACATTCGCCGACACCTGATCCCCGATACCCAAATCCCTCTGGAGCGAAGCGAAAGACATGGCACGTTCAGTTAAAAAAGGTCCGTTCATTGATGTTCACCTTCAAAAGAAGGTTGATGAGGCTCGCGCGGGCGACAATCGTCCGCAGGCGATAAAAACTTGGTCGCGGCGTTCGACGCTCTCACCCGACATGGTTGGTCTGACCTTCGCCGTTCACAACGGTAGGCGTCACCTTCCGGTGTATGTGACCGAGAACATGGTCGGACATAAGTTAGGCGAGTTTTCACCGACGCGCACCTTCAAGGGACACGCCGGAACGAAATCGGAAAAGTCGGCAAAACGAGGTTAGAAGAATTGATTCATTGTCTCATTCAGTCATTGAATCAATGAGCCGATGAATCAATGAATCAATTTAAGGGCGGTAAATGATGGAAGCGAAAGCAAGTGCGAAATTTATACGCGGTTCGGCGCAGAAGGCGCGATTGGTCGTTGATTTAGTGCGCGGCAAAAGTGTGAATCAGGCGTTGGCGACATTGCAGTTCACCTATAAGCGTGCGTCCAATCCGGTCGAAGCATGTGTGCGTTCGGCGATTGCGAATGCGACGGAAGCCGCCGAGCGCGCGAACATCGCGGTTGACCCCGATGATTTGTGGATTAAAGAAGCGTTCGTTGACAAAGGTCCGACGAAATCACGTTTCCGCACACGTCCCGCGCCGCAAGGTCGCGCGTTTCGTGAACGTCGCCACTTTTGTCACGTCACGATTACGTTGTCGAGTGATGAACATCCAGACACCTTAACGCGCAACGGAAATGCGGAAGACGCATTAGCGCGACGTGCTGCGAGACAAACCATTAGACAAAGCATTGCTGCCTCAGCCACGCGCCAACGTAGTGAACAGGAAACGGCAACGACGACTGCCGCCGTGACGACGGGCGCGATTGATGCGACGCCGGAAGCACAGCCGGTTGTGACCGCGACGGAAAACACCGATACACCGCAAGCGACAACACAGACAGAGACAGCACAAACGACACAAGCGACGCAAGCGGATGTGACGACGGAAACGCAATCAAGCAGCGTGGAGACAGCACAAGATGCGACATCGCAAAGTACAGATGCGACGACAAACGCCGTGACTGAAAACAAGACCGAAGAAAAGGACGGGGTGTAAATAGTGGGTCAGAAAGTTCATCCATATGGCTTCCGCCTAGGCTACAACAAAGATTGGCACTCGCACTGGTTCGCTAAGAAACAGTACGGCGAATTTCTTCACGAAGATTTGAAGTTGAAGCGCGATTTGAAAAGCCGCTTCGCAGGCGCGGGCGTCTCGCATGTTGACGTTGAACGCGCGGCGAATCGTTTGAAAATCATTATCTATACTTCGCGTCCCGGCATCATCATCGGTCGCAAAGGCGCGGAGATTGACAAACTGAAATCCGATATTTCAAGCCGCACGGGTCGTGAAGTTCTAGTTTCGATTCAAGAGATTCATCGCCCGGAATTAAACGCGCAGTTGCAAGCCGAGAAAATCGCGCAACAGCTTGAGAAGCGCATCGCGTTTCGCCGCGCGATGCGAAAGACGATTGAAGAATCGCTTCGCTTCGGTGCGGAAGGCATCAAGGTGATGGTCGGCGGGCGTTTGAACGGAGCGGAAATCGCGCGCACCGAACGCTACCTTGAAGGTCGTCTTCCGCTTCACACCCTGCGTGCCGATATTGATTACGGACTCGCGGAAGCTCACACGACGTTCGGCGTCATCGGCGTCAAAGTCTGGATTTATCGCGGCGATATTTTAGACCCGGCGGCGGCGATGGCGCGCGGCACGGGAACCGACCCGATTAACGATACTCAATCGGAACGTCGTCCCAAGACCCGACGTGAACGCGAAGACGGCGGCGGTGAAGGCGGCGGCAATCGTGACCGTCGCGGCGGACGAAGCGGCGGTGGCGGTGGAGATAATCGTGGCGGCGGAAGTGGTGGCGGTGACCGTCGCCCGCGTCGGTAAAGAGAAGTTTCGATAAGGAAAATTTTAAGTCGAGAGACGATTGTGAGCAGATGGCGCGTGTGGACACGGCATCAACTCCGAAGTTGCAAACGAAAAGATTTCGATTCTGAAATCGCAAATTACACAGAGGTGCAAATGTTATGTTGATGCCGAAAAAAGTTAAGCACCGGAAGCAGATGAAGGGGCGCATGTCGGGTGTCGCGGTGCGCGGTAGTTCCATTAGCTTCGGTGAGTTCGGCTTACAGACTTTAGAACCGGCGTGGATTACCGACCGCCAAATCGAAGCCGCGCGTATCGCCATGACGCGCCACATCAAGCGCGGCGGCAAAGTTTGGATTCGCATGTTTCCCGACAAGCCGATTACCAAGAAGCCTGCCGAAACCCGTATGGGAAAAGGTAAAGGCGCGCCCGACCACTGGGTCGCGGTCGTCAAACCGGGCAGAATCTTGTATGAGATTGAAGGCGTTGATGAAACGATTGCGCGTGAAGCTTTAAGACTTGCGGCGGCGAAACTGCCCATCAGAACGAAGTTCGTGACGCGCGCAGACCAAGAAGGGGGTGCGGTGTAATGGCAAAGAGACGTGATGAGATGGAACGCTTGCGCGATATGTCAACCGAAGACTTGAACGATGAAGTAATACGTTTGAAAGAATCACTGTTCCGTTCGCGCTTCAAACTTTCACTCGGTGAAATGGATGCGGTCAAACGTGTTCGCAATGAACGCCGTCAGGTCGCGCGCATTCAAACGATGGTCGGTGAACGCACACGCCAAGAACAAACGACAAGCTAGAAAAACAACAGCGTACTTTTAGAAAGAAATTCTGATGGCTGAAGATAATCAAGAAGAACAAACGAACGAAGTCGCCGCCGAAGCAAACGGCGAGACGGCGGCAGTCGTCGAAGATGTGAGTGTGACGGACGACAGCGCGCAGGTCGCGGCGGAAACCACAAGCGGCGAAAATCTGGCACACAGAGTCGGCGCGAATGTGGACTCGCAACCCGGCAACGCATCGGGTACGGAAGCGGGCAAGCGCGGCAATCGCGCGCAACGCATCGGCATCGTCTCGTCGGACAAAATGGAAAAGACGGTCGTTGTTCGCGTTGACCGTTTGATAAAGCACCCCAAGTATCGCCGCTATGTGCGCCGCACGTCGAAATTTATGGCGCATGACGAACAGGGCGCGACCATCGGTGACAAGGTTCGCATCGTCGAGACCCGTCCGCTATCGGCGCGCAAGCGTTGGCGCGTCGTCGAGATTGTTCAAAAGGCAGAGAAGTAGTGGATAACTGATAGTGGATAACTGATAGTTGAAGGCGGCGTTCTTCCACTATCCACTATCCACTATCCACTATCCACTCCTTTGAACGGAGTGAAAAGTTATGATTCAGATGCAAACGGCACTTGATGTTGCCGACAATTCGGGCGCACGGCGCGTGAAGATGATTATGTCTATTGGTGGTTCGACCGGAAGGATTGCAAGTCTCGGAGACCGCATCAAGGTCACGGTCAAGGAGGCTTCGCCCGACGGTGTAGCGAAGAAGGGCAGCGTTTATTCGGCGGTTATCGTTCGTACACGCAAAGAGGTTCGACGCGCCGATGGGACGTATATCAGGTTTGACCAGAACGCCGCCGTGCTGATTAAAGATGACGGCACGCCGGTTGGCACGCGCGTCTTCGGTCCTGTCGCACGCGAACTACGCGACAAAAATTATATGAAGATTATTTCACTCGCGCCGGAAGTTATCTAAGGCGATGCCGTTTCAGAGTGAATCATAAAAGGTGGTAATGAAGATGGCGGGAACAAAACGGGCAAAGATTCGCAAAGGTGACCAAGTTGTGGTTATCGCGGGTAAAGATTACAACCGCTTTGAAAAAAGAGGGAAAGACGACTCGGTGCGCGTTCCGGCTCGCGGGCGCGTGCTGGCGGTTGACCTTGCTAAAGGTAAAGTCAAAGTCGAAGGCGTCGGAATCATAAAGAAGCACACGCGCGCTAATCAGGCAAATAATCGCGGCGGCGGAATCATTGATATGGAAGCCTTCATAGACATCTCGAACGTCGCGCTGATTGACCCGCAAACGGGCAAAGCTTCGCGTGCGCGCTACGATGTCGGTGAAGACGGCTCAAAGACGCGCGTGGCGACGGGCAGCGGTCAACCGATAAATAAGTAAAGACAAAAATCAAAGAATCTTAAAACGTGTTCCGAAACGCGCTCATATAAACGCAAGACCGGAACGAGAAAAAGCGAGAAGTTAAAAGTTATGCCAGCACGTTTGAAAGAACGATATACAAAAGAAATCGCGCCGGAACTCGCCCGCGAGTTCGATATAAAGAACCCGATGGCTGTGCCGCGCCTTGAGAAAATCACCATCAATATGGGTATGGGCGAAGCCGTCGCCAACTCGAAGATTCTCGATGTTGCGTCGGAAGAATTACGGTCTATCGCCGGACAGAAGCCGGTGGTGACAAAGGCGAAGAAATCAATCGCATCGTTCAAGCTTCGCAAAGGAATGCCGATTGGCGTGATGGTGACACTTCGCGGCGAGCGGATGTACGAGTTTCTTGACCGCCTCATCTCGGTTGCGCTTCCCCGTGTGCGTGACTTTCGCGGCATCTCGCCGAAGTCGTTCGACGGGCGCGGAAACTATACGCTCGGCGTGCGCGAGCAGTTGATTTTCCCGGAGATTGATTTCAATAAAGTTGATAAAGCACGCGGCATGAATATCTCTATCACGACGACGGCACGCAACGACGATGAAGCGCGCGGTTTGTTGCGCGCAATGGGAATGCCGTTTCGTCAATAGATTCTAAACTGTAAGATTCAAAGCAAATACTTTTTATGGCTAAGACATCACTTATCGCAAAAGCGAATCGTCGCCCGAAGTTCTCCGCCCGTGCTTATTCGCGTTGCCAGCGTTGCGGTCGTCCGCGCGGATACTTACGTAAATTCAAGTTGTGCCGCATCTGCTTCCGCGAACTCGCGTTGCAAGGACAGATTCCGGGCGTTATGAAATCGAGTTGGTAGAAAATAAATGATGAGCGGTGAATGATGAATTATGAATGCCGAAAGGCAGCTTGATTCAGCACTCATCACTCCGCATTCATCACTGGAGTTTTTATGACTGATCCTATTGCCGATATGTTGTCGCGCATCCGTAATGCAATCACGGCGAAGCATTCGCGGGTTGATATTCCCGCATCGAAATTAAAATTAGAAGTCGCGCGCATTCTGAAAGAAGAAGGCTTCATCAACAACTTCGTCGCTAAAGGCGAAGGCGTGAAGAAACAGATTCGCATCTTTTTACGTTACGACACGCGCGGCACATCAACTATCACCAGCCTTGCGCGCGTCTCGCGTCCCGGTCGCCGCGTCTATATGGGTTCGCAAGAAATCCCGAAAGTTCTCGGCGGCTACGGTGTCAACATCGTCTCAACCCCGCGCGGCTTGATGACCGGCAAACGCGCCCGCCGCGAAAACATCGGCGGCGAAGTTTTAGCAGAAGTTTATTAAAGCAGAATCCAGGAGTCAGGAGCCAGAAGCCAGAATAAATACAACTTGCCTTATTGTCTTTATCCTGACTCCTGACTCCTGACTCCTGACTCCTGAGGTTTTGATTATGTCTCGTGTAGGAAAAAAAGTTATCACCGTTCCCAAAGGCGTGACGGTGCAAGTGCGTGAACGTGAGTTGGAAGTTAAAGGCGCGAAGGGTACGCTCAAGACTCCTGTGCCGAAAGGCATCACGTTTAAGTTAGACGGTGACCAACTGCAAGCCGAACGCGCGTCCGAAGATTTGAGCGCGATGCACGGCTTGGCGCGGGCTTTGGCGAACAACGCGATTGTCGGCGTGACCGAAGGTTTTAAGCAGGAACTGGATTTGGTCGGCGTCGGTTATCGCGCCGAAGTGCAAGGGCGCAAAGTCAATTTCTCACTTGGCTATTCGCATCCGATTGAGTTCCCTCTGCCTGAAGGCGTTGAAGCGAAAACGGAACGTGTGCCGACGAAGGCTTCGATTCCGCAGTATCAATTGACGATGACGCTCACGAGTATTGATAAACAGAAACTCGGTCAAGTCGCGGCGGAAATGCACAACTTGCGAAAGCCCGATGCTTATAAAGGTAAGGGCGTGCGTTACGCCGACGTTCAACTAAAGTTAAAGCCGGGCAAGACAGGAAAATAATGAACGATGAATGCGGAATGGTGAGCAGAAGTTTTTACGCTTCAACACTCACCGTTTCGCATTCATCACTTTTGGAGTTGTTATGGCAAATAGAGATAGAGCAGGAATTCGGCGCGCCGTTCACTCGCGCATTCGCCGCAAAGTTGCAGGCACGACCGAACGTCCGCGTTTGGCGATCTATCGCAGCTTAAACCACATCTACGCGCAGGTGATTGACGATGCAAACGGCGCGACACTCATATCGGCATCAAGCGTCGAGAAGGATTTACGCGGTACGACGGGCGGCAATATCGAAGCCGCCGAGCGCGTCGGGCGCACCGTCGCCGAGCGTGCGGTCGCTAAAGGCATTCAGCAAGTCGTGTTCGACCGTGGCGGTTACGTCTATCACGGGCGCGTTAAGGCTTTGACCGATGCGGCACGGGCGGCGGGCTTGAATCCTAACGAACAACAGGCTTCCGCAGATGCGACGGAAGAAACCGCGCCAACCGACGAAGCATAGTTTCGGTAAGAATAATAAGCACAGTTTTACATCGAGAACCAAACTAAATTATGAGGCAACCAAAACAGCGCATTAACGTCGCCGGACTCGACTTGAAAGACCAAGTTATCTCCATCAACCGCGTCACGAAAGTGGTCAAGGGTGGCAAGAACATGAGCTTCGCGGCTCTCGTCGTTATCGGTGACGAATCCGGTCACGTCGGCTTCGGGACGGGAAAAGCGCGCGAAGTTCCGCAGGCAATCAAAAAGGGTATCGAAGCCGCGAAGAAGAACATGATTCGCGTGCCGTTGATTGAAAACACTTTGCCGCACCAGATGATTGGTGTGTACGGCGCAGGGCGCGTGTTGATGAAACCGGCGGCGGAAGGCACGGGCGTTATCGCGGGCGGTGCGGTGCGCGCGATTATGCAAGCGGTCGGCGTTCACGATTGCCGCGCTAAAATTCTCGGCTCGAACAACCCGCACAACGTCGTGCGTGCGACATTCGACGGTTTGCTTAGCATGAAAGACCCTCTGGAAGTTGCGCGTCTGCGCGGCAAGCAGGTCGAGGATTTATAAACGTAACTCACCTTACGCGGTTTTGACTTTAGCCGCGTTCACGCGGCTTTCCGCGAAGCGGCACTTAGCCACGCGATTTTATCGCGTGGACGAACGGCAAAAGAATTTGAAGGGCGTTTTAACGTCCTTTTGAAAAGCAGGCTTTAGCCAATCGCTAAAGCGGGCGCGGGGAAGGACGTTAAAACGCCCTCCAATTTTCAAATCGCGTTTCACCCAGCCGTCAAACGGAACCTGTCTAAATGCCGCTTCGCGGAAAGCCCGATGAATCGGGCTAAAATCAAAACTGCGTAAGGTGAGAACGTAAGTCAAAGACTTATGAACTTAGAGAGATAAGACTATGGGCATCTTGGATAAAATTACGGAAGGCGTTACCGATGTCGCATCGAAGATAGCCGAGGCTGTCGGCGATGTCGTCGAAGCGGTAACGACGAGCGGCACTGAAGACGCTGCCGGACAAGCGGAAAGCCGGAGCGATACCGGCAAAGCGGCGGGTAACGGAGCCGCCACTAATGGCACGATTCGCGTCCAGTATTATCGTTCGGTTATCAGCACACCGAAGACGCACAAGCAGATTGTTCGCAGCATCGGCTTGACGAAACTCAATCAAATCGTCGAACGTCCCGACACGGATTCGATGCGCGGCATCGTCAAAAAAGTTCCGCACCTGTTGCGGATTGTGGAGTAAAGATAATGGTACTTAGTCTTGATAATCTGCGTGCGCCCGAAGGCTCGACGCACAAAAAGAAGCGCGTCGGAAGGGGTCCCGGTTCGGGTCTCGGTAAGACTGCCGGACGCGGCAATAAGGGACAGAAATCGCGTTCCGGTTATTCATCGAAAGTCGGATTTGAAGGCGGTCAGATGCCGCTTCAACGTCGTTTGCCGAAGCGCGGTTTTACCAACATATTCCGCAAGGAATGGATTGAAATCAGCATCTCCGCGATTGAAGAAAACTTCGAGGCGAATACGGAGGTGACACCGGAACTGCTTCACGAGCGCGGTTTGATTAAGAAAGCGAAACGCGATGTCGTCGTGCTTGGCAACGGTGACCTGTCGAAAGCTTTACGCATCTCGGCGCACCGCTTCACGGGCGCGGCGAGACAGAAAATCGAAGCGGCGGGCGGTTCGGCAACCGTGATTGAAAAAGCGGTGGTGGCACAAAGCTAGATTTATTTCGGCGATGTTCAAGTTGCCAGCCGTGGCGAGAATGACGATAGTCATTAAACAGATTATTTGATTCTTCAGCGATGAGGCACTACAAAGTTAGTGCCTCGCGTTGTTGTTACTCTCTACTCAAAGTGCCGTACTTGCTTGATGTTATTTCGAGCGTCATAATTCATCCCACGCTTCAAGGCAGCGATATTATAAGTTTCGGAAAGCGAAGATTTTTATGGATAAGTTTTTTGCCGCAGTCCGCAATATGTTCAGCGTCCCGGATTTGCGTCGGCGCATATACTTCACGCTCGGCTTGCTCGCCGTTTATCGTTTCGGAGCGCACATCACCGTACCCGGTATTAACAAAGACCAGCTTGAGCGCGTGTGGGGTGAGGTCGGGAATACTCTGCTCGGCGTTTTAGATTTGTTTTCCGGCGGGAATTTGCGAACGATTTCGATTTTCGCGCTCGGTGTGATGCCCTACATCACGGCGTCTATCATCTTCCAGTTGATGACCGTCGTTTCGCCGCAACTGAAGAAGATGCAGCAAGAAGAAGGCGAAGCGGGGCGGCAGAAAATCAACCAATATACGCGCTATCTGACCGTAGTTCTTGCACTGCTTCAAACCTCGTTCGTCGCGCGCTGGTTGCAAGGAAACGGCGTCGGTGAACCCGGAATGGCTTTTATCCTCGTCACGATGTTGACCTTGACGACGGGAACGGTGTTCGTGATGTGGCTCGGTGAACAAATCACCGAGCGCGGCATCGGCAACGGTATTTCACTTTTGATTTTCGCCGGTATCGTCATCGGCTTGCCGAGCGGTGTCGTTCAGGTCGTCGCGCGCGTGCGGGGCGGCGATACGATGGCGACTATCGGTGTTCTCGCGTTGCTTGCGGCAATCATTGCACTCATCGCGTTTATCGTTTTTATGGAATCGGGACGCCGCAAGATTCCGATTTCTTACGCCAAGCGCGCAGTTGGGAAACAGACGTTCGGCGGACAGCAAACGACGATGCCGCTCAAGGTGAATATGAGCGGAGTCATCCCCGTGATTTTCGCGTCGTCAATGCTGGCGATGCCGCAAACGATTATGCAGTTCGTGCAGTTTGACCCGAATGCACCGGACTCTTGGCGTAGTCGTTTGAACCTGTTCTTTCAAGGCTTTCACGGCGGCGACCCATATTACGAGTTGGTTTTTGTCTCGCTCATCGTGTTCTTCACGTTCTTTTACATCACGATTGTTTTCAACGTGGATGAAGTCGCGGACAATTTGCGTAAGCACGGTGGTTTCATTCCCGGCATTCGTCCCGGCAAAGCGACGGCTGAACATTTGAATGGCATCATGACGCGCTTAACCACAGTCGGCGCGATTTACCTCGCTCTCGTCGCACTGTTGCCGCAAATCATACTGAGCGGTTTTAACGTCGGCAGACTTCCATTCATCGGGGCTTCACTCGACAATTTTTTCACCACCACGCCGGGACTCGGTTGGATACCGACAGGGATGGGTTATCAATTCTACTTCGGCGGTACATCGCTTCTGATTCTCGTTGGTGTGGCGATGGATACGGTCGCCCAAGTCGAAGCCCAACTCGTGATGCGAAACTATGAAGGCTTCTTCGGACCCGGAAGCCGTCTGCGTGGACGAAGAACTTGATTCGTTATTTTATCGGCTCATTGAAGTTGACGAATCAATCGCTCTAAATATGATTATCGTTTTGATAGGTGCGCCCGGAGCGGGCAAGGGAACGCAGGCACGTTTGTTGGAAGAGAGACGCGGCTTGCCGCAGATTTCAACCGGCGACATGTTGCGTGCGATTGCCCGTACCGAAACACCAATCGCAAAGGAAGTGCGTGCCGTTCAAGCATCGGGCAAACTTATCTCTGATGATTTGGTGATTCGTGTTGTTCAAGAGCGTACAAGCCGCGAAGATTGCAAAGGTGGTTTCGTTCTCGATGGCTTTCCGCGCACCATAGTTCAGGCGACGATGCTTGAAAACCTCGCATTCGAACAGCATCAAAAAGTAGTCGCCGCGCTGGTCGATGTGCAGTTCGATTTGCTGGAAATGCGCGCTACCGGAAGACGCTCATGTCCGGTGTGCGGCGAGATTTACAACATTCATTTTAAGCCGCCGCAGAAAGATAACGTCTGCGATTTGCACCCGGAAGCCGAACTAATACATCGCGCGGACGATACGCCGGAAAAGATAAAAGTCCGGCTCGCTACTTACGAACAACAAACGCAGCCGTTGATTGATTACTACGAAGCTTCCAAGCGGTTGTGGCATCTTGACGGCACGCGCGAGGCTGACGTGATTTACGCCGAACTGGATAAACTACTGAACCAAGAAGGTCATCAAACGTCGGACGGCGAAGCACGAAACTAACGGCAAATAGCGACGGCAACGGTCGAATGATAATTCGTAAGTCAAAAAAAGAGATTGAGAAGATGCGCGCTTCGGGGCAGTTAGTCGCGCGTGTTCTCGCCGAAGTGCGCCGCCTGTGCGTACCCGGTATGACGACGTTCGAGCTTAATCAAACCGCCGAGAAGATGATTCGTGACGCGGGTGCGAAACCGACTTTCAAGGGTTATCACGGTTATCCGTTCACGCTCTGCACTTCGGTCAACGAGCAAATCGTTCACGGTTTTCCTTCGCGTTATCAATTGAGAAGCGGGGACATTATTTCGATTGATTGCGGTGCGACGCTCGACGGTTTCGTCGGAGATTCAGCAATCACTGTTCCCGTCGGCAAGGTCAATCAAGACCGTCTGCGGTTAATCGAGATTGCGATTGAGTGTTTAGAGCGTGCGATTTTAGAATGTCGTATCGGCAGACGTTTGGGGGATTTGGGTTGGGCGGTTCAGAGTCATGCCGAAGCGAACGGGTACGGCGTGGTGCGCGATCATGTCGGACATGGGGTGGGGCGCAAAATGCACGAAGACCCGCAAGTCCCAAACTACGGCAAGCCGGGCAAAGGTTCGGAGTTTAAGCCGGGCTACGTCATCGCGGTCGAACCCATGCTTAACATGGGTACGCACCTGACGAAAACTTTGAAGGATGGCTGGACGGTCGTGACGCAAGACGGATTGCCGAGCGTTCACGTCGAACACACGGTGGCGATTACCGAAGAAGGTCCTGATGTTTTAACCCGTCCCGTCGTTACAACGAATGAGAACGTGAGCCATATTTCAACGGTTCTGGCGGAAACAATGGTTAGTGCGTAGAGACAGAATGCACCGTCCGGTTTGGCAAATGAACGGCGGCTGTGCTAGTATTCGCGGTTTGCCGGAACATCGGATTTGTTGGCACACGGGAGAAGCGACTTGGAAGTCAGTCGTTCCGTATCAATTGTTCACCACGTTAAAGGGACACGAAAATGAAAGTACGGGCATCGGTTAAGAAGATTTGCGAGAACTGCAAAATCGTGCATCGCAAAGGCATCGTGCGCGTGATTTGCACGAACCCTAAGCACAAACAGCGTCAAGGGTAATTACCTGTTTCGTTTCAGGACTTAAATAGATTTCGGGAGAAGTAGAAAATGGCTCGTGTAGCAGGCGTTGACCTTCCGCAGAACAAGCGCGCGGAAATCGGACTTACATACATCTTCGGCGTCGGACGTTCCCGCGCTCAAACCGTTTTGCGACAAGCGGACGTTGACATTAACACGCGCATACGCGATTTGGATGAAGAACAACTCGGTCGCATACGCACCGCGCTTGAGCAGGGCGGGGACATCGAAGGCGACCTTCGCAAGCGCGTCCAACTCGACATCAAGCGGTTAATGGACATCGGTTGTTATCGTGGCTTACGTCACCGTCGTTCGTTGCCCACACGCGGTCAGCGCACACACACCAACGCGCGCACGCGCAAAGGTCCGCGTCGCGCAACTATCGCCAAGAAGAAAGCACCGGGCAAAAAGTAAAAGCTAGATGTCAGATTCTAGATGTTAGGTGTCAGTCTGTGGCTTCTAACTTCTGACATCCGACACCTAACATCTAAAAGATTATGGCAAAAGCACAGCAAACAGCGGGTGGCAAGAAAAAAGCTTTCCGTAAAAAAGAGAAGAAGAACATTCCTTCGGGCATCGTGCATATCGCGGCGTCGTTTAATAACACGATGATTTCGATTACTGATTTGGAAGGCAATCTCATCGCGCAATCGTCATCGGGTGCGCGCGGGTTTCGGGGTTCGCGCAAAGGCACGCCTTTCGCCGCGCAGACCGCCGCCTACGAAGCCGCGAACAAAGCTAAAGACGCCGGAATGCAACAGGCGGAAGTTCGCGTCAAAGGTCCGGGCGGCGGACGTGAATCAGCGGTGCGCGCGATTTCCAACGCCGGTATCCGCGTCGTCTCAATCCGTGATACGACGCCGATTCCGCATAACGGTTGCCGTCCACCGAAACGCCGTCGCGTATAAAGCATTAACGCGATTGGTAAATCAAACTTTACTTTTCGCAATTTTATCAACTTAAAGGATGAAGAACGTGCGGGTGATAATAAATCCCGTCGTTTGTAAACTTTTCCGTCCGGGCAAGTGAGCCGGACTGGAGGCTAAAACATAAGTGGCTAGGTATAGAGAAGCGGTGTGTCGTTTGTGCCGCCGTGAAGGTGCAAAACTTTTCCTCAAGGGTGATCGTTGTTACAAACCTTCCTGCCCGATTGAAAAACGCGGGACACAGCCGCCGGGTCAGCATGGTAACTCGATGCGGCGCGGAAAGGCACTTGTCGGCTACGGGCAACAACTGCGCGAAAAACAGAAAGTCAAACGCATTTACTTTGTTCTCGAAGGTCAGTTTCGCAACTACTTCGAGCGCGCGGCGCGTCTGAAAGGCATCACGGGCGAGAACCTGTTGATTCTTTTAGAGCGTCGGCTTGACAACGCCGTGTATCGCGGCGGCTTTGCGACTTCACGCCGTCAAGCCCGTCAATTGGTCAATCACGGACATATCGAAGTCAACGGGCGCAAGGTTGATATTCCTTCATTCCAAGTTAAGACCGGAGACCAAATCGCGGTGCGCGAAAGCAGTCGCGCCATCTCGCATGTCGAAGGCGCGTGGTCAACGGCGGCGGGGCGCGGTCGTCCGAGTTGGGTTCAACCGGGCGACGGTGAGATGAGCGTGCGTATCGGAACGCTTCCGGTGCGTGACGACATTGACCGCTCAATTAACGAACAACTTATCGTCGAACTTTACAGCAAATAGTTTATCTCGCATCTTGGCGCGGGTTTGTCTTACATTGAACGGCGAACCTTGCGCTGGGACGTTTGTTTTGACAATCAAACACGCGCGGCGAGCGCGCTCATGCGACTTGGTTAATAAAAATTTATGGCTATGGATCAAAACAACCTTTGGACGGGATTTCAGATGCCGCGCCGTTTGGTGATGGAAACCGAAACGGCGACTGAACGCTACGGCAGTTTTTCCGCTCAACCATTTGAACGCGGCTTCGGCACAACCATCGGCAATTCGCTTCGTCGCGCCCTGCTTTCTTCAATCGAAGGGGCGGCGATAACCGCCGTTAAAATTGAGGGAGTCGAACACGAATTTTCACCGATTCGCGGGGTCGTCGAAGACGCGACCGACGTTATTCTCAATCTCAAGCAGGTACCGATTAAACTCAACGGCGCGAACGTCAAAACCTTAACCATACATAGGGAAACGGCGGGCGAAATCATGTCCCGCGATATTCAGGCGGACGGCGATGTCGAAATTCTCGACCCGAACATCTATATCGCAACCATCAGCGAAGGCGGTTCGCTCTCCATCGAGATGCGTTTGCGGCGCGGGCGCGGATACGTTTCGGCTGACCGCAACTTTGACGAAGACCTTTCGCTCGGATACATCCCGATTGACTCGGTGCATACTCCGGTCAAGAAAGTTAATTACGCGGTCGAAGCCGCGCGTCTCGGTCAGAACACCGAGTACGACAAGTTGACGATTGAGGTCTGGACGGACGGCAGTGTCAAACCCGACGATGCGGTCGGACTCGCCGCGAAATTGATTAAAGATCATATGACTATCTTTATCAATTTTGAGGAAGACATTGACGAATACGCTTTCCCGAACTCCGAGCGTCCGCCCCTGCCGCGCAACGATTTGTTAGACCGCGCGGTTGACGACCTCGAACTCTCGGTGCGTTCATATAATTGTTTGAAGAACGCCAATATCAAATCGGTGCGTGAACTCGTCGGGCGTTCCGAACGCGAAATGCTTTCGACGAAGAACTTCGGCAAGAAATCCTTGCACGAAATCAAAGACATCCTTCACGGTATGGGCTTGGATTTCGGTATGGAGTTTGACGAACAGGGCAACCCGATTCCCGGCTCCGGCGGACGCGACAGCGTATCTGACGACGGCGACATCGAAGGCGACGACGAGGAAGAAGAATAAACGAAAGGACACGATGAACATTATGAGCGATGCCTGATAAGTCGGATGCCTTTTCCCTAACTCATCACTCATCACTCATCACTCATCACTCATTTTATGCGGCACTTAAAAGCACATCGTAAGCTTGGACGCACATCGGAGCATCGTATGTCTTTGCTTCGCAACCTTGCGACCTCACTCGTTAACGCGCGCAACGAACGCATCATCACGACTGTTCCGAAAGCTAAGGAGTTGCGCCCGTTTATCGAGCGCGCCATCACGCTTTCACGTCACGCACGCGCTCTGTCAGGCGATGAAGCAATCGCGCAACGTGTTCACTTGCGGCGTCAGGCGGCAGGTTTTTTTCACGCTGGAAATCACGGCGCGGCGACCGCGACGAGTCGTAAAAGCACTTCGGGAGCGCAACGCCCCGCGCGCACGGCAGGCGTCGCCGCCCTCAAGCGGTTGTTCGATGAATTGGGCGAACGCTACGCGGAACGTCCCGGCGGTTATACGCGCATCATTCGTCTTGGCAGACGCGACGGCGACAATGCCGAACTTGCGATTATCGAGTTCGTCGGCGGGGCGGCAGAAATCAAGTACGCGGGCAACAGCACACCGCGCGTTAGTGACAAGAAGACCGCGCGGGCGAGCGAATCGCGGGCGACATCGGGCGGGCGGCGCGGCGGACGTAAAGCCGACAAAACTTTCGAGAAGCCCGAAACGACGGAGAAGCGCGGGACGGATGGAGCTACCCCTGATGACACCGCGCAGACAAGCGGCGGGCGGCGTTCACAGAAAACCGAATCAACCGCGCAAGAGAAAGATACCGATTAAGACATTATGACGCCGCGTGCGTCAGTAGCGTGTGGGTTCAAAAAAGCGTCATACAAAAACGTCAAATCTCCGCACGTCGTAAGCGCGTAAGGCAGCCCCAAGCATCGCCCGCGTCCTTAGTTGTTTAAGGACAAGCGAAACTTGGGGTTTTGTTTTGATTATCGCAAGTTCATTTCTCACACCCTAACGTCAGTTCGATGAAAGACAAGAAAGGTTTTATCCACGAATAAAAACATTGAAGCAATCCGGCTTTGATTCGTGCTGTTTCGTGCGATTCGTGGATGAGTTTTAGTCACTTACTCACCTTACGCGGTTTTGACTTTAGCCGCTTTCAAGCGGCTTCCCGCGCGAGCGGCACTTAGCCACGCGATTCATCGCGTGGACACAGGGCGTAAGAATCGAAAGGGCGTTTTAACGTCCTTTTGAAAGTTGGCTTTAGCCGGATGCTAAAGCGGCAGCGGGAAGGACGTTAAAACGCCCTCCAATGTTCAACTTGCTTCACCCAGCCGTCAAACGGAACCTGTCTAAGTGCCGCTTCGCGGAAAGCCCGATGAATCGGGCTAAAAATCAAAACTGCGTAAGGTGAGTCACTTACTTATATCGAACTCACGTCACTCTAAACGGAACAACTTCCATGAGCGAACAAGACAAACCCCAATCACCTGAAGCGGCGACAAATGCCGACAGCACGAACAACCAATCAACATCCGAACGGCGTGACCGCTTTGAGCGTCACGGCGGCGGTCGTCGTCGTCATTCCAACAATCCGTCGAATAATTCGCGTCGTCAAGAAGGCGGACGGGCAGACGCCAATTCTATCGGCACTTCGGTGAATATGGATGAACTGCGCGAAGTCGTCGAACTTATCTCCCGGCACGGCTTCACCGATTTTGAGCTTGAACGCGAAGGCTTCCGTGTGCGTCTGCGTCGCGGTACGGCGAACGCGGAAACAAATTTTTCGTCCGTCGCTCTGCCACCGTCACAACCGCTCGCTTCATCCTTCGCCGCTCCCGCCGTATCAACTCCCGCGCCGTCTTTTTCTTCCGCCGCTCCCGCACCAAATTCAGCGACGGCGACGCCCATACCCGATACGGATGCCGACTTACAAATTATCACGTCGCCTATCGTCGGCACGTTTTACCGCGCGGCATCACCGACTTCCGACCCGTTCGTAAAAACCGGAAGTTCCATTCAAGCGGATACGGTAGTGTGTATCATCGAAGCGATGAAATTGATGAACGAGATTCCGGCGGAGATAAGCGGCACGATTGAAAAGATTTTCGTCGAGAACGCCCAACCCGTGGAATACGGGCAACCTCTGTTCGGAGTGAGAAAATAATAAGCAGTGGTCAGTAGTCAGTGGTCGGTGGTCAGTAAAACAAACTGCCTTCCACTGACCACTGACCACTGACCGCTGACCACTGACCACCGCTTTTATGATTCGACGGTTTCGTAAAATTCTGATTGCCAATCGCGGCGAGATTGCGTGTCGCATCATCTGGACGTGCAAAGAGATGGGCATCAAAACGGTCGCGGTTTATTCCGAAGTTGACCGCGAAAGTTTGCATGTTCGCTTTGCCGATGAAGCCGTGTGCATCGGACCCGCGCCGAGCGCGCAAAGTTATTTGAACATTCCGGCGATTATTTCGGCGGCGGAAATCACCAATGTTGACGCCGTGCATCCGGGTTACGGTTTCCTCGCGGAGAACGCGCAATTCGCGGAAATCTGCGATGCGTGCAACATCAAATTCATAGGACCTTCTGCCCGCGTCATCAAAATGATGGGCGATAAAGTCGAAGCCCGACGCGCGATGACGAAAGCCGGATTGCCGATTTTACCGGGAAGTCCCGAACCGATTATGTCGCCGGAAGAAGCGATGGATGCATCCGAAGCGACGGGCTTTCCGCTCATCGTCAAAGCGGCGGCGGGCGGTGGCGGGCGCGGAATGCGTATCGTCCGCACGCCCGAAGAACTGCCGCAGGCTTTGGCTTCGGCATCGGCGGAAGCGGCGGCGGCGTTTAAGAACGGCTCTGTTTATATCGAACGTTTTGTCGAGCGTCCGCGCCACATAGAGATTCAGGTTCTCGCGGATGAGTATGGCAACTGCATACATCTCGGCGAACGTGAATGCTCAATTCAGCGCCGCCATCAAAAGCTTTTGGAAGAAGCACCAAGCCCCGCTTTGTCGCCGGAATTGCGAAACGAAATGGGAGCGGCGGCGGTTAATGCGTGCAAGGAAATCGGTTATTCAAACGCCGGGACGTTCGAGTTTCTGCTTGATGAAAACAACCGTTTCTACTTTATGGAGATGAACACGCGCATCCAAGTCGAGCATCCGGTGACGGAGATGGTGACGCTTGCCGACATCGTGCGAAATCAGATTCGCATCGCGGAAGGCGAAGAGTTGGGTTACACGCAAGACGACGTGTTAATCGTCGGGCATTCGATTGAGTGTCGAATTAACGCCGAAGATTCGCAGACTTTCGTGCCGTCGCCGGGAAGAATCACGACGTGCAACATTCCGGGCGGTCCCGGCGTGCGTGTAGATACGGCGATTTATCCCGGCTACTTCGTGCCGCCGAATTACGATTCGATGATTGCGAAACTCATCGTCCACGCGCGCACACGCGAACTTGCGATTGCGCGTATGCGTCGCGCACTTGAGGCGATGGTCATCGAAGGCGTCAAGACAACGATTCCGCTTCACTTGAAAATCATGGACGACAAAGATTTTCAAAGCGGCGATTTCTCAACCAAGTTTATGGAAAGATACGCATCCAACGGCGAGACGAAAAAATCTTAATCGGTGAAAAGTTGAGTTAATGAAATGCGTGTCGGGGTTTGGAAGGCGGTTTGACGCTTTTCCGGTGTGACCTTTATAATCTTCGACTTTCCCATGAGCGGCGAACCGCGCTAACAGTGAAACATTTTTGAAGGAGTAAATTTTATGGCTTACGCAATTATCAGGTCGGGCGGCAAACAGTTTCGCGTTGAACCGGATTCGACGATTCGCCTTCCGCTTATCGCCAAGAACGCGGGCGACGCGGTTGACTTTGAAACTCTCGTCGTCGCGGACGACAACGGCGTTCGTATCGGCGCGCCGTTAATCGAAAACGCGAACATCGCGGCGTCGGTCGTCAGTCACGGGCGCGCAAAGAAAATCATCGTGTTCAAGAAAAAGCGTCGCAAACAGTACAAGCGCACGCAGGGACACAGGCAGGATTTCACGCTCGTCCGCATAGACAGCATCGGCTAAAAGTTACAGACTTTGCGGGCGATTTAATCTAAAGAGGTAATCATAAAATGGCACATAAAAAAGGCGTCGGCTCATCGCGCAACGGACGCGATTCAAACGCGCAACGATTGGGACTCAAGAAGTTCGGCGGGCAACACGTTCTCGGCGGCAACATTCTCGCCCGTCAACGCGGCACGAAATGGAAGCCCGGTAAAAACGTTGGACGCGGCAAAGACGACACGCTGTTTTCACTCATCGAAGGCGTCGTCAAATTCGAGGACAAAGGACGCGGCGGCAAATTCATCAGCGTCTATCCGAGACTCGAAGCCAACATGCAAAACGAGGCACTCGCCGCATAACCTTGATTTTCCAAACGCGCTTTATTAAACCCTTTTGACGACGCCCGCGCCCTTTGTGAATGCTCACACTTCACAGGCGGCGGGCGTTAAGTTTTAAGGATGAAGGCGGAAGGCGGAAGGATGAACAAGATTTAAGTCATTGGTTTATCGGCTCATTGAATCAATGACTTAATGAATCAATTCTTTTCCATTCTGGCTTCTGACTCCTGACTTCTGGCTTCTGCACAAATGTTTCTCGACCGTGTGAAAATTAGCGTGAGTGGTGGTCATGGCGGAAACGGCGTGACGGCTTTCCGGCGTGAGAAGTTTGTGCCGCGCGGCGGACCTTCTGGCGGCGACGGGGCGCGAGGCGGTGATGTGTTTATCGAAGCGACGGAATCGCTGAACACACTGCTTCATCTTCGTTATAACCCGGAGCATGAGGCGGAGCGCGGGCGACACGGCGAAGGCTCGAATCGTTCGGGGAAAGAAGGCGGCGATATAGTGGTGCGTGTCCCCGTCGGGACACTGATTTATGATGCTGAAACCGGCGACGTGCTGGCTGATTTGACGCAAGACGGCGAGCGTTTCTTAGCGGCGAAAGGCGGGCGCGGTGGTTTCGGAAATTCTCATTTCACGTCAAGCACGAATCGCGCTCCGCGTTATCATCAACAGGGGAGTCCCGGCGAAGAACGCGAACTGCAATTAGAATTAAAACTAATCGCCGATGTTGGCTTGGTCGGGTATCCGAACGCGGGCAAGTCAACCCTGATTTCCGTCATCTCCGCCGCGCGCCCGAAGATTGCCGATTATCCGTTCACGACTTTAGAGCCTAACTTGGGCGTGGTTGACATCGGCGACTTTCGCACGATTGTCGTCGCCGATATTCCCGGACTCATCGAAGGGGCGCACGAAGGCGCGGGGCTTGGCGACCGTTTCTTGCGCCATGTCGAGCGCACGAAACTTTTGCTTCACCTTGTTGACGTGTCGTCGGCGTCGGGGCGTGAGACGGTGGATGATTACGAAAAGATAAATCGTGAACTCGCGGCTTACAGCGCGGAGTTGGCGGAGCGTCCGCAAATCATCGTGGCGACGAAGATGGATGCTCTCGATGATGAGACGCGGTTGGAGAGTTTGCGCGAACGGGCTATGCAAGACGGGCGCGAGTTTTACCAGATTTCAGCGGTCACGGGAAACGGCGTGCGCGAGTTGGTCGCGGGTTTTGCACAAGCACTCAATGAGATGAAAGACGTGACGATAAACTTACAGAGCGATGAGGAAAATGCGCGGCGCGATGTCGTATCGTATGAAGCGCATTACGCATCGCACGCTGCTTATGATGAAGGACATGGTAATCATCACAAGATTGAGGATGACGATGTTGGTGGGGCGACTTGAACGCCGCGAATTAAAACATGATGAAGCGGCGCATAGGACTTTACGGCGGGACGTTCGACCCTGTGCATCACGGGCATTTAAGCATCGCGCGCAAGTTAATCGAAGTGTTCGGGTTGGACGAGGTAATGTTGATTCCCGCGCACGTCCCGCCGCATAAGCGTGATGCGGACATCTCTCCGGCGTGGCATCGGTACGCGATGCTCGCGCTTGCGACACAACACGATGCGCGTTTGTGCATCTCGACGATTGAACTCGACGCACCCGAACGCCCGTACACGATTGACACTCTGAATCGCATCAAAGCTTTGTATGACCGGGAAGCGGCGCGCTTCTTCTTTATCATGGGGGCGGATTCGTGGGCGGAAATCGTGACGTGGTACGAATGGGAGCGCGTTATATCGGCAATGGAAATCGTCGTCGTCACGCGCCCGGAGTATGAGATTTCAACGGCGCATGTCGGAGCGCAAGCCGTGTCACGCATCGTTGATTTGCGCGGCAAAAAGATACCCGACATCGCGGCGATACTTGATGAAAACAGGTTTGACGAAAACAAGTCGGAGCATCGCATCTATTTCACCGATGCTGTATTCGTTCCGACGGCGGCGCGTGAGATTCGGTGTCGCGTGCGCGAGTCAAATGATGAGTCTCGCGGGAGGCATGGGTTGGATGATTTAGTTGACTTAGTTCCGCCGCCTGTCGCGGAATACATAAATAAATACAGGCTATATCGTGATTAGTAATATGAATCAAAATCCTTTGGAAACAAATTCTGAAAGTCACACGTCGCACTTTGAAAACGATGAAACGCCACGTCGCGCAAGTGGAAGCGACGCGCCGCAGGCTGAACTCGATGAGCGTATGCTCGTCTCGATTTTCGTCGCGGAAGAGAAGAAGGCGCAAGACATCATCGCGCTTAACCTTCAGCCGGTGGCGAGTTTTACGGATTTCTTTATCATCGCCAGTGGAGCGAATCAGCGACAGGTTCAAGCGATTGCCGACGATGTGATTTTGCGACTCAAGAAGATGGGAACGCGCGTCGTGCGTGTCGAAGGTTATCAAACCGGAGAATGGGTGCTGCTCGATTACGGCGATTTCGTGATGCACATCTTTGAAGCAAAGGCGCGCCAGTTCTTCGACCTCGAACGCCTGTGGCGCGATGCACCGCGCGTGCGTCTCGAACCCGCGAAAGTTGCGGAAGCGGGTGTGCGTAGTACAACTTCACTCGCGGATAAATCGGGTGAAGCGTGAACCTTGCGGATACGAATCGTTTCAGTCGGGCGCACAAGGAACAAATACTTACGCGCACTTGCGGATGATTACCTTGAGCGTGTGCGGCGGTTCACCGCGTGCGAAATAAACGAGGTGCGTGAGAGCGCAAAAGGTTCGCCCGGTCTGATTTTGGATGAAGAAGCGATGCGGATTCGCGCTACCGTAGAAGTGAGCGCGATTGTCGTCGCGCTTGATGTCGAAGGGACTTTGTGGAGTTCGCACGAACTCGCCCGACGCATAGAAGATTGGCAGAACAAAGCCGTCAAAGAATCGGCTTTCATCATCGGCGGTCATGGCGGGACGGCGGCGAGTGTCTTGGAGCGTGCCGATTTCAGATGGTCTCTGGGGCGTATCACCCTGCCGCACGAAATGGCGCGTGTCGTCGTGCTTGAACAGATTTATCGCGCGCACACAATCTTGCGTGGCTTGCCTTATCAAAAATAGCGGGTAGGAAACTTGGCGCGCAGTAAGTTGGTCATTGACCGAACCAGTGGCGCGAACACGGCAGCCAAATCCGGTTTATCGGCATCTATAAATGTTCCGGTTCAACGGAAACGCTTTGTTTTTGTTGGCGGTGGATATTGGTTGAAGTTAGATTTTTGAGCAGGCATTTGAGGAACAGATGGATAAAAAAAGTCTGAAAAATTATCGTAATAAGCTTTTGGCGCGTCGTGAAGAAATACTCGGCTTGGTATCGGAATCAAATCGTTCGAGCCGTGAGCGTGATTTGGAAGTCACTCAAGACCCGGCGGATATGGCGGCGAATCATTACGCGAAAGAACTGTCCGTTTCGATGACGGACAACGACCGCCGCTTGCTTGGGCTGATTAACGAAGCTCTTGTGCGAATCGAGGCGAACGATTATGGCGAATGCGTACACTGCGGCGAACCCGTGTTGCCGAAACGCCTTGACGCGATTCCGTGGGCGCGCCACTGTGTGCGCTGTCAGGATTTACAAGAGCGCGGTTTGTTGAACGAAGAAGATTAACCCTGACAAGCTAAATTCTCTGTATCAGCGAAAAACAATTATCCCGGACGAGGTAGTACGCCTTGAGTCCGGGATTTTTGTTGCGCGATTTTGTTGTCTGTCTCGCTTGCTTATCGCGTTCCGGTGTACATTTGCCCGCGATGAACTTCTCCGCCCAACATCAAGCAGACCGGACGAAAGTGTTTAAGCAGAGTGCGAGTCGGATTTACGATTCGTTGTTGGCGGTGTTGTATCCGATGAGGTGTGCGTGTTGTGGTGGAAATGTCGAGTGTCGCGCCGACCTTCCGGCGTGTGACGGATGTTGGAAGCAAACGTGGTTGTTCGGGGTTGGTGATTTGATGTGTTGGAAGTGCGGTGCGCCCGCGCCCGGTGGTACTGTCGCGCGTCGCGCCGTGCCTGTGGATGAGCGTGTGCGTTGCGGTCGTTGTGACGATGAAGCATGGACGGTGGCGCGTTCGGTCGGAGCTTACGACGGGGCGTTGAAGGCGGCGGTGTTGAGTTTGAAGCGCGAGC
The DNA here is from genome assembly GCA_024330265.1 of Pyrinomonadaceae bacterium MAG19_C2-C3. Classification (GTDB taxonomy): domain Bacteria; phylum Acidobacteriota; class Blastocatellia; order Pyrinomonadales; family Pyrinomonadaceae; genus JANDLT01. Next base: position 54,810 of record JANDLT010000020.1, on the reverse strand, counting down.
CTTATACGGGCGGGCGGCTAATCGAAGCGATGGCGGTATGGGGAAGAATCGCGCCGCTCAACGAAGCGACGCGCGTGATGGGTGTGCCTCTGCATCCGACGCGCAAACGTGAGCGCGGTTTCAATCAAGCCGCGATTCTCGCCGCGCGTCTCGCCACCTCTCTCGCGTTGCCGTTTGATGATGCGAGTTTAGTGAGAACCAAATACGCTCAACAACAGCGCGCCGGAATGGACGCGCAAGCACGACTCGAAACAACCGCCGGAGCTTTCACCGTCAGTCGTCCGCGCTTAATCAAAGGCGAACGTATCTTGCTCGTTGATGATGTGTGGACGACGGGGGCGACGGCTGCGGCGTGCGCGCGGGCGTTGTGTGAAGCCGAAGCCGCCGATGTATTTGTGTTGACAATCGCGCGAGCGGGCGTTCATTCCGATGTTTGATGTTTAAGACGCGAAGATTTAATAATTTCGGATGGCTCAAAGGCAGGAGACACTTCGCGGTTCTTGGCGTCTGTTACCTTTGCGCTCCTTGGCGTTACTTCTTATCTGTATCGCAAAGAACCGCGAAGCGAAGACGCTAAGAACCGCAAAGTACAAAAGACCGCCACGCGGATTCACCCGTGCTTGAGCCACTACCGTAAATTCTTACTGACAACTTCGACGTTTAGAAACTAAGATAAGCCTTATGAGAGCATTTTATCCGGCGACCGAACCTTACGAGACAGGCACGTTGCCCGTCTCCGATATACACACGCTTTATTATGAACAGTGCGGCAACCCCGACGGCACGCCCGTCGTCTTTCTGCACGGCGGACCCGGCGGCGGCGTCATTCCGGCTTACCGTCGTTTCTTCGACCCGACGGCGTATCGCGCGGTGCTTTTTGACCAGCGCGGGGCGGGGCAAAGCACACCGCACGCCGGACTCGAAGAAAATACGACGTGGGATTTAGTCCGCGACATAGAGCGTTTGCGCGAACATCTCGGCATCACGCGGTGGGTCGTGTTCGGCGGTTCGTGGGGCAGTACGCTTGCCCTCGCATATTCTGAAACACACCCGGAAGCCGTGCGCGCACTCGTCTTGCGCGGGATTTTTCTGTGTCGAAAAAAGGAGATTGATTGGTTTTATCAATCGGGCGCGAGCGCGATTTTCCCCGATATGTGGCAACACTATCTGGACGTGATACCGGAAGATGAGCGCGGCGATATGCTTTCGGCATATCACAAGCGTTTGACAAGCGAAGATGAGGCGGAGCGTTTGCGCGCGGCGCGGGCGTGGAGCATCTGGGAAGCCAGCACATCGAAGCTTTACCCGGACGCGCGTTTGATGGATGAGTTTGAAGAAGCGCACCTTGCGCTTTCACTCGCGCGCATCGAAGCGCATTACTTCGTCAATAATGCGTTCTTCGACACGGATAACTTCTTGATTGAAAACGTGGGTGCGATTCGTCACATCCCGACCGTCATCATACAAGGGCGTTACGATGTGGTATGCCCGATGATGAGTGCGTGGGAACTGCACGAGGCGTTCCCGGAAGCCGAGTTAAACGTCATCCCCGATGCCGGACATTCATCGCTTGAAGTTGGCATCAGTGCGGCTTTGATTGAAGCGGCGGACAGGTTTCGCACTACCACGTAAATTGCCGGGTGAATGCCGCGTGAATTGAAATTCAACACGGGTTCACGGCGACACGCGGATGCGTTTCGCGCATCAAACGAACGAAGAACAAAGCAAGATTGAGAGGGCAAAGGTCAAAGGCGAAGTTTTACGGTCGGCATTGTTTTTGGTACTCTCTGTTTGCGCCGCCTCAATTCAGAAAGCCTTATGAATGCACGAGTCCTTGTTCTCAACGCTTCTTTCGAGCCGATTAACGTGTGCAGCGAACGCCGCGCGGTGGTGATGATTTTCAAAGGCGTGGCGCGCGTCGAAGAACACAACGGTCACGTTCTTCATTCCGAAAAGATGACTTTGCACGCGCCGTCCGTCATACGTCTGACGGAATACATTCATATCCCGTACAAGAATCGCTCTTTGTCACGCAAAAACATTTTGCTCCGCGACAACTCGACGTGCCAGTATTGCGGCAAGTGCCTGCCGCCTTCGGAGTTGACGCTTGACCACATCATCCCGCGTTCGCGCGGCGGCGAGTCAACGTGGGACAACTTGGTCGCGTGTTGCAAGAAGTGCAATCATCGCAAAGGCAACCGCACGCCGGAAGAAGCCATGATGCCCTTGCGTCATCATCCACGCGGTTTCTCGCCGCATGTCAATCGCCAAATCATTCGTTACCTCGGCAGAGCCGATGAGACATGGCGCAAGTATCTGTTCTACGAATCGGATGACGCGAGTGCCGAAAGCAGTTAATCACCGCGCTTGGTAAAGCGGTGCGGATTGAAACAATGTTACTCAAAGCAGTTTAAGGAACAAAAAATATGAACATCTTTTTAGCATTTGTGTTCGGAATGTTGGGAGGACAAGAACTCTTGTTGATTCTCGGCATTCTACTTTTACTTTTCGGCAGCACGCGCTTACCGCAACTCGCCAAAGGCTTGGGTTCAAGCATCAAGGAATTTAAGAAAGGCGTGAAGGATGGCGAGGATGAGGACGCCGCCGAACTCGAAGCCGCGCGCCGCCGCGAACAACTGCGCGCGGGCAGAGTCGAATAAGTTCTTCAGAGTTTGGATGAAAATAGAGAAGGACGTTGAAGCTTGAAAGGGCTTCAATGTCCTTTTTTTGAGGCATACAAGTTCCATGTAATACCAACTTGCAAATCAAAATGAGAAACGAATGTTTAGAGGCGGGCTACGCCCGCCGGTTCACGTCGTGTGTCGCAACGGCGGGCGTAGTCCGCCTCTAAACTCAAGTGGTTATGCAAGTCGCTATAAGCAGGGGTTATATGACCGATTCTTCTTAGCTGCGGCAGCAGCGACAAGACGGTAGCCCACTGCAAACGAAGCGAAGCGCAGTGTAGCTGTGGGTTAAGACGCAAGAATAAGTTTCGAGCTACGGAGTAGCGGCAGAAGGTCTTTTGTACGAAGGCGATTAAATCGTATATTGCGTTTTGCGGCGCGTGGTTCCTTACGCTACTGCCGTAGCTTGGAAATCTTTTTATCTTTAACCCACAGTTACGGCTACACTTCGTTTCGCCTTCACTGTGGGCTAGCATCTTGTCGCTACTCCGTAGCTACGAAGCACTTCTGGCATCACGAATAATTTCAGGTCACGCTTTTTCCGCGTGAAGCGAGTTGTTCCGGTTCATTATTGTCACCATTCGCATCGGCTAGGTCGTGGGCGCGGCGGCGCGGGTAAGGGTCTGTCGCGCGGCGGCGCGGGGCGGCGTCACTCTGGCGGCGTTCATCGCGGAGTTGGGCGGTCAGTCCGCGTATGTTGTGTTTGTCGAGCAGATGACGCAGTGAACGCACGGGCAGATGCAGAAGTTCGGCGGCGCGTGATTGATTACCGTCGGTGCGCGTCAGAGCGGCGAGGACGTATTTGCGTTCGATGTGGTCAATGTGGGCGAACAGGTTCAATCCTTCTTCGGGCAGTTCGTCGTCGTCGGTGGTGCGTCCGGGATTGTAGTTGGTGATGGATTCGGGCAAGCGTTCCGGTTGGATCGTGTCGGTCGGCTCAAGCGCGACAAGACGTTCGATGGTGTGTTCGAGTTCGCGCACATTGCCGTACCACGCATAACCTTCGAGCATCTCCATCACGCGCGGGCTGACGGTCAAATGTCTCCCGTTCAGTTCGCAAAATTTGTTGACGAAATAATCAATCAACAAGTGTACATCGCCGTTACGTTCGCGCAACGGCGGCAGTTCCATAGGGATGACGGAGATGCGGTAGTACAAATCTTCGCGGAACGAATTTTCTTTCACCATCTGTTGTAGATTGCGATTGGTCGCGGCAACGACGCGCGCATCAATCGTGCGTTCATCGTGCGCCCCGACGGGTCGAATCTTGCGCTCTTGTAAGACACGCAAAAGTTTGACTTGCATCGTCGGTGACATCTCACCGATTTCATCAAGGAAAATCGTGCCTTTATGCGCGGCTTCAAATAAGCCTTTGCGGTCAGACGTAGCACCCGTGAATGAGCCGCGCACGAAACCGAAAAGCTCGGATTCCAGAAGCGTCTCGGTGAACGCCCCGCAGTTAATCGAGATGAACGGTTTATCCCTACGCGCACTCAAATTATGAATCGCACGCGCGACGAGTTCCTTACCCGTGCCGGATTCACCCGTCACAAGCACGGTCGAAGGCACGGCGGCGACGGTCTTAATCATTTGATAAACGGTTTGCATCTTGACGGAACTGCCGCGCAAATTATCGAGGTGCGTGAGTGGTTCATCAAACGGCTTCAAGCGTTCGTTCTCATCGTGAAGTTGACGATTATCTTCGACAAGCTGTGAACGCTCGAACGCGCGCCGCACAATCTCTTTCAATTCTTCGACATCAAACGGCTTCTGTACAAAGTCTTCCGCGCCGAGTTTGAAGGCTTCGCGCGCACGTTCGAGAGATGCGAATGCGGTCATCATCACGACGCGCACATCGGGCAGAAGTTCACGCGCCGCCGTCAATAATTCGATGCCGTTCATGTCGGGCATACGAATGTCGGAGATGATTAAATGCGCGGGTTCGGCGCGCAACATCTCCATCGCGCGGACGCCGTTTTCCGCCGCGCGCACGTTGTATCCTTCGCGTCCGAAGACGAGAGTTAGAAGTTGGCGAATGCCTTGTTCGTCATCAACAACTAGAATGTTTTTCATAAGCGCGATTGCAAAGGTTGTTTTGCGAAGAATTAAGACTTGCCCGTCGCTTCTTCCAGTTTGAAAATGCGGTCTTCCATGTGGTCGTGATTGCGTAGAGCGGTTGCCAAATCAGCGTTCATGCGGCGCATCGTGCGATTGACTTCGCGTACTTCTTGGCGTGTCGCCGCGACTTCGCTAAGAAGTTGGTCAATGCGTTCCGACATCGGTCGGGTCTCGCGCGCACGAACATCAAACTTATCTTCGACGCTTTGCAACCGTTCGTCAAAATGTTGCATATGAGCGTTCATGCCGCGCACTTCAATCACTAATTGCGCCAAAACATCATGCTCTCCCGGCAATATCTTTGTGTTTTCTTCGCTCATAAATGTGAACCTGTTTAGGTGACAGTCTCGCGGGTGCTGGGTAATTCTATCGTGATAGTTGTGCCGACGCCTTGCTGACTGCGGACGTTGATTGTACCACTGTGGTCGCGGACGATTTGATAAACGATGGAGAGTCCCAAGCCCGTGCCGCCGGTGGTTGAGGATGAGAACGGCTCGAATAAGCGTTCGACCTGGTTGGGCGACATGCCGCAACCTTCGTCGGTGAAGACGATGAAAGTGCGCCCGTGTTTTTCTTGACGAAGGGCGGCGTGAAGTCGTCCGCCGTCGGGCATCGCTTTGAGCGAGTTGCGCGCGAGATTGCTGAATACTTGTTTGAGGGCGTCGCCGTCAACCGAAATTCTTACGGGCGCGGCGGGCAAATCGAGTTCGAGCGTGTGAGCGGGCAGTGTTTCGGGACTGTGACGAAGCAGGGCGAATGTTTCGCTTAGAGGTTGGCGCACATCCGTTTCCGCGAGTTCGACGGGGCGCGGGCGGGCGTAAGTTAGATAGTCGTTGATAATACGATTGAGGCGGTCGGATTCACGAAGGATGATGTCCATCAATTCGGTTTGCATCGAATCGCCTGCGGCTTCGGCGCGCAAGACTTGGACGCTGCCGCTGATTGAGGCAAGCGGGTTGCGAATCTCGTGCGCGATTCCGGCGGCGACGCGCCCGACGGCGGCGAGGCGGTCTTGTCTTCGCGCGACATCTTCGAGCGTGCGAAGTTCGGTTAAATCCTGAAACGTAATGACGTAGCCGGAACGCTCGCCCGTTTGAGTCGAAAGCGGAAAGATGCTGAAGCCGAGCCGCACCATTAAGCCGTCGGGAGCGACGACTTCGGTTTCATAACGCGGGCTGCGGTCGCCCGTTTGCGCCGCGCTGATTGATTCTTCAAAACGCTCGTCGAGTTCACCGAACATGCGCGAAGCGTGTTGACCGCGAATGCTGGCGGCGGTGTATCCGGTGATTTCTTCGGCGGCATGATTGACCGTAAAAATGTTGCCCTTGAGGTCGGTCGTCACGACGCCGGAGCGTATGGATTCGACGATGCGTTCGTGAAGGGCGCGAAGGTGCGCGAGTTCGTTTGTCGCTTCGAGGCTGCGCGTGTGGCGTTCGGCAAAGCGCGCGGCGAGCAGGGCGACGACGAAAAACGCGACGGTGTTGAGTGCGATGATTTGAACGGAATCGGCGAGCGAAGGTGCGGGCGTCGAGACGAGCGAAAGGAAGGATTCGCCACCGAAAATTTCATCGCCAAACATCTCGCCGCCGAACAATCGCACAATCATCGCCGCCGTATAACCCGTCGCGCATCCGACGGATGTGATGAGTGCGCCGCGCGCTCCTTGATACACACTCGCCAGCGAAATGATGACGATATAGAACGCGACGTAAGGCGAGCGCAAATCTCCGGTCGCCCACACGAGCCACGTCACGAGCAGCACATCGAGACCGAGTTGCACGGCGATTTGCGTGCGAATTGGAAGCAGAGAAAAATGCTGTATGACGGCGTAAATACCGGAGAGTATGAGTGTCGTTGCGAGCAGCCACAACGTCGCGCCGGATAAGCTGAACATGCGGCTGCCGAACAGCAAATCGGAAACGGTCGAAAGACCTCCGGCGGCAAGCAAGGCGGCGGCTATCCCCGCGCGTCCCGCAATCAACCACCATCGGCTACGTTTGGAAGGCACGCGCACCGCTTCTGTTTGCGACGAAATGTGCGATGAATTATCCATCGCAAGTTCGATTGACGCGCCTTCGTCGGTGCGGAGTAAAGATTGATGAGAGGTTGGCATTCACGCAATCGAAGCGTCCGGCTCGGAGCGGCGCAAGTAGTGTTCGACGATGAAGATAACATCTTCACCGAAGTATTCGTTGACGGTGCGTAAGGCAGCAATGATGTCGGTGCGCGTCAGGTTGTGACCCGCTTCCGTTTCGGCGACGAACGTGAAAACGCAATCGCGCAACAATTCAATTTCACGCAATAACTCCGTCAGCGTGTAACCTTCGAGCGCGCGACGATAACCGTGATGACTCGATGCGCGTATGTCTTTGAAATCCGTCGCGCTGCCATGCTCAAGCAAGTCGCAAAGTTCTTCGAGCATCTGCGGGATGTGGTCAACGATTTGGATGTGAGTCAAATCGTCATCGGCGCGCAAGTAAGGGTCAGCCTGCACGCGCTCAATCCACACCAGCACGATGTCGTTGATAGAGGAGCGCAATTCACGACAAACTTTCCTAATTTCGAGCGATTCGACTCTTGATGACATTGGCATTTAACCTTTGCGCCGACGGCAAGCCGTGCGGACTCAAGTGACAAGTTGAAGCGATGATTTAACAACCGTGAAAAGAGAGAACCCAACTTTACCAAAAATCACCGCGCCCGAAGAAGCCTGATGAAGTATAACCTTACTTCAATGCCACCGCGCGTTATGCGTGTACGTCTTCGCACCGACAACATGCTTCCGTCTTTATCAAAATCAACCAGACCGCGTTGATAAAACTTTAGTGGTAGTATCGTGTTACGCCCGTGTCATGTTGCGGATAAAGCTTTCGTTCGTGCCGTATGAAACTGCTTCCGGTTGCGCTGTTATCTGGAAGTACCGCGCTTGTGTTCTTCTATCACGTTGACAAGTTTTACGTAGCTTGATTTTTCAACGAGGATACAACTTTAAGGAGTCGTAATGAAAAGAACTTTTCCGTTTCTATCGCTTGTCTTGTCGCTTCTGTTGCTGCTCGTCTGCACTGCCGCCGTTAGCCACGCTCAAAGCGAGTCGCGCTTTGGCGGTCGCGCGCAACGCTCCGGCGATGTTGAAGGATTCGCTGACATCAACGGCGCGCGGATTTTCTATACCATCAGCGGACGCGGCGAGCCGCTCGTCTTGATTCACGGCTATCCGCTCTCCGGCGATTTGTTTAGCCGTCAACGCGCGGCATTGAGCCGCCACTTTCAGGTCGTCACGCTCGACCTGCGCGGCTTCGGGCGCAGCGTCGCCCCTAATGAGCAAGCTTCGATTGATATTTACGCCAATGACGTACTCGCCTTGATGGATTTCCTGCGTATCAAGCGAGCCATCATCGGCGGGCATTCAATGGGCGGCATTACGACGCTCAACTTATATCGTCTCGCACCATCACGATTTGACGGCATGATATTGATTGATACCATCGCTGCCCCGGCGCCGACCCTTGAGCAGTTCCAATGGCGCGGCTATGCCCAACAATCGAGGGAGATGGGAGCGGATTCGCTGCTGCCGTTTTTGTTGCCGCAATTTCTGACAGGCGAGACGCGCTTAACCAGATTGCCCCTCACGACTCAAGTCGCAAGCATCATCCGACAGGCTTCGCTTAACGGTCTTGTCGGCGGAGCGAATGCCTTAGCGGAACGTCCCGATTTAAGAGGCGTGCTGCCGACGATAACCGTGCCGACGCTGATTATATTCGGCGTGGAAGATCCGTTGACTTCGTTTGAAGTAGGACAAATGTTGCGCGTCTCAATCGCGGATTCGCTGCTCGGACTCATCCCGAATAGTTCACATGCCGCTATCTTGGAGCGCGGCGGGGAAGCCAATTTCCTGATAAGAAGGTGGGCTGCCGCGAAGCTGAACTATCCTTCCGGTATCACCGACTCAGAATTGAAAGCGACGGGAATTCCGCTTCAATAAAAGGTTTCGTCAGTCTTGGAAAAAGCCCGCGCCAGAAATCGGCGCGGGCTTTTAATTTAACGTCGGTTTGATGTCAGAATTTTTAGCTGCGAATGAACAGTAACTTAATACTGATTCCTAACCTGCGCTGCCGCCCGCGAGTTTGCCGACGAGGGAGAAGAGCGGCATGTACATCGCAATGACGATGCCGCCGATGGTGACGCCTAAGAAACCGATCATGACGGGTTCGAGCAAGGTCAGTAAGTTGGCGATGGCGGCGTCAACTTCCGATTCGTAGAAGTCGGCAATTTTCCCTAGCATCGCATCAAGCGCGCCGGTCTGCTCACCGATGTTAATCATCTGCGACACCATGGTCGGGAAAACTTCGGTGGCGCGCAGAGGGTCAACGATGTTCTCGCCGCGCTCGACGCCTTGCCGCACTTTCGTAATCGCTTCTTCGATGACGACATTGCCGGCGGTGCGCGCCGTAATATCCAACGATTGCAAAATCGGCACGCCCGATGAAAGCAGCGTCGAGAGCGTGCGCGAGAAACGCGAAATCGCAATCTTGCGAAGGATGTTTCCGACTATCGGAGCTTTTAGGGTCAAGCTGTCAATCTTGTATCGCCCTTTCGGTGTCTTGTAATAAAAACTCGTGGCGACGGCGGCGGCGATAAGACTGATGGCGATGATTGCTCCACCCCATCCGGCGAGAAATCCACTGATGCCGGTGACGATGCGCGTTGGAAGCGGCAGTTGTTCGCCGGGACCTAAAAGACCTAAGAAGATGCTTTCAAATTGCGGAATCACGAAGACCATGATGACCGCGATAACGCCGACGGCGATGACGATGACTGCCGACGGGTAAATCATCGCGGAGAGAACATCGCGTTGAAGCTTGACGATTTTTTCGATGTAGATTGCGAGACGTTGCAAAATCAAATCGAGGATACCGCCCGTCTCGCCCGCTTCAATCATATTCACATAAAGCTGGTCAAAGACTTTTGGTTGCTTGCCCATCGCCATCGCCAGCGTCGAGCCTTCTTCGACATCCTGCCGGACTTGCGTCAAACATTGAGCGAAATACTTGTTGTCCTGTTGTTCGGCGAGAATGTCGAGACACTGCACGAGCGGCAGTCCGGCATCAATCATCACCGAAAATTGGCGCGTGAAAATCGCAAGGTCTTTGGCTTTGACGCGCTTGGATTTCATGCCTAATTTCGGCAGGGCGATTTCGCGTCCCTTTTCCTTTGCCGATGTCAGCATGACTTGTTCACGACGCAGCAACTGCCGCAAGACATCACGACTATCGGCGACACGTTCACCGGCTATTGTTTCACCGAGACGATTGCGACCTTGAAAAACGAATGTGGGCATGATTACTCCTTAGTGGTCAGTGGTCAGTGGTCAGTGGTCAGTGGTCAGTGGTCAGAGCGAAAGCAGTTCTTAACCGACCACTAACCACTGACCACTGACCACTGCATTAGGGTCTTTGCCCGATTGGGCGGGGTTGAGCGTAAGGGCTTGGTTGTTGTCCGGGTACGGACGGGCGTGATGGGGTTGGACGTGTCGCACCGGAAGCGGTCGGGGTGTTGTTGAGTCCCGCGCCGCGTTCAATCAGGTCGCGCAGTTCGTCCTGATTCGAGGTGCGTTGCATCGCGGTTTCGAGTGAGATGGTGCGCTTGTGATAGAGCGTGGCGATTGCCTGATTGAATGTTTGCATTCCGTATTTCTCTTGTCCGGTCTGCATTGAAGAATAGATTTGGTGAACCTTGTCTTCGCGTATCAAGTTGCGAATCGCACTATTGGGAACAAGGATTTCGAGAGCCATCGCGCGCCCTTGACCCGATGCTTTCGGCAACAAAGCCTGACACATGATGCCTTCGAGGACGAGGGATAATTGGGCGCGAATCTGTGATTGTTGTTCGGGCGGGAACACGTCAATGATGCGGTTGATGGTCGAAGCGGCGGAGTTGGTATGGAGCGTGCCGAAAGTTAAGTGACCCGTTTCCGCGATACGCAAAGCGGACTCAATGGTTTCAAGGTCGCGCATTTCACCGACGAGAACTACATCGGGGTCTTGCCTTAAAGCGGTGCGAAGGGCTTCGGCAAAGCCTTTGGTGTCTGAGCCGACTTCGCGTTGGTTGACGACGCATGATTTATGTTGGTGCAAGAATTCAATCGGGTCTTCGATGGTCAAGATGTGTTCGTGACGGTCGCGGTTAATCTTGTCAATCATCGAAGCCAGCGTCGTGGATTTACCCGAACCCGTCGGACCCGTCACCAAAATCAAACCGCGCGGACGGTCGCAAAGTTTCTGCACCACAGGCGGCAATCCCAAATCTTCAAAGGTTTTGATTTCATATGGAATCGCGCGAAAGACCGCACCGACCGCGCCGCGTTGATTGAAAAGATTGGCGCGATAACGCGATAAGCCTTTCACGCCAAATGAGAAATCGAGTTCGAGTTCTTCTTCAAAGCGGTGCTTCTGCGCGTCGGTTAAAACGGAATAGGCGAGGGCTTTAGTGTCGGCGGCGGTTAAGGCGGGAAAGCCTTCAATCGGTTTCAAGTGTCCGTCGGTGCGAACCTGCGGGGCGGAGTTAATCGTCAAGTGAAGGTCGGAGCCGCGCATCTCAATCATGCGCTTGAGCAAATCGGAGAGCGAGAGTTGAGGCTGGGTGTTTTGGTTTGAGGAAGGTTCCATAGCAGAATTTTGCGGGCAAAGAAGATGGTAGCGGGCGGATTGGAAGGGCGGTTAATTTCAAATTTTCAATCGAACATTTGAAATCGGTTCGTACCAAATTGGCGGGTAGCATCGGTTTCGTAAATAGCTTGTCCCTCTCTTTACTCTGCGGTACTTCGGCGTCTTCAACTCTGCGTAACTCTGCGTCCAAAAAAGGTGGGAAGGAACGCAAAGAACCGCAAAGTGCCGACGCAGAGTTACGCAGAGTGAGAAACATTCGATGACGGCGAACCGGGCAATGATTCGCCGTCAAAGGGTTTTATTGGAAAAACTATTCGGAGCGTTTCGCGGTCACGGGCGGCGTTTGCTTACCGCGAAGATTAGCGACGAAAGTTTCGACTTGAGTGGCGAGGGCGGCGGCGTTTCCTTCGGCGGTTTCAGCCGCGAAGCTGTATATGCCGCCGTCAATTTCGACAAAGTAGTACGTCACATCGCGCGGCATGGAAGACGACGCGGAGAACTGCACGCCGTTCTTCAAGTCACGACGTTCGACGACATTGGCGCGTGTGCTGTGTGCCGTGACGACGAACGCACGGCGTCCGCCGATGGCGCGCTCTTGGTCGTTGGTGACATAGCCGCCTTCGGAAACCATGCGGTCAATCACCATGCGACGCAGTTCGGTGAACGCGACTCCGCCAAGCGCGCGGCGACGCGGTTCGTACTTATGCGCGGCGGAAGAATTGGCGACCGTTGAGAGAACCACTGCGCCCGCGTCGCGCCCGTCCGTGCCGCGCACGGTGAACTGCATCGCGCCGTCGGTTGTCGGCGTGCTTCCGCTCCACCCTTTCGGCAGGGCGACGCCAAACGGGGCGGCGTTATAAGCGACTTGCGTGGTGTTCAACTTACCCGCGCGGTTGTCATCCTTGAAGGCGTTCATCGCGTTCATCGCGGCTTCACGACGACGCATCGCGGCGAGCGCGCGTTGTCGGCGAAGGCGTGCTTGCCGACGACGCAACCACACACGACGATTGCGATGATAGTTTTTCTTGCCGCGCCCGCGCGCACTCGCCGCCGATTTATTACGTCCGGCGTATGTGTCAACGATGGGCAGCGTCGCGGCGATTGTTCCCAACAACATGATTGATAAAACGATGGCTCTTAACATGATTTCTTACCTCTTATCTTTACTTCGTTTCCTTCGAGTCGCTCACTTTATGAACTCAAGCGACCGTCTCGCGGACGACTTCTTCGAGCGTGGTAACGCCGTTTCTGATTTTGTGTAAGCCCGATTCACGCAGGGTAATCATGCCGTCTTCGATGGCTTTCTTGCGGAGTTCGAGCGCGGAAGCACCGACGAGAATCAGTTCCCGCACGTCGTCGGTAATCTCTAAAACTTCATAGAGACCGACACGACCTTTGTAGCCGGTGTTGTTGCATTTGTCGCATCCCGTGCCTTTGAAGGTGCGAAGCGTTTTGGCTTCATCGGCAGTGAAGCCGACTTCCAAAAGAGCTTCGGCGGGCAACGGGTTTTCGGTTTTACATTCTGAGCAGATGCGGCGTATGAGGCGTTGGGCTTGGATGAGGTTGACGGAGGTAGCGACGAGAAAGGGTTCGATACCCATGTTCATCAAACGCGAAATGGTGGAAGGCGCGTCGTTGGTGTGGAGGGTGGAGAGAACTAAGTGTCCGGTGAGTGCCGCTTTGATGGCGATTTCGGCGGTCTCGAAATCGCGTATTTCGCCGACGAGGATGATGTTCGGGTCTTGGCGCAAAAATGAACGAAGCGCGGCGGCGAAGTTCAAGCCGATTTGCTCTTTCATCTGCACCTGATTGATACCGGCTAAATTAAATTCAACCGGGTCTTCCGCCGTCATGATGTTGGTGTCAACCGTATTGAGCGATTGGAGCGCGGAATATAACGTGTTGGTTTTACCCGAACCCGTCGGACCCGTGACCAGCACCATGCCGTAAGGTCTTGAGATATTACGTTTGAACTTGACGAGTGATTCTTCTTCAAAACCGAGCTTCGTCATGTCGAGCATCAGCTTTTCTTTGTCGAGCAGACGCATCACGACTTTTTCACCGAACAGGGTCGGCAAACTCGAAACGCGGAAATCCAGTTCGCGTGGGCGTCCGCCATCAACCTTGAGCTTGATTTTGATGCGCCCGTCTTGCGGCAAACGCTTCTCGGAAATGTCGAGTTTCGACATAATCTTGATGCGCGAAATCAGCGCGTCGCGCATACGCATCGGCGGGTGCATCACGTCGTACAACAAGCCGTCAATGCGAAAGCGTATGCGTAAATCTTTTTCGTAAGGTTCGATGTGAATGTCCGAAGCACCGCGCCGCAGAGAATCAACCAGCAAGACGTTGACGAGTCGCACGACCGGCGCGTCTTCGCTCATGCGCGTCATGTTCGAGACATCAATCTCGTCATCATCCGTCGCTAGAACTTCAAGGTCACTGCCGAAGCCGTCCTCGAAATCGAGTTGGTCGAGCGTCATTAAAGGCGATTGGTTGAACGATGAATTGTTACCATTCTCGACCCCGTTGCCGTTCGCAAATTCAACCAACGGCACGGCGGCACTCGCCAGTTCAATCTCCTTCGTCTGGTTGTAGTACTTCGCAATCGCTTCCTGCACACCCGCTTCCGAGACGACGACCGGCTCAATGTTGAGTCCCGTCATAAACTTAATGTCGTCCATCGCAAACACGTTCGTCGGATCAACCATCGCCAGCGTCAGCGTCGCACCGACACGACTCAGGGGAAGCACCGAATACTTGTCCGCCACTTCGCGCGGGATAAGGCGAATCACCGCGTCGTCAATGTCGAACAAATCTAGATTGACACTCGGCACACCGTACTGTCGTGAAAGCACGGCGGTAATCATCTCATCGGAAACGAAACCGAGTTTGATGAGATTAAAGCCGAGTCTGCCGCCGTTTTCGCGCTGGTAGTTGAGCGCGTCGCGCAACTGCCCGGCGGACAGCAGATTTTCACGAACAAGGATTTCGCCTAGTTTGGCTGACATGTATTTATTGCCGCGAGCGGATGAAGATTAGGTGGGGCTGGAGAGAAGGGAAATCCCGAAGCAATCACGAGAAGTTTCGCATTGACAACTTTGTTAAACATTGTTGCCTGAAACATCCTACGTCACGGTCAAAGAGGTGTCAACATGAAAGATTAAGATTGTTTTGATAGCATCAAATTGACGGAAACGTGGTGCTTTGTCATACAGATTTCGGCGTTCCTGTTGATGTTCCGCACCTTTCGGATTTGAAAATTGATGTTTTAAGTTTCAACCCCGCGACGACAATCGAAAACTTCGATGACCATGCACACTACTTATAGCGATTTGCATTTGGATGTGACCGTTTAGAGGCGGGCTATGCCCGCCGGTCGAGACGGCGGGCATAGCCCGCCTCTAAACGGTCGTTGATTTGGTCAAGGTCACACTCGATTGCAAACCGCTATAATACGAACACCAAAACAAAGAGCGACGCCCGTTAAGGCGTCGCTCTCTCAAGGCTGTGATGTGGGTGTGAGTCGGCGGTTGGTGAACTAATTACCGCGCCGTCTGCGATTGGTAGCGGGTTGGGCTTGCGGCGTGGCGTCGGTTTTCAAGGCTTCGTCGAAAGCGGCAATCGTCGCTTCGGCTTCCTTTTTGCGGTCGGCGTATTCCGCGCCGTTGGCTTTGGTCATGAAAGATTGGAACGCATCGCGGGCTTCTTTCATGCTCGCGGCATCGGTCGCGCTGCTTGATAAAGCTTGCGCCAAGCCGTACATAGCTTCGGTATTGTTCGGGTTAGTCGCCAAGACTTCACGATAAGCGGCAACCGATTCCTTGACGTTACCGCTGTCGAATAAGACTTTCGGATACTCGGCTTGAGCTTTGTCCTTTTTGGCTTTATCGGTTTCCGCCGCGATGTATTCTTGGAAGGCGGTCGTGGTTTTATCACCGAGGTCGGGAACTTTGATAAGCAGCGCGGTGCGGTACACATCAACGCGCCGTGTCAGAGCATTGAGCATGTCGGATTGCTTGTTTGCGCCGCCACCCGCCGCGTCAGCCGGAGCGGACATCGCTTTCTTCGCGTTTTCGGCGGAGAGGTCTGCTGCTTCGGTCGCCAACTTCAAGTCGGCACGCGCCGCATTGCGACCCGCTTCTTTCGCCGCCGCATCGGATTCTTTGAGAGCGGCATTGTATTTATCCGTGCCGCGATTTTTGAGTGCCACCGCCTTGTTGCCGTAGAACGTCGTCAACGCCGGAGGAAAGTCTCCGGTCGCGGCGATTGCTTGGTCGTATGCACTCACCGCTTCATCATACTTCTTGGCATTGAAAGCATCGTTGCCGGTTTTAAGCAAAACGTTCAGTTGGGCGTTGGTCGCCGTGACTTTGGCTTTTGCGGCTTCGTATTCGGCAACGCGCTTGGCTTCTTCCTCGCGGGCTTTGCGAACCGCCGCACTATCGGCAGGCGGGGCGGCATTGCCACCACCCGACGGTGCTGTTGCCGCTGCTGATGCTTGTGCCGCTTGTGCTTCTTCGAGCGTTATGACTCTGCCGTCACCGGCTTCAAGTGTGAAGTTGAGTTCCGGGATTTGACCGAAGCGCACGCCGCTTTGATAAGACGGGCGCGCGTTCGGCGCACTGACGACGACGATGTAAGTTCCGCCGAACGGCAAGCCGACGCGAACGTATTCGCCTTTCTTGTTCGTCTTGACCTCGTATTTGCC
The DNA here is from genome assembly GCA_024330265.1 of Pyrinomonadaceae bacterium MAG19_C2-C3. GTDB lineage: Bacteria > Acidobacteriota > Blastocatellia > Pyrinomonadales > Pyrinomonadaceae > JANDLT01. The sequence goes on along the minus strand of JANDLT010000020.1, from coordinate 38,632 downwards.
TTTGATGTCGGTGCGATAAATCGTGACGACGGCTTTATCAATCGGCGTTTCCGTGCCGTCGGCGGCGCGCAGGGTGATTTTACCGCGTGCTTCGACGGTCTGCGCCGTCGCGGTTTGCTCTGTCGCCACGCACATAAACAGCGTGGCGAGTAGAAGCGCGAAGCTAAAGTGTTTGATACGCATGGATGTTATCTCCTTCGTTGATGTCTCGAAATGGTAAGTGAAATTGGTTGATGTTCTTGAAACGGCAGCATACCGCAGAACACGGTAGAAAAATATCGTCGAAGAACCTTGCCCGCTAAGATGCCGACGGTAACGCGCAAAGTTGTGTGAAGGCTTGGCTTCAGGTTTCCCGTGTCACAGCCGCATACTGAAGCGGGTCATGCCGTCCCGCTTCGGCAAACCCGCGCAAACGCAACAGGCACGAATCACAACGCCCGCACGCCTTTTCCGATTCCGTATAACACGACCAAGTTAAGTGAAGCGGCGCGCCAAGTTCTATGCCGCACCGGACGATTCCGCTTTTACGCAAATTGATAATCGGCGTCACGATTTCGACGTGTGTTTCAGGGCGCGTGCCGACATCAACCGTTTTCTGAAACGCCTCGTAAAACTCCGCGCGGCAATCGGGATAACCGGAAGAATCTTCCGCGACCGCACCGATATATAACCTGTTCGCCCCCGTGACTTCCGCCCAACTCGCGGCGGTCGCCAGAAGATGCGCGTTGCGAAAAGGCACATAGCTCGAAGGAATCTCACGGCTAATTTCTTCCGCCCGCTCATGCCGCTCGACTTCTAAATTCTCATCCGTCAGCGACGAACCGCCGATGCGCGCGAGTGCTTCAAGTGACACGACTAACCGCCGTTCGACATTGTAAAAATCCGCGATGTCATCAAAAGCCTGACGCTCACGCCTCGCCGTCCGCTGCCCGTAAGTGACATGCAGAAACGCGACTTCCCGATTCTCCTCACGCGCAATCGCCGCCGTCACACACGAATCCATGCCGCCGGAAACAAGGCAGATGGCAAGTGATGAGTGATGAGCGATGAGTGATGAGTGTGGAATGGGAGTCGTTTCTGTTTTCAATTCATCATTCATCATTCCGCACTCATCCTTTGCTTCAGACTCCGTGTACGTCCGCGCCCCAGATGATTTTGTGCATCTGAATTTGCATACGGACATTCATGCCGGAAGCGGAAACCCAATCAGCCATTTCTTGTAAGTTAATGTTCGTCCACACGGGCGAGATGAGAACCGAGCGCGTGCGCGTCTCAAGACGATGTTCGCGTATCACATCCCGCGCCCACAGCCAATCGCCCTCGCTCGCAATCACAAACTTCACTTCATCTTTGTCCGCCTTCAACAGCGCGAGATTTGCCCAATGGTTACGCTCCGCTTCGCCGGAATCAGGACACTTCACATCTAAAATTACGCTTGCGCGCGAATCAACATCGGCAATCGAAACGAAGCCGCCGGTTTCGATTAGAACCTCGAAACCTTCGTCGCACAAAAGACGAATCAAACGGAAAGCTTCCTTCTGAATCAAAGGCTCTCCGCCCGTCACCTCGACCAACTTGCAACCGTAATCCCGCACACGCTGCATCACATCTTCAACCAATACGCGCTCGCCGCCCGTGAACGTATAAGCACTGTCGCACCACACGCAACGCATAGGGCAGCCCGTCAGACGCACGAACGTACACGGTCGTCCGGCATGAGTTGACTCGCCTTGAATAGAGCGAAAAATTTCCGTAATGCGAAGCATAAAAGCAGGAGTCAGAAGTCAGAAGCCAGAAGTCAGAATGAAGACAAGGAGCAGGTCTTTTATTCTGGCTCCTGACTTCTGGCTTCCGGCTTCTGTTCTTTTGCTTCGCAATCTAGCTTACCGCCATGAGTCGTGTCAAAGCGGCGTTTTCATAGGGAAAGTAACGCCACAAACCATGTCGCACGTCAAACGCGCTGACGGCTTCATGCGAGGTTTCGCGCGAAACTTCGTGATAGCATGGCAATCGGAAATCAAAGCTAGAAGCGGTCTCCATAAATCAGGAGTGAATAGTTAATGATAGATGGTGAATGAAAGGAAGTCCGCCGCTTTGTCCATCCACTATCCACTATCCACTATCCGTTATCCACTACTTTTGATGAGCGATTACGCCGAAAATCTCCAAGTATTTCCAAGTGAAATCTCGAACGCCGTGCGCCGTGCGGTGAACGATGCGGCGCATGATGTTTTGCGCGGTGTAGATGAAACCTACGGCGTTGAGATGAGCGCGCTTCTGCCCGCGCGCATCGGGCGCGTCGTCGTCAAACATTTATTGCGACACAAACCGGAAGCTTCGGCAAGTGAAGTGACGGAGTTTGTTAAAGCCTTGCACGCCGACGATTTATGTTTGGTCATCGCGTGCGAACAGGGAAGCGAAGCGGCATGGCGAACATTAATGACGCGCTTCGCCGCGACGGTCAACGCGGCGGCGCGCACCGTCGCCGGACGCAATCAAACCGACGCCGACGATTTGGCGCAATCCGTGTGGGCGGAACTTCACGGCTTACGCACCACGCGCACCAACGATTCCAAAGCGGAACATTCGAGCAATCGCACAGGCGGCAAGCTGGCATACTATTCCGGCTGCGGTTCGTTGGGCGGTTATTTGCGCGCCGTCGTCGCGCAACTCGGCACGGATGTTCATCGCCGCACCGCGCGCCTGATTCAACCCGATGAGCAGACGGACTTCGACCACTTCGCGCACGACGGCGCGGCGAGTGATAACAACATCAACCGCGCATTTCAACATCAACACGCGACGACGCTCGACCCCGAAGCCGCGTTCGCACAACAGGAACAGGCGACGATTTTGCGTCAAGCCTTCACGCGCTCCGTCGCCACGCTCGCCGCCGAAGATGCTCTGCTTATCAAGTTGTACTACACGGACGGATTGCGTTTGAAGGAAGCGGGCTTGCTTCTCGGCGTCCACGAAGCGACCGCCAGTCGTCGCCTCGCGCGGATTCACGCGACCCTGCGCGACGTGACGGAAGACACTTTGCGCCGCGAATATCGTTGGACGCCGCACGACATCGCCTCGGCTTTCGATGCCTTAACGGGCGCAACAATTTTCGATGTGCAAACTTTTCTCCCCGCATCAAACAATTCCGGCGACGCGCAAGATGCGCCCGAAGCAATCGTTCTACATGAAGGAAAGCAGTTCCGACAAAGCTAAATGAACACGCGACATGACACACAGATTGACCTTCTCTTGCGCGACAACTTCGCGCCGGAGACTTTCGCGCGTGCCGATTCAACCGCGATTGGTGCCTCTGCCCGCGCGCCCGTCGCGTCCGACGATTCACATTTAGACGTTGACGAACTAAGCGCGTTGACCGCGACGACGCTGCCGGAAGCGACGCGCGCCGCGTATCTCAAACACCTGATGATGTGCGATGCGTGCCGCCGTCAAGCTTCGCTGCTCGCCCTCGCCGCGTCTTCCGAAACAACGACGGCAAATCAATCTGACGATACAGAAATCCAAGTCATACCCGTCACCACAAACAACATTGACGCGCCGTCCGACTTCTGGAAGTCGTTCACGCCGCCGTTTAATCTCGTCCCGTCATCCGTTGCAACTTACACGCTCGCCACCCTTGCCGCCCTCGTCGTGCTGACAGTTTGCATCGGCTTGTTCGTCCGGTTAAACAACCAGAACTCATCCGGCGAGATTGCGATGCAAACCGCTTCCACACGCGAAGCCATTACGGAGAGCGACGACCCCGCGATGAGTGACCAACCAACGGGCGACAACGCTTCCACCATCAACGCGATGAACGCAAACATGGCGAACGCTAATTCCATGACGATGAACGGCAACGCGGCATCGAACGCAAGCGGGCTATACGCCGCGAACGCGAACAGCAACACCGCCGCGAACGCCTCACAAACCCCCAACGCGACGAAGCAAACAACCACGAATCAAATCGCTGAACTTCCTATCAACGGGCGCACCACAGATTCGTTGATGATGCTCTCACCATCGTCCGCCGCTCCTTCACCGCAAGCTAAATCATCAGAAGGTGAAGATGTCATCGTCACCGCCGACGCTCCCGCACCGCCGACAACGACGCCACTACCACCATCATCATCGTTGCCCGCCGCGCCCCTTGAGCCGCAAGATTCACGAATCACTCAATCGGACGACATCACCACATTTGAATCACGACAAGATGCGGCGCGCCGGGCGGACGATAAAATCGCCGCCGCCCAACCGCAAAAAAACGAGGCACAAGGTTTTCTCCGGCGCACCGAACCTAACGCCCGCGCTTCATCAAGCGACGCAGACGAAAAGAAGAGAACTTCGTCACCGACATCATCCGCCGCGCCCCGCGCCCGCTCCGTCACGTCAAACGAAACCCCGCGCGTCATCGGCAATCGCCGCTTCACGCGCCAAGCCGAAACGTGGATTGATAACTCATACCGGACACCGATGCGCGTCACAAACATCAAGCGCGACTCCGAACAACTCTGCGCTCTCATCAAACAAGATGCGTCCGTCCGCCACATCGTCGAACAACTCGCGGGCAGCATCATCCTTGTCATCAACAATCAGGCTTACCGTGTACAGTGACGTTAATTGACGATGCCGGGTAATCGCAAAAGTTTTACCGGATTTTGTCCTATTATCTGATATAAATTCCACTCAACTTCAAGTCAGCCCGCTTCGCGTATTAAGCGTATGACGATTAAATTGATATACCACAATCTCAAGAGTTCATCTGGCGGCATCTCGCCGTTTGACGAAGTAATAAGCCGGATAACGAAAGGCGAAGATATGCGGCTTGCGTGTCCGTATCTAAGCGTAAGTTACATCAAGCAGCTTATTAGGCACTGCGAATCTTGGCGGATTGTAACGGATGTCGAAGAATGGATTGCCTCTCGTAATAAAGATGCTAGGCGAGAGATTCAGGGGTTTATTATTGAGAATCAGGGACGAATCCATCATTACAAAGATTTGCACGCCAAAGTTATTATTGCGGGAGAAAATGCTCTTGCAGGTTCAGCCAATTTTACGAAAAAGGGTGTCATCGGGCGCGTTGAGATGTCCGTGCTTTTTGAGAGAGAGAATCAGGTAGAGGAATTGCGCGAGTGGTTTGATACTCTGTGGTCACAAACAGCACCAGTTGATATTACGGAAATGGCAGCCTTCGCTGATACGCTGCCGGATGTGCACATTGAAAGGTCACATTTTGCTATCACGTCTAAAGCTCCAAGAGTAAAGTCTAAACTGGTAGCGGAAGCTAAAGGGCGAATCACGAGAATTGTGCACGGGGATATAGAAGATGGACATCAGCATTTGGTTGAGCGTATCAGGTTAGCTCCAGACCGTGAATGGATAAATGAGTATTTTGATTTGGTGAAGGAGCTTTTATCATTTACCGGACTTAAGGCTGATGATTCAAGACTCGTCCTATCTATCCCCTCTTCATATAATAATCTGCCTGTTACGATAAATAATCGGTATGTGCTCCGCGCTGCTTTTTTTCGCAGGAAACCAGCTACTACAGGATTCATCTTTGGAGCGCAGTCCATACAGATTCACGAACTTCAATCAAAAGCCACCAAAAGCGGACGCTTCGACCCTTTGCCCGGAGAAGAATTTGATAACACGCCGTATTTCTTTCGATTTGGCGGTTTGCCTAATTCCGTATTTGATGATGCATCTACAAATGAGCTAAAGGAAGAATGGATGGAGGCAGCATTATCTGAAATGGCTCGTTGTAGAAGTTCATCATTCCGTAAATACCATGAGCCGGTATTTTACGAGGCAACCGTTAATCCCGATTACAGAAAAGCGATTCTAGACGAAGCATTTTCCAATGAACGGGCGGGCTAACAAGCTATTCAACCGGACGCGCAATTAGCTTGCTTTTCATCCGCTAGACTTGCGTGGTTGTTGCTGTTCGTGCGCGCCGGTCGATTCAATCGTTAAAATCAAGCACGCTCTATTCAAACAAAACTCGTCCACACAATCCGGTAAATCAATGCCCAAAATCACACACTCACACGCGCCCAAGCTTTCGCGCCGCGTCATCATCACACTGCTTTGCGGCTTGCTGTTCACGGCATCCGTTCCGTCAACTCGCGCGCAACGTCGCCCGAACAATTCGCGCCGCGCCAACACACAAACGACACGCCCGCCGCGCACCGTTCGCAATCCTTTAATCGTCCGACTCGTTACCGAAGTTGACAGCCGCAACATCGAGCGCACGATTCGCCGTCTCGTCTCCTTCGGGACGCGCAATACTTTGTCCGACCAGACCAGCCCGACGCGCGGCATCGGTGCGGCGCGTGATTATCTGAAAAGTGAATTTGACAACATCAGTCGCGCGAACGGCAATCGTCTGAAAGTCGAATTGCAAAGTTTTATTCAGCCCGTCGCCCCGCGCATCCCGCAACCGACACGCCTCACCAACGTCGTCGCCACGCTTCCCGGCACGGCGACGCCCGAACGCACGCTCGTCGTCAGCGGTCACTACGATTCGATGTGTACGAGTCCGACTGACGCGACGTGCGACGCGCCCGGCGCGAACGACGACGCATCTGGAACAGCCGCCGTGCTTGAGTTGGCGCGCGTCATGGCGCGGCACAAGTTCGAGGCGACGATTGTTTTCATGGCGGTTGCCGGAGAAGAACAGGGCTTGCTCGGCGCGACCTATTTCGCGGAACAGGCGAAAGTGAAAAACATGAACATCGAGGCGATGTTCACCAACGACATCATCGGCAATTCTTTGAGCGATAAAGGCGTGCGCGACCGTCGCACGGTGCGGGTTTTTGCCGAAGGCGTGCCGTCGAATGAAACGGAAGAACAGGCACGCACGCGCCGCAGTGTCGGCGGCGAAAACGATTCGGCGGCGCGTCAACTCGCGCGCTTCATTGATAACGTGAGCGATGTTTATGTTCCCGCGATGAACGTCGAAGTCATCTACCGCCGCGACCGTTACGGTCGCGGCGGCGACCACATACCATTCTTAGAACGCGGCTTTCCGGCGGTTCGTTTCACCGAACCGAACGAAGATTATCGCCACCAACATCAGAACCTTCGCACCGAGAACGGCACGATTTACGGCGACTTGCCGCAGTTCGTTGACTTTGCTTATACGGCAAACGTCGCCCGCGTCAACCTCGCCGCCCTCGCCTCAATCGCACTCGCTCCCGCCCCGCCGCGTGCGGTCTCAATCGTCACCGGACGCTTAACTAACGACACGGATTTGCGTTGGACGGCGAACACCGAACCCGACCTCGCCGGATATGAAATCGTGTGGCGCGCGACGACCGCGCCCGCGTGGACGAACAGCCGCTCTGTCGGCACACGTACATCATTCACGATGCCGGACATGTCGAAAGATAACTACTTCTTCGGCGTCCGCGCGATTGACCGCGAAGGCAACCGCAGCGTCGTCGTTTATCCGCGCCCCGCTTCTGCCGCGCGTTAGATGTGAAAGTTTTCAATGCTGATGAGCGAGTGAAACGGAGTAGAACGGAGGAAGAACAATGATGCTTCTCCGTTGACCTCCGTTCTCGCCTCCGTTGACCTCCGTTTTACTGCTTTGCCCTCCTTCGTATCTACCGGAAAAGTTTAGTTTCTAAATTTTTCAACCACACGCCATGCTTCGGCGTCTAACCATTCATATAGGCAACACGAAACTCTTTGTGTGCCGTGACGTTGTTATGTCTCAATCGTTCTTTGCGGAGAAAATTTTATGAATCGAACTTCTTTCATGCGTCGCGTCGTCGTGATGCTGGTGCTTCTGACCTTCACCACACAGCCTTTCGCATTCACACATGCGCAAGTCACGCAAAGTTCGTCCACCAAATTGGCGGGCGATAAATACATCGTGCATGTCCTAAATCGTCTCGGCTATGGCGCGCGTCCGGGCGATGTCAAACGTGTCCGCGCGATGGGCATCGAGCGTTATATCGAAACGCAACTCAATCCTTCATCGCTTAACGATGCAACACTCGAAGCGAAGTTACAAAACTTTCCCGCCCTCAAGTTGACCAACGGTGAACTGCTTGCCCAGTATCCGGCACCCGGCAGACTCGCCCGCCAGATGCAGCGTCAAGGCACATTGCCCGACGACCTTAAAGAGATTCGTGAACAGCGCACCAACGGCGGTGCGGCGAAAGCTAATAACAGTGCGATGAAAGCAAACGGCGATGCGATGAGCGCGAACGGCGAGATGATGAGCGGAGAGGCGAACAATCAATCGAACGCCGACCGCGCCGCGTATCGTCAGGCTATCGCGCGCTACTACCGCGAAAATAATCTCGAACTTCCGCAGCGCGTCATGCAGGATTTGCAAGCCTCGCGCATCATGCGTGCGGTTTATAGCGAGCGGCAGTTGCAAGAAACGATGGTTGATTTTTGGACGAATCACTTCAACGTCTTCGCGGGCAAAGGCGTTGACCGTTGGTATCTAGTTTCATACGACCGCGACGTGATTCGCCCGAACGCGCTCGGCAACTTCCGCGACCTGCTCGAAGCGACCGCGAAAAGTCCGGCGATGCTTTTCTATCTCGACAACTTTCAAAGCGTCTCACCGAACGCTCCGAACAATGGGCGCGCCGGATTGCGCCGCATGAACCGCAACGGCGGAATGATGGGCGGCAACCTTAGGAATAACCGTCGCAATAATCGCCGCAATCCTTTGGATATATTTAACACACCCACTACGAATGACGAGATGCGCCGGACACAAGCGGGCGATGATTCACCGCAAGCTATGAATCGTCCAAACGCCGTAGCGCAAAACAAACGCCCGAAGCGCGGCATCAACGAAAACTATGCCCGCGAATTGATGGAACTCCACACGCTCGGCGTTGACGGCGGCTACACGCAGAAAGACATCGTGGAAGTCGCACGCGCCTTCACGGGCTGGACGATATTCGACCCGCGCGGCTACATGGCGAATACCAATAAAGGTAACGAACGCCTCGCCAACTTGACAGAGAATTTTCAACTTAAAACCGGAGAGTTTTTCTTTAATCCGCGCACGCACGATAAAGATGACAAGACCGTTTTGGGACAGAAAATCACGGCGGGCGGCATTGATGACGGCGAAAAAGTTTTAGACATTCTGGCGACGCATCCTTCGACCGCGAAGTTTATTGCGACCAAACTCGCGCGCAAATTCGTGACCGATGAACCGACGCCGCAACTCGTCGCGCGCATCAGCGCGGCGTTCACACGCTCCAAGGGCGACATCAAAGAGACCTTGCGCGCCGTGTTCACCGCCCCGGAATTTACTGCGGAAGCAAACTTCCGGCAGAAGATAAAGACGCCGTTTGAACTCGCCGCTTCCGCGATGCGCGCCCTTGACGTACAGACCGATGCGCGTCCCGGCGTTCATCAAACCATCGCGCGCATGGGCGAACCGCTTTATGGTTATCAAGCCCCGACGGGTTACGCCGACACCGCAGAAACTTGGGTCAACACCGGAGCATTACTCGAACGCTTAAACTTCGCCGTCGCGCTTGCCGCGAATCGTCTGCCCGGCACACGCTTCGACCTCAAGCGTTTCGTCAGCCCGCAATCCATGCGAATCAGTCAGGAAAGCAAAGAAGCACTCGCCACAGAGTTGGTCAACAAGTTGCTGAACGGCATGGTTTCGGATGCGACGAAACGCACGTTGATGAAGCAAGTCAGCGACCCGGCAATCACTCCAAACGGCACGCCGAATTTAATCGCACGCAATGAAACCGACGGCGCGATGACGGCGGCGACTGACAACGCGACGGGCGAGATGATGGGCAATAACGAACGACGCGCCATGCGACGCGAAGCCCGCGACAATCGTGCGGCAAGGGAAAACAAAGTCGCTCCCGAAGAACAGGAAGCGCGCCGCATCATCGGTTTGATTATCGGCTTGCCGGAGTTCCAACGACAGTAAGCTTTAAGATTCGCCACCGGAAAACAAGTGGGTTTTTAAGTCATGTTTCCGGTTGACGAAACGCGCGGCGAAGCGACGGCGACGCGGGCAGGCACCAACGTCAAACACCGCTTCACCGCGCGCAATTTAAGAGGGTCATTATTATGAACAACAATCGAAGAATGTTTTTGAAACAGGGCGGCATCGCGGTGGCGAGTTTCGGCTTGCTCGGCGGCGCGCCGTCGTTTATGCAACGCGCCGTGATGAGTCAGGGCTTGACTAAACAGGGTCGCCGCAAAACCCTCATCGCTATTTTTCAACGCGGAGCGGTTGACGGCTTGAACATGATTGTTCCGCACGGCGACGCGGATTACTACAATCTGCGCCCGACGATTGCGATTGCCAAACCCGTGAGCCGCGCATCGGGCGTCATCGTTAATCCGAACAACACGGATGCCGCGCTCGACCTCGACGGCTTCTTCGGCTTGCATCCGTCGCTCGCGCCGCTTCAGCCTTACTTCGCACAAAAGCGCATGGCGATTGTCCATGCCGCCGGAAGCCCTGACGCGACGCGCTCGCACTTCGACGCGCAAGATTACATGGAGTCCGGCACGCCCGGCGTTAAGTCAACACGCGACGGCTGGCTTAACCGCGTGATGCAAACGGACAAGGAAGGTCACACGTTGTTTCGCGCGGTGGCGATGTCGCAAACTCTGCCGCGTTCGCTTCAGGGGCGCGCCGAAGCGTTGGCGATTTCCAACTTACGCGATTTCACGATTCGCGCCGGAGCAAACTCGGCGCGCGTGCAGGGCGGCTTTGAATCCTTGTATGAAGAAACGACGAGCGACGTGTTGACCGGAACGGGACGCGACACGTTTGAAGCCGTCAACTATTTGAAGCGCGTCAATCCCGCGCAGTACAAAGCCCAGAACGGAGCGCGTTACCCGAACGGCAAATTCGGTGAATCGCTTTTGCAAATCGCGCAATTAGTTAAATCCGATGTCGGCTTGGAAGTCGCGTTCGCGGAAACGGGTGGCTGGGACACGCACGTCAATCAAGGCGGGGCGCGCGGTCAACTCGCCATTCGCCTAAGCGAGTTCGCGCAAGGCATCGCCGCCCTTGCGACCGACTTGGGCGACCGCATGGATGATGTCGTCATCCTCACGATGAGCGAGTTCGGGCGCACGGCGCGCGAGAACGGCACACGCGGAACCGACCACGGACACGCCAACGCGATGCTCGTCATCGGCAACGGCGTGCGCGGCGGCAAAGTCTATGGCGATTGGCAAGGCTTGGCTTCCGACAAACTTCACGAAGGGCGCGACCTTGCATTAACGACCGACTTCCGCAACGTCTTCGGTGAAATCGCAACCCGACACTTGGGCGTGCGCGATATGCGAAGCGTGTTTCCGGGATTTGAGATTCAAGCGAAGAATTTTAGAGGTGTGCTTGGATGAGAATTTGAAATTTGAAATTTCAAAAGGCGCGACGTTCATCAAACGTCGCGCCTTTTTTTATGTGTTATTACTTGCGCCAGATAAGACTTGGAACATTGTGTGGCGATTGATAATTCGTGCCTTTGCGTTTTTGAATCAGCCATACCAAAACGCCCATTATTAAACTCGGCGGCAGCACCACAATCAAACCTAAGAGCATTAGAAATTCAAATGAGGGACTACCCATATCACAAGAAACAACATCAAATTCGGCTAATTCGGAATCAACATTTGACCCATGCTCAACTACTTCATCGCCTACAAGATAGTTGTAGTATGAAGTGCCGGACTTGAAAATCTCGCCGCCATAGAAGTTCATCACGATTGAAAAAGCCGCGACGAGTATGTAAGCCGCAAGTTTGTTGGCGGTTATCTTCATGTCTTATAAGACACCGTTCACACCCGCTTTGTTCCAACGAACTTAACGACGCGATGAGCCGCGATTGTTGCCGCGAAGCAGGGCGTCGAAGCCGTAGCGACCCGAACTTTTGAGTAGGAAAGCGATGGCGATTAAGCCATAGAGAACGGCGAGTTCTTTGCGTGCGAACGGGTCGTTGATGTGGACGGTGAAGTATGCGGTAAGCATAACGCACAGAACGAAGAAGGCGGCGGGGCGCGTTAAGAGTCCGAGAGCGAGGAGTATGCCGCCGAAAAATTCGGAGAATATCGCCAGCCAGCCGAAGATTGTCGGGGCGGGAATGCCCATTGGAATGACCGCTTTGGTGATGAAGCTAGTCGGGTCGAGAAGCTTGCCGTAGCCATGCTGCAACGCGAGTGCGATGCCTGTGGCGAAGCGCAAAACTAACAAGCCGACATCGGCAAGCGGTGAACTCTCAATCGAACTGCCGAACAGAAAATCTTTAATTCTCATGCGTGAATCCTCGTCTTGATTTCGGGTTTGACTTACGCGCCGCATGATAACCGAAAAGATAAGTGATGAGTAATGAGTAATGCGTGATGAGTTAAGAACATGTCTTTTACTCATCACGCATTACTCATTACTCATCACTATTTCTTAGCCAGCACTGCTGGAGATTGTTCGGCGGCGAGGATGCGCCCGTAGAAGTTGCGGACTTTTTCATAGTCACTCGCGGGGATGGTCATCGCGCGCACTATGAGGCGGCGTGTGAAGATGAGTTGGTCGTCTTTGACATCGTAGGATGTGATGTAAGAACCGAAGGGCGCGACGAGTTCGAGTTTGTCGGGGAGTTCGTCAACCGCGAATCCGGCGGGGATTTTGATGTTGACGGTTTCGGTGAAGGCTTGCGCGTCGAGAACAATCGGGTGTTTGCGTTTCGGTTCAGAGAACATCGCGGAACTGCGGCGCGAGAGAATCACGGGCTTAAAAACGAGCAGGCGACCTTGCATTGATTGCGCGTAGGCAGGTGCGTTGAAGTCAACCGTGAGTTGAAAGCGGTTTGCCGCCGGGTCATCCGAAGGGCTGAATGTCGGGACACTCGCGCCCGCCGCCCCGCGCGTAATCCACCGCTCAATCATCGTTTGATAATCGGCTTTCGGCATCTGGCGCAGTTGACGACGAAACTGCGAAGCGTCTTGCCCGTGCGCGGTTTCTTGAACCTTGACGGCAAGCGCGCCGCTCACATCGAGTTGGGCATTAATGACGCGCTCGGTCTGATTGGCTTCCGGTGCGGTCGCGGGCAGACGCAAAAGCGCGCCCTGTTCGCCCGCGACGACGAGGGCGAGGCTGTCCTGTTCGTGGTCGGGCAAGTCGCCAAGCAAAGTCGTTTCATCGGTCGGGTCGAAGATGAGAAGGCGTCCGAGAGTCGGATGCGTGACGATGGTCGCGGCTTTCGTGTCATCCGCGACTTTGACGGCGATGATGCAGTGATTGAATTGTTGCGGCGAAGGGAAAATCTCACGAACATAAGTGCGGTCGCCGGAATAGACGGGCATCAGATAGGACGTGATGCCGACGACTTTCAGCATCGCGCGCATCAGGTTGGCTTTGTCTTTACAGTCGCCGTAAGACTTGGCGAAGACTTCGGAAGCCGCACGCGGGCGATAACCGCCGCCGCGTCCGACGTTCAGAGAGATGGCGACGTACTGAATGTTTTGAACGTAACGCGAGATGGCGGCGATGCGTTCGAGTTCCGTTTTGGCGTTCGCGGTCAGGGCGCGGGCTTTCGCGGCAATCGCTTCATCGGGCGTGGATTGCGCGTCCATCAAGGTTGTGAGCCAGCGCGATGCGTCGCTCCAATTAGTGAACGTGCCGCCCGCGAGTTGTTTGCCCGCCGCCGGAAAATAACTGACGCCGATGCGCGGTGCGAGTGCCGAGACTTCGGGACTCGCGGGTTCGGGGTCAATCGGAGCGAGGTTTTTAAGTTCCCAAGTGTAGGTCGAAGCGTTGACGACGGGGGCGAGTTTCTCATGATTGAGCGTCACGCTTTCGGCGCGCCAATCGGGTGGCAAGGTGAGGACGAAGCGCGACGCGAGGGCGGGCAACCTGCCGCTAAACGCGCCGATGCCGCCCTGAAATCGCCACTCGAATTGGGTGAAGAAAGATTTGTCTTCCGTCGTGGTTTCATAGCCGAACACGTCGCCCGTTTCCGCGTCGTCTTCGGCATCAATCACACGCACGCGCGATTCGCTGTAATAACCGCCGCCCGCCGAAGCTTGCGCGATGTCGAGTGATTCCGATTTGCCGTAGCGTTTGATTGTGCCGTTCGGCTTGATAAGCCACGCTCTCATTTCGCGGATTTTACTCGCATCCGTGTTATAGGCTTCGGCAGCGTGCGCCGCACCGCGTCCCATGCGATTCAGCACGCGCACGGCGTACATCGTCGTCGTCACGGTTTCACCTGAAAGATGAACCGTGACGCGCTGCTCGTTGAGCAGTACGACGCCGGGAACTTCTTTGTCGTAAGCGGGCGCGCTCTGCATCGCAGCGGAGCGCAACCACGCGGGCGGCTCATCTCCGATTGCAAAGACGCTTGAGGCGGAAAGCATGACGAGGGCGAATGTGGCGATGCGGATAGCGAGTATTTTTGACATAAGAATTTTTCCTAATCAGGGAAAATAACGGATAACGAATAATGGATAACGGATAGTGGATAGTGGATAGTGAAGAAGTTGTTCTTAAACTATCCGTTATCCACTATCCACTACTGTGTCGCGTCGGCTTTGAGGGCGATGGAATGCTTATCCTGTTCGTGAATCGAGTCGAAGTATTTCTTCAGTTGCGGGTAGCTTTCGCGTGGGAAATAAACGTTGCCGCCGCCGCCAAAGCGAAACGCGCGTTCGTAGATAAGCGTGGACTTGTCTTTTGAGATGCTTAATTTGACATCGTAACGGCTGATTTCTCCCGCGCTGAAAGGTTGCGGTGCTTCCGGGTTTTCGAGCGTGAAGCCGTTAGGAATCTGGATGGTGATGGTGTCTTTCTCGGAATAAGGATGAGTGAAGAACACCGGATGAACGCGCGTGCTGGTCGGGAACATTGTGCCGCGTGTGCTGTAAAAGACCGAAGGCTGAATGAACAAACGTTTGCCCGTGCGTTGCGCGTAAGCCGGAATGCGGATGTGGAATGAAAGCTTGAGCGGCTTCACGGGGTCGGTCAGATTTTCGACTTTGAGATTCGTCAGTTCAGGCACGCGCAGTTCCGATTTGAGTTCGTCGGTTATGTTTTTGATTTGTTCATCGGCGGATTCGTCGTCGTGTTCGCCCTTTTCAGTGACGGAGAAGTGTCCCGTATATTCGGCGGTCACGTCGCCTTCGAGTGTGCCGTCTTCAGCGAGCGTTAATTT
This sequence comes from Pyrinomonadaceae bacterium MAG19_C2-C3, assembly GCA_024330265.1. GTDB lineage: Bacteria > Acidobacteriota > Blastocatellia > Pyrinomonadales > Pyrinomonadaceae > JANDLT01. Next base: position 23,459 of record JANDLT010000020.1, on the reverse strand, counting down.
CGCAAAGCGTTTCTTGACGGACTGTTCGGGCTGGGAAATCGGCGTCGTCACAAACACGGGTTCGTTCGGGTCGGAGACGAGCGCGGTTTCGCCTTCTTCGAGCCAGAGCAACATGCCTTGCGGAACGTAGGGCGCGCCGGGGTCGAAGAATCGCCACTCGGTTTTGGTCTTCTCATCGGGAACGCGAACCGCGATGCTATACGTTTTCATGAAATAAGTGTCGGCATATTCGGGGCGGAAACTGACATCGGAGCGGTTGCCGCTCACCGCAACGCGGGCATCAAGACCAACCGCCGTGACGAGCGAAGCGAAAAGCAAATCTATATCTTGAACAGTACCGTAGCCGCGCTTGAGTGTGTCTCCGGCTTTTTTGTTGTCTTTGAGTTTCTCGATTTCGGCGTTACTAAAACCGGACGTGTCGCCGGAAATGTTTTTGATATTGGCGCGGCAGAAATTATAAAGGCGCGTCAACTTATCGTCGGGCGTGGCGGCGTCGCCAACGATTTCGGCGGCTTTGGCGCGTACCTCGTCGTTAGGCTTAATCGCGTTTTTGTATAAGTTGAAAATATATTTGCCGTGTTCGCGCCAGTACTTCGCCGGTATCAATTTCTTGTCTTCCGAGTAATAGACAAGCATCCACTGCCGCACGTCGTAAGGCGGCGGCATACGCGGTTCTTCGCGGAACGCCGGAACGTTCGTCAACGACGTGGTGTAGTAGCCGTTCTTTTCTTTCTTAAATTCGTTGTACTTGAAATTGAAGGATTGGACGCGCATCCCGTAAGGAAAATACGGATGAACAAGCGGCTTGATGGAATAGGTGATGAGTTGAACCGGAACATCCTGCTGCATGTTAAGACGCAGATAATCTTTGATGTAGTCGCTGACTTCACGCCAGCGATATTCGATAATCGCACCGGGTTCGACCGCCGGCATCGCAAACGACTTTGCCTTGAGTTTTAGGTTGCCATAGCGGACAACGGTTTTATCGAAGATGTCTTTCTTGTCGAGTTCGACGATTGAGCCGTCGGGCTTGATGGTGCGGGCAGAGATGTCTTTGATTTTGCTGCCGTTGAGATACGGAAGTTCGATTTTGCTTTTCGCTTCGCGCCCGCGCTCATTGAAAATTTTGATGCGAATGTAATTATCAATGACGTTGCGTGTGTCGCCGCCTTCGGCTAAATCCGCGACGCGAACTTGCCAGAACAGGGCTTCGGCATCAGCATCTTTCTCCACTACGGGAGCTTTCAGGGCGAGATGCTGCGCTTCTATCGGCAGCCAATCATTATCGCCCGCGGCAAAGACAGGGGCGACGAAAGTAGCGGACACGACGAGCAACGCGAGTGCAAATCGCGCGAACAGGCAGATGGTGAGCGGGGAATTCATCATGCTTTCTCCAAATTGTTTAATTTTAGGACGAACCGAAAATGCCGGGAAGGATTAAATCCATTTATGGCAGTCGGGCGATATTACGACAAAACGATAAAATGTGGCAATGAATTTGTCATCAAATTAAAGCGAATTCACCGTGAACCTAACGGTACGGTGCGTCGCATATCGTGCGCGAAGTAACCTATATCGGAACGGAGAAGATGAAAGCGATGCCGCATGCTGTCATACAGAAACAGTATGAACGGAAGACAAAAAGCTTTTTCGCTTAACTTTCAAACCGAAATCACGAACAATCCAAACAAAGCGAAACCGTGTGGCGTGATGATTGCACGAAGGCGGAGTCATACGAAAAACAGGCAACTCTCTCGACGGCACACACCAGCGGCACGCCGTTCAAATCAAAGCCGCAAAATTATTCGAGTCAGCTTTAGAAAGGCTCGACATGAGGAAATCGAAACATGAAGAAGATTATTTTCTTGGGTGTCATCGCGCTGCTTTTCAGTTTCTCGGCAACCGATACGTTCGCGCAGGGCAGAGGCTACCGCAACAACGAACGCAACGACCGTCGCCGCATCCAACGCGGCGTGCGTTCAGGTCGAATCACACGCGACGAACGCCGCGACATACGCACACGCGACCGTGCCTTGCGCCAACAACGTCGCGCGTATCGCTCTGACGGTGTAATCACGCGCGCCGAACGCCGCGACATTCGTCGTGACGAACGGGGACAAGACCGTTATGTTCGTCAACAACGTCGTGACGACGACCGCCGTTACGACCGCAACCGTCGTGGCAACGGCTACTACCGTCGCGGTGCGGGTTCGCCAAGCCACCCGCGCAACCAGCGTTATAACCGCCGTAACAATCGTCGTTACTAACCGCAAGTAAAACCTATCAAAGTTTTGGCTCACGTCCGCTCCTTGTTAAACTTCAAGGCGGGCGTGAGTTTTTTTATTATCACCTCTTTAACGCACGCACGAACTTCACAGATTTTAATTCAACACCTTTGTCGTTTATTAACTTCATCATTCTCACGCATGATTCTTTGCCTTCGACCAACACGGAAGCGATGGAACAGGCGCGTCGCGGTGCTAAGGAAGGCACGACCGTCATCGCCCGCGAACAGACGGCGGGGCGCGGACGTTTAGGGCGCGTGTGGCGTTCGCCGCCCGGTGCGGGTCTGTATATGAGTCTGGTGTTGCGCCCGCGCATCGCCTATATCGCCCGCGCGGATTTTCCGATGCTGGTGTTCGCCGCCGCTCTGGGCGTGCATGATGCTTTGCGTGCGGCGTGCGCGCTTTCGACCGACATCAAATACCCGAACGATCTGCTTTATGACGGTCGCAAGTTGTGCGGCATTCTCGGTGAAACGATTGACACGCCGCAGGGTACGGCGGCGATTATCGGCATCGGTATCAACTTAACGAACGAAGCTTTTGCGCCGGATTTACCACACGCGACATCGCTCGAAGCGGCGACCGGAAAACGATTCGACGCGAAACTTATTATGCGCGCCGTGCTTGATGCGTTCGCCGTTCGCTATGAGGTCTTGCACAAAGTCAACGGAATCCAAAACACGCTCGCCGCGTGGAGTGCCGCTTCTTCATTTGCCAATGACAAACCTGTTCGTATCACGCTCGACAACGAAATCTTCGTCGGCACGACGCGCGGGTTAGAGAGTGACGGAGCGTTGCGCGTCGAAACCCTTGAAGGTCACCTCAGATTGGTACGCGCCGGAGATGTGACGGCGGTGAGGTTTGATGATGAAGAATGAAAAGGAATGAATCGTAAAAAACTATCAGCGTCCGAAGACAGACTTAAACCAATATTTCTCTGGCGAAGCAAACCAAGCTTCGTTGTTAGCATTGCGAAACTGGGCTAACTGAGGCATCGAAATGCGGTAGCGACGAAAAAGAGCGAGAAGTTCACGAAGCGATGTATCAGCGACGCGCTTCGACTTAACCGTAAGGATGATACTAGACCCGCGACCGACAACGCTTGTAACTGCTGGAATAGCTTGAGACCAAGCAAAGAATGCCGCCTCGTCCTGCGGCGAATGGAACAACACCTTTTCACATTCAAGCTCAATCATATGAACACATAAGCGAAAACGCTGAATAACTCTTTATCACACGGCTTGCTTTTCAACGCACTTCGCGCACTTGCAGCCTTTGGGTCGGATGTGTTGGTCGAAGTAAGCCGTGCCGTAGTTGATGGTGATCTGTTCGCCAGCTTTGATGTTGCGTTCGGCGTAAATCCAAATCTTGTTTTTAATTGAATAGCCTTTCGCGTTCGGGCGGCACGCATGATTGAAGTAGCGCGCCAGATTGTCGCGTGAACTGCCGTCAATCGTGCGTTTTTCGTCAAGCTCAAACAGGTATTTGTTGGCGCGGCGGTTGGCTTCGTCGGTGGAAATAATCTCGCCCTTATATTCGAGTATGCGTGCGCCGCGCTTGATGGGTTCTGTTGTGAATAGTCCTAACCCGGTGGCGGTGCGTTTGACGATTAAGGTTTTGTCATCACTCATTTGTATTTTATAAAATCGTTTGCTGATTGCATGGTAAGGTTCTCGTGTAAGTCTTTCGGTGGCAGAATACAAAATTAAAGTCTGTTTGTGTGACACGCTCTCCAATAAGTTCTCGACCGGCAGTTTCTCAACCAAGTCCTTTGCGTGATAAGAAAATTGTTTTGACGACTTAGAAAGGATGAACGATGAACGATGAACGATGAACGACGAACGACGAATCCAAAGAACAACATCTTTGATTTATCACTCATCACTCATCACTCATCACTCATCACTTAACTCACTTGCTTCTTGTTATTGATGTCGGCAACACGAATACGACGCTCGGAGTTTTTCAGGGTGAGCGTTTGATTTATCACTGGCGTTTGACGACGCGACCGACGCGGACGGTGGACGAGTACGGCGTTCACGCGCGCAACCTGTTCGAGTTTGCGCGGCTCGATTTTCAAGACATCACGCATGTTTGTATCGCATCGGTTGTACCGCCGCTCAACTTCACTTTGCGGCGCATGGCGGAAGTCTATTTTGGTCGCACGCCGCTCTTTATTGACCACACGCTCGAACTCGGTATGAAGATTTTGTATGACCCACCGTCCGATGTCGGGGCTGACCGCATCGTGGATGCCGTCGCCGCGAGAGAGAAGTACGGCGCGCCGTGCATCGTCGTTGATTTCGGAACGGCGACGACCTACAACGCGATTGATAAAGACGGAAGTTATCGCGGCGGCGTTATCACGCCCGGCATCGGTATCTCAAGCGAAGCACTGTTTGAGCGCGCCGCGCGTCTGCCGCGTGTTGAAATAAAACGTCCCGCCAAGACCATCGGAACTTCGACCGTCGCCGCGATGCAATCGGGTCTGTTCTACGGTTTCGCCCTCGCCGTTGACGGCATACTCCGCCGCATGATTGACGAACTAACCGAAGATGAATCGCGCCCGCACGTCGTCGCCACCGGCGGACACGCTCCGCTCATCGCCACCGGCTCGGAACTCATCGAAACGGTTGACGACACTTTGACACTGGACGGAATGCGCTTGATACATCAGAAAGTGAAGAGTGAAAAGCAGGAGCCAGAAGTCAGGAGTCAGAAGTCAGAATAAAACAAGTTCCACTCCTCGTCTTCATTCCGGCTTCTGGCTTCTGGCTCCTGACTCCTGCTTTTCCAATGAATTACTTCAATTATTTCACCGAAATCGAAGAGGCTTTTATCCGGCGGCGGGGCAAGACTTTACTGTTGAGTCCGATTGATTGGTCGTTGATTGAGATGTGGAAGACGCGCGGTGTGCCGCTTCATATCGTGTTGGGCGGCATTGCGCGCTCGTTCGATTCGCATGAAAAGGCAGCGCGCAAACGCTCCGTCAAGACGCTGCTTTACTGTCAGGAAGAAGTCGAAGCCCAATACGCCGAATGGCTCGAAAGCCAAGTCGGGAAAGCTCATGCGAAGGATAAAGACGGGGCGATTTCAAATGATGAAACGACACTGGAAGCGGCACTTGAAACGAGTGCCGCGTATGATGAAAGTCAAGATTCTCATCTTCCGTTTCCGGCGGCGACTATCAGCGCGCATCTTGGCGAAGCGCGTGCGGCTCTCGAAAATTTAAGCAAGGAAGCGGACGCTTCAAGCGTCGTGTACGCCGAAACCTTGCAACGCGCCGTCACACGCTTATCGGAAATCGAAACGAGTTGGAACGCCGCGAAGCACCACACGGCAAAGAGTGCCGAGCGTTTGGAAAGCGCGCTGACGGAACTCGAAGCCCTGCTCGACGAAGGCTTGCGAGCCGATTTGAAATCCGATGAACGCCTCGCGCATGAACGCGAAGTCGCCGCGCAACTCGCGCCCTACAAAGCCCGCATGGAAGCGAAAACCTATCAGGCGACGCACGCCAACCTCGTACAGAAGCGCGTCCGCGAAGCGTACCGCGTGCCGCGTCTTAGTTTGTTTTACCTGTGAACCCTTATTCAGTGGTCAGTGGTCAGTGGTCGGTGGTCAGTAAAAGCAAAGACCGCTCTCATTGACGTTCAACTTTGCGCTTGACATCTCAATCATAAATCTCATGCTTCACTGACCACTGACCATCTCACAAATCACTTGCCGCCGATGTATCCAACGCGCGCAAAGAATTTTGGCGCGCGTTGACTATCTCGACGACTTCGGTGGGCGAATCCGTGAGGTGGAGTAGCGTCAAATCGGCTTCATCAATGTTGCCGCCTGTGAGCATCGTTTCCTTAATCCAACCGAGCATCCCACGCCAGTAATCAGAGCCGAAAAGCACCACCGGAAAGTTTTTTATCTTCTTGGTTTGAATTAACGTCAAGGCTTCAAACAGTTCGTCCAGAGTTCCGAAGCCGCCGGGAAAAATCACGAACGCCGTAGAGTATTTGACGAACATCGTTTTGCGAACGAAGAAGTAACGAAAGACGAGAGTGCGCGTTTGATACCTGTTCGGGTCTTGCTCAAAAGGCAATTCGATATTGCATCCGATGCTCACGCCTTTGGCTTCAAACGCGCCGCGATTCGCCGCTTCCATGATGCCGGGTCCACCGCCCGTTATCACCGCGTAACCCGCGTTTGCCAGCAACGCTCCGGTTTCCTGCGCCGCTTTATAGTAAAGATTGTCAGGCGGCGTGCGCGCCGAACCGAACACGGAAACGCCGCGCGTCGTCGCCGCGAGTTCATCGAAGCCTTCGACAAATTCGCCCATGATGCGGAACACGCGCCACGTATCGGTGTGCGTAAAATCGTCGCGCTTCGGACTCTTTAATAGTTGCTCGTCCTGCGTCAACTCTTCCGAAGGATGTTTCTTATCTGTAATTTCAGCCATAAAAGCAGAAGCCAGAAGTAAGGAGCCAGGAGTCAGAATGAAATCAGAAGCGGCGAAGCGCGTTACTTTTGTGGTGGCTTCTGACTTCTGGCTTCTGGCTCCTGCTTTTCAAAACGCCATAATGTTAAAGCCGCAATCAACGTGAATGATTTCGCCCGTGATGCCGGATGAAAGCGGAGAACAAAGAAAGAGAGCCGTGTCACCGACTTCGCGGGGTTCGACGTTGCGCTTTAAGGGGGCGCGTTCGGCAACGCCTTTAAGCATCGTCGAGAAGTTAGCGACGCCGCGCGCGGCGAGGGTTTGAATAGGACCAGCACTGATTGCGTTGACCCGTATGTTGTGCGCGCCCAAGTCGGCGGCGAGGTAGCGCGTGCTGGCTTCGAGTGCGGCTTTGGCGACGCCCATCACGTTGTAATTAGCGACGACTTTTTCCGCGCCGTAATAAGTCATCGTGACCATGCTTCCGCCGTCGGTCATAAGCGGTGCGGCGTGGCGCGCGAGTTCGGTAAATGAGTGCGCGCTGATTTCAAGCGCGGTCACGAAGGCATCGCGCGAGGTTTGCGCGTAGCCGCCTTCGAGTGCTTCTTTCGGGGCGAAGGCGACGCTGTGAATCAAGAAATCCAGACGCCCGAAGTCGCGTTTGACTTGTTCAAAAAGCCGCGCGACTTCTTCCGCGTTCGTCACGTCGCACTGAATGACGAGAGAGTTTTCAAAATCTTTGGCGAGCGTCTCGACGTTTTCGCGCAAGCGTTCGCCCTGATAATTGAAGGCGAGCCGCGCCCCCGCGTCGTGCAAAGATTTGGCGGTCGCCCACGCGATTGAGCGTTTGTTGGCGACACCGAAGATGATGCCGCGTTTGTCTTGAAGCAAGTTATTCATGGCTGTTTTAGTGTGTGATAAAAGGAGAATTACTTACTTTCCAGCACCGCCACCCGTTCCGCTATATCCTGCATAGCGAAGCGGTCTAGCGTGCGTGTTTCAAAGCGGTCAATGCGCGAAGCGATGATGTGTATCTCGGTGCGAACTTCCAGCAAATTAGTTCGCATCTCAATAACGTCCGCCTGTGTCGCGTCCACTCTTTTGCTCAACGTACCCATTTCCACCTGTAGCGCGTCAACTTTTTTGCTCAACTCACGGACTTCCGCTTGTGTCGCGTCGACCTTGTTGCTCAACTCGCGCACTTCCGCCTGTGTTGCCTCAACTTGCGTGCGAAGTTCGCGCACTTCTGCCTGTGTCGCTTCGACTTGCGTCCGAAGTTCACGCACTTCAGCGCGAGTTTCTTCTTGTTGATTGCGTGCTTCAGCCCGAAACTCGCCGATTTCACGAATCATCGCGCTCATATACTTTTGCATTTCAGCCCATTGGTCTGCGCTCATTTTCGTTTTCTTCCTGTCGGGTTCAAATTAACACAACTGCTTTAAGCCGCTGCTTTCGCCGTCTCGCCAATCATAAGTTTGTCGTATTCGCCACTTTCGTGCCACTTCAAAATCTCGCTGACGCGCCAGACGGGGAAGGGGTGCGTGAGACCGGATGAGATGATGTCCGCCCAGAATCTATCGAGGGCTTTCTGGTCGTAATTCTTCTGGAAGTCGCGTGCCTGTTTGAGAAATTCGTCGTAGTTCATCTTCGACGCGAACGTCCCGCCGCAGAGTTTCATCATCGTGCGACAGATAACATCGGGGTCTTGTGTGACGAGAAGCGCGGCGCGGTCGCATGAGAGTTCGGCGCGGCGCGCCCACGCGAGAAGTGCCGAACGCATCGTGCCGGTCAAGATTGATTGCACGACGGCGGTAATCGGCGAAGCGGCGATGGCGGCGTTCGCTAAGGCTTCGATGAGGCGCGCGGCGGTTAAGTACAAAACGTGTTCGGCATGGATGTGTCCGATTTCATGGGCGATGACCATCAGGGATTCTTCATCGCTGAGGCGTTCGAGAAGTCCTGTGTGCAAGACCAGCACGGGGCGTTCGACGCCGCCCGTGAAGGCGTTCACGACGGGGTTTTGTTGAATGTATAAATCCGGCATATCAACGCCGAGTGTGGTACACGCGATTTGGGCTTTGGCGTAAATGTCCGGGCATTGATGCGGCGTGACGCGAACCGCCGAAGCGGTGAAAATCACGCGAATCGCGGATTCACCCGTGACCGACAAGAGTTTCTTGAGCGCGGTATCAATGCCGGGAATCGCACGCAAAGCGGCGAGGGCGCGACTGTCCGCCGGATGTACATAATCGTGCTTATTGAGTTCGGCAAATTTTTTGTGCGCCTTCGTCGAGAGCGGCAAACGGCAGCGTCCGCATTTCGCTTCCTGTGTGCCGTTGTCGGTTGTGGTGTTTGTTTCGCGGACTTGATTGAGTTGTCCGCAGTAGCGGCAGCGCGTTGTTTGCGTGGTGTTGTCGTTAATTGATTGCATGAATTGTGTAAAACCTTTCCTAAGCAACATTCCTTTTTGTTTGGAAGTTATATTTATTTTCCGAAATATCTACCATGACGAATATAGTTTTGAGCTAACAAGAGAATGCACGGCACAAGACCCGCAAGAAGCATTGGGGGAACTAATAAAACGATTCCAAATATCAATGAGTGGACGCCATCAATTTGACGTAACCCAAAGGAATCGGAAATGCTTTTGTAGAAATCGGAAATGATTTTATCAAGCGGAATTATTTGCCTGTAAAGAAGAATAAACCAAATAAAATAGCTTGGGATGCACAAAAGAGCTGCGAGAAGAATAGCCAGTAAAACCTTAACTTCGCGTGCCTTAAAGACAAACATAGGAACGGCGCACATAATTATTAGCAAAAGTATGAATGACAAAAGTATGAGCATGTTGTTTTACCTCATGTAGTGAATGCGTTCTAAAACTTCCGCGCCGAAAATTTCGATGTGAAAAGAATCGCATTCAATGGCGATTTTCAGGGATTTCATAGCGTGCCTAAGAACTGCTCGACGGTTAATCCAGCTAAACGTATCAAGCCGCGAAGTGTGCCTTTGGCGACTTCTTTGTGGTCGGGAATGGAAAGGGATACGAGCGCGCCTTGTTTAGTCATAATGATGTGGCTACCACGTTGACGGGCGACACTCCAACCGAACTTCTCAAAGACGCGAACTACTTGCCGCCCGCTCAATGATGGAAGCGTTGCCATTACGCCGCAACCTCAACCTGTTCCGTTTCTATCATCAACGGCATACCTTTTTCCGCACGAACTTCAAGGCACAAGGCAATCGCTTCTTTGATGTTTTCAAGTGCTTCTTCCCGCGTTGCGCCCTGACTGATACAGCCGGGAATCGCGGGACATTCGACGATAAACATCGCGTCTTCGTCTTGTTCAAGTGTGACGGTGAATTTCATCGTTTTATTCTCCTCAAGATGCTTTCGCAACAGGTTGATGTGGCGCGGGTGCGCCGCGCAATAAGCCTTCGGTGCTTATGTCTTCGTCAACGTCTTCCCAGTGGATGCCGTAGCCGCCGCCGATGATGCGCCAGTTATTACGTTGCTCCGGTGTGGCGTGTGAGAGGCGCGGAAACCAGACTAACGGCGCGCTGATGGTGCGTCCGTCCATCAGGCGCACGCTCAAGGTGTCATCATTGATGTCAACTTCGGCGACTCGTTCATCAGCCGCCAATGCCAAAATGCCCATTCCATTTCTCCAAAAGTTCAAATTGATGTTCGATAATTATTTGCTCAATGCGGTTTAGTTCGTGCGCGCTGTAACCAAAATTGCGCGCGAGACTTACAGGGTTAATCCAAAACTTAGCCGATAGATTGTCGCGGTCAACGTGGACATGAGCGGGTTCGTTCGGTTCGTGGCTGTAAAAGTAGAAACGATACGCGCCATATAGCAAGACAGTCGGCATAGTTTCGATATTGTACTCGAATGTAATGAGTGAGTCTTGGAGTTTTCAGTGTTTGAAATGGCGTATGCCGGTAAAGACCATCGCTAAGTTATGTTCGTTACAAGCGGCGATGACTTCATCATCACGAACCGAACCGCCGGGTTGGATGACGGCGGTGACGCCGTGACGCGCGGCTTGGTCTATGCCGTCGCGGAAGGGGAAGAAAGCATCGGAGGCGAGGACGGTATTTTTTGTTTCAAGTACGGCGCGCTCTGCTCCCAAGCGGACGGAATCAACGCGCGACATTTGACCTGCGCCGACGCCGATGGTTTGTAAATCTCCGGCATAGACGATGGCGTTTGACTTGGTGTGTTTGCAGATTGTCCACGCGAACAGAAGGTCGCGGATTTCACGTTCGGAAGGTTGGCGGGTGGTGACGATTTTAAGTTGTGATGAATCGAGCCTGTGCGCGTCGGGTGTTTGTAAGAGATAGCCACCGGAGATTTGGCGCAGTTGTAAATCGGAAGGCGCGGCGTTAGATGAAGGGTGAACTTTGAGGACGCGAAGGTTTTTCTTGGTGCGTAAAGTTGCGAGTGCAGCGTCGGTGAAGTCCGGGGCGATGATGACTTCGGTGAAGATTTCGGTGACGGCTTTGGCGGTCGGTTCGTCGAGCGTTTGATTGAAGGCGACGATGCCGCCGAAAGCGGAAATGGGGTCACAGGCGAGTGCGCGGCGGTATGCCTGTTCTTGATTTTCGTGAAGCGACGCGCCCGATGGGTTGGTGTGTTTGATGATGGCGCAGGCGTTGTCGGTGAAGTCACACACGAGATTCCACGCGGCATCGGCGTCGAGGTAGTTGTTGTATGACATCTCTTTGCCGTGCAGGACTTCGGCGTTGGCGATGCCGTCGCATGTGTCTTGGTGGGTGTAGAGCGCGGCTTGCTGGTGCGGGTTTTCGCCGTAACGAAGGGAAGATTTATGGTTTAGATTGAGAGTTAAAGATTTTGAATGTTCAATCGCAAATTTGAAATTTGAACTTTCAGATGTTCGATGTTCAGTCACGGATTGTGCAAGTTGTGAGGCTAAATAATCTTTGATGCGCGTGTCATAGTCGGATGTGTGGGCGAACGCTTGATGTGCGAGTTTGAATCGAGTTTCGTGTGAGAGTGCGGCGGCGTTGGCTTGTAGTTCTTCGATGATTGATGGGTAAGTTTCGGGCGAAGTAATGACGGCGACATGACGAAAGTTTTTGGCGGCGGAGCGAATCATGGCGGGTCCGCCGATGTCTATGTTTTCGATGGCGTCTTCGATGGTGACGTTCGGTTTATTGATTGTTTCGGCGAACGGGTAGAGATTGACGACGAGCAAGTCAATCATCTCGATGCCGTGTTCGGCGGCGGCTTTGGTGTGCGCGTCGTTATCACGAACGGCGAGCAGTGCGCCGTGAATTTTCGGGTGGAGAGTTTTCACGCGCCCGTCCATCATTTCGGGAAAGCCTGTGACATCGGAAACGTCACGGACGGGAAGGTTTGCGTGTCGAATGGCGGTCGCCGTGCCGCCGGTGCTGATGAGTTCGATGTTTAAGTTGTGAAGTGCCGTGGCTAGTTCGATGATGCCGGTTTTGTCGGAGACGCTCAAGAGGGCGCGGCGAATGATGCGGTGTGCGGTGTCGGTGTGTGCGGTCATAAAAGTTTGGATGTCGTGTGAGTGGTTTTGCAATTATGGCGTTGACGGTGACGATGTTGTGGTGTGCGGCAAAGTGTATGACGGGCGAAGAAGGCGGAGGCGAAGTTTATCGGCGGCGGGCTTCGTCAATCGAACATTGATGCGATGCGGTGTGTTTGGGGTCTTGTCTGATTGGGGGTAGAAGGCGAGGATGTATTGATTCATTAAGTCGGCGGCGATGCGGTCGAAAATCGGTGTCAGATCGTTTGCGGCGCGCGGGTCGAGTGCGGTGCGTGAATCGCCGAGTTGAAAGAGTTTGCCGCCCGTGCGTTCGGCTAAGTCACGAAAGCCGCGCGCAAAGGGGCGTGGTTTAAGGCGTCCGTCGCGCGGGGCGTAAAGTGGAATGTGTATGACGTAGAACGAAATGCCGAGCGCGTTGGCGCGGTTGATGACGACGCTGGCGGGCGTGGTGCTGGCGGTGTCCAAGCCGTCGCTGATAAGGACGATGATGCGGCGTTCGCCCTGCGTGTTGGGCAGGGTTGAGTAAAGATTAACGGTCGCGTGGGCGGCGTCGAAGATGGCGGTGCGGGCATCGGTTCGCGCGTTGAGGGCGGATAAGGTGAAGGCGTTTTGCGCGTGGGTGAGGTCGGTGGTGAAGGGAATGATGAGGCGCGTGGTTGTGTCGAAACCTAGTACAGCGACGCGCGAGGCTTGATTAAAGCGGCGCGCGAGGGCGAGGGCGGCAGCCTGTTGGCGGGTGATGATTTCGCGTGTGCTACCGGAAGTGTCGAGTAGGAAAGCGAGTGCGAGTTGAGACGTGCCGATGGTGAGCGAGGCGAGCGAAACCTTTTGGTCGTCATCGGTTAGGATGAAATCGTTTGGCGTGAGGGTGTTGATGAAGCGACGGTTGCGGTCGGTGACGATGACGGGAACGGTGATGAGGTCGGTGCGGAAAGAGATGACATCATCGTCGTCAACGGTTTGCGCGGAAATGGTGAGGCTGAACGGCGCGAGACAACACAGCGTGAGCCGCAAAAGTTTTATGAAAAGATTAGCGAAGGGAAGCGTGGGCGTGCGAGGTTGGTGTGCGCGGCGTCGTGTCATCCCGCCGTGTGTTATGCCGCCGTTGGTTGAGTGGTGCAAGAGTGTTTAGAACAGGAAGCGTCCGAACAGCACGAGACTTAGGATTACGACGACGGTGATAACGATGATTTTAACAAGACTCACGGCGATTCCTTTGAAAGTGAAAAAGACGGGAAACAACGCGACAATGTAAATAGGGTAAATAGGCGCGCAAATTCAGTGCGCGCATTTTAACGAGTTGCAAAATCAGGTGTCAACGCGAAGCGGCGTGATGGGTGTATGCGGCGATACTTTGTGGTGTGGCGTTGCGGCAAGCGGGAGGGGCGCGAAGCGGTGTGCTAAAGTTGATGACCCGTTCGGGTATAAACCAATTGTAAAAAGTTGATTCAAGATGTCGTTAGTATTTCGTCAAATCATCGTTTGCCTGTGGTTGGTGTTGGCGGCGTGCGTCGCGCAGGTGCGCGGTGCTGAAACGAGTTTCACGGTGAAGGTTGTGGCGGGAGATGCGCCGCATGTCGAGGTGCGTGGTGAGGTTGAGACGGCAATTCAGAAGTGGGTCTTTGCGAGTGAGTATGCCGGAGTCACGAAGCTTGATGAACGGGTTGACGGGTTGGAATTTTCGACGATGGCGGATGAGCGTGCGACGTTTCGCCAAACCGCGCCGGGTCGGTATGAAACTGTGACGGCGGCGAATCGGATTGCGTATCAGGTGCGTTTATCATCGCCGCGAGTGACGAGCGATGCGGCGCATGTCTCATGGATTGACGGCGTGCGCGGCATAGTGATGTTGAATGATGTGTTGCCGCAGAATTTGGACGGGGCGCGTGTGAGTTTCGAGTTGCCGCAGGGGTGGAAGATTTATTCGTCAAGTTTCAAGACCCGGCTCACAACGGATGTCACAACGGATGAAGGGCGTGAGTTTCGCGGTGGGAACAGAAGGGAAGTGGAAGATGCGGTGTTCGCCGTCGGTGCGAATCTGCGCGTCGTAAATCAGGCGTCGGCAAGTGGAAACGTCTTGTGCGTTATTGACGGCGCGTGGGCGTTTGAAGACCGCGATGTGACGCGGGCGGTTAAAATTATGGTTGATAAGCATCGAGGGGTGATGGGCAGTCTGCCCAAAGAACGCGCGGCGTTGATGTTGATGCCGTTTGTGCAAAGCGCGCCGCCACAGCGTTGGAGCGCGGAGACGCGCGGCACAAACATCTTATTGATGATGGGGCGAGGGGGTTCGCGTGTCGCGGGATTGGCGCAGCTTGAAAACGTGTTGGCGCATGAAACTTTCCATTTGTGGTTGCCGAATAATCTAAACTTGCAGGGCGATTACGCATGGTTTTATGAAGGCTTCACTTTGTACCGTGCGTTGCGCGCGGGGGTGGAAACGGGGGCATTGAATTTTCAGGATTACTTGAACGCCGTCGCGCGTGCCGTCACGATTTACGAAGCGGCGGAAGCGCGGCGCGGGATTAAAGACTCACTTATCGCGGCTTCTCTTGCGCGGTGGCGCGACGCGGATGCCGCCGCGCTGGTTTATAGTAAAGCGATGGTCGTCGCGTGTTTATATGATTTGGAAGTCGGCTGGCAGTCAAACGGTAAGCGCGGGCTTGATGATGTGTTTTGCCTAATCGCGCAAAGACACGACATGGGCAAGCCGCCGGTGGAAGCTAACCGCGCCGTCATCGCAGTGCTTGATGAAACGTATCAATCGAGTGAGTTCACACGCCGCTTTATCACGGCAGCGACTTCTGACCTCAAAGTTGAGTTTGCCCGGTTCGGATTGCAAGTTGTACCGTCAGGAACAGGCATCAGGTTAATCGTCAACCCGCAACTTTCAAAAAAACAGCGACGATTGTTGCAGCGAATCGGTATGCGTTAGCATCACTTAAACGCGCGATGGCGTACGGTGTTTATGTGAAGCGTGTGCATAAATCATCGCGTAGCGATAGCATGAGTTTAGCCGTGCGTTTCAACGCACGGAAAACGTCAAAATCGAATTGTCGTCGCGTTAGCGACGATTGAAAATGACTGGTGTTCAGTCGTCGCTGACGCGACGGGTGTGATTATCGTTGTCCACCGTGCGTTAAAACGCACGGCTAAATTCACGCCACCGCTCACGCGGTGAAAACACAGCTTTAATTTGCACACCCTGCATTTATGTAAATGGTATATGCGATTTCCGCTTCACCGAACTTAATCATAGGAGTTACGCAGTTGAGTTCATTTTCAATACTTTACGCGGCTATAACGAAAGCCTGACTTGTCATAAGTTCTTTATTTTCAACAATGGCTTGTTCAACGATGTTTCAACTGCGTAACTCCTAAATCATTAAGAAAGTTTTAATAGAAATTTATGCGTCTCATTCGTTTGAATTTAAGCGTCGCGCTCATGCTTTTGATGGTCGGTATTTTCACCGGATGCAGTGACATCATCGCGGAAGAAAAAAGCGGAGTCGTCATCGCACGGCGAGCGCAGATTCGCAGTTCGACGGCAGTAGCCGCCGCCGATTTATTGGAAGTCGTGCGCGGCGATTCGGTGGAGATTCTCGACGAATACGAATCGCCGGATGGTGAGCGCGAGCGATGGTTGCGCGTGCGTGCGCGTGATAAGGATTCGACTGAAGGTTGGATTGAAGCCCGCAACGTGCTGGCACAGGAAATCGTTGACCGTTCGCGGCAATTGAGTGAGGAAAATCGCAACGTCTTAACACAGGCGACGGGGCAACTGCGCGCCAACACGAATCTAAGATTGACGCCGGACATCAGCGACGACGCCGGAATTTTGTTCAAACTCGAAAGCGGCACGCGCCTCGACATCATTTCATGGAAGCGCATTCCGAAGCCGAAAGCCGAAGAAGAGAAGGATACCGACGATGCTCCGAAGTCCGCACCGCGACGCAGCAACAATGCGCGTCAACGTCAGGAAGATGCGCCGCCGCCGGAGGAGTACGATACATGGTATCTGGTGCGATTGCCGCGCACGGTGTCGCCTGCGCCCGCCGGTTGGTTGTACGGCAAGCAGGTTGAGTTGACCGTGCCGAGCGACGTGATTTTCTATCGCACGGGACGCGAGTTCGTCGCGTGGCACAGGATTGATGATTGGAATAATGAAGCCGCCGGAAACGACGATAACGAAGACAAAGATGCGCGTCCCGGCAGTTGGGTGATACTGGAGAAAAGCAGTACCAACAAAGATTCCAACACCGATTTTGACCGCGTGTATGTGCTTGGCTATGACCGCGAACGGCAAGAGCATTACACCGCGTATAGAGGCGGCGACATTAAGGGCGTGCTGCCTCTGCGCGTTGAAGGAGCGGGCAGCGATAAAGCTTTCGTCGTGACGGTTAACGACAACGGGGAAATGAAAAACTTGCAATACAAAATCTCACGCGATTCGCGCGGGATTTTGAAAGTGTCGCAAGTGAAGTGAGTTTTAGTTGATAGAGCGCATCAATTCTTAATCAAACGTGGATTCGAGAAGCGGTAAAGATTTTATCCACGAATCAACGCGAAACGGCACGAAGCAAAGCTGGATTTTTTTGAGTGTCTTTATTCGTGTTGTTTCGCGTGATTCGCGGATAAGCCTTTCTTGTCTTATATCGAACTGATGTTAACCAAACATCAAGAAATTTGATGACCAGCCGAATCACTGAAACCGCATACTTGGGTCGCCGAACAGAATCCACGTTCGACGCACATCTGAATCCGTCGTCGCGGCTTTCGCGCGTCTGACCGCATCACCGAGCGTCATCGAATTTTCAGCAAACAAGCCGCGATACAATTCCTGATTCACTAAGGCTTGCGATTGCGGCGCGGTCATCCCCGACGAAGCCCAGACCGCGACCGCCCCGCCGTTTTCAGCTTTCAACAAAGACTCGGCAAGACTGTCGAGTCCCGGGTCGTGGTAATACCCGTTGAGGCATGTCATCAGAGTGAAGAATGGTAATCGTGAGCCGTTCGTCAGCGCGAGCGCGTCACCGTTCGAGAAGAAGCCCGCGCCGCTCCACAAATCAATTGAGCCATGTCCGAAGTAATTCACCACGAGAGGTCCGCGGTTGACGGCGGCGATGAAGTCCGCGTGAGTCGTCGCTTCATCCGGGTTACGGTTGAGTTCTTCGCGGATTGATTGCGGTATTGCCGCTGTCGCCGCTTGACTCGTCGTGACAAAATCGAAGCCGTCACGGACGCGCGAGTCAGCGAACAACAATGCCGCGCGCCCTTCTACGCCCGCGATATTGCCGACGATTTTGGCGACCATGCGATTGGCTTCCGCCGCGTTGCGTGCAGGCAAACGCCCGATAGCCAACTCGCCGATGCCGTCTTCGTCGAAATCAACTATCCACTCATCAGAAGCCGTTTCCATGTTCGACGTGTCAATCAAGCGCGTCGGCACTGCGTCGAAGTCACCACGCCCCAGATAGTTGCGCGGGTCGAGACTCGCATCGCCGCCGAGCAATACATAGCGCGGCACACCTTGCCAATTCGTCATCGTGTACTTCAAGAAGTCGCGCACGGCGGCGGCACTGTGAGGATTGCCGAAATTCCACTCGTCATAAATGTCTTCGACGTTGACGACGATGACGCGCAAACCTTGACCTTGCCGCAAAGCGACGAGCGGTTCAAGACTCGCACGCAAATCTTCGGTCGTGATGACAATCAAATCGGCGGCTTGCGTCGCATCGTGCAAGTTCGCCGGACGATTCGCGGTGACGGATACCGGACGCTCGAACCTGTCATCGGTGAACAGGCTGATTGAGCGCGAAGCAGTTCCACGCGCGGGCGCGGCGAGCATCGCGGTGAAGCTTCCATTCGTTTCCGGTTGCACGGTGGCGACGACTTCGCGCACGTCGTCCGGTCGCGTCACATCAATCGCACGCATACGATTGTTCGTGAAGCCTTCGACACGCGCAATCGTGGCGGAATCGAAAGCCAGCGCATTATCAACGGCGCGGAAGCGGCGCGGGTAAGTCAAACGCAGGTAATCAACAAGGCTGACATCCGATGACCCGATTTCGGCAACCAGCTTCACGTTGTTCGCGCCTGCGCGCAAGAGTTTTGCAGGTACGTCGAGCGTCGTGACCCGGCGCGTCATTCCCGTGTAGTTGAGCGTTCCGATTTTCGCATCATTGAAGAACAACGCGACTTGATGTTCGCCCGCACTCGCGCCTTGCAACGCGACTTCCAAGCGCGCGTTCGGCGTCGCGGAAGACAAAGCTAAATCGTGCGCCGTCAAAGTCTCTGTGTGTTCGTTCATCGTGACGACGTTGCCGAAGAAGTTGTCGGCGTTGCCATTGAGTAAATTAGAAAAATAGATAAACCGGTCTTTGCGTTCCGTCGTGTATGCGAAACTGTTTGGTGCAACCGATGATGCGGAAGCGTATGCTCCCCGCGTGCGACCACGAAACGCGCGTGCGCTTTTCGGCGCGGCGGAGAATTGTATGCGCTTGCCGTTCGCGTCGCCCGCGACGAGCCAATAGGTGCGCGTATCGTTTGCCGCCGTGTCGAAGCCGATGCCGTAAAACTCTATGTACTTGTCAGCCCCGAACGCACCGTTTTCCTCGCCCGCGACGCGCATCGGAACTTCATTGCCGTCGGCGTAGAGTTGCAGACGGCGTGGGTCGGTGTTCGCGTTGAGACCGGCGGCGACCAACTCGGCTTGCGTCACGCGATACCAACCGGCGCGCTTGACCGCAATCTTCACCGCGCTTCCGGCGGCAATCCTTCGTTGCGTTATGAATGCTTGCGGCGAAGCATTTGACGCAAGCAGAAATGATGACTTCGTCCATTGACGTTCGACGTTTCCCTTCGCCTTTTCACCCTGCGCCGCAAGTTCGTTCAACATCACAGACGACGCGGGCAGCGACTTCTCACCCGAAGCGGCGATGCCCGGCGTCACCGGATTGTGCATCGTCCGCGTGCCGTCAAGGTCAATCTCTTCGAGCCAGTACTGCGCTCCCTCATTTTTATCAGAGGCAAGCCTATCGCTCCACATATACGATTTTCCCGCGACAAGCTGTGTTCCCGCGCCGACCATAAACGCCGAACCCGCGATGATTGATTTATTCAACAACATGCGCGTGCCGTTCTGTTCGCGGTAGATGTTATAGCCGAGGTTGTTGACTTCATTACCAGTTTGCCATTTTATTGAGACTGCGCCGTTAGCTTGAACTGCGCTGAAAAATATCAGCTCGGCTAAAGTGGCAGTACCGTTCTGTGACTCAGTATTGCGTGGAGTCGGCGTTTGAGTTACAAAGTCGAGATTGTTGTTGTCGGTGTCAGGGTTAGCGGGCATTGCTCTGGCGACTGATGTGATGTTACTGCCTGTCGGTGCTGGTCCCGCTCCTTCAAAACAAGTGGCAGTACCATAGCCTACGAAGTCAATTACGCTAGGCGTTCCAGTTTGCGGTGGCGGACATGTAGTAGGGTCAAGGCTTATGGCTGTTGAATTTACGATGGCAACCCTGCCGCTTGCCCCCAACAACGTTACACCTGTATTCGACACATCGGGTGTAACTGGAAGCGGTGCGCCATCAGGGTCTGCGGCTGGACCAAAAGCAATGAGGTAGTATCCACCCGGTTCAAGTGAGCCGGTAAGTACTGTTCGAGCAAAGCTTGTCCCGCCGCCAATGGTTTGTAGTGAAAACCCACTCAAATCTACAGTCTGAGTTGTACTTCGGTTGAATATAACCACGAAGTCTCTATTAAAAGTAGATACAGGATTGCCGCTAGTAGCGGAGTTGCCGCCACTAGCATAAATTTCAGCTATGACAAGAGTATTTGATTGAGCTTGAGCTACCGAGAACCCTAAAATGCAGTACGCAACAATGGCAACAGTCATAATCAGAAGCTTGGCGAGAATTTTCAAGCCTCTTTGTTGCGGCTCATGTGAAAAGATTAAGAGTGGTAGGGATTGAGGATTCATCTGCACTGTTTTCATTATGTTCTCGTTGATTTTCAGAGTTACTCTTTGCTCGTTGGACTTCCGATTTCAGACAAGCGGTAGCGGGATAATTCTTCGTTATGCGGCAACGGCGCACTTGGTAAGAAAGTGCTGTGTTTTTTCCACAGGTCTTCGGGTAGTCGTTCCACAAATTTGACCGCATTCGCAAAATAGTAGGCTATTTGAAAAGGCAATCTTGGTAGGTTGTTAAACGGTGCGTTCATCTCAACCGAAGTGCGTACCGGAGTTCGCCACCGCAGACGTATTCCTTCGAGCAAGCCGCGTGGATTGCGTAAGTAGGTGTGCGCCAATCGTTGTGGTTCGTGGAAATCGGTTGACGGATTGTTCCAACTCTTTAGCACGCTCGGAGCAAGCCAGCGCGGAAGACGCTTGGTGCATACCGCGAGCGGTGCGGCATCAACCTTTGCATCGAGCAGTTGATGCGCTAATCCGATGACGCACGCGACCAAGTGCGCTTCGCGGTGGTCGTCGCCGAAACAGCCTTCCCAATCAAATTCATCGTCTAAATTTTCGAGCGCGACGGCAACATCGCAGAGCCACAATGGACGCCATGCGCCGTGACGCAAAAGATGAAGGCATAACACGCGCAAGTGGTCTTCACGTCCGAGTACACGCACTTTCGTTTCGTTCAATTCAACCAATTGTGAACGCCCGTAAAGGTCGTCAAACTCCCGCCGGTCAATCGTCGCAAATCCGGCGTGTAAATCAGCCAAACCGCCCGCGCCTTTGTGTTCGTGGAGCAAATCTCTGGCGGCTTGGTAAGAGTGCGGCGCAACGCACAGGTCAATATCACCGTAAGGTCGCAAAGTCGTCTGCGGGTAAAGACGCGCGTTTGACCAGCCCTTGATGAGAATCGGTTCGATGCCTGCGGCACGCAGTAACCCGACGTGTTCGGTTATCTCCAATTCGTAGTGAGCGGTATAGAGCGATTGCAAACGGAAAGCTTGATGAAGTTCGTTTGCAGATGTACTTGTTCGCAACGACGTGTTGCGAACACGCCACCAACCCAGACCACCCGCACCCGACACAAGCAAGAGCGGAGCAATGCGGCTCAACTCTCCGATTGATAAATTCAATGACGAGGTCTCACGTCGCCACGCGCCGGAGAGAACGGCGGAAATCAACGAACCGTTTGCGTTGTGTATATTAACTTTTAACACGTCGGGATGAGCGTTAAGCCAACTAACGTTATACAAGTTTTGAGCTTATGAAATGCAATCGCAAACCGTAATCATTGAATCCGACACACACTTCACCGACCGGGAGCAGCATCGAGAAAAGATTTACTAAGCACAAGTTCCCATCATGGTACACAAACCAGAGCAGCACTGAGCACTTGCCGAACAAGCTATTCCGCTTGTTCGACAAGTAGCTGCTTGCGCCGCTGTCGGTGCGATGATGGAGGCGACGACCGGAAGGGTGACGGCTGCCGCGCCGATGCCGAGACGCGCAACGACTTGGCGGCGCGTGAGAGTAGATGTGAATTCGGTTGTGCGTCGTGCTTTCGTCGCAGGTTGGCGGCTTGGTTTGTCGTCAATCGCTTGAAGCAAGTGGAAGCGATTGAATTCGTTGACGGCGAGCATCACGACATCTTCGGTGAGGGGCGTGTTGGTTTCATCCCTGACTTGGTCGGCGATGTTGGCGGCGGTTCGCGTGCCGTCTATATGTTGGAAAACGAGAGCGGCTATCGGGTTTAGACAAAGTGCGGTGAGATGTTGACGGTCATATATCAACATCTCATCATCAAAATGTTGAATTATTAGCTCGCGCGTGCGTGCCGGGGGAACAGGAAGCCGCAGTGTCATGAGATATTTATCTCCGCAGACAGGTTAGGCGGCGAAGAATATAACGTGGTTATGGTTTTAGGCAAGTTAAATCATTCCTAAAAGTCACACTCTCGCTTCTATGCGGAAAAGAAACTTGAAGGTTTTAAGCGCGGGTTTATCAGGCGCAAAAAATAAATTCAAAAAAGTTTGCAGTTCGCTTGACAAGATATAAGGTCGCAGGTACTATGTGCGTTCGCTTGGTCGCACATAAAGCAAACAGAGCGGTCAACGAAGTATTCGATCTTTGAAAACTAGATAGTTTAAGCGTGTCCGTCGATGACCTTTGAGAGCATCTTCGGTGGATTAACCGTCCGCCGAAAACAAAACTCTTAATAGAGTCGTCATTTGGATACTTGAGTAACCAGTAAGAATGACGTTAAACCAGAGATTAAAACGAGAGTTTGATCCTGGCTCAGAATCAACGCTGGCGGCGTGCCTCAGACATGCAAGTCGAACGTGAAAGTTCCTTCGGGAATGAGTAAAGTGGCGCACGGGTGAGTAACACGTGGGTAATTTGCCTTTAGGTGGGGAATACCAACCGGAAACGGTTGTTAATACCGCATGATGCAGCGGCTCGACATCGAGACAGTTGTTAAAGCGGGGGATCGCAAGACCTCGCGCCTGAAGAGAAGCCCGCGGCGGATTAGGTAGTTGGTGAGGTAATGGCTCACCAAGCCTGCGATCCGTAACCGACCTGAGAGGGTGGTCGGTCACACTGACACTGACATACGGGTCAGACTCCTACGGGAGGCAGCAGTCGGGAATTTTGGGCAATGGGCGAAAGCCTGACCCAGCAACGCCGCGTGAAGGATGAAGCATTTCGGTGTGTAAACTTCGCAAGAATAGGAAGAATAAGTTGTGGATAATACCTTCAATGATGACGGTACTATTTGTAAGCTCCGGCTAACTCCGTGCCAGCAGCCGCGGTAATACGGGGGGAGCAAGCGTTGTTCGGATTTACTGGGCGTAAAGGGTGCGTAGGCGGCGCCACAAGTCACTTGTGAAATTTTTGGGCTTAACCCAAAACCTGCAAGTGATACTGTGGAGCTAGAGTGCAGAAGGGGCAACTGGAATTCTCGGTGTAGCGGTGAAATGCGTAGATATCGAGAGGAACACCTGCGGCGAAGGCGGGTTGCTGGGCTGACACTGACGCTGAGGCGCGAAAGCTAGGGGAGCGAACGGGATTAGATACCCCGGTAGTCCTAGCCTTAAACGATGTATGCTTGGTGTCTGGGGTTTTATAGTCCCCGGGTGCCGGAACTAACGTGTTAAGCATACCGCCTGGGGAGTACGTTCGCAAGAATGAAACTCAAAGGAATTGACGGGGACCCGCACAAGCGGTGGAGCATGTGGTTTAA
>JANDLT010000019.1 GCA_024330265.1 Pyrinomonadaceae bacterium MAG19_C2-C3 | reverse complement strand
TGAATCAAGACTATCTACTTAAAGTTCTACAATTTAAGATGCGTTAGCCCTGATCGGCGGCTTGTATGAATGGTCGGACTCATCCTAACGCGCCGCAGATTCCGTATCAGCATCGCCGTCACCCTTCCTCATAAACTAGGTTCGCGCGCGATCCTAGTTTAGTCGGTGTTTTACATCCCCATTCTTTCCCGTCCAACACACGCACGAACGTCCTCACCAGCGAGAAAATAAGCGGCGTGCAAGCCATGAGTTTCGCGCCTTCAAATGACCCGGAAATTAACGATAAAGTGACACGACTTGGCGAGCAAAATATAAAAGTGTATTCACTACATCTTTGCCGAGCAAGAGTGACACGAAAGATGTTGCGCGCCTGCCGCCAAGCGTGAGGACACGGCGGCAGGCGCGCAACGGATGGTGTGAGACGGTTTGACGACGATTGCCGCGTTATAAGAGTACAAGGAGAAATGCAATCTATGCCGACTACTCGCCATGACGCGACCGAATGACATCCTGCTCACGGAGATCAAGGGGTGGACGCTCGAACACATTCGTAAGCTCGCCCGCATCTGGATTGTAACCGCCGGGCATGTCCTCGACGTGGGTGCAACGCCCGAAGGAGTGCGCTCGCTCGCCGAACACTTGGGCATCGCGGAGAAAGAAGCCCGGCGGCTCATCGCGGCAACAAAAGCGCGGATAGCTGCCGAATCTGACGCCTTGGAGCGACCGAAGAATCCGGCTTTGCCCAACGATTGACCCTTAGAACTGAATCGTTGGGCAAAAGCCCTTTGGTAAATTCGTGGAATAATATTCCACGCCTAAGTCCTTTGTTTTCAACGAGCGGACGTTTGGTAAATTCGTGAGATAATATCCCGCTTTAATTTCAAGGCGAATTGTTGGGCAAACATCTATGGTTAGGCAAAGCCAAACTTCATAAACACTCTTATCAGCCGTGATAATGAAAACGCCGCCGGGTTTAAGCCTGCGGCGTCAAGATGTTGCGGCGAACGATAGGCGACAAACGGCAAGATTTGAACGGTTTTTCAATTAGCCGGGAAAGTGCGTCCGACCACAAGATGTTGCGCTCCGACATCGCGGTTTTTACATCCCGCTTGCTACGCGCTGCCGATGTTGCTCCGCTCGTTTTTCCGCTTCGACCTGCGCTTTGATTTGCTCGACTTTCAAGTCAAAGAACTTCTCCGCGTCCCTCTTCGCCAGATTCAAACTACGCTGCATAGCCTCCGGTCTGATCGAGACATCCGGCTCGAACATCGCGGCACCGAAGTAATTGCTCGCCGCCCGCATCAACCCTTCACGCGCTTCGTCCGGCAACTTTCGCACAGTAGGATTCGCCTTGAGTCTTTCCTTCCACGCCTCAGTTTGTTTGTGGACTGATAGATTGTGATCTACCTGCGGGGGCTTCAAGCCTTTCTCCGCTTGCTCCCTGCGAAACTGCACGTAGATGTCCACACCGCGCAGCTCCAAATAATCGCGCTTCGTCGTCTCGAAAGCATCCGAGACGATAGCCGCCATCTTTTTCTCTTGATCTTCAGGTGAGAGCGACCGCATCTCTACTGCGTCGAGCGCGGCGAACTCTCGCGCCGTGCGCGTGCCCATCGCACGCTGCATCTCCTGCAACTCCGCGCCCGACAGCCCGTACTCTTTGCCGTCGAACTTCAGTTTGCGTGGCGCGCGGCGTGGAAACTGCTCTTTACGATCTTCCTGCGCGAACGGTCGCAGCACCATCTCGACTTCAGGATTCACCTCATACTTCTCGACGAACGCCGGATTGAGGAAGACGTTGAACAAGCTGTTGGTGCCGCTTCTGTACGTCTGCTTCGGCGCGCCGAGTGTGGTATAGGCTTCGGGGAGTCGTGACGCGACGAACGGCAACTTGGCGATTCCGCGATTGAGGGCGCGCCGCAGAGGATTCGGGTCGTAAGTCTCGCGCGCTTGATTGTCCGTCACCTGCTTGATTTGGTTGAGGAACGTCGGCACGAACGATGCCGGGACGCCTTCAAGCACTTTCTTTAGTCCCGCTAATTTGTCGTCGCCGTAAGTGCTGCCGAAGAGACTTTGCACACCCTGAAACAGCGGTTGCTCGACGACGGTGTTTATCCCTGCCGCGAGACTGTCAACGGCAGTTCCGAAGACGCCCGTCGTTGCCGCTTTGCCGCTCTTGATGTTCTTGTGAATGTCGGCGGCGATGGCGATGTTCAAGGCGATGGGCTGTGCCCAATCGTAGCTCATCAGCGTGTCGCCCTGCTGACGCTTGAGGCTTTCGCGTGAGAAGTCGCCCGTCATCCAACGACGAATCGCCGAGCCGTTGACCTGATGCCCGCGCACGCCCGTCTGGTCTTTCATGTATGCGGTCTGGTCGCGGTCATCATCGTTATCGTTCCCTGTAAGCACGCCCGCTTCAGCGAGGACGAGTCCGAGCGAGGTTATGCCGAGTTGTCCGGTGATGGCGCGTGACAAAGCGAGTTGGGCTTCGCGGATGTTCGGCGTTTTGTCGTTCGACATGAACGGTTTGAGATGGTAGATGCTACGAAGCACTCCGGCGGGCGTGTACTCAAGTCCGCGCATAATGAGCGCGCCCGGAGTTCGCGGGTATTTGAGCACAAGGTCGCCAAGCCCGAACTCGTCGCCATAACCGAGCGTTGACAACTTATTAAGACCTTTCTTGAAACCGCCGAGAGATTGGGATAACAGGTTGTCATCTTGGAAGGTCGTGTATTTACCGTACTCATGCGCGACTTCGATTGACGCCGCATCCGCGTCTTCCATGAAGCTTTTGACGAAGGCGCGGCGTTCGCTTGACGGGATGCCTTCACGCCGTGCCTTCAACACGCCGAGTTCGGCGAGCGTCTGGTTGCGGGCACGCATGTAAGCGGCGAAGTCGAAGCCCTGAATCGAAGCCTTTAGTCCACGCTCAAGATAAAACGCCGGATTGTAGCGGCTCTTAAACGCCGTGCCTTTGAAGTCGTATTGCGACTCGATACCCATCGGGTTGACACCCCGCGCACCGGCTCGCGCGCCGCGTAAGAAGTTGCGCCAGTAGTCGCCCTGACCTTCTTTGCGGAAGGTGATTTGGCGTTCGGTGCCGGTGAGTTTGGAGCGGGTGAAGTCAATCGCGGTCGCCGGATATTTATTGATGCGCTCCAAGCGGTAGAACAGTTCGTTGCCGACAACGTTACGCGTGATCGTCTTCGGATTCAATAACTGCGCGATTGTCTGCGCGGTCGAGATTTTGCGAAGCACGCTGGGTCGGTCGAGTGTTTGCAGCGCACCTTGTAATTCCTGCGCGGCTTCAATCTTCGCATCGCCCGTCAAGGTTTTGAGCGATGCTGCGAGGTCGCTCAAGGTTCTCGCTTGCTCGGCATCAACGCGCTTCACTTCTTCGATTTTGCCAAGCGTCGCTTCCATCGTGCGCGCGTCCTTGTAGATGGCGCGCGCACGGGCGCGTTCGGTGTTAAGCAAGCGCAGTGATTCGCGCTCGACGCGGGCGAGAATCGGTCGTACATCGACGCCGTAATCCTTCGCCACTTGTGCTGCCCAGTCCACTGCCTTGACCGCACCTTTGGCGAGGCGGGCGGCGTAGAGTGCCGAGTAATCGGCGATAACGTCGGCGGGGATGCCGACGTTTAATTGATAGCCGCGTGCTTTGAGTCTTGCTTGCGCCGCTTGCTCGATAGCGTCAAGGCGCACGGTGACGATCTGCGTCACGGTTTGGCGAGGCGTCGCTCCCGCCGCGCCTTGCAGAGTCTTGATGTAATCACGAATCTCGGTTCGTTCTTCCGCCGTGAGCATACCTTCCGCTTTCGCTTTCTCAGCGAGTTCGGCGATGCGTATGGATTGCTCGTTTCCGGCGTCGGCGACGGTCATGCGCTTGGCGGCGACGGTGAGCGCCTGCGCTTGTTCCGCCGTCACTTTGGCTTCCGGGTTGTGCTTGGCGATTTGCCGCTGCGCGTAAATAAGGATGCCGTCTGGCAAGAGCCGCGCGACGATGGAAGCGGCTTGCACGACCTGACCGGCTTCGGTGAGACGCGATGAGAGCGCACCGGCGAGTTCGGCGGCGCGGGCATACTTGGCGACGGATTCTTCGGGGCGCGTCGCTTTGAGGGCATCACCTTCGTTCTGCAAGCGATTCATCAGGGCGATGCCGGTCGCCGTGTGTGCTGCGGAAGGACGCTCCTCGTTGATGACGTAATCGAACGCCCCGTCAACGCCGCGCTCGCTGATTACTTTGCGCGCGGTTTCGACGGATTCGCGGTTGGTTGTCGGCGTGTATGTGCGGTCAGTACCGCCTTTGAAGTTGTTGGCTTCGAGTGTGCGCGGAAAGCTGCGTTCCCGCTCCGCTCGCGCGTTCACTTTCGCGTCCTGACCGCCAAGTGGAATCGCGACCATCTCACCGTTCTTATCAGAGAAGGCGATGCTATCGAAGCGCATCTCCGTACCTTCAAGAATTGGCTTGTTCGCGTACTTCCGTCCCGCTCCTGCTTTCACATAAGCGAGGGTCACATGCGGCTGATACGTCGGATGGGTGTCGGTGTGCGGAAGCGCATCGGCAATCAGTTTGTTGACCGCTCGCAGTTCCGGCGATTCGACATCCACTTTAACTACATCGTAATCCGCGCCCTCTTTTGCGGGGAAGATGGAAGTCTTTCCGAGTCGCACGGTGAATGGTTCGACGTTAGCTAAAGCCTTGCGAACCTCGTCGGATGTGTTTGTCTGAAGACCATATCTGACGGTGATGTGTGGTTTGTCTTCGCGTCCATCAGAGGCTAAGTCTTCGGTCTTAATGCGACGAGAAGCACGGAGGACTTTCTCTTTTACGTCTTGGGGAAGGTTGACTTGAGTGGATGAATAATCGTGCTTGGTTGGCTTTTCTTCGCTCTTATCCATCGAAGATATTTGCGCCTCGTCGGTGACAGCATCCGTGACAGCAACAGAGGTTGTTTTGTCCACATTCTTGTCACGCACATTGTCAGTGACAACGCGCGTCTCGCCATCTTTAACGCCTTTCATCTGGGCACGCACATCATCACGCACCGCCAAAGCGCGGCGGATAAGTTCATCGCGTGGGATGCCAAGTGTGGCTTGTAGCCGTCGCTCAATTTCAGGCAAGCTTGCCGCTTGTGCGCGGGGATTCCTGCCTGACTGACGCGAACCTGCGCTATTAGCGGCAAAGTCGTACAGGTCACGTTGCACGAGCGATGCAAACGTCAGGGACGCATCATTATTGCCCGCACGAAAGTTGCGCGTAAGCTTGCGGTCAGCGGCGACTTGCGGCGGAGTTGCGGTTTTCCCTGCGCGCACTGTTTGCGCGCCCGCTTGAGTGGCATTAATGGTTAAGAAATCGCCCGCTTGGTCGCCGCGCACAAACCGCACATCTGGATACCGCTTTTGCAGTTCTGGAATGCCGTCGTACATCGTCTCGTTGACGATGACTGTGCGGACAGGCGACTCCTTTAACATCTTTCCGGGTTCAGAGATAAGCACCAATGGCGAACCAGCCATAAAGCCCGAACCGCCGTTTTGTGAAACACCGTTGTCATCGAGATTAACTGTGTCGAAGGATCGGCTTTTATCAATTCCTTTCACCAGTAACGCATCGAGTTGGTTTAACCTATCAGCATACGAACCACGAATAAGTGAATGAACATCATATTGCTTTCTTACATCGGAACTCTGCGGCAGGTTTTCCACAAAGTGCATATTCGGCTCGTAATCAACCGGGGAGAGACGAATTTCGTTGTCGCGTCTTTCGGCTTGGCGTGCAATCGCCTCAATGCCTGAAACATCGCCTACTCCTTCCGCTTCAGATGTAAGAAGAGCCGTCGTCTGAGCAGTAAAGTTATCCGCGCTTACTTGCGGCGTTGGTACGCTCCGCTCCGCTTGAACTCGCGCGTTCAATTCCGCGCCTCCCGCTTCGACGAAAGCATTCGGATACGCTTGCGTTTCGACGTTCTCCGGCGTCGGCGCGACTTCGGCATGTATGTTTTGACGCTCAACGGGAATCGTTGCCGGTGTTGAGGTGGGCGATGATGTTTCCAGTCTGACTTCTGTTTCGGCAGGAATAGAAATACGTCCGTCCAGTCCAAAAGCGTTATCAGGTAATGCCCTCGAATCATCGGCTGCTCCGGTAATCCGGTCGGCAATCTCCAGCACACGCGGATCGTAAATCTCTAAATCTTTATGCCCGGCTTGAATGTAGTCGTTAAACTCTTTCGCGCTCCAACTCTTCCCGTCGGGGTGACGAAGAAGCGGGATGTTATTCTGTGCGTAGAAACTATGAACTTCACGCACGAACTGTGCGGATTGCTCCGGCGTCATCTGTTGCGCTTGGGCGAACTTCTCCAACCCCTGTTGGTGAAATTCACGTTGCGAGATGCCGGGTGAGGCGGACTCAACAGTGGTGCGCGCGGGTGCGGCGGGCTGCACGGGTGAAGAGTTGGCTTCACCCGTAGCGGGTTCGCGCGTCATCATACCGCCGCGCATCACCATCTCCGTCGCTTGCCCGTCGCGGTAGATGCGCCCATCTTCACCGATGGTTTGGTTGTTCGCGTCCTCCGTGCGCGCTTCGGGACGATAAGTCCCTTCAAACGAAGCATCGCGGTTTCCGCGTACTTGCGTTGCCGTGCTGAGGGGTGTGCCGTCGCCTCGCGTCTGACCGGACTTGCCGACCGGCATCGCCGCATTCTGCACGAACGAAGCGGCAAGCTTGGAAGCGTCTCGTTCTCCGCCCGCGGCGTCTGTAGCAACGCCGACCACACCCGCGCCCGTTCTTTGCAAGATGTTTCCGGTAACAGGATTCAGCCCCTGTGAGATTGCACCGAGCGCGTTTCCGGCGGCATATCCCGGTAACATCTTGACGGCTTCTTTCGTCGCCTCGAAGTCGCCTTTGTGCGCGTGCTGCAAATACACCATCGTCATCGCGCCGTATGGACCCATCGCAAACAGTTGTGGAATCTGGATGCCGCCACTGACCACGCCGCGAGTGATGCGTGCGACGAAACCCCGCTCTTCCGGCAGCGAACGTGCTGCTGTATCGAATGTGGCTTGACGACGTGCCGCTTCCTCCTGAAGCGACTTGTAATCTTCGCCCTGCACGCCGCCTGTCAGTTCGGCTTTCAAACCGCGCCCCAAAAGTTCGATGTTTTGGACGAGTTGCGCCGTGCCGATGCTGCCTTCGGCGAATCCCCGGCGCGCGGCGTCAAGGGTTGGCGATGCTTCAGCGGTAGATGGTGCGGCTTCCGGTTGTGACTCCTGCGGTGCGCTCTTAGCGGCAAAGTTTCGCGCGCCTTCGATGCCGCCCTGTGCATAAGCATTCAGAAGTCCGACGGTGCGCTCGGTCGTCGCAATCGAGGCTTCGTAGTAACCGCCCGTCGGTGAGTTGGCATCCATGACGTATCGCGCCCGCTTGACGAGTTCGGCGGGTGTTTCATCAAGAGCAAGTAAGCTTCGTCCGGTCTTAGACCAGTAATCGTCGTAGATTGATTCATACCCTGAACCTAACGAGCGAATATAAGCGCGGTTCACGGCTTCAGGCGAAGGCACTTCACCTTTGCGCGCATCGAGGCGCACGGTCTGTGCTTGCTTGAGCGTGTCGTCACCGGCGCGCATCCTCGGCGCGTTCTGTCCGATAGATGCGGCACTGATGGCGGCGCGCTCCGTCCAAGACTTTTCGCGGGCGTCGTAATCGTCGAGGGTGAGCGGCACGGTCGGGCGACTCCCCGTGTACTGCACATCAACCGGAATGTCTTTATTGATGCGCGTCGCAAATTCGATTACATCGTCATCAACATTGGCGGGTGCGGCAGATAGAGCGGCGCGCTGAAGCGGCGTAGCTTGCGGCGCGACGGGTTGCGGTGCGACAGCCGGAAGCGACGGACGCGCATCATGGGCGAGTTGCGACGCAGGTGTCGCACCCGGCACAACCTCGGCAAGCGGGGTGACACGACGCGGACGTGGTTAGCGACGGCGACGATGCGTCATCACTCACGACGGGCAGCGGTGACTCTTGGCTGGTTGCATCCCTCATCTGTCGCAGTTCATCGAACATCGACGTTGACGGCGATGGAAGTGTCGGAGTCGGAAGAGTCACTGGCGTTGTTTGCGGTAATTCCACCGGCGATGATGCTGCGTTATTGCCACCGCCGCCGTCACGCATCTGTCGTAACTCATCAAGCATTGAGCTTAGTGATTGCGACGCCGGAGGTGCTGCTTCCGAAGATGCTGCCTTCGGTGCTGGAGAGACGGCTGCTAGGGATGAAGTACCGCCGTCGTCGCGCATCTGACGCAACTCATTGAGCATTGGATTGGTGTTGGGCGATGAATTGCGCGCGGCACCTCCACCACCGCCGCCGACACTTGTCATGTAATCGGCAGCCGACGTACCGCGACGATTGCCGTTGCCGTCGTCGATGTTAGGGGCTTTGCCGGTGCGTGCCGCCCGTGCCGCCGCTCCGGGTCCGCCGAAGTAGTAGAGCGCGGCGAGTCCCTCGTCACCGCCGTGCGTGTCGAGTCCGCGCTTGATGTAAGTCAACCCCGCCGTGATGTTCTCGTCTTCATCGTCGAGATTCTTGAACCCCATGCTTGCGCCCGTCGAAGGCATCACCTGCATCAACCCGACGGCACGCTCGCCGCTACGTGTGACGGGTCCGCGCTTTACCTTGCCGCCCGCGTCTACATGGCTCCAGCTTGACTCTTTTGCGATGAGGCGGTCGGCAAGTGTGCGCGGCACGCCGAGTTCATCGGCGCGGGCGAAGACTTTCCGGCGCACGGGATTGTCATCGCCTGTTGGAGGTATGGGAGAAGGGGAAGAAGATGGTGACGATGAACCGTCTCTCATGCGGCGTAGTTCATCCAGCATCGAGGCGGGAGTGTTCATCGTGTGATGTTTTCCTTGTGCGTGCTTACTGAATGTTGAAAGAGGGAAGTGCCGCGTAAAACTGCCGCAAGGTTTCTTCCTGCTGCTTGCCCGCGGGCATTGCGAGAATCTGCCGGAACTTGTTGGTCAGCACACCCAACGGCATCGGCTCCGCATTCGGGGTCGGATGAATTGAACCCAAACGCGAGCGGAAATCGGCTGTCATCTGTCGTTGTTTTGAGCTGCCGCCACGAATGCGTTCACGCTCTTTGGCGAGTGCCTGCTCGACTCCCGGCGGGTCAACCGACTCGTTAGTATCAGAGATGGATATTTGCTTGAGGCGAACGGCATCATCCATCGCTTGCTGGTCGAACCCTCCCTCTTGGTTGCGAAACATTCTTTCAACTTCAGGGCGAATGCGCCGCGTCTTGGCGGCTTGCGGAACGCGCGAACGTGCCATGTCTTCGATCTGCTTTTCAGAAGGTAAGCCGAACAGCTCATCCGTGAGCGCGTCGAGTTTGAGCGGTGACGGGCGGGAAACATTGAAAGGTTGACCGGTCTTCGGGTCGGTGGCTTCACGCACCTCGCCCTCCCCGTTATTAAGGAACACACGACCGTCGGGGGTGACTTGCATCTGAACGCGGTCGCGGCGCGTCTTCGATATAAGCGGCACGCCCGCCCGTTGTGCCCGTTCGATAAAAGCGCGGGTGTCAGGGTCTTGGCTTCGCAGGTCGAGTTCGTCGGCGTCGTTGTAAATATTTGCGATTAAAGCGCGCTCGTCTTTCGCCGCAAGAGCGCGTGCTGCGCTCTCTTCTTGCATCGGCTTACGCTGTAATTCGACGAGTTGCGCTTGCTTGTATTGACGATTCATTTTTTCGTCGAGCAGCTTGTTCTCTCCGGCGATTTCTTTATCTATTTCGCCGAGTTCCCGTCGCCTTCCCGTGCGCTCGTCATGCAAGTCGTTGATGCTTCCGCCGACGAAGCCACCAGCACCACCGCCGAGTGTGGCTAAGAGGCTGGCGGCATCTGCGGGACGACCCGACGCTCGGTTTGCGCGCGCCGTTTCGCCCATGCCTTGAAGCAGTCCAAACAACCCGGATTTCAATCGACCGTTTTTACGCTTTACCGGCTCACCGGTTATTCGACCGCGCTTGGACTCGAGTTCCGCCAAACGGTCGGGCGGCATCGCCCGACGCTGCCTTTGCAGTTCCGCCGGGTCGAGCAGAAATCCGCTCGTCGGGGCTGTGGCTGCCGTGCGATTAGCGGAAGGTTGAACTTGTAGTGTTGTGACTTGCGCGCTGCCGTTCGGGTTGTCGGCAGGACGACTGTAGGAGTTTAGTGGCAACGGCTCCGGTGTCTGTATTGGATTTTGCCCTTTAGAAAAGTCAAGCACGAAGCCCGGCTTCTTCGGCTCTGTCGGTTGCGTACCGCTTGAGTGTGGTGTCTTCGCTGCCGGAATCGCAGATGGAGATACGTCAAACATCGACAACGCAGTCTGTGCAGGTTGATTGCTTGGAGCGGTCTGGAAATCGGGTTGAACGGTGGACTGGGCGGCGGATTGGGCAGTGGGTCGGGCGAGAACAAATCTCTTGCGTGTTTGTGGATCAGGCGGTGGTTCTTCGGCGATCTGATTTTGCTTCTTGCTGGGCAACTTGAGTTTGAATGCCATAGAGCGGATGTTCCTTGAAAGGCTGATGGGTAGGCGGGGAAGAGCAGGCAGGATGGACACCATACGGGTATCCGTAGGATGAAACTATATCGTAACGGCACGAACATTATCATCGCCCCGCGCGGCGGATTCGGCACCCGCGCCCAATCCGTTTTCGTGACGCACGGCATGTTTGTCGGCACGCTCACTATAGAGACCCCTGACCTTGCAACGGCGACGCGCCTGCTCATCGAACAACAGCTTGCCGCTAATCCTGATTTTCGCGTGTTGCGCGCGAGTGAGAGCGTGACCATCAGCAACCGACCCGGACTGGCGACCGTCGTCACAGGACCTTCGACCGTCAGCGGTGTGCGCGAAGTTGATGTGGTTTTTACCGCCATCACAAGCGACAACCGGTTGTTCTATTTAATCGCGGTCGCGCCGGAAGACGAGTTGCCCGCATATCAAGCGACGTTCGAGCGAATCATCGGCGGTGTCAGCTTAGAGAACTAAAAGCTACAATTTTCTGAAGAGTTTAGGATCGCCATACATGTGTTTTTGAGAGGGCTTCTAGGTTTTAAGCAGCGCGTTTCATCTACTGGCGCAAAACAAGTCGTTCAGCCTGAGTCAGGGCGGGATATGGACATGGAGCCGTATCACTATTCTATAAACTCCATTGGTTGCTTAATTAGCCATCTGTGTGAACGGTCACAAAATGGTGCTGACGTCTTATAATATAGTTTATGTTTTATAGGCTTTGATAAGTCTCCGCGCTTATCAAAATGATTGCTTGATGTTTTTGACGAGCATGATGCGTAAGTCGCGCACGTTTGTTCCAGTAGTACCCGTCATAATTGTGTCGCCCAAGCGGTCGAAGAAGCTGTAAGCATCGCTGCGTTCAAGGTAATCGCGCGCGTCCAAACCGCTTGCCGCCGCGCGCTCCAGTGTCGTGTCGTCGGCTATCGCCCCCGCCGCCGAAGAGTTGCCGTCTATCCCATCCGTCCCCGCATGAAGGGCAACCATGCGCGGCGCAAGTGAGTCGCTCATCGAAGTGCGGGCGCGCATCTCATGCATCTCAATCGCGCATCGCAACGCGGCTTCGGCATTGCGTCCACCCTCACCCGACGCGCGCACCGGACACGCGAATTCGCCGCCGGAAATCAAGCATCCGATGTTTCCGCCGCCCAGACGCCACTCCAAATCGGCGAGCCGCTTAACAAGTTGTGTGCATCCTTCGGCGATTGGTTGTTCCACAAGGTCGCGTGCCACTTCGACGACAAACCCGCGTTCGCGTGCGATTTTTTCGACGCTTTCTAAGGCACTTTCGTTATCAAGTAGAACGAGATGTTTATGTTCGCCTTCGTTATCGTCCGTTAAGTCGCGCGCCGCATCATTGAGCGTCGCCGCATCATCCAGAGCGTGTAGGACGGATTTCGGCAATCGTTCCGGCAAGTTGTAATGCGCGACGACGAAGCGTGCGCGTGCGACTTCCGCGCTTCGAGATGCGAGTGCCATCGTCAAACCTGAAGCGACACTCGCTTCGTCGCCTTTGTTCGTATCGGAGACGATTAACGTCACTTGCCTTGCACGCGCGGCAAACCCGCTCAACCCACCACCTTTGATTGCGGAGAGCGCGCGGCGCACCGTGTTGATTTCCGCTATCGTCGCTCCACACCCGACCAGCACGCGGTTCATCGTTTGTAAATCTTGAAGCGTAATGCGTTCATCGCGTGGCAATTCCATCATCGCCGAACCGCCACCGGAGATGAGGAAAATCACCAACGCACGTTCGCTGTTTGCTTTTTGTAAAAGTTCGATTGAAAATCGCGCCGCTTCAAAACTCGCTTCGTTCGGCACGGGATGCCCGCCCGCAAATACCCGCCAACTATCAGGCAGCGAAACATTCTCGCGCGGTGCGGAGACGACACCCGCCGTTAGCTTATCGCCAAGCACTCCGGTTAATGCCGTCGCCATCGCGTGCGCCGCTTTGCCGGTTGCGATTGAATATATCGTCGTCGGCTCACGCACGTCGTAATCACAATCTCCGAAGCGCAAACGCGAACCTTCGAGCCGCACCACTTCACGCAATTTGCGTCCGGCATCCACGCCGCCCAACCCCGCCGCGAACAGTTCGCGCGCCGTGCTTCGGAGTTCAAGAATCGAAGCGATTTGATTCATCATCACGCCGTAAGTAGTGGCTCAAAGGCGGGAGAATCTTTGCGCTCCTTGGCGTTACTTCTTCGTGTATCGCAAAGAACCGCCAAGTGAAGACGCAAAGGAGCGCAGAGCAAAAAGCACGCGCCTTCACCCACGCTTCGTGCCACTACCGTTTGCTGAGAACCGCGAAAGCGAGTTCGGTAGTTGCTTACGATAATAGAATTTATCGTACGACTTGCGCGCCAACGATGTGGTCATCATTCCCAATTCCATTATTAACCCCACCGCGCAAAGCGAACAACGAACCCGTTTCCGCACGGCGTTTCTCGTAGAGAGCCAGTTTATATTCGACCCACTCCAGCGCGGCTTCCAATGACCGCGACAACGCGAACGCAAATTCGTTCGAGACGAACGCCAACGCCGCACATATAATCATCAATCCGGCTGAAATCTGAAGTATCAACATCGCTCAATCATTCCTCGTTTTAAAATAAATCCTACCCCAAGCTTCAATGGCTTCATCTTCTAACGCGCAACTCCGGTGAATAAAGGCTCACAAATTATTTATAAATTTCACCCGACATCTCACCCCACGCCGTAACCCTTCACGCGAAACTTGCAAATCCTCACGTGGTGTTCGGAAGCGAATCAAATTCACTTCCCAAGAGAACACGCGCATTCTGCTTGTGCTTCCACAAAACATTTTTGATTTCGCGTGATCCGTTTTACTCAATCACTGCGCGTTACAGGCAAGACCGATTTCAACTGCAAGACTCTCTTGCCGGTTCAGACTTTTCAAACTTTACGCCGTTGATTACGGAGAGGAATTAAATCGAAGATGAACAATCGTCATTCACACACGATGCGCCGCAACCTGTGCGCTCTTATCATCACCGCCGCCATACTACTTGCCCTCACATCCACAAGCTTACTGACGCGCGCCTTCGCCGCCGGAGAAGCGTTCAAGACGAACAACCTCTTAGCCGCGACGGACATTGATGTTTCGCTTGCTTCGCGTCTGCGCCAAATACAGGTCGGCGGCAAGACGTTTCTGCACCACACATTCAAAAGTCGCCACGCGCAGCCTTCGGCAATCGGTGACATTTATACTTTCATCACCGTGCGTGGTGTTTTAGATAACGCCGGACAATTCACCACCCAGTCGGGTTACACCCGCGTCAGAATCATTGCACCGACACCGACACCAACACCGACGCCGACACCGACGCCGACACCGACTTGCATACCCTTTCCGGGCGCGACCGCTTATTTCGGAACTTACGAACTTGGCAACGGCGATTCCGGCGACTTCAGTTTATTTGTCGATAACACTAATGCCGCGAACGGTGGCGGGTTTCCCGACTTTGACGATGAAGACGAGAACTTTGAAATCGTCGAACAAGGTACGGCAAACGTCACGCTTCAAATCAATCGCACGAGCGGCACAGGCACGGGAACGATTCAACTCACGTCGGGCAGCTTGAACGGCATCGCGGGCAGCATTCAAATTGATAGCCAATTAATGTTGCCGCCCGTCGTGTGCGGCGGTTCGCAACCCGGCGACTCACAGGAGAACCCGGTTCTGCCGACGCGCATCGAAGACGACCGTTTCATCTTCGAGGACGCGCCGACGGGTACATGGGTTGACCCACCGATGGCAACCGGATTTACTTACACGATGAGCGATACTTCATTGTTTAGAAGCGTGATGGATTTCCCAACCGGAATTGACGCCGATAATCGCTTCGTCGTCTCGGTCAACGGCGTGCTGCTCGGTGAATTTATGCCAAATCAAAGCGTGGACTTTCAAGCTTATGCCGCGCAACTCGGAGATCTGTTAATCGGCGGGCAGGGCGTGCGAAGCTTCACGATTTCCGGCATCTCGCCGCTCGTCGAACAGAGTGACCCGACGGCGTTTCCGGCTAAACTATCGTTCACAACCGCGCGTGCGAGTTTTACGATGCAAGCCGTTACGTCCCCGACACTCTTTATCAACGACACGACCATCACCGAAAGCAAAAGCGGCGTCGCCAACTTGAATTTCAATTTGAGATTATCGCGCCCCGCCGACGCCGCCATCAGCGTCAACTATTTCACGGCGGACGGAACTGCGATTGCCGGAACGGACTACCAGAGCGTTTCCGGGACTATCACCATCGCGGCGGGTGCGACGACGGCGACAATCACCGTCCCTGTCAACGCCGACCGTGCGGGCGAAACGATGGAAAACTTATTCGTCAACCTGAACACCGCCAACGGCGCACTGCTCACCGATGCCCAAGCGCAAGGCATAATCCTTGATGCTCCGAACAAACGGCGCACGGCGGGACGCTTCGGGCGGCGATAAAACAAACCCGGCGATAAAGCTAACCGCAGAACGCCGTCACCGCACAACTTCTCATTGTGCGGTGACGGCGTTCTCCATATTTCGTTCGGCTTATCTTTAATTGGCGGGCGCGATTTACTTCAAATGTTTTTTTGCTTCGTCAATCATCCGGTTGTTGCCTTCATAACTTAACTCATCAACCCTGTCCCGATTATCGGGCGGATAAATGCGTTCACGATAAACCGGATAGGCGTCCGTGCGAAGATGCGCGAGTGTGTGATGACCGCGACGCGCGGCGCGTTCATGCCGCAGGGCGGAGATGTCAACCGGAGCGAAGACGATACGCTCACCGGGTCCCGCAGAAGCTTCTGCGAGCAGTCGTCCGTCGAAATCAACAATCTGTGAGCCGCCAGACCATGAATACGGCGGATAGTTTTTAAGACTCGCCGCTTGATTAGCGGCAACGACGTAAGCCGTGTTCTCAATCGCGCGGGCGCGGTTAATCACCGTCCACCAATCCATCGGGGCGGTCGCGTTCCACGGATCCATGTATGCCGAAACTCTCACTAAGACTTCCGCGCCGTTAGCCGCGAGTTGGCGTATCGCTTCCGGGAAAAGCCAGTCATAACATATCGCGCAACCGATGCGACCGATGGGCGTATCGGCAACCGGAAACATCTCTTCGGCGTAGCCTTCTATGTCGTGCGGACTCGAATGGACTTCGTAAGGAATCCACGGGTTGACTTTGCGATATTTGTAAAGCGTGCCTTCGGGGGCGATGAGGCATGTCGTGTTGAAAACTCGTCCCGGATAACGCGCGTCGCGTTCCAACATCGAACCGGACTGAATATAGATGTTGTGTTCGCGCGCCTTCGCTTCGAGCCGTTCGGTGTGTTCATTGGGAATCTCGACCGCGAGTTTTTCCAGTAATTCCGCGACCGTCGCAAAGATTGGGGCGGCGTGCGCGAACTCCGGGAAGACGGCGAGACGCACGGGCAGGAAAGGCGCGCTGCCCGCGACTGCCGAATCAATCATCGAAAGCATTCGGTCCGTGTTGCGGCGCATCTCACGACGCTCGACGGGGTTGGGTAAATCGGTCTGGCAAACGGCGGCGGAATATCTGATGTGATCCATAAATATCAAAATCTCACTTCATTGAGGCGAACAAGTCTGCTTTTGCTTAACTACTTTTTGTCAATCTTAAAACCGATTTGCCGACTCGGTGGAACCGGCGTTTCTATCAAGTTCCTCAGCGCATCGAACACGACTTTGAATTGTGCATCGTATTTCTTTTCGAGTGTCGTCAGTTTGCGATTCAATTCTTCGTTCGACATAAGCACCTGCCGTAAGTTGACGAATGCACGCATAATAACGATGTTGACTTGCACGGCTCGCTTGCTTCTGAGAACCGACGACAGCATCGCCACGCCCTGTTCGGTGAAAGCATATGGACGATAGCGCACGTTTCGCTTCGATGCGGTCACAAATTGTGAGCGCATCGCTTCGGCTTCTTCGGCATCAAATTGGAACATAAAATCTTCGGGAAAGCGGTCGAGGTTACGCTTAACTGCTTGGATGAGCGTGCGATTCTCGACTTCGTAAAGTTGTGCAAGGTCTTGGTCGAGCATAACCTTTTGGTTGCGTACAAGGTAGATACGCTGCTCGATGATTTCGATTGGAACGAGAACCGACGATGCTGATGCTTTCTTAGTTGCCATGCTATTTACTTCAACGTCCTGATTGGCGCGCTCACGACGCGCGTGTTATAGCGTTCGAGGTAATCGGTGTGCGCGGGCGAATCGGGATATTTTTCCGGCGCGGTGTACGGGTAGCGTTTCATCTTGTGAAACGGAAGCGGCGCAACGAGGTCGGGCGTCGCGGAATTGATGTCCATCTCTTTGCTGAAACCGTCAACGTAAAGTAGAAACGTGCGCGTCCAATTCTTCGGCAGCGCGGGCAATGTATTCGCGTCGAACTCGATAATCATTTCATCGCCGGGACGCGAAACGACAAACATATCGTCCGTGCGGACGAGTAGTTCGCGCACGTCACCTTCGCACGTGTAACGTCCGGGAATCTGCTTCCATCCGGCATCGGCTTTCACGCGGTTGTAATCGTAGATGAGCGGTTCGCGTCCGTCCGGTTTAACTTCGGCGGAATAGCCGCGCCAATGCAAATCGGCACGCACGGGATTTAACCTTGTGGTTTCAATCGCGGAATCAATCTGATTTTCCGGCAAATCCGCGACTTCGATTTTGTCCCAGTAGATGCGCGCGTTGGTCGTGATGCGAACCTCACGGTTTTCAGTTAAAAACTTTCCGGTTAAATCAACCGCGACCGTTTGCGGGCGACCGACGGGCAAGCCTATGTTGTCAATCACGGTTTTCCAGTTGCCCGCTTTATCGCGCACTTGAAGCGCGGGAAATTGCAGACTCAAGTTTTGTTGCGCGGCGGCGACGTTATCGCTTGAGAAAGCATAGTCCGTCCACGCCGTCATCAGAAGCATCGTGCGTTTTGCGTTCGACTTGCCCAAGTCGAGCGTCAGGGTGTGCGGTTCGCTATAACCGCGAATCGAATGAAGCCGAAAGCCTTCGACAAACACGCGGTCAACTTCCCTGATTTGTGGCAACACATCGCGCCCCTCATCGTCAATTGCACGGACGGGCGGACGGGCGTTTGCGGTTTGATAAATTATCAACTTCGACGACGTGGGATTACCCAAACCCTCGTTCGGGTAAATATCTATGACTTTCGGATGTGCGACGGTGAGCAGTTTCACGTTGTCCATAAACACGGCTTCTTCGAGTTCGTTCGTGATGCGGAGTTTGTATTTGCCGTCGTGTTCCCTAAGCTTATCGGACGCTATACGCACATACTCATCGGGGTCTGGAAAATTGTACTGCCCCTGCGAGACGAACGCTCCCATCTCGCCGCCGCCCATCATGTCGGTGATAAACTCGAAGCGTTCGCCGTTCCAAGTATAAAGAAACGGGCATGACGACGGCTTGCGGTCGAGTTCCTGAATCGAGAGTGTGCGCGTCGCAACATTTGTTTTAGGTTGGGTGTTGGATTCGGTATCGGGTTTCGCGGCTAAATCGGTTTCCGCTTGGACAACGCCGGAAGTCCAAATCACGCGCACCGCGTCGGGCGCGAGGCGATTGCCCAGACCGAACACCACATCGGCGGGCGCGGGCGCGGGACTGGCGGAATAAGTTTCGAGTTTCTGCCACAGGCTTCCGGCGCGGGCTTCGACTTTCGCGGCGATTGCGCTGCGATTGCTGACGCGCCCCGCGAGTTGCACGCGCACGGAATTGTTTCGATTGCCGCCGTCATTGCGCGCCACTTTAAGTTGACCGGAAGCGAGCCGCAAAATCATGTCCGTGTCGCCGTCCGCGTCTATGTCGCCGGATGCGAAACTGCGCGCCCACCATCCGCCATCGGCGGGCGGTTGCGCGTTGGCAGGCAAGAGGCGTTCGCTCACATCAACGAAACCGTCACCGACATTGCGCCATGCGCGCAAACCTTTATCCGAAACGGCGATGACATCGAGCAGACCGTCGGCGTCGTAATCCATAATCTGCGCCGCGTCAATCGCCACTAACGGAGAGCCGGAAGCCGTCTTGCTATCTTTCGCATTTTCCACAATCGGGCGCACGCGAAACTTCCCCTGTCCGTCGCTCAACGCTAAAAGACTCGCATCACTGACGCGCCCGAAAAAGAAATCGGTGAAGCCGTCTTTGTTGAGATCGCCCGCCGCCGCGCACGTCACGCGCCCCGCGACGTTCAAGCCGACTTCCGCCGCCACATCACGAAACGTCCGGTCACGCAGATTGCGAAAAAGTACGGGCGGGCGATTGTAATTAACGATGAGCAAATCAACATCGCGCCGATTGTCGTAATCGGTCGGGATGACGGCGACGGCGCGGTTATCTTTACCCGCGACTTTCGCGGCTTCCGTGATGTCCGTAAATTTGCCGTCGCCGTTGTTTCTCAACAAAAGATTCGGCGCGCCCGCGAGTTCGTCAAGCCTGACCGTCGCGCGTTTCAAATCACCGCTCACAGGTTTTGAAAAGTCCGCGAAACCGGCGATGAAGATGTCAAGGTCGCCGTCGTGGTCAACGTCAACGAACGCCGCCGACGTTGACAGAAACGGATACGCGGCGAGTTCCGCGCTCATTGTGCGGTCGGTGAACTTCCCCGCTCCTTCGTTGTGATACAGCACACCGGGCTTGCCCGTGCCGTAACGCAGTACGAATAAATCAGCACGTCCGTCATTATCATAATCGCCCGCGACCGCGCCGATGCCGATGCTTCCGGTGGGCAAGTCAACCAAGCCGGAATCCTTCGTGACATCGCTGTACTTCCCAGCGTCGTTGCGGTAGAGACGTTGAAAGTCGGGCGCGACTTCAAACAAATCAAGGTCGCCGTCCCCGTCATAATCAAACAGCGTGACGCCGCCGTGCATGGCGGCGACGCGGCGTTGCGCGGCTTCGCTCAAGCGTCCGTCCGGCAGAATCGAAGTGCCTTGCGAGTCATTTGAATTGACGTTCGTTCCGGCTGGAATCCCTTCGCGGCGATTGCCCGTCACGCCCGCAGGCAAGACTTGCGCGGAAGCGTCCGCGAACGTGACGGCGGGCGTCGCGCGTATGACCAAATCGCTTTCCGCACCCGTCGAGACGACGGCTTCGGCATAGCGTCCCTGTTCGAGATAGTTCTGACCGATGGAAGTTCCCGCGCCCGTTTGACGCAATTCTTGAAAGCGCGCGAGCAGTCGCCCGCCCTCTTCGCGTTCATTGTTGCGCTGCAACGCGAGCGCGAGATTATAAACGGCGGTCGTGTTGTACGGCTCGGCGGCGAGTGCTTTGCGAAACACCGTGATGGCTTCGGCGTACTTGCGTTGCTGCGCGTAGAGTTGACCTAGATTGACATTCGCCCCAACGTCCTGCGGGTCAATGGCGAGTACACGGGTGAAAAGCGCGACGGCATCGTCCGTGCGGTTCTGTGCTTTGGCGATGAGTCCGGCGATATAGACGGGCTGCGCGGCTTCGGGCGCAATCTTCATCGCGGCATCGGCAGCACGCAAAGCTTCGTCGGTTTCCGGCACGTTATAAAGCGCGATGGCGAGATTGATGTTAGCAACTTGCAAAGTCGGGTCAATTTTCAACGCGCGCCGGAACGCTTCCGCCGCTTCTCTGTGGTTGTATTGTTCGAGCAGCGCGACGCCCAAATTATTTTGACGATAAGCGTCTTCGCGCATCGCCTGCGTCACGGGCGTTTGCGGCGCGTTCGTGCTTTGACTATGGACGATGTACGAAGCGAAGGTTACGGCGAGCAGAATTATTGCCGATGCGACGGCGAAAGTAGAACGGGAGAATAACTTCATAAACTTTTTGGAAAACGATTTAGATGCGAAGAGTTGCCTAGCATCACAAACACCAAACACGGGTTGGGCGCGTCGTGGTTGAAATGAAACGTCAATCTATGTGAGATTAGAAATTATGAGTGTGCCAAAGTTGAATGGCGTGTTGGAAACTGCGCTTTACGTTGATGATCTAAAGTTGTCTCTTTCGTTTTACAAAAAGATTTTTGAATTTGAAACACTTCATTCCGACGAGCGGCTTTGCGCTTTGAGTGTTTCAAACAAGCAAGTTTTACTTCTGTTTTTGAAACGCGCGTCTAACGCGGCAATCGTCAGTTCCGGCGGAGTGATTCCACCACACGACGGCGACGGCGATTTGCATTTAGCTTTTTCAATTGCAACGAGCGATTTAGAACAATGGAAGAATTGGTTGCGTGATAATAACATTGAAATTGAAAGCGAATATAAATGGACGCGCGGCGCAACAAGCCTTTACTTTCGAGACCCGGACAATCATTTATTAGAGTTGGCTACGCCCGGATTGTGGATAATATATTGACCGTTTATAATTACCCTTCTCTGGAACGTAAGCAGCCATTTACCATTCTTCCTTGCTAACCGGCGTTCCAAAATCTTCCTCACTAGTTTGATAATCCGCAGGCATCCGCGAAACCATTTCGGCTAAATCGAATTTCTCGCCGTTGGCGGTCGGCTCGAAATCCGGCACAACCACATAAACTTTGGTTTTTTCGGGTAGCCGCACATCGGT
The DNA here is from genome assembly GCA_024330265.1 of Pyrinomonadaceae bacterium MAG19_C2-C3. Classification (GTDB taxonomy): domain Bacteria; phylum Acidobacteriota; class Blastocatellia; order Pyrinomonadales; family Pyrinomonadaceae; genus JANDLT01. The sequence goes on along the minus strand of JANDLT010000019.1, from coordinate 60,634 downwards.
CGCAAATCGAACTTGTCCGTTTTCAATCGTGCCTTGAAAAGTCGTTACTTGCATAATTCTACTTCCTTATAATTGGAACTTCTTGTGCCTCAAATCAGGTTGGTTCAACTTAAATTTTTAGCGTGAGCGTTTCCCCATCGTGCGGTTCGCTTTGCGCGGCGCGGCGTCTTTGATTCCCGCGAGACGGTCGAAGCGGGCGCGCGTTTCGTTTGACCAACCCGGTATGATTTCGGTGACGATGCCGCGCTCATCAACGAGGACGGAGAGCGGCACGGAAAGCTGGTCGGTCGCGTACAAGCTTTCAATCAACCCCACGCCGCCGACAAGAATCGTGTACTTGACCGGATTGTCTTTCAGGAAGCCGCGCACGTCCGCCGTTGGGTCTGAATCCACGTTTAAGCCTACGAGGTCAATGCCTTCTCGTGCGAGTGCGGGACGCAGGCGTTCGAGTTCCGGCATCTCTTGCGCGCACGGAACGCACCACGTCGCCCAAACATTAAAGAGCGTTTGGCGTCCCGCGCGGATTTGATTTTTAAGCATCGCGGGTTTGCCGTCAATCGTCTTTATGTTCACGTCGGGCAAAGGTTTTCCAACCGCGATTTTAAGTCCACGCGCGAAAGTTTCGGCGCGCGTCAAAGGGTCTGGAAGCTTCGCGCGTTTAACCGCGACCGTCTCAATACGCTTCGTGCCTTTACGCAAAAGCACGGTTTGTCCGGCACGAATTTCACCATTGAATGTTTCGACTTGACCGTTTGACCAAGTGACTTCGATGTCCTTAACCGCCGCGTCGCGTTTCAGACCGAACAGCAAACGCGGGTCGTGTTCGGAGATGAAGCCGCTGCCGCCGTCCTTGATTTTCGTCAGTGTTCCGGCGGAAGTCACGACGCGCACGACGGAGCTAAACGCATCGCGTCCAATCTTCGCATCGCCTTCGAGCATCACGCGCAGAGAATTGTTTTCCTGCCCGACGTTGTTGCGAAACAGGAGATGCGACTGCCCTTGAATCGTCGTCATAAAAACATCAAGGTCGCCGTCGTTGTCGAAGTCGGCGAAGACTCCGGCGCGCCCGTCTGAAATCGAATCAATACCGGAGATGCCGGAAATATCGAGAAACTTTTTCACGCCTTCGCTCTGTAAATTCAGATAGAGCGGGTCGCGTTCATAGCCGCTAAACGAAAAACCTTCCCTGTTCATCAACGAAGTTTGGTCAACGCGAAGCGCGCCCTTCTCTTCTTTGCCGTCGTTATCGCGCGTCACAACTTGACGCCAGAAGTGGCTTCAAGTGTCCTTCATGGACTTGCCGGAGATAAAGCCGTTCGGTGTAAAAATATCTTCCCAACCGTCGTTGTCGAAATCTATAAAGCCGCCGCCCCATGCCCAACCGCCGCCGAAGCCGCCGACTTCCCCCGTCACATCTTTATAAACTCCCTTGCCTTGATTCTCGAAAAGATTGTTTCCGGCGGCGAGTTTTTTAAGCACGTTGTCCGACGAAGTTTGATTCGGAAACAGACGCGCGAGGATGCGATTTCCGGCGGTCGAAGACATGTTCGAGGCGTGCAAATCAAGTTGTCCGTCGTTGTTGTAATCACCGAAAGAGACGCCCATGCCGTTGCCGGGGTCGAGTACGCCGCGCGTCTTGGCTTCATCAATAAACTTGTCGCCGTGATTGATGTACATCGCCTTTTCACCGAAGTCGTTGGCGACGTATAAATCGAGCTTGCCGTCTTCGTTCACGTCCGCGAACGCCGCCGCGTAACTCCAACGCTTATCGTTCACGCCCCACTTCGCCGCTTGCTCTCGAAACGTGTGGTCGCTTTGTTGAATGAACAAAAGATTCGGCGTGCCGTTCGTCGCGCGAAACCACGAATCGGGCGTGACCTGCCCGTAACGGTTATAACTCGTGACGTAAATGTCCAATAATCCGTCGCCGTTGACATCGCCCGCGACCGCAGAAAAGCCTATCGCATCCTGCGCGACGCCCGCTTCTAAAGACACGTCATTAAACTCGAAACGATTGTCGGGAACGATGCGGTTTTCCAGCAAAATTTGCTGTCCGACCGAAGCCATAAAAATGTCCGTATCGCCGTCGTTGTCATAGTCGAGGGCGACGACGCCCGAACCGCTCGCCAACATTTCGACTCCGGCTTCGCGCGAAGCGTCGCGGAATTTGCCCGCCCCGTCGTTAAGGTAAAGATAGTTTCTATCGGGCGCGGTCACGACTAAATCAACGAAGCCGTCGCGGTTGAAATCCGCCGCCGCCGCACCATGCCACACGAAACCACCGTTGCCCGCCGCGCCGTAACCGGGAAGTTCCGCCGCGACGCCCGCCGGTGCCGCGACTTCGGAAAAGATGTCCGTTTCGGCAACCATCGAATCGATACTCACCAAGTTCCACGCTTCAAATTGCCAGCGTCCTTGTCCGACATCCGCCGCTTCGTTCGTGCGTTCAAGTGATGCTTTGGCTTCCATCACGCGCGGCTCACGTTTGGTTTCAACGTACCGCACCGCGACGTTTGCCGCGCCGCGCGCCCATTCGCGGTTGCCTTCCGCGTTGCGCCCTATGACGTAGAACGCGACGCGCGCACGCCCACCCGCACCCGCGACGGCGGTCGGTTCACTCGCCCCGCGCACCGATTGCGCGCTTGCGTCAAACTGCGCTTCTTTGACTTTGAAGCGCACGTCTTCAATCTCCGCGAAGTAATCAAGAAACTTCGTCAAGCCGTGCAAAAAATCAACTCGCGTCATCTTGCGTGCGCGCGGAGTTTGCAAGCCGGTCGCCCCCGTTAATGATGTCTCGCCGTCAACGCTCCAAGAGCGCGTGCCAATCCATTTGAGTTCCGGTTTGACTTTATTCGGAACGGAAGGAAACGGCGTCGCCGCGAGTTCGGCAGGGAAGAAATCGGCAATCAATTTGCCGTCGCGGTCGCGCGTCGCCACAGACAATTCCAAAAGCTGATTGGCAAGCGATTCGGATAAATCTTCGATTGTTTCAAGCCGTCGCGCATCAACTTCGCCGGGCGGTGAAGTTGATAAAGAGGTGGTTTGCGCGGCGTGCCGTGTCGTCATCGGCAACCACACGATGACGCATGTTAGACAGGCGACGATAAATAGTTTTATGAAATTCAACATTCCAACTTTCAATTACAACCTATCTCAAAAATAGCTTTTGATTGATTGAAAACTCTGCGTAACTCTGCGGTTCTCTGCGTCAAAAGATTTTCTTAACGCAAAGTACCGCAGAGTGATGACGCAGAGCTACGCAGAGAGGAAAACCATTCTTGAGATAGCTTCTTTCAATTATTGACGCACATTGCGCGCTCCGAATTTTAAGCGGCGTTTCGGAGTCACGGGAAAGAGTTGCGAACGCGGTACGACTTCCAAGCCTTGGCTTGAACTTTTCCACTCGAAGCGCGCGGTCGCCCCCATGTCATACTCGAAGTATTCGATGCGAACCGGATAGCGCGTTCCGGCGTTGAGGCGCACGGGCGAACTCTCCGTCAACGTCGGACCGTGAACGCGAAAATCGTCAATCACAAGTTGGTTGTTAATCCAGACGCGAATCCCGTCGTCGGCAAAGGTGCGAAACGTGTAATCTTCCGAAAACTTCGGCTCGATAAATCCGCTCCATCGAACCGAGAAGAAATCTTTATCCATCGTCTCAACCGGCGCGCCCGTGTCACCGATGACGCCCCATGTAAAATTTATCGTCGGGTCGGTGCGCTTCAGTTTAAGGTCTGTGAAATCTCCCGTGTCGAAATACTCGCCCATCAAGCCCGTGCCGCGTCCGTCCGGCGGTTCATTCATCGCGGCTTCTCCCGAAGGAACTTCCAGCGTCGTGAACGGCGCAACCGGATAGCCGAACAGAGGCACACCCGTCGCGGTGTTCCATGTCAGCCTTTGGGCGCGCGGGCGACGATTGTTCCAACCGTCGTTTTCATTCGGGGTCGCGTGATAGACGAACCAATCTTCCGTGCCGTCCGGCGATTTGGTGAATGAGTTGTGACCGGGACCATACACGCCCGCGATTCGTTGAAACACGGGTTCGGTTGATTTCACCCACGACGCCGGATTGAGCAAATCGCCGTCGGTGTTCATTAAGATTCCCAAACAATAATTTGGGGTAAAACTACCGTTCGCGGAATAGACGACAAAGGTTTTCCCTTCGCGTGTGATGACTTGCGGGGCTTCGTTAATCCACCATTCCCAAGTTGTGCGTGAAGGATGCGGGGCGGAAATCAAAACCCGTTCGCCGCTTATCGTGTAAGGGTTCGACATCGGCGCGATGTAAATGTTCTGCGCGATGCCGTCGGTGAAGCCTTCCCAACCCGACCACAGAAAATAGAGCGAACCATCCGGCTTTTGGAACACCGTGCCGTCAATCGCCCAACGGTCGGTCGGCGCGCTGATTTTGCCGCGCTCAATGTACGCTCCTTGCGGGTCATCGGTCGCGGCTTCGAGAACGTACATGCGGTGATTGCGATTGTCGCCATTATCCGCCGCGAAATAGATGTACCACTTGCCGTTTAAGAAATGCAGTTCCGGTGCCCACACATTACGACTCGTCGCACCCGAAGACGGTGGCGACCACACCGTCGCTTTCAAGCCGTTATCAATTCCGGTCAGTGTCGGAGATTTCCAAACATAGATGCTTCCGCCCGTCGTCGCCGTGAAATAGTAAAAGCCGTCTTTGCGTATCACCCACGGGTCGGGGGCATCGCGCGAGGTGACAATCGGATTGGCAAAGCGCGGCGTTTGAGCGCGCAACATCGCGGGTGCGCCTATCACGAACAACACTAAAATGACGGCGATGAGATTAGTTTTCATCAACGGTTTGATGAGCGTGGATTGTCGCATTGAGTTCATAACATTTACCTTCCGGCAAGTAGAACAAGGACGTTGTAAGCAATCGTTTGAATGACCGTTACAGGAGTTGTGAATAAGGCTTTCACCTTACGCGGTGACGAGATTTTGCGGCTCAGCCGCCTGATGTGCGGAAAGGCTGTGCCTTTCCGACCCGCCCCTTAAAAATTTATGGCGGCTACGCCGCCTCGTGTTCGAGGCGGAGCCTCGAAGAAGTTGGGAGAGTGTCTCACGGTGAGGCGAAGCCCCACCGCACATCAGGCGGCACAGCCGCAAAACACTTCCCCCGCGTAAGGTGAGTAAGGCTTTAAGATGCCGCCCGTCAATCGCTGTTTGCATCATCGCTTTATCACATTCAATCTTTATTCTTCTTTGACGATTTGGTATTGGTCAATAATCGGATTCATCACCTTCTGAGTTTTACCCGTTGACCAACGCACCTCGACGGAAGCGACTTTCGCCGTCGCTCCCAAACCGAATACGATGCGCCCGTCGTTCGATGCGAGATAACTGCCCGCCGTATTTGCATCGGCAGTTTGTCGCCGCCCGTTTGAGTCGGTAATGGTGACGCGCGTCCCTATCCCGGCGCGATTGGATTTAGTTCCCACAAGGTTAAATCCTATCCAATGATTCTTCCCCGCGTCATTACTAAACATATTGCGAAACATCACGGGCGCGTCGTTTGTTGTCCCAATCACGATGTCCGTATCACCGTCGTTATCAATGTCTCCAAACGCACACCCGCGCGCCGCGAGTGGCACGGTGAATCCGGCGGACGCCGAAACATCCAGGAATGTTTTGCCGACGTTTCGCATTAGAAGCGGCGGCTGTTTGTACAACAAATAGGATGACGATTTCTCAATCGTGTCGAGTACATGCCCTTGCGCGACGAAGATGTCGCGCATTCCGTCCAAATCGAAATCCGCGAAGCGCACGCCCCAACCCGTGAGCAGTAAAGTTATCTGACCGACGCCCGTCGTGTTCGTCGTATAAGAAAATGAATCGTCGCCGTTGTTGCGAAATAAGGGATAGGTTTCGTTTGAAAGCGCGGTGATGATGATGTCCGCCCGACCGTCGGCATCATAGTCCGCCGCGTCAACGCCCATTCCGGCAAACGTCTTTCCATTTTCATCGAAGCCGACACCGGCGGGCAAAGCCACGTCGTCAAACGTGCCGTCACCGCGATTCATGTACAAGGATTGCCGCACGCTGTCATTGGCGACGATGATGTCCGTCCAACCATCATCGTTGAAATCAGCGAACGCCAGCCCCAAGCCTTTGCCTTCCGCGTCCGCGACTCCGGCTTTCAGGCTCACATCCTCAAACGTCCCGTCAGGCTTTTGATGAAACAACAGATTGCCCGCACCCTTGAAGTTGTCGGGGTGACAAAAGGCACGAAAGCCGGGCTTCATCAAACCGCAATATAGCGAGCCGTTCTGAAAGTCCCAATCCATATATCGCGCGACGAACAGATCAAGCCGCCCGTCGCGGTCATAATCAAGCCAGCCCGCGCTCGTTGACCAGCCGCCGCCCGCCGTGTTCGTCCGCCGCGTCACGTCTTCAAACGTACCGTCACCGCGATTGCGATACAAGGCATTGCCGCCGTAAGCCGTGACGTATAAATCCGTCAAACCGTCGTTGTCATAATCGCCCGCCGCCGCGCCCATCGCGTACCCGCTTCCGCGCACTCCGGCGCGCTCCGTCACGTCTTCAAAAGTGCCGTCAGGTTTTTGATGATAAAGACGATTCCAGAAGCGCGCATCGGTTTTGTCGGGACGCGCGTTCGCACTCATCTGTTCTTGAAGTTGCGCGCCATTAGTGAAATACATGTCAAGACGTCCGTCGTTGTCGTAATCGAAAAGCGCGACACCGCCGCCCATCGTTTCAAGCAGATACTTTTGTGATGTGGGCGATGCGTGGTGACGAAAATTTATCCCGGAGCGCGCGGTTATATCTGTGAACTGCACGGGCGACACGCCACGCGCGGCTTTCACAATCGGCTTCGCGCGTTCGTCGCCCTCGCTGTATGAGCGTCCCGTCGGACGCGCGGTTGACGGCGCGGCGGGTTGTTGGGCGAACAGATTCACCGCGCACACGGGTATAATCAACCATCCGACAAGACGGATTTTTAACTTACGGCGCAGGCTTTCGTACCCGCATTTAACTTTCATGTTCAGTGATAATTTCAAGCGACAAACAGGCTTCTTAATTTATAGGATTCACAGCAGATTTGATGTTCGTTAAGCCGGGTTTCGTCGCCTGTGTCGGCATTTGTGGCTTGCACGTTTGTTGATAAATTGTAACTACTCAGCCGTCTTCAGACGGCTTCCCCGAAGGGCGTATAGACCAGCCGTTTGACGGCTGGATGAAGAGTCAAAGAACTAAGGAGGGCGTTTTAACGTCCTTCTCTCTTTCGGCTTTAGCCACCAGACCCGAATGGCTTATGCCTCATGCAAAAGCCCGTTAGAAACGGGCTGATGAATTTGGTTGGCAATCGTCCCCAGCCGTCAAACGGCTGGTCTATGTGCCGCTTCACGGAAAGCCGTCTGAAGACGGCTAAGTAGTTACGATAAATTTCAACTTCAATCATATACGACTTTCAAAAGCAGAGTCAGGGAAACATTTTCTACGGGAGAACATTATGGTATCGAACATAAAAATCACGCTTGCGGTTTTGATAGCAGCGATGACGTTGAGCGCATTACAAACCCGCGCGCAAACGCTTTACGAAATGGCGGACGGCATCGAAGCGCGTTGGGCGAGTCCCGAAAATCCGAACGGCGAAAAAGGCAAAGGCGGGCAAGTCAACGGCGGACGCAAAGGCGCGCCGACGATTGCCATCAAAGCGGGCGAAAGTCGCACGCTCGCGGAAGCTTCCGGGACAAGCGGCACGGTGCGAAGAATCTGGATGACTTTTAACGACCGCAGCCCGCGCATGTTGCGAAGCTTGCGAATTGATATGTACTGGGACAATGCCGCGCGTCCGGCGGTCAGTGCGCCGCTCGGTGATTTCTTCGGCATCGGACTCGGACAAACCGCAGTTTTCCAATCGGCTTTATTTTCAAATCCCGAAGGCAGAAGTTTCAATTCGATTGTCCCGATGCCGTTCAAGTCTGCGATGAAAATCGTGATGACGAACGAAAGCGCGGAAGATGTGCCGGAAGTTTTCTACGATGTGAACTACACCATTGGCGATAAGCACCCGGCGAACATGCTCTATTTTCACGCGCATTATCGTCGTGAAAACCCTACGGCTATACAACGCGATTATGAACTTCTGCCGACAGTCGAAGGCAGAGGGCGTTATCTCGGCGTCAACGTCGGCGTCATCGTCAATCAGAAAACTTACTTCAAAACATGGTGGGGTGAGGGCGAAATCAAAATCTATCTTGACGGCGATAAAGAACTACCGACGCTTGCCGGAACGGGAACGGAAGATTACGTCGGCACGGCTTGGGGACAGGGGCAATACGCACATCTTTTTCAAGGCAGCCCCATCGCCGATGAAGCGAAATTCCGCTGGTGCTTCTATCGCTACCACATTCCAGACCCCATCTTTTTCTACAAAGACGTGCGCGTCACGATGCAACAAATCGGCTACCTTGCCCAACACAGCCGTAAGGCAATCGTCGAAAACAACCGCCGCTTAATTCGCGCCGCTCCCGGAAACGTCGAAATGGACACATCCAAAGACGGCAAGTTCGAGCGCACGGATGATTGGTCAAGCTGCGCTTACTTCTATCTCGATAAGCCGGTGAATAATCTGCCGCCGCTTGAGCCTGTCGGTAAGCGCACAGAAGGTTTGACGGCTGACTTTGTGAACGAACGCAAAGACCAGTGAAATGTTTTCAGAGGCTGTGTTCAAAGTTCGTGAAAGCCCCAACGGGGCGACATTCAATAGCCCGGCGCAACCGCGCCGGGTCAGTGTTCAGTCAGGCGATTCAGCCCTGAAAGGGCGACATAGTTATGTCGCCCTTTCAGGGCTGGCGAAACAATCTGAATGCGATACCTGTGGCGCTGCCACAGGCTATTAAATCTCGCCCCGTTGGGGCTTTGAACACAGCTTCTCAGAATGCGAAGGCTTGATAAACCTCTTCGTTTTCCACTTCATCAAGCGACGCGACAACCGGATTGAAGCGCAATAATTGCCGCCCGCGTTCGGACAGAGTTTCATACATTGCACGCGGAATCCGTATGTTGACTTCCGGGCGATACAGCCAGCGACGGCTATAACCGATGACGCACATCGGGCGCGGTTCGTCCGTTTTGTTCGGCGTGCCGCGATGCAGTCCGCGCACGTCGCGTATCATCACATCGCCCGCCGCGAGCATGATTGATTCGAGTTTCGCCGCTCCCGTTTCAATCAACTTTAACCCTTCGGCTTTCGGCAATAAATGCGTCGCGCGGGCGACTTCAAACGGACCGTTAGCTTCGGTTACGTCAACGAGTGGAAAGTTGACGGCGAGTTGAAACGTCGGCGTCTCGAAATTAGTTTCGGGGAACAAGGGCATCGCGTCGCTGTGAATCTCTTGATAATCCGAACCTTTAAGCGGCGTATCGCTTGCCAGTTGGCACATCACCATATCGCGCCCGACGATGTTTTCGCAGACGTGCAAAATGTCCGCGTCTTCATAAACGGACGTATCGGCAAACGGTGCTTCAAACGGCAGCGTGACGTAGTAGCGCATCGAGCCGCGATTCTGTTTGTGTCCTTCGCGTTCGATATGCACGTTCAACAACGGCATAAAAGCTTCACGCCACTCTCTGATTTTATCTTTCGAGAAATGAGCGCGCAGCACACAAAACCCGTCGCGTTTGAAATCTTCGACGAGAGCGTTCAATTCATTTTCCGTATAACGTCCGTTACTCATAACTATCACTCCTAAAATTCATTTCTTTCGGCTGTTAAGCCGATTCTGAACGACGACGACGGCAAGCAGAAACGCGCCGCGCAAAACAAGTTGCCACCACGAACTCAAACCTTCGGCTTTAATCATGTTGAGAATCACGCCGAGCAACAAGACGCCGATAATCGTCGCCCCAACGCCGCCCTTCCCACCCGTCAGAAGTGTGCCGCCGACCACCACCGCCGCAATCGCATCGAGTTCCCACCCGACGCCTTCCGTAGGCTGTCCCGCCCCAAGACGCGACGCGAGAATCACGCCCGCGAGTCCGGCGAGCGCGCCGCTCAGAGCATACACGCCGAGCGTCACGCGACCCACGTTTAAGCCCATCAAACGCGCCGCTTCTTCGTTGTCTCCGAGCGCGAACGTGTGCCGCCCGAAGCGTGTGTGATTAAGCACAAACCAGCCGATTAAATACGCGATGAGGGCGATTAAAACCGGAACGTACAATTCGATGTTGATACTGCCGACACTAAGTTCAAAAATCGTTCCACGCCCAAGCCATGTAAAACCTTGATTCAAACTATTGACGCGCACCGCCGTTTCACCCGTCGCAATCAACGCTAACCCGCGCGCCGCAATCATCATCGCCAACGTCACGACGAACGGTTGAATCCGCGCCTTTGAAATCACCGCACCATTCACTAATCCCAAAGCCGTCGTCGCGGCAACGGCGGCGAGAAGTGCGACGATTGTGCCTTGTCCCGCGAGGTTAGCGGCGATGACTCCGGCGAGAGCGACGAATGAACCGACCGATAAATCAATTCCGCCCGTTAGAATCACGAACGTCATCCCCAGAGCGACAAGGGCGAGCATACTGTTCTGCCGCAAGATATTTTGCAGATTCGCTTCGGTTAAAAAGTTGTCGTAACGAAACGCCGCGACGACGCACAACAAAACAAGCACGATCAGCGCGCCCTGTTTCTGTATGAACGAAGCGACGCACGCGCGTCGCACGCCCGCTTGAGTGTCAATCGAATCGGCGGTGAGAGTTGCGTCACTCATAATGTTTTATGTCGAACTTAGAGAATCAAGTATTAAAGATTCGTTAACCGCAGAGGCGCAGAGAGCGCAAAGTGAGACGCAGAGATTTGAAATTACAAATGTGAGATTTAACTTTGCGTCGCCTCTGCGCTCTCTGCACCTCTGCGGTTAAAAAACTTACGCGACCTTCGGACGTTGGATATAGACGGCGACAAGGATAATCGCGGCTTTTAGAACCAGCGACCACGAATACGGATAATTGAGCATGTTAAAACTCGTCGTGATGACCGCCATGATAAGCGCGCCGATGAGTGTGCCGATAATCGTCGCGCGTCCGCCCGTGAGCGGTGTGCCGCCAACGACGACCGCCGCGATTGCGTCGAGTTCGATGTACTGCCCGATAGTTCCGGCGTCACTGGCTCCAATGCGCGCTGTTTGAATTAGTCCGGCGAGTCCGGCGAGCATCCCGCTAATCGCATAGACAGCAATCTTTGTGCGATTGGTACGCACGCCCGCTAATCGCGCTGCCGCTTCGTTGCCGCCCGTAGCGACGATGTAACGCCCGAAGGCGGTCATACGCATCACGAAAATCGCGGCGGCGACCACAAGCAGCATCACGACCACAGGCACGGGGATAAATCCGATGTAGCCTTTGCCGAAATACTCGAACGTCGGATTCGCAAACGACACAAGTTGACCGTTGTTGATTACCTGCGCGATTCCGCGACCCGTGATTAACAGAGCGAGCGTAACGATAATCGGCTGAATGTCGAACGTCGAAATCAACCAACCGTTGAACGTCCCAACCATAAGCGCGGCGAGAAGCGCGAGTAACATAGCGACCCCAACACCGCGCGGAAGTTGCGTCGCGGCAATCGCGGAAGCAATCGCCATCACCGACCCGACGGATAAATCTATGCCGCGTGTGGCGATGACCAACGTCATCCCGATAGCGACTAAAACCGTCGTCGCAACTTGCAACAGGATGTTGATGACGTTGTTCGCCGCGAAGAAATTCGTCGTGAATAAACTGTTGAAAACGAGCAACAACACGAGGGCGGCGAGCGCGCCGTATGTCGGCGCGGCATCGGAGATGCGCTGCCTGATTGTCGAAGTGTTCGTCCGCTTAATGGTTGTCGTCGCTTGCATTGTTTGTCCCCAAACTTAATTAACCGCAGAGACGCGGAGAGCGCAAAGAAGCCGCAGAGAACTTCATTCTGACTCCTGACTCCTGACTCCTGACTCCTGCTTTTCCTCCCCGTGCGCCATCGCGTGGATGATGTTGGCTTGCGAGATTTGATTGCCGCGAAGTTCGGCGGCGCGTGTGCCGTCGCGCATCACGACGACGCGGGAACTTCCTTCGACGAGTTCTTCGAGTTCCGATGAAATCATCAATACGCCAAGACCTTGCGCGGCGAGTTCGTTGATGAGATTTTGAATCTCGCCTTTCGCGCCGATGTCTATGCCGCGCGTCGGTTCGTCTAAAATCAAGAACTTCGGATTTTTACAAAGCCAGCGCGCGAGTAAAACCTTTTGTTGATTGCCGCCGGAAAGCTCACGGATTTTCTGCTCCGAACTTGAAGCTTTAATGCCGAGCCGCTGCATGAAATTGTTGACGATTTCCGTTTGCTTCGCCCGCGAGACGACGCCCATATTTGTTAAAGCCGGAAGCGCGGCAAGGGTTAAATTTTCCCTGACCGACAACTCCGGGATGATGCCTTCGGCTTTGCGGTCTTCGGAGAGAAACGCGATTCCGGCATCAATCGCGTTGTTCGGTTCGCTGATTTTAAGTCGCTTCCCTTCGAGTTCAATCGAGCCGCTTTCGATGTTGTCCGCACCGAAAATCGCCCGCGCGGTTTCGGTTCTACCCGAACCCAACAAGCCCGCCATGCCGACGATTTCGCCGCGCCCGACCTCAACCGAAACATTGTTCAAATGCCTGCCGCGTTTGAGATTTGTGGCGGACATCAACGGCTCGACTTCGACGGGCGCAGCCGAATGGTCAAACGCCGTCGCGCCTTTGCGTTCAAGTTCTTCGCGCTGTTTGCCCAGCATCAAGCAGACCAAATCAAGACGGTCAAGGTCTTTCAAGTCGCGCGTCGCCACATACTTGCCATCGCGCAAAACCGTCACACGATCACACACGGCATAGAGTTCATCGAAGCGATGCGAGATATAAACGATGCCGACGCCTTCGGCTTTCAAACGCCGTATCACGTCATACAAAATCCCGACTTCGCGGTCGGTCAAACTACTCGTCGGTTCATCCAACACCACGACTTTCGCGTTAAACGAAACGCCCCGCGCAATCGCCACCATCTGACGAAGCGCGATGTTCAATGTGCCGAGCGTCGCACGCGGATTTATATCCAAACCCAAACGATCAAGAATCGCTTTTGCATCCGCGTTCATCCGCTTCCAATCAATCATCCCGAAGCGTCGCGGCTCACGACCCAAGTAAATGTTTTCCGCGACGGTGCGAAATAAAAGCAGATTGACTTCCTGATACACCGCGACGACGCCCGCGCTTTGCGCGTCTTCGGGCGAACGAAAATTAACGCTTTTACCTTCAACGAAAATTTCGCCCGCGTCGCGCGTGTATGCACCCGACATGACTTTAATCAGAGTGGATTTGCCCGCCCCGTTTTCACCGACCAGCGAATGACACTCGCCCGCCCGAAGCGCAAAGTCCACCGAGTCAAGCGCGGTCACACCGGCAAAGCGTTTCGTGATGCCCGTCATGCGAAGCAGTTCGTCGTTCATAAAATTTATTTTGTAGGGGCAGGGCTTGTCCCTGCCCGTCGTCGGTTTATGCAACGTCTGGGGGCAGGGACAAGCCCTGCCCCTACATTTTGCTAATAGGCTTCCGACGCGAATTGTCCGGCGTTGGATTTATCGAAGAATCGGTCTTCGAGAATGATTTTGTTCGGGATTGTTTCGCCCTTCAAATACTTTTCGAGCGTATCGAAAGCTAAGGGACCGAAGCGCGGATTCGATTCGACCGTCGCGTTAAGTTCACCGCGTGCGATGGCTTCGAGTGCCGTGCGCTGACCGTCAACCGAGATGACGATAACGTCCACGCCCGGCTTTCTGCCCGCCGCTTTGAGGGCTTCAATCGCGCCTAGAGCCATTTCGTCGTTGTGCGTATAGACGGCGGTTATCTCGTTGCCTTTGGATTGAATGATGTTCTGCATCACGCGCAGACCTTCCGAGCGCGTGAACTCGCCGGTTTGCGAAGCGATGATTTTCATGTCCGGGTATTTTGAGATCGCGTCTCTGAAACCCTGCGCGCGGTCACGGGCGACACTCGCCCCCGCCGTGCCTGTCAGTTCGACGATATTGGCTTTGCCGTTCGTGGTTTGCGCCAGCCATTCGCCCGCGCGTTTGCCCTGTTCGATAAAGTTTGAACCTAAGAACGAGACGTAATCCTGTCCGACCGTTCCGGCGGCTTCACGGTCAATCAAGAAGACGGGAATGTTCGCTTCACGCGCGGCTTGAAGCGCGGGGGCGAGTCCTTCGTATTCCTTCGGAGCGAGAAACAGCACATCCACGCCTTGCGCGATTAAGTCTTCGACATCGGAAACCTGCTGTGAAGTTTGGGCGCGGGCGTCCGTGTCTTTTAGTTCAAACTTGTCGGAACGCTTCGCCGCTTCCGATTTGATACTCGCCGTTTCAGCGATGCGCCACGGTCCGTTGTTCTCCATTTGCGAGAAACCGACGATGACTTTTTCGCCGCTCTTGCACTTCTCACGCGCACTGCTTCCCGTGCTTGATGTTCCGCTTCCGGCAGAGTCGCCGCCCTGCTTCGCGCATCCGGCGAGGACGACGAGTAATGTTAAGAGAAATGGCGCAAGAAATAGGCGCGCGGTGTGAGTGGAGAATTTCATATACGGGTTTGTCCTTTTCGTTTTCTAATTTTGAATAAAATTTAGTAATTCCGCAGCCGTCTTCAGACGGCTTCCCCGAAGGGCGCATAGACCAGCCGTTTGACGGCTGGGTGAAAGCGGCAAAGAATTAAGGAGGGCGTTTCAACGTCCTTCTCTTCCGGCTTTAGCCACCAGACCCGAACGGCTCAAGCCTCATGCGAAAGCCCGTTGAAACGGGCTACTGAGATTGGTTGGCAATCTTCCCCAGCCGTCGAACGGCTGGTCTAAGTGCCGCGTTCACGCGGAAAGCCGCGTGAACGCGGCTGAGGAATTACAAAATTTTAACGCCCAGCGACGGCACGCATCGCGCTCGAATTTGCCGACGGCTCGATGCGAAGCGAACCAAACGCACCCGTCGCGTTTCGATTGCCGCCCGCCGTTAAAGCGACGCGCACGCCTCTGTCCCACGGCGGTAGAAACTTGCCGTCAACGCTTGTGCCGATGTCGGTAAATCGCCGCCCGTCAACGCTCGCCGCGAATTGAAACGTGTTGCCGCCCGTCGCGGTCATGCGAAGATGAACGAGCGGAGACACTTGACGAATCCTCGGTTGATTCGTCGGCAACATGGTGTTTTGATTTTTCTCACGCTTGAACAACGTCAACTTACCGTCTCTTTCGACGACCAAGCCAAGCGCGTTTTCCGCGTCGCCGAACGCCGTGATTCCGGCGTTTGCCCCCGCGTTCAAACGGCGCGTATTTACAATCGTCGTCGCCGTGTAATCCCCTGTCGTCGTCCAGTAACCGACTGCCGCCGCGAGCATGTCGTTCGGATTTTTGGCTTGCGTTGAAGGTGACAACATAAGGCTGCCGCGCGCGATGCGAATCGTCGGTTCGTTGTTCTGTAACCACTGCCAGCCGGGAAGCAAGGCGGGAGAATTGAAGTCGTCGAAGAACGTGTATTCGTCGTTGCGCTCAACAGTGCGAAGCGGTGACACGGATTGCCCGGACGCGCCTTGATTGTTATTTATCTGCGCCCAACCGTCGCTTGTCCACGTCACTTCATCGAGCAGTGCTTGCCGTCCGACATACACGAAATCTCGCGGGTGATAAGCGTGATACATCAAAAAGTCCCTACCGTCGGGAGTCGAAACAAGCGTACCGTGACCGGGACATTTCCATTCGTCATTCCCTTTCAGAATCGGGTTCGCATCGTATTTTTCCCAATTCCCCAAAAGAGTTTTTGAACGGGCGATACCCGTCGCGTAATTGCACCCCAAACCGCAACAGGCGTTGCCGGCATAGAACATATAAAAATATCCGTTGCGCCGCACAATCGCCGGACCTTCGATGAGTTGGGCTTCCCACGCTTCGGTGTTTCGCATGAGTTCCTGCTTTTGTCCGATGAGTTTAGTTCCGTCTTCGGTCAACTCTTGCGCCCAGAGCGGCGTCGGCAAGTTGCGCGAATTGCCGTCCTCTTTCCACACCAAAAAGCGTTTGCCGTTTTCATCCCGAATCGGAAAGCCGTCAATCGAACCGGCATCCTGACAAACCAGCGCGCCCCTGTCCGTGTAGGGTCCGGCGGGACGCGCGGCGGTGGCGACGGCGACGCACAAGGGACCTTCTTTTTCCGCGCCCTGCGGCTTACGGCGCGCGGTGTAGTAATTGTAATAACGTCCCTTGTCTTCCGCGATTTCAGGAGCCCAGTAATTGCCGACAGACCACGCCGGACGCTGTTGGAAAACCGCCCCGATGACTTGCCAGTTGACTAAATCCCGCGAATGCAAAATCGGAAACTGCGGAGCCCACTCGCTCGATGTCGCGGTCGCGTAGTAATCGCGTCCGACGCGAATCACAGACGGGTCGGGATAATCTCCGGCAACCACCGGATTGATATAAGTCTTCGCGCCGACCTGCGCGGCGCGACGCGGCGCACGTCTCTGTTGTGACGCCGCCAAGTCGAAGTTAGCTCCAAGCAGAACAAGCAAGGTAAGCAGTGTTACGTTAAGGCAACGTAAAGCGACATGTTGTGTTTTGGTTTTCATAAAATCTATCAGACCGATTGGTTTTCTCGATTCATCGTGCTTCCGTGTTCGGCGGAGCGGTCGAACCGCGTTCGATAAGATAAGTCGCAATGTGAATCTCGATGCCTTGCCGCTCCGGGTGATTTATTGTTTGCATCAATGCGGTCACAGCTTGCCGTCCGAGTTCGGCGCGCGGCAGACACACGGTTGTCAATCCGGGTTGGGTGAACGATGCAAACGCGATGTCGTCATAACCGATGAGCGATAAATCTTCGGGGATACACACTCCGGCGTGGTGAGCGGCGCGCATCACGCCGAACGCCATCATGTCGTTGGCGGCGACGACCGCCGTCGGTTTCGGGTTGGCGGCAAGCATCTGATTCGCCGCACATTCGCCGCCCGTGAATTGAAAATCGCCTTCGTAGATGAGCGGCGCGATGTGCGGCAGGTGACGCGCGAGCGAATCACGAAAAGCTTGCAACCGCTTGTTTGCCGAACGTAGATGCTTGGGTCCGCCGATAAACGCGATGCGCTCATGTCCGAGTTTGTGCAAATGCTTTATCGCGTCTTCGATGCCGCGTTCGTAATCAACGACGATGTTCGACATTTGCGCTCCCGCCGAACCCAAATCGAGAAACACGACGGGAACGGCTTTGCGCGCGAGTTCGTCAATTAAGCGCGGGTCGAGTTCGGAAGTCATCAGCACCACACCCGCCAGACGGCGTTCGATAAAGCGGTGAACATACTTGAGCGTGCGCCCGGCGTCGTAGGAAGTGTTGGCGAGAATCACATCGTAACCGTGTTCGTAAGCCGCCGCCTCAATCGCTTTGACGAGTTCGGGGAAGAACGGATTGGCAATGTCCGACACGACGAGTCCGAGCGTCATGCTGCGCCCTAAAGCGAGCGAGCGGGCTTGCGCGTTCGGATAATAATTAAGGGTTTTGATGACTTCTTCGACGCGCGTGCGGGTTTCCTCCGTGACGAAGCGCGTGTTGTTGATAACATGCGAAACGGTCGCGGTCGAAACTCCTGCGGCATCGGCGATGTCTTTAATTCGCATCTCTTTTTGAGAATTGCTGAAGACTGTGGACACGCCCGTCTGACGAGCGCGTTTTCCTTACTGCGTAACGTCGTTAAATAGTTCATGCACCCCGTCGCTCGGCACGGCGTGATAGATACTCGCGTGGAGTTCGCGTCCGGTTTTGCGTTTGATGCGGAGATGGTATTCGCGCTTGAGGTTCTCAGTGAAACTTTTCAAGCCGCCATTCTCGGTATTGTTTATCGTATCGCGCCGGACGAGATTGACGGTGCAACCGCCGAAACCGCCGCCCGTCATGCGCGCACCGGCGACGATTTCGTGTTCGCGCGCAATCTCAATTAAGGTGTCGAGTTCGAGGCAACTGACCGCGTAATCGTCGCGCAAAGAGACGTGCGAGGCGTACATCAGTTCACCGACTTTCTTCATGTTGTTGCGGCGCAGGGCTTCGACCGTTTCAAGCGTTCGTTCGTTCTCGGTCACGACGTGACGGGCGCGGCGTTTAATCACATCGGGCAGCAAATCTTGATGACGTTTGAAATCTTCGATGCTGACATCACGCAATGCCGTGATGTGCGGCAACGCCTCGCGCAAAAGTTCAACCGCCTTTTCGCACTCGGCGCGGCGCGTGTTGTATTCACTGTTGGCGAGCGAATGCTTGACGTTGGTATTGCAAATCAGGAGTTCATACTTTGATGAATCGAGCGGCACAAGCGCGGATTCGAGCGAGCGACAATCAATCAACAGGGCATGATTCTCGCGTCCCATCGCGGCGATGTATTGATCCATGATTCCGCTGCGCGTGCCGACGTAATTGTGTTCGGCGTACTGTCCGGCGCGGGCGAGATTTATCAAGTCAACTTCCACACCCGCGAGCCGCAGAAGCGCGAACCCGGCGGAGACTTCGAGCGCGGCGGATGACGACAGCCCGCCGCCTTCCGGCACATCCGACACCAGAACCATGTCCGCGCCGCGAAGTGCAATTCCCCCTTCGGTGAGTCCGCGCGCCGTGCCTGCGATGTAGTTGAGCCAACTGCCGCGCGGCGGTTTAGCCGTGTCCTCTAAATCGAATTCGAGCGTTTCGTCACGGTTCATCGTATGCACGCGCACACGGGAATCATCCCGCGCGGCGGCGGCAATCGTCGAGTGATAATTGATAGCGATGGGCAAGACAAAACCGTCATTGTAATCCGTGTGTTCGCCAATCAAGTTGACTCTGCCGGGAGCGCGAAATAGCCGCACTTCCGCCGTTTCGTGTCCCTCGAAAAGTTTATGAAACGCGGCGGTTACAGATTGCGCGTCGGTCGGTAACGTGCGCGATGATGCTTCGCTTTCGTGCATGATTTTGTTGTTTCAATCCACACCACGCTTGGAAAGCGCGGTGAACGCAGTCACAAGATTCTATTCGTCTTTATTCGGAGGCGTTCGCTTGCCAGACGACGGGCGAGATGTGCGAACGCAACTCTGCGGCTTTGACTTCGGCGAGCGTGTCGTTGATGAACAGCCCCGCCCCGGATTCCGAACCGGCGAGATATTTAAGTTTCGTCGCGGTTCGCAAAGGCGGATAAAACTCTATGTGAAATTGATAGTGACTGTAATCCGCTTCACCGGATTTGTCTGAAGGTCTGCCGTGCAGAACCATCATGTAAGGAAATTTGACGTTGAATAAGTTATCGAACGCGACGAGAACTTGTTTCAGTATCTCGGCTAAATCGCGTGCTTCTTGCGGTGTAAAGTCGGTCGGCGCGAGAACCAAAGGGCGACGGGCGATGATGTACGTCTCGAACGGATAGCGTGCGAAGAAAGGTATGAACGCGGTGAACGAATTGTTCTCCGCGATGATGCGCCGCCCGTCCGTTCGTTCTTGTTCGAGGATGTCTAAAATCAAGTTGCGTCCCGTGCGGGCGGTGTGTTCCGCGCACTGCTTTAGCTCGTGTTCGACGCGCGGCGGGATGAACGGGTAAGCGTAAATCTGCCCGTGCGGGTGATGAAGCGTGACGCCGATTGCCTCGCCTTTGTTCTCGAACATGAAAACGTAATGGACGAAATCCAAAGCGTCCAATTCACGAAAGCGATGCGTCCAAACCTGAACGAGTTGATGAATCTGTTCGATGCTCTCATCCGCGAGCGTCGAAGTGTGGCGCGAGGAATAAACCACGACTTCGCAGACGCCTTGCGCCGGACGCACGGGATAGAGTTCCGTGCCTTCGACAGCCGGGGCGGGCGGGTGTGAGCGCAAGGAAGGAAAGCGATTTTCAAACACCACGATGTCATATGCGGCTTCCGGTATTTCGGTCGGAAAGCCGCCGGGTTTCGTCGGACACAAAGGGCAGAAATCGGCGGGCGGCAAGAAAGTCCGCTCCTGTCTTTCGGTCGCGGTCGCAACCCATTCGCCCATCAACGGATTCCAGCGCAGTTCAGACATTTCCGTCTCCTTCCCTTACAGTTTCTTTATTCGCCTTTTCGGTCACGGGCTTTTCGATTGTCTCCAAAGCCGCTTCCGTCGCCGCGCTATCGGTGGCGATCTGTTGCGCGTCGGGTTCGGATTTGACCCTTGCGGCGTTGGCGGGCGCGACGTTCGGAGACGATGCGTCGCTTCCCTCGAACGTGAAATAAATCAAGTACCGCCCGTCGTCCATTCGCGTGCGGCGTGCATCAAGCGGCGTGTGTGGTGCGGTGTCGTTCATGTTCGTGAGTGTCGGACTTTTCAAATTGAACTTCTACCGTCAAACTTTATTAGAAGCGGTCTCATAAATACAGACCGGAAGTTTAGAGGATGGCTATGCCCTCCGGTGCGACTCGGCGGCATAGCCCACCTCTAAACGGACACGAAATTATTTATAAAATCGCTTCTAGTTGAAGATGCGCGCGAACTCTTGCGCCGTCGCTTTCGGTTTGCGGTCATACGTCATCAAGCCGTTAATCTCTTGCTCAACATCGGTCAGTTGCGTATAGCAATAACCGGCAATCGCACGGTTGGCGCGCACGGCTCTCACCAAACCGTCAAGCCTGTTCATAAACGCTTCTTTCGTCGGTTCGGTGTTGCCATAACCGAATTCATTAGCAACTCTCCGGTCGTTGAAGCGGTACGCGATGCCCCCGAACTCCGTCAAGACAATCGGAGTATTGTTGTATTTATATCCGAATGCCAACGCTTCCCTACCGTTGCGCGGGATGTTGGTTTTATCGGTTTCCAAAATCTTGTACTTCGCCGCGAACTCGTCGCCCGTGCGTGCGTAGTCGTGGATGCCGAAAATATCGGTCGTGTCGGTGTGTTCCCAACCGTCGTTATCGGAAACCAAACGGGTCGCATCAAGCGAATGAGTCAAGTAGTAAAGTGCTTTGACGTGTGCCTGCTGTCGCTTGTCGGTCAGGATGCGGGTGACGCCCCACGATTCGTTTATCGGCGTCCACGCGATGATTGAGGGATGATTATAGTCACGCTCGACAGCCTGTTGCCATTCTTCCATAAAGCGCGCGACGTAAGCATCGGTGTAAATATCGAACGCATTCGCCATCTCGCCCCACACGATTAAACCCATTTTGTCGCAATGGTAGAGCCAGCGCGGGTCTTCGACTTTCTGATGTTTGCGCGAACCGTTGAAGCCGAAAGCCTTCGTCATCCTGATGTCGTACTGCATCGCTTCATCCGAAGGCGGCGTCAAGATGCCGTCCTGCCAGTAGCCTTGGTCTAAGACCATCTTTAGATAGTACGGTTCGTTGTTTAAGTAAATCCGCCCGTCATGATGAGAGACTTTGCGCTGCCCGAAATAGCTTTCGACTTTATCCAAAACTTGCCCGTTCGCGCCGACGAGTTCAATCGTCATGTCATAAAGCGCGGGACGTTCGGGACTCCATAATTGTTGGTTGTGGAGTTTGATTAACATCACGGGACGCGAACCGTCCTCCATGTTTGTCGCCGCAATCTCCGAACGCCCGCGCTCTTGATTCTCAAAGCGCAGAGCGACACGGACGCGCAAATCCGACGCGCCCACGTTCGTCGCGGCATCATCATTTAATACGGCTTCGATGGCGACTTGCGAGTTATCAACATCGGGCGTCACCCGCAGGCGTTTGATGTGCGTGGGGGCGACGGATTCCAACCAGACGCTTTGCCAGATGCCGGACGTGCGCGTGTACCATATCGCTTCCGATTGTTGCTTCCAGAATTGCTTGCCGCGCGGAATCGTGCGGTCTTCCGAAGGGTCGAACGCGCGCACGACAATCACGTTATCCCCCGCTTTCAAATAAGGCGTTATGTCACAAGCGAAGCCGATGTTGCCGCCGCGATGCGCGCCCGCCTGCGCCCCGTTAATCCAGATTCGCGTTTCATAATCCACCGCTCCGAAGTTGAGCATCACACGCTTACCACCCGCGCGATACGAATCGGGAACGGAAACCTGACGGCGATACCAGACCACATCGTGAAAGCTTGTATCACCGATGCCCGACAGCTTCGCTTGAAACGCAAAAGGAACTTGAATCGTTCGCGTCAAACGCCTCTCACCTTTGTACCAACCTTCCGCGATACCTTTGTTCGCATCGTCGAAATCAAATTCCCAAGTCCCGTTTAACGTTTGCCATTCGGCGCGCACAAAGTCGGGTCGGGGATATTCGGGACGCGGCACAACGTTCGATGTTTGCGCGTGCGCCGCGATTGCCGCCAGATACAACACCAACAGGCAACACGAAAATTTAAGCAAAGAGAATTTGAATTGTTGCGCGTGAGCCGATTGCATAGATTCTCCAGTCAAGAATTTCTTTATATAGCGGGGTTGTGCAGCACCAAAACTCGAATCCGCCGAACCGCTACGACAAGTCGTTTCGTCGGCAATGAAAGCTAAGGCTCAAGTGGCGGGAAGGTATCAACCGCCACGAACCGAACGCTTCCCTTCTTTCAAACAAACGTCTGCGTACAAGCCGGACAACGCGGTTCTGGGTTTTCGGCTAATGATACTGATTGGCAACGGAAAAGCCGGATGAGGTAATCGCTTAAATCTGATAAATAACCGTTTAACTTTGGGTGCGCCTATTATCAACACCCGACGCGAGTTGTCAATTCCACTTGCGGGGAGAAGCAGTCCCGGAAGGCAACCGCGACGAACGCTTTCGCCCTGCGGTGTATCTAAATCTCAAGTAACACTAAAGCAAACGTGAGGATGAAGGAGCAGTGATGACTGAGAAAATTACGAAGACCGATGAGCAATGGCGGCAGGAACTTACCCCGGAGCAGTATCGCGTGCTGCGCGAACGTGGAACAGAGCGACCATTTACGGGCGAATATAACGCGACGGATAAGGAAGGCGTGTACAAGTGCGCGGCGTGCGGCAACTCTTTGTTCAGGTCAGACGCAAAGTTCGACGCCGGTTGTGGCTGGCCCAGCTTCTTCGAGCCAATCGGCATTGCGAGCGTGGCAGAGCATGTTGACCGCAGCCACGGCATGACTCGCACGGAAGTCGTGTGTGACAGATGCGGCTCACATCTCGGTCATGTCTTCGACGACGGACCGAAGCCGACGGGCTTGCGCTATTGCATGAATTCCGTCGCGCTAAGGCTCGACGAACAAGGATGATTGGCAATAATCAAGGACGACCTTTCATCGCAAAACTTTTTCGTACAGTTCGATTGTGTTTCGCATCATCAAGTCAAGGTCGAATTCTCGCGCCACGCGGCGTTTGCCCGCTTGCCCGTAAGCCGTACTCCGGTTTGGGTCGTCGAGCAAACCGTTAATCGCTCCGGCGAGTGCTTCCGCGTCGGCGGGCGGAACGGTCAGCCCCGTGACTTTATCAACGGAGACGAACGGCACGCCCGACGGCAAATGCGTATTAACGACGGGCTTTCCGGCAGCCATCGCTTCGAGTTGAACGATGCCGAAGGCTTCGTTGCGCGCAATCGAAGGCAGGGCGAAAACATCGGCGGCATGATAATAAGGCGTCACGTCTTTCACGTCGGTTAAAAAAGTAACGCGGTTGCCGATGCCGTGCGACTGGGCGAGATTCACAAGATGTTCATGCAACGGTCCCTGCCCAACGATAAGCAAGTTGGCGTCAACGTGCCGCATCGCACGCACTAAAAATTCAAATCCTTTGTAATAGACGAGTCGCCCGACACCAAGAACCAAACGCGAACCGAACTGCTCGCGTATCCGTCGCACTTTCGTCGCGCACGCCGCCGCGAAAGTTTTGGTTTCGATGCCGAAAGGAATGACGTGACAACGATGACGAAAAGTCTTCAGCACGCTTGACTCATCAATCAGGTTAGGCGACGAAGCGATAATCGCTTCCGCCTTATCAAGGGCATAGCGCAACACGGGGTCGAAACCGCGACTCAAGTATTTCTGTTGCACGATGTCACTGTGGTAAGTGAAGACAAGTCGCCCGCGTTGATTGCTCGCAAGATAGGCGAGAATCGCCGTCGGATTCGGCAAGTGAATATGTATGAGATCGGCTTGCGATTGGCGAATCTTTCGTACCATCGCCGGGCAAACAGGCGCGGCAGCCAACTTCATCATGCATCCGGCGCGCGTGATTTTGATACCGTCAATCGTTTCTTCAATGGTACGCCGTTCGGTATTAGCGACGATGACTTCGACATCCATCAAATGCTTTAACCGCGCGCACAGCGTTTGCAGATGAGACTCCATGCCGCCTCTATGCGGCGGATAGTATTTGCCGATTTGCAACACGCGCACAGCCCGCGTACCGCTCGTAGTCGCCGCCGCGCGTTTGAGAGACGAACACAATTCGGCGTCAACCGCTTCTGCCGGAGAGTAATTTGAAGACATTATAGTTTTCTGTGGCGGGATAATTTTAGTGGATAACGGATAGTGGAGAGTGGATAGTTAAAGGAAGCTTGTGCAAATAAAAATGCTGTGTTTTCACCGCGTTAGCGGTAGCTTGAATTTAGCCGTGCGTTTTAACGCACGGTAGCCGATGAAAATGTCCGTCGTCGCGTCAGCGACGATTGAACATCACCGGCGTTTTCAATCGTCGCTGACGCGACGAGGATGCGATTCCGACGTTTTCCGTGCGTTAAAACGCACGGCTAAATTCATTGCATCGCTACGCGACGATTTATGCACAGGCTTCAGTTAAAGACAAGTTCTTCACTATCCACTATCCACTATCCGTTATCCACTATTAGACTTGAGCGCGGCAACGTCTTCGCGCACCATTTCTTTCACAATATCTTTGAACGTTCGCGTCGGCTTCCAACCAAGCACACGGCGCGCTTTAGAAGCATCGCCGACGAGCAGTTCCACTTCCGCCGGACGATAAAATCGCTCGTCAACTTTCACATAATCTTGGTAATCGAGATTGACTTCGGCAAACGCCAATTCGCAAAACTCGCGCACGCTGTGCGTCTCGCCCGTCGCTATGACGAAATCATCCGGCGTGTCGTGCTGCAACATGAGATACATCGCTTGGACATAATCGGCGGCGTGTCCCCAATCGCGTTTCGCTTCGAGGTTTCCAAGCCGCAATTCATTCGCCAGATTGTATTTAATGCGTGCCACCGTCGAAGTGATTTTGCGCGTCACAAACTCGAATCCGCGCCGCGCACCTTCGTGATTAAACAGTATCCCGTTCGAGCAAAACATGCCGTAAGCTTCGCGGTAATTGCGCGTTAATTGAAAGCCCGCGACTTTGCTGATGCCGTAGGGCGAGCGCGGGTGAAAGGCAGTCGTTTCTCGTTGCGGAACTTCGCTCACTTTGCCGAACATCTCCGATGAACCGGCGAAATAGAAGCGACAATCAGGGCGCAGTTCACGCAACGCGGCGAGCATGTAATGCGTACCGTTGATGTTCGTGTTCATCGTCGAAAAGCCGTCCGCGAAACTTTCGGCGACGAATGACTGCGCCGCGAGGTGATAACACTCGTCGAAGTCGTGACGACTGATGACGTGAAAGATGCTCGGATAACTTTCCAAACTCGCGGCGTGAAGCTGCAAACGGTCGAGCAAGTGCGCGATGCGCGTAAAGTGCCGCGTCGCGTCTTCGAGCGCGACGCGGCGCACGATGCCGTGAACATCATAGCCGAGCGACAACAAATGCTCCGCCAGATAACTGCCGTCTTGACCCGTGATTCCGGTGATAAGAGCTTTTTTCGACATTACAATTTCACTCCCAAACCAATCTTAGCGAGCCGCGATATTCCGGTAAATCTCGACCATGCGATTCGTGTACGTCGCCCAACTAAACTTCGCCGCCTGCGCGAGACAACTTGCGCGCCGCGCTTCCCACGCGCATGACGCGCCGCTTCTTTCATTCAGCAGACGAATCACAATTTCAATCCAAGCCGCGCCGTCAGCCGTCGCGCCATACTCCGCCGCCTCGCCGCCGACTTCGCGCAGCACGGGCAAATCACTGGCGATGATTGGAGTTCCACACGCCATCGCTTCGACCACCGGCAAACCGAACCCTTCCTGCTCCGACGGCAAAACCACCAATGCGGCGCGGCGATAAACAGCCGCTAACACACGCCGATTGATAAACGGCAGCGAAACGATTGCATCGCTTAACGCGAGCCGCTCGACTTGTTCTTGCTGCGCCCGTGTGAACGCGCCGCCGACGCGAATCAGCCGCGCCCCCGGAAATCGCTTTCGCACGCCCGCGAATACATCTAACAACACGTCAATTCTCTTTCGCGCAATCGTGCTTCCGACGTGCAGTATTTCGATTGTCCGATTGGCAACTCCGAGCAATCGTTCGGCTTCCGCGTCGGCTTCCGCATCGCGTTCCGGCGAACACGTTGGATGTACACCGAGCGGCACAACCGACACGCGCTCCGGCGGCAACAGTTTATGCGCCAAGACTTCATCGCGCGTCGCCCGACTATCGCACACGACGTGAGCCGCACGTTGAAACCCGATCAACGTGCGCCGCGTCATCGCTTTGAACCAACGTGGACGCACCTCCTTTTCCGGCTCTAACACGCACCGAAAAGTATCGAGGTCGTGACACGTCACAAGCGTCCGTTCAGCGGGCAAGCTATGCACAAGCTGGCTGTAACTATGGTCAACGAGGTGATAAACATCAATTGCGTCTTGTTGGTTTCGCAAGCCTTTAAGCGTCCGTGAATAATCGTAAAACCGATTGATAAAACGGTCGGCGTTACGCGCTTCCCCGCGCGCCGACACGCGACTCAAACGCCTTTTCATTATTGGACGAATCTGCCGCACCTGTATCTCACTCGCATAATCTTCGCTCAAGCGTTTGACCAGAGAGTCGCCCACCAAGTTCATGCTTTCCCAACCTTCTTCGAGGTAATCGCAAATGATAGCGACTCTTAATTTTGTCATCTCCAAACTTTGTTACAGGTTAGCAACCGGCGATAAATTTATGTAATTGCTCGCGCAAAATTTTGTAATCGAAAACTTCGAGGGCGAGTCTGCGATTATGATGGCTCAAAATCAATAAGTTTTGAGAATACATTTCTTGCAATTTGACGGACAATCGTTGCGGGTAATTTTCGTCGCGCATACCGTGATACCCCAGTGTTTGACCGCTTTTATTCAACCACCGATGCGCCTCGCCGACATCCGAACAAATCACCGGCGTACCGCACGCGAGATACTCCGGCAACTTTGCCGTCGTCCGCCCCCATCCCACTGCATCATCCGTTTGAGTTGATAACGCAACGTCGAACAAATTCATCCACGTTGCAACTTCTGCGTGCGGCACTCGCCCTACGAGCCGCAACCTATCGCCGAGTTTTAATCGTTCAATGGTTTGCTCGACGACCATGCGTCCCGAACCGTCGCCGACAATGACGCCCGCAATGGGTAGCTTATTCGGCAACATTGCCAAAGCCTCTGCCAATTCCCAACCGTAGAAAAGATTCACCTTTGGATTGAAATGAATGTTGCCGACGATGCCGACGACAAACTTACCTTCCAAATTGTGTGCGCGACGTAAGGCGAGAATTTGCGCGTCGTCACAGCGCGGTCTGAATAACTCACAATCAACTCCGTCCGGTATCCACGTTGAGTTTGGAATTTTCTTCACCGCTATCTTATCGAAGTAATCAAGCAGGTAAGACCCGCGAAATACCAAGCCGTCAGCGAAAGCGGGCAGCCAACAATCCGCTTGATGCGCGAACGCAACTTCCCAACGCGGTCGCCCCTGATTTGCCAGCAAAGGTCGCGCCGGATCGCCCAACTCGTAAATCAAACGAACATCAGATGAAAGCCGACGCCGGAAATTCGCCAGCACCGATGATGGAAGCCCCAGGTCAATGCAGTAAATCCAATCATATTCGGTATCTTTTAGAGCTTGCCAAACGGGTTTGATTGAACTGATTCTCCCAAAGTCTTTATAAACGATTCGCGCCGATTCACCGAACAATGCCCGTGCGCGTGGAGCTTGCACAGATGTTCTAGAACCATTGACCAACACCAACCCCGCTTTAGTTGAACTCTGCATTGGCTGTTACTTGCGCCGAACTATCGTCAGAGTGTCAACCTGCTCCACCAATTCAAAGTCGGCATCGTTTAGAATGACTGTGCGAGTGAAGATTGCGCTGCCTGCTTCGTCAATTTGTCGCCCCGCACTTGAACAACTATCGTGCAAAGCAATGATTCCATCACGGGCGATGAGGTATTTCCATGCTTCCCAATCCGCTTTGATACCTTCATAACTGTGGTCACCGTCTATGAAAATAAAGTCGGCTTTATCTTCGCAACGAGCGAACTCAGCCGCCGCTTGGACGCCCGTTAAGCGTTGCCACGCGACTTTCCCGTTCGGTACTTTAGCGACTTCGCGGTGCGCGATTTTTTGCGGAATACTGAAGCCTAATCGTCCCGCTCGATACGGGTCAACTGCCCACAAAATCCCATCGGATTTCATCGCGCGGCGGAGTCGGCAAGTCGTCACACCGTGCCAGACGCCAATCTCAACAAGGTGTTTTCTGTTCGCCGCGTGGCGGGCAAGACAAGCGCGTTCGACTGCGCTGGTTTGTGTTTCGGCTTGCGCTAATTCTAAGTGCCACAAAATAAAATGCTTGAAATCCCTCATGATATATGCTTGAAGCCAAGTTTTTGAAACATCAATTGCATCAGGCTTTTCGATCTAATATGAGGTTGTGTGTCCAGAAGACCTTTTGAATTCATAAAGCCAATCTTGATAAACGCTTTCCAGCCGGGCAACAGCCAAACTCCAATGTAAAGACTGCACCAGGTTGTACCCGCAAACAGCAATGCGAAGGCGTAGAGGTTCATCATCCAACAAACGCTTGACGGCTTCATATAGCAGGGGCGAATGAGGTTCTTGGAGAAGCATCACTTCTTCTTCATGTTGCAAACCGTAAGCGAAGCCGACCTTTGTTGCGACGACAGCCACACCGCACGCCATCGCTTCTGTGACGACTAAACCGAAGCTTTCATATATTGAAGGTGCGACCAGAATAGCTAATGACTCATACAACTCACGCAATCGTTGTTTGCTTTCGACAAACGAAACAATCTCGATACGTTCGTGCAGTTCACCGCCAAAGTATTTTTCTTTGTGAAAATCCGCGCCGACACCGATTAGCACAAACTTGCATTGCGGAAACTCCGTCAGCACTCGTTTCATGTCGTTGACGATGATGTCCGTTCCTTTACAAGCCAGCCAAGAACCACAGTAACCAACGACAGATTGGCGTTTGAAGTTAGTTTCTATACCAAGGTAATCATCAGGTAAAGGGTTATTGATTGCGACTACATGTTCAGCGTCACCATATTTGTTCGCCAAAGCAAACTGACAATCAAAATCGCTCACTGTCACTACACCGTCAACGTGTGTGAATGCTCGCGCGTACAATGCTTGTTGATTGAAGTGATACCACTTGCGGGGAGAGCAACCGTCCGGTGCTACGTTGCCGATGTGCTTGTTTAAGTTTTCGCGGAAGTGCGTTTCCAAGCCGTTCGAGTGACTGACCAGGAGAAACTTCCGCTTGGGCAGTTTGCTCAATACCGAAGCTGCCAACCACGATTCTCCACAGTAAAATTCGACAATGTCATATGGCTTGGAATTGACTTTGTCTCGAACGAATTTCAATATTCCTATCGCGCGCCGGTAAGCACCGGCTTTGCGCCAAGTAGGGCATAGTTCGTAATCTTCCGGTGCATAAACATCAACCTCATGCCCGCGTCGCCGCAGCCCTTCGCAGAAGTTGAGTGTGACGTAGCCTGAACCTTGAGTTTCAACTAGCGGGCAATTACTGAGCGTCAGTATTCTCATTTACGCCGACGAAGCAAGCTGGCAGGATTCGTGTCGATCAATCTGGCTATTAAGTGACTCCCTCGGTGGTACGACTACATAGCTTGTGAAACCGGGCAGAAGATTCAAGTTTGCGCTCTCTTAAGGCTATCGCGGACTCGAAGTGAACTAGAAGATTGTCAAGGTGATTGTCCATCGTGAATCGTCCCACAGTCGTAACCGCGCCGCGCCGTAGACGAGAGTTAGTTTCTTGATCGGAAAGGATACTAATGATTGCCTTGCTCAACCCGTGTGCTGTCGGCGGGTCGCCCGTGGCAAGACTTCCGTTAACACTGTCAATTAACCAATCCCGGTTACCCCCAACGTCAAACGCCGCGACCGGAACTCCCCGAATGGCGGCTTCTCGACCGACAGTGGCAAATGGTTCGGGCCAGATGCTTGGAACCACCATCACGTCCGTCTGCGCCCATGCCTGCTCCAATTCGCCACCCGCGAGCCAACCGGTGAAAACCGCTTCCACAAAAGGGAATCTCTTATGTAACTCAATTGCCTTCCGCTCACATTCGGCGCGCGCCGGTCCATCACCCGCGAAGATGACCCGCAACGGCTTCTTCAACGCCTCATGCACAAGCGGTAAAGCACCCAGCAGGTATTCTCCTCCCTTTAGAAATTCCAGGCGACCGAGGAAAAAAATGTTGAGTTTGTCGCCTAGTTTTTTTTCGACGTATGCGCCTAGTTCCTGTCGAGCAAGCATTCCAATGTTCAAATGTGGGAACTTGTTGACGGTAACAGGGGCAGACTCGTCAATGCCACGCAAGTCGTAAGCGTCTTTCACCTCAAAATTGTGCTTCTCCATCTCGGCTTTCATATATGGTGTCGAGATGATCACGTCGTACTCGGACAACAACTTCAACCGCCGTGCTTGTTCCTTGTAGGAGCGCACCATTGTTAATGGGTTTAACCCTCCGCAACGACGCGGGTAGTAGTAGGCGAAGCATCCAACGCCAAAGGGTCGGTGACAGGGACGCGCTGTCGGGTGCTTGTGCGTCTTTGAACCGCTAATGCATGTTCCGTAGTAATTTTCGATGAAGAATACGGAAGGCGCGATTTTAATTGTCTCGGCTTCCAATTCCGTATCACCCAAACCGTGAGCGTAAATCACGTCTGGCTGCCAAGCACGCAAACTGTCCAGCGCACGTTTGACCCCAAGTTCGGCGACACACCACACGGGCGAGTTTGTTGGAAGCCCGATCTCGGCACGTTCGACGGGCAAGCTAATCTCGCTGAAAAATGATAAAGAGTGATTGCGGTCGGCGAGTGCTTTAATAACTCCGTTGAGGTAGGTTTCGACACCGCCGACGAGTCGCCTGTTATCGTTGATAATGGCAATGTGCATTGATTCCGGTTAACTTTGTTTTCCGAATGAAGCCTAAGCTTCATTCTTCAATCGGGCAATGGTGTTTCGCATGTCGAAGTACTCGTCATAAAGTCTGCGTCCCGCCGCGCCCAGACTGCGGCTCCATCCTTCGTCAGCGAGTAGTTCGACGGCGAGTGCGGCGACGCTCTCCGGTCGCCCCCAGTCGCCCACTGCCACTGCCCCACATTCGCCCCAAAAAGGCTCGCTGAGATGACCTAAGTTGGTGATGAGCGGACGCGCGTGAGACAACCCGACCATCATCGAAGTGCGGCGGCTACTCACGCCGTCAGGATAAGGCTGGATTAGGAGATCGCACGCCGTCACGCAACTGGAAACGTCAGTGGCTGGAAGGACACCCGTGGCATATATCCTCCGCGCGAATTGAGGTTGCTCTACGACAAGATTACGTCGCATTTCGATGCCGCCTCTGCCTATTAACAACACGCTCGCGTTTTGGGCTTTTTCCAACAGCGAAGACAATACGCGACGCAACCGCTCAACTATCAAGCTTCCGTAAGTGCCGAAGTGTCCGACTATTTTTCCGCCTTCCGGTTTAATCCTATTTCGCCAAGCGGCGACGCTCGCGGCATCGTCAACCAACGGAATGTTGCTCGGTATCGGCAGCCACGTCGTTGGTCGCGCAGAGGTAAAACCCTTCAGTAAATCTTCCCATGCCGGAATTGAGACGAACACTCGTTCGGCGGCTCGCACAGTAACCCATGCCATTGCGCGCGTCCCCACCCCTAGGAGATTGTGGAGTATCGGCTGCCTACGCGACAAAGGGAACGCCACTTCATGAAACATTACCCACACTGAATCGCCGCGCTTTCGACGAGACCATAGCCAGATGCAGAACGGCAAATTTAAAGCTTTCCATCCGTAAGCGTGCGGCACATACTGGACGAGCAAACGCCGCCCTTTTGGAAAGCGCATAAGCCCATCGCTCAACTCTCGTAACCCATATAACCCGAAGCCGTCGGTAAGAGAATGAACCGACACAAGCGCGTCATCTGCCTTCATTCCTTGCCACGATGATGTCCATACATGGACATCATCCCCCACTTCCGCCAAACCTCGCGCCACTTGTTGCGTATAGTCACTTACGCCCCCCGGTCGCGGCGGATACTCGCCCGTGATGATATGCCAAGTTTGAGTCAAGCTGGAGAACAAGCCTTATGAAAAACGGTTTTGTTGTACTCGAACCTACATATACCTTCAAGCGGTGAACGGTCGCACTCCATTTAGAACTTACTCAAACCGCGCTGACATTCGCATTTGCCAAGTTCGTTCATGTTCCAATATGTCACACGATCATCAAACGCTGCCGTTAATTCATGTTCGTGTTTTTTGTTGTTCGTACTTCTCCCAAGTCTTGGAGTGTTGCACAAACAACGAGAACGCCACTATTCCGGCAACCACAAATCCCATATAACCATCCCGACAAAGCCAATAGGGTCGCAAGTAGAATCGTTGAAACATACGGACGGTTTGATAGATGACCTTTACTTTACTAAGCGGCTGTGGTTCGGCGAGGCGTTCAACATCACGCGAAGTGTAGTAATTCGTTTTTTCTATCCAGGCGGTAATCGTTGGATTGGTAAAATGATCGTAATGACCTTTGAGTCGTCCGACCGACCCCTGCAATACCAAACCTTCGTGCTCACTCCGCACTTCGTAACGAGCGGTTTCTTTACGAAAAAGCATTGTCCGCCACTGATTTCCGAAGCCATGCCGCAACCGATGCTTTCCGAAGAAGTACAAATGGCAGAAAGCTTCGTAACTGTTGTGTCGGCTATTTTCACTCTGAAGAACTTCGATAATAGAATCTCGCAGTTCGGGACTAATCACTTCATCGCTGTCAATCCTGATTATCCACTCACTCGTCGCTTGCTCAACACCATAATTGAAGTTGCCATAAATGTAGTCTTCACGCTGGAAGAACCGGACGTTAGAAAACTTCTCGCAAACGCTGCGTGTCTCGTCTGTAGAAAACATATCAACGATAATTACCTCGTCGCAGAACCGTAGAGACTCAAGCGTCGGGGTAATTATATCGGCTACGTTTTTAGTTGGAATGACGGCGGAAACTGAATTGCGTGACATAAGTATTCAATGTCTTGTGGAATTTGCTTTCGGTGAAATGCCCCCTAAAAGTTAGGTGCAAACTAGCTCAAGGCACTAACTCCAGCTATCTTAATTCGTGTAGTTAATTCTGCTTTACATTCAGATAATTTTTTCTTCTTCCGTAAGAAAGATTGCAGTAACATTACGAAGTTCCAAGGTATATTCATAATGTAAATAAGTTTCAGCAGCGAAGTCCTGATTAGCCCTAGATGTTTACGAAAGTATCTAACGCAGGCTTGGTGAAGCAAAACGCGCATTTTGTCTGAACCTATGACACTTGGTTTGGTGGACTGACCGCCTATGTGTGTAATTATAGCAGCGGGATAATAAATCACTCGCCAACCTGCATTCCAAAACCTACGACACCAATCGACATCTTCCATGTAGACTACCGGAGACAATTCTTCGTCAAGAAGCCCCACGCGATCAAGTGCCACTGAACGAACAAATATACATGCACCTAATATCCAATCTGACTCTACAGGGTTATTTTCATACTGTGCTCCGCTAATTCCGAGGCACTTGAACCTGATAAAAGCATTTGGCAAATGAAGAGTGTCAAAGAGTGCAATTTTAAGACTGGGGAAGTTAAATGTGCTGCTTTGTAAGGTGCCATCTGTATTGAGGATTCTTGGACCGACAACTCCAACATCGCAATTTGTTTCCATGAAGCTTATCGTTTCCCGAAAGCAGTTGCCGTGAATAATCGTATCGTCATTAAGAATACAAACATATCGGCTTTTGGCTTTAAGCAAAACTTGATTGTGATTAGCTGAAAATCCTCGGCGTTCACTATTCACAATCCATTTAACATCTGGAAACTCTGCTTTTATTTTTTCAACCCCGTCACCGTCAGTAGCATTGTCAACTACCCACACTTCAAAATCGATACCATTGGTGTTTGCATAGATAGAGCGAAGACAGTCCAACAACAAAGTAGGATTACTATGGTTAATCAAAGATACGGTTAAATCCATCTTCTTCTTCTAAAAGAGGCACTACAAATCAGCCTAGAAATTAGGGTTTATTAAAGATGCTCGACATGGCACGCAAACGACCTCGCCATAACTCGCGCTCCGGCGTTTTGAATATGACAAGCCAGCAATATAAAAAAGCGCATGTCATAACCACGCTAAGTTCCAAGAGCAACGCAGACCAACTCAGAGAGCCTGTTCTAAGATGTGCAACAACCCACACTGTTATAGCCCACGGCATGGTTAGAATCACTGTTCTAAACAGAGTAGCTAATAACTTCGTACCCTGAACTCCATAATCACGACAGAAGATATAAGGGCAAAACCATGCGTCCGTTAGTATAAAAGCAATGCATGTAGCAAGCGTGACCCCACTTAAACCCATTGCGCGACCTAGCACGATACTAAGCACCAAGTTGAAGACTGATCCAATAGCACTAACATAAACACGCTTCCTTGTGTCTCCTTGTGTATCGATCATAAAACCGAAGAAGCAAACGAAGCCGACGATAACCAACTGCACTGCGATTAAAACGCTTAACAAATCACCCCCATAGTAGTCACTTCCAACCCACAAATTTACGAAGTGATGATTATACGAAGCGACGATACTGATAAATGTAATGCAGACTCCGACAATCAACTGTACGATTTCCAAAACACGTGCTTCAAAATGTTTGGCATCAGCGTTGGTACGTAAGTCAGCCAGTGCAGCCCAACTCACACCACTAATTGAAGTAGCAAAACCCCCGACAAAGTTTATAAAACGTTGTGTAATGATGAAGGTGGTGACAATAGCCGGTCCGAACAGATACCCGATGACGATAAAGTCGGTCATCAGATTGATTTGATTGCCGACACCGGCAAACGCAAGAGGCAATCTCAGACGCCACAGTTCGGCGCGTTCGATGGTTGCGGCGGTGACGGTTCGCATCTCCGTCAACCATTTTTTGGCAAAGTAGACGAGCAGCGCGTTGTAGGCGATGTAGCCGACGACAGATGCCGTGGCTTGACCTAACATGCCGTAGCCGAGCCAGCCGAACAACACCGACAAACCCGTAATGAAAACCGATTGCACAATCAATGCGGCGTTGACGTAGTAGCCGGACTGCGAACATTCAAGAATCGTGCGGAAGATGCCAAGCGGCGAGATCAACGCGACAATGCCGATGCCGATGAGCGCACTGATACGCAGTTCAGTTCTGAGGCTTTCTTGCACCGGAACTAACAACGGCATCGCCCACGCTAATGCTATCGTCATTGGAAGGTAGAGCAGCATCTGTTTGACTTGTAAGCGGATGCCGGTTCGCGCGAGTGCCGCCGTTTGTGCGAAATCTTGTCGGTTACGCGCTTTGAGGATGAGCACGCTGAGTGCTGCGCCCAAGCCTATGCTGAGAAATCCTAAATAGCCGATCCACTGCTCAATGATCCGGTAAGCACCGAGTCGTTCCGCACCTAAATACTTGAGCAGCAACGGTGTCGCCGCGAAGCCTAGCAGCGTCGCCACGGAGATTTGCAGCCACGATGCGACGCCGGTAGCGATGGCTCGCGCTGCTTTGCCGAATCGTATGGGCGTCGCAGTTATGATTGTTTGACTTGATGAACTCATTTACCGGGCGGCAGGAAAAGCATCTTCATGCTGCATCACAATCGATGACTATTACGGCAGGCAGCACATATTATGTTGACACCGCGTTCATAAACCTATCGTTGTGAGTTTATGCAAGGTGAGGTTCGACGTGATGTTGCTCAACATAAATTTGCCGGAAATTAGATAATTAGGGGTGACTTCAACTCTTCCATAAAAAGAATCCTGCTTGGTCACCCTTCCCCTCTTTATTGAGTAGTTCAGCCTTTTTGCGAAAGCTCACTATTACCTCCGGCGGAAATAAACCGGCTTTCGTTTCATCTAAGAGATGCAGTCCCTTCAAATACATTTCACTGCCTACAAACTGAAACTCATTAGAGTCTTGAAAGATCTTTCTAATCGTAAATCCTGTCTGTGCTGTGAGTATCTCCATACTTTTGGACGTGTGCAAAAACAGGTGACGAGGAGCGTCCAATTGAACCCAATTGACGCCATATTTATTCCAAGCGTAAGAGCCAGCGATTGGAATTCTGATTAACGTACAACAATTTGGCTTGAGAATCCGACGTAGTTCGCGCAGCACAACTCTGGGTTCGGACATGTGTTCAAAAGCATGGTTGATAATTACAAAGTCATACTCTTGATCAACTTCAGCAATCGTCTTCTTCCAAATGTTGATTCCATTCGCGTAACAAATATCTTTTCTTATATAAGGGTCAATGCCCGTGAGATTTGTAAATCCTTCAGAGCGCAGCATGTTCAAAAAAGACCCAACGCCTGACCCAACGTCTAGTATGGCAGAGTTAAAGTTCAAGTTCGCTTCCCGCAACCACTCGTAGTGAATTGGAAACCCTCCGCGTTTTACTAATAAGGCTCCCAGCATATTCCTTCCGAACAAGCAATAAGAATGTTTCTGATGCCTAAAGAACTTCCTCATACGACCGAAGTTAACAGTACTTATGTTACCTAGTGAATAGTAGTTCTCGGGATAATATACAGACATAGATTTGGGAACATTCAGGAGTTGGAGACACCCGCAGTGAGCACATTCAAGATACTTAAATTCGCCGCCTAAGCCGAACATCATTTCACGAGCGATATGAGAAGAATTACCATGCTCGTTTCCACATATTTGACAGCAGTGCATTTAGTTCTCACCCTACGCGGTTGAGATTTTACAGCCCGATTCATCGGGCTTTCCGCCGCAGGCGGCACCTAGCCACGCGATTTATCGCGTGGTCGCTTTCAATCTCAAGACCAAAGGGCGTTTTAACGTCCTTCTCCCGGTGGCTTAAGCCAGCGGATGACAAGCCCGGTGAACCGGGCTGAGGAATTATTACCCGGCTGACCACGCGATAAATCGCGTGGCTAGTCGCCCTACGGGAAAGCCTCGTGAACGAGGCTGAAAACCAAAACCGCGTAAGGTGAGTTAATTAAACTCCGGCGCGGCTTGAGCGCAGCAATAAGAATTGCAATTGCCTTTGGTAACGCTCATGCAAGTCAGCGGGGGTGGTTTTGCCAGTGAGCAATCGGAGGAGTTGTCTTGCTGTTGCCATGCCAAGGCGAACATTCATCACCATATAGTAGAGCGCGGCGACAAAGAACGTATGGTGCTTGTGAATGTACGTTAAGTGGCTGCTGAAGTGCATGAAGGTTTTGTCTTTGATGTGTGGATGTGTTGCCGAGCCGATGTGTACCATTGACGCACCAGACCAAAAACGAATTTTCCAGCCTGCCGCTTGCGTTCGCTTGCACCAATCAATATCTTCGTCGTAGACAAAGAAGCGTTCGTCTAGTTCACCAACTTGGATTAAACATTCACGCCGCATAAATAAGTAGCTCCCGACAATCCAATCAACATCCTTTTCTTCCACCAGAGTTTTATCCGGCAACTGCGGTTGGTAGTCGCTTGAAAATTTTAGTAGACCTTCGATCTCATTTAGTGGTCGTGGAAACTCAAAAGCGGACGGCTGCACTGTGTGAGCAGCATCATTATTGAGGTGCAAAACGCCGAGTGCGCCAACCTCTGCGTGCGCGTCCATGTAAGCGACTGATTTACCGATGGCGTTTTCGATTTGCACGGTGTCGCTGTTAAGCAACAAAACGAAGCGTCCTCGCGCAACCGTGGTGCCTTGGTTGTTGGCTTTACTGAACCCTAAGTTTTTGCCATTAGCGATAAACTTGACGTGCGGGAAACGCGCCGGAAGTTCTTTCGTGCTTTCATCTTTTGTCGAGCCGTTATCAATAAGAATTATTTCGTAAGTGACATCTTTGACATGCTGAAATACCGAGCGTATCGCGGTACTGGTAATTTCCAGCGTGTTCCAGTTGACCATGATGATTGAAACATCACAGTCGGAGCTTACGTTTTTCTCACTCATCTCAGTTAATCAATGCCGATGCCCGTCGCGCCATCTCCGTCCAAGAATAACGTCTCAGTTCTTCAGACAATTTCACGGTACAGCTTTTTAGTTGCATGTAGTTGTCATGCAACTGACGCAGCATCTCGGTTAATTTTTCAACGCTCTTAGCTTCGTCGAGCAGCAGTGAGCTAAGGGCTTTAGGGTAGTTTTCAACCACACCGGCGGAACTTGTGACTATCGAAGGTAGACCGCAACACAAAGCCTCTTGCACGCTGAGTCCGTAAGCTTCGTAGCGCGTCGGAGCGATAAGGGCATCGCTGGCGGCGAGAATCGTCGGCACATCGCGGCGAAAGCCGAGGAATTGGATACGTAGGTTATGCTGCGCGGCGCGCATTTGCCATGCGGAGAGTTTCGCGCCCGTGCCCACGACGATGAGATCAACATCCCACGTCGGGTCTGCACAAAGACGCTGCCACGCTTCAAACAGCGTGTCGAAGCCTTTGCGGCTATCGCCAAGTGCGCCGATAAAGACGGCGGTGATGCCGTCTACTTTCCAACCAAGCATGCGGCGCGCAGCGCGGCGTTCTTCGATGCTTGCGGGACGGAAGCGTTCGGGGTCAATGCCATAGTAAATCGTGTTGACGCGCTCGGCGGGAACGTCGAAATGTTCGACGATGTCGCGCTTCGTGCGTTCAGAGTTGGCGATGATGAGGCGTGCGCCTTTAATCGCTCGACGTTCGTGGGCGAGGAAACGACGATGCGCCAAGGGCGTCTTAAATTGCCGCCATATGTTTCCGGCAACGTGCGGCGTATATGCGGCGTGAACGTAGTGTACCCAATTCACATCGCCCCACAGACAGTTGCCGCCGTTGACGATGACGCGCCCGCCGCGTGCTGAAATCTTCGCCGCCCAATAGCGACCCGCGCGGTCAAGCAGCGGTTCACCGAGCAAATACGATTTAGCAGGCTTCGGTACACGGTGAAACGTCACGTTTGGTTTATTGAGCAACGCGGAATCAACATGGTGCGCGACGAGATGAACCTCATTTCCTTGTTCGGCAAGATACGAAGCAAGAGCAAAGTTTGCGATGTCCATCCCGCCCGTTTGCACGAAATCGCCGGAGACAATCAAATATGTTTTCATCCCTGAAACATGGCGGTGCGATTTTGCCTGTCGCTCGTATAATAATTCGCGGCGGCGAAGATTAAAGCGTTGAGAATCCAGAACTCGATTCCGGCTTGCCCGATAAACGGCGTGTAGCTGAAGGTGAGGGCGAACATGGCGACGTTGTAGCCAACAACAAGCGCGCCCCAGATAATCAATTCATCGGACTCGGTATCGAAGGTGCGGTGGACGATTCGATAAGCTGTCAGCGTGGCGATGAAGATCGCGGCGCAGTAG
Organism: Pyrinomonadaceae bacterium MAG19_C2-C3; assembly: GCA_024330265.1. Taxonomy (GTDB): domain Bacteria; phylum Acidobacteriota; class Blastocatellia; order Pyrinomonadales; family Pyrinomonadaceae; genus JANDLT01. Next base: position 20,895 of record JANDLT010000019.1, on the reverse strand, counting down.
GCGAGAATCAGCGGCACGCCGCCGTCAAGCAGCCAACCCGTCCATTGAATTTCGACGTAAATCGGTTCGCGGTCGGCATCCGACTTTTGACCGAAGTAATAATTCATCATGCCCCACCGGGCAAGTCCGGCTCCGAATGGATACTGCGGCAGCAATTCATCAATCGTTTGTTGGAGAAACATGCCGCGATTTTTGAAATATACACTGCCGGGGCTTTCGGCGGTGAGAGTCGTCAAGCGACTCTCAAACTTATCGCCGACGACAACCGCCGAGTACGCGAAACCGACGACGATAACCGCGCCGAGTATCGTCGCCAACGCCGTCATTTTCGCCAACCGCAGACGCGAAGCCAGCAACCCTGCGAACACCGTCATACTGATTCCGGCGAGTACGACGGTCGAGCGAACTTGCGCGAGGTAAAGACACGCGACGCCCAAGAAGATGCTCACGCCGCACAAAACTTTTAGCGGCGGCGAGGTTCGCGTGAGCAAAAAAGCGACGCTAAACAGAATCGCGTAGAAACCGGCGGAAGACGCTCCGCCCGGTATATCCGTCAAACCCATAGGGCGAAACGTGCGTGCGCCGTCCGGCGTCGTAATCATCAAGCTGTCAACGTAGCCTTTGCCCACGCCCTGCACGACGGATGACAAATTCGGTTGAAACCTGCCCGGAAACACGACCTGTAAAACTCCCACACCTGCGCCCGCCGTGTTGAACAACCAGATAATCAAAACCACGCGGCGCAAACCGTCGAGGTTGACTTCAAGCCGTGATACCCAAAAGAGCGGCGCGATGATGGCGAGATACAACGCCGCCTGTGCCGCGCCGCCGATTAAAGAGTTTGTCGTCGGATGAAGAATCGAGATAAAGGCGATTATTAAAATTAGCACGGCGGCACTGCTCGCCGGATGCCTTCGCCCACACCCCTGAATGAAAATCAGCAACGCCAGACTCGCCCCGAAAGATGCGATACGCAATAGTGGTCGAAGCGTGCCGATGTCGGTGAAGATGAGGATTAGTTGACAGGCGAATTGAAACAACAGAAACCATTGCACGGGCGCGATTGACGACCCTTGCGCGCTGGCGGGACGTTCGCGTGCCGCGAATCTGTTTTTCAAATCGAACCGGGCAAATTCTCTCATGCGTCGTTCAATAACCTAAGTCCAAAAGATCGCTGCGATACGGGATATAAATTTAGCAGTAGTGGCTCAAAGGCGGGAGAATCTTTGCGCTCCTTTGCGTCTCCCATCTTTGCGCTCCTTGGCGTTACTTCTTCGTGTATCGCAAAGAACCGCCAAGTGAAAACGCCAAGAACCGCAGAGCAAAGATAACGTGCCTTCACCCACGCTTCGTGCCACTACCAATTTAGCTATGACTGCTTTTCGGCAATGATGCGTACCAAGTCTTTGTCGAGAATACTTTCTTGATGAAGCAGAGTTTTATCCAGAGAAAAAGTTTCGTATCCGAGATTTTTCAGCAGGTTAAGAGTTTCACACGGATTACCGTTTTGATTCCTAATCATTTTATTGTGCAGTTCGAGAAACAGCGTCGGCGGTCTTGATTGAGACAATACATGCTGCGCGCCTTTGATGACGGATGCCTCGTTTCCTTCAACATCAATCTTGATGTGAGTCGGCATCACGGACTGACTTTCAGCCAGACCGTCGAGCGTGATTGATTGAACTTTGGTGAGTTCTCTTGCTGAATGATTTTCGGTTGGGAGGACAAAGTATCCACCGGCGATGACACCGACGGACACCATGTCTTCCCAACCCGCTTGACTGTTCGCGGATGCTTGAATGATACGGAGGCGGTCACTGACTTGATTGAGCCGCGCCTGTATCTCGATGATGCGCGTCGCCGTCGGCGAAGGTTCGACGGCGAACGCTCTGGCACGCGCCCCGCCATAATGAATCGCCGCGAGACTGAATAAACCGAAGTGCGCTCCGACATCAAAGAACACCATTTCATCCCGCGCGTTGGAGATGAACGAATCAAATTCCGCTACCTGTTCGTCGTCGTCATGCTGACTGCGATACGCCAGACGGTATGCGGCGGGGTGACATTTCAGCGACCAATCGCCACGCATTTCAATTGTGCTGACAGCACCAATCGCATACATAATTTCGTCGGTTGCCCAGCGGCAAGATTTTGCGGGCGAACGTAGCCAGTTGCGTAAATTTCGCGGCAAACATAATCGCGCAATCTGTTGGCTGGTTATCAATTCTCTTCTGCCGTTTGTCTTTCTTGCGTTGAAGCAAGCACTTGGTAGAGACGCTTCATCTGCGTTTGCGGCGCGCAGAGATGGAGAGCGCGCGCGGGCGCGGCTGTTCCCAGCTTAACCCGCAGCTCACGACTTTTGATTAACCGCTTCAAGGTGGTGGCGAGAGATGTAAAGTCGAACGGTGGGACAAGCGCACCACATGTTTCATCTATGATTTCACACGCCCCGCCCATCGCGGTGGTGACGACGGGCAAATGAGCATACATGGCTTCGATAAACGTGATGCCGAAAGGCTCTGGTCCGGTGTTCGGTTGGCAATGTATGTCGGCGGCGGCTAAGAGTTTCGGAACGTCTGTACGATGACCGAGAAAGCGAACACGGTCGGTGATTCCGTGACGGGCGGCAAGATGTTTGAGTTCTTCCATGTACGCCGCTTCGTGCGGGCGTTGCGCGCCGCCGACTATCCAGCACACCCAATCGGGAACACCTCTGATTTTGGCGAGGGCTTCTAAATGCAATACGTGTCCCTTCCACCGCTCCATGCGGCTGACTTGGATGATTACCGTCGCATCATCTGCGGTGCTAAGTTTGGCACGAAGCGCGACACAATCAGATTGCGAATGATTTTCATCGGACGGCGCAACCGGATAATTGATTACTTCAAAGTTCGTTTCGGGATATAAATTAGGCAGTGTGCCAGCCGTGAATTTGCTGTTGCAAATCGCCAAGTCAGGTGGCGTGCGGCGCGCCCAGCGTTCGAGCCAGTGGCTTCCGGTGATGGCGTCGTGAAGCCAGAAAACTTGCTTTACTTTCGCTTCGTGGATGACGGGAGCGAAGATGGCTTGCGACCATGCCGAGTGGCATATCACGCAATCGAATTGTTCGCTTCGCAATAGATTGGCGAGCGTGCGGCGGGCGCGTAAAACGGTGAACGGTTGGCTTACACGAACGTTTCCTAAACGATGGACGGGCGCGCCGGTGGCTTCCAACTCGGTACTTAATTGAGCGTCGAAACAGAGCGCGAAGTGAGGTCGCATCGCCGGACACAAATCCCGATGTTGCGCGAGTGTGACCAGAACGCGCTCAACGCCACCGTAGAGATTGCCGCTATAAATGTGAAGGACGCGCATTATGTTCGTTCAAGCACGAGAAGAATATCGAATGATGCGCTTCCGTAATCGCGTCCGATGTCAAAATCGGCGATGCGCTGTAACAATTTGAAAGCTGAATTGTTGATTCGCTTCAAGCGATAGAACGGGAAACCTGCGATGTCGGCGAGAGGAAACAGTAATAACCCGCCGGTGCGGATGGTTTTGACTTCCCAACCATCGCCAAGCAGCGCGATTAATTCGTCGCGTGTGAAGTGGTGATGCCACACTACATCTTCTGATTGATTTGCATAACCCGCATCTCGCTGCCCTTGTCTCAATAACTTGCTGTATAGCTTAGGCGCGCGAAAGCGGAAATTATTAGCATCCAAAAAAGCGAACAGTCCGGCATGTGGTACACGCAATATCAGGCGTCCACCGGGACGTAAAACTCGCCGCATCTCTGCTAAAGATTTTGCTCTGGCTTTCGCTTTGATGTGTTCTAAAACTTCTATACATGTAACGCAATCGAAGCTCGCATCGGGGAAAGGCAGCGTCCCGGCTTCTGCACCGTGCAAATCCGCAGACGGCAAATTCTGCTTCGCGCAAATGAGAGCTTTTTGATTTACTTCAACGCCGGACAACTGCATCGCCGGATACAAGTCGCGGCACAAACAAAGTAATTCTCCGACGTTACAACCTACGTCCAATATCGAGGATGCCTCTGCGGGTATCCAACGAATCGGGTGCATTAAGTTGTATCGAGCGATGTCGGGCGACACCTTGTGAGCGATTTCCATGAATGTATTTTCAGTTGCCCTGCACTGCATTGATATAGATTGGCGGCAACTGTTTTGCTAAACGCATTCGGTGAAAACGACGCTCGGCAGTAGCCCTCGCTTCGACGCCGACTTTTGAGCGTAAATGCGAATCTGTCGCCAATCTATTCAAGCATTCGGCTAACTGCATAGCGTCGCCCGCAGTGTGACAAAGAGCATCAGCACCACAATTTATAATCTCGTTCGCCCCGCCTATGTTACTTACTACTACCGCACGTCCGCACGCCATGCCTTCGGCGATAACCAAGCCGAACGGTTCGGGTTCGGTGCTGGCGTGAACGAGTATGTCTAATGAGCGCATCGCGGCGGCGGGCTGGTCTGTAAAGCCCGTGAAGCCGACGCGGTTTGTAATCTTCAAGGCGGCGGCGAGTTGTTTGAGTTCGGCGAGTGTGTATTGACTGCCGTGTGTTTGATAAAGCCCCCCGCCGACGACGTAGCCGCGCACGCTCAAATCGGAAGGCAGCATCGCCAGCGCACGCAAAAAAGTTTCGTGTCCCTTCCAGCGCGCGAACGTGGCGACTAATCCGACGCGAATCGTACCCTTCGGCGCGGGCGGAAGTCCGGCGAGTTCGTCTAAATCTAACGTACCACCGGCGGGTGAAAATTTATCCAAATCAACGGCGTTATAAACGGTATGAATCTCTTTCGCACGCGGACACGCGCTTTTGACATCGGCGGCGACGCTGTTGGAATTGGCGATTATGACGGCGCACTTGTGCGCGTAGTGTCGCAGCAATCGCCGCATCACGGGACGCGGGCTGATGTAATCGTGTATGTGCCAGATGATTGGAACATGCGGGCGCGACCACATTCCCAAAATGTGCATCTTGAAACCGTTGGTGTGAATGATGTCGGGCGCGCTTCCCTCTAATGCATGGCGCAATTGACGGCGGTAACGCCAAACACTCACAGTCGCCGCTATCAACTTGCCGGGAAGTTTCAAGCGGGATGTTCGCCGTCCTCCGGCGAGTCGGCTGGCTCCGGCGTCGCCCAGTTGCGCGAACGATTTGGGAAACGGCACGACTAAGGCTTCAACTCCGAGCGCGGCGGCTTGTTCAACCAGCGCGCCGTGTCCGGCGGCAATCAACTGTAACTTCCACGCGGGTTGCGCCTGACGCAGACTTGCCAACATATCAAGCAAACTGACTTCCGCTCCGCCCATCTGCGCCGTCGGACTCAAGTAAGTGATTTTCATTCGTAACGGAACTCGGACGAAACGGCTTCACTTAATCGGCTTCAACTTCGCAGAGTCGAACCGGGTCGCTCAAGCGTCGGGTCAACTTCTTGATAATAATTCTGTGTGTAATAAGTGTCGTAGTAAGAGCCGTGTTCGCGGACGCTGACTTTGTTGAGAATCACACCGAAGATGTGCGCCCCCACGTCTTGCAACATTTCGCGCGAACGAAGGACGACGTTGCGAAGCGCGACGCCGCTATGGACGACGAGCAGCACGCCGTCCACCATCGTCGAAAGCAGCACGCCGTCGGTGAACGTCGCAATCGGCGGCGAATCTATGATGACGTGCGTGTAAGTTCCGCGCAGTGTTTCAAGCAAACGGCGCATCTGTTCAGAGCCGAGCAGTTCAGCCGGATTCGGCGGCACGGGACCGGAAGTTAAAACGTGAAGATTGCTTTGCCGGTCGTGCGTAATCATCGAAAAGATTTCGGCGTCGTCCATGTCACTCGCCAAGACCGTACTCAAGCCGCGACTGTTATCGAGGTCGAAAAGATTGTGCAAGCGCGGGCGGCGCAAATCGGCGTCAATGAGCAACACGTTTGACGCGACTTGCGACAGGATTTGCGCGGTGTTAAGCGCGGTCGTCGTCTTGCCTTCCGACGGTTGACTCGACGTGACGAGCAGGGTTTGCGGCGCGCCACCGGCGGACGATAATAAAATCGAAGTACGCAGTTGACGATACGCTTCGGCGAGCGGCGAACGCGGGTCTTGATTATGGAGCAAAAGTTCCGAACCATTGCCGTTGTCTTCGCGTCTTTGAAGCGCGGTGGTCACGCCTTGAATCAGGCGACGTTTGGCTGAACTTCCGATAACGGGAATCACGGCGAGCGTCGGCAGATTCAGCATCCACATCACATCGTCCGTCGTTTGTACGGTGTTATCTAAAAATTCGAGATAGCGCGCCAGCCCGACGCCGAACGCGAGCGCGATGATGGAGACGAAGAACACGGTTTGCAAACGACGCGGTCCGACCGCTCCGCGCGGCACGGCGGCGTAATCAACGACGTGCGCGTTGTTCGGCGTTCCGGCGATGACGACATCGTTCTCTTTCTGTTTTTGAAGCAAGCTGTCGAGCAGTTCTTTGTTCGTCGCGGTTTCCTGTTGAATGATGCGGTAGTTAATCGCGGCTTCGTTCTGCGTCAGAGTTTCGCCGCGTTGCCGGTTAAAGTCGAGGCGTATCGCCTGCTCTTTGGCGAGTGCCTGACGGTAATCGGTTTCGAGGTTGGTGGCGACGGTCGCGGTCGCGGTTTGTCCGGCTTCTTTAACTTGATTTTCGATGACCGCAATCTGCTTCTCAACGTCTTTAACTTCCCCCCATTCTTCGGTGTATCGAAGCAGAAGTTGCGCGCGTTTTTGACGCAGCAAAGCGAGTTGCGCGTTAAGCGTTTGGACAAGCGAATTGCTGCCGCCGCTTCCGGCGTTGACGCGGGCGGCGATGGCGTTCGGCGCAAGGGCGGCTCGGTACGCGGCTTCGGCGGTTTTGCGCGCGTTTTCGGCTTCGGTCAATTGCGCGTTGAGGGCGGCGAGGCGTTCGACGACGGTGTTCTGCGTGCCGTCGAGCGACAGAATCTGTTTGCTGTTGGCGTAGTTGATAAGTCGTTCTTCGCCGCGTCGAATTTCAAGTTGCAGTTCGGCGATGCGGCGTTGCAGAAAGCTGCTCGCGTCGCCGCTACTCGCAGATTTATTCTCCAAGTTTGAGAGTACATATGCATCCGCAATCGCGTTGAGAATTTTCGCCGCGATTGCGGCGTCCGAATGCCTGTAACGCAACTCGATAAGGCGCGTTTCGCCGATTTGTTTGACTGACAAGCTGCCTTGCAAAATTCCGACGTAAGGCGCGAGACGGTTGACTTCGACTAAATCATTGTTGTCAGTCGCCGGAGCATTTGAACTCGTGATTTCGACGCGCGCAACATCCGGCTCCGTCGGCTTGTCGTCTTCCGACCTGAAGCCGAACATGCGCCGCAAGTTGTGCCACGTCGAGCGCGTCTGCGTCCCGTTCGGATTAAGAAACGCTTGATTGTGTTCGAGGTCAAGAGTTTTAACGACGCGCCCGAGAAGTCCCGTGCTTGAAAGAATCTCAAGCTGCGTGTTGAAGTAAGCCGGGTCATATGAGGGCGTGTTGAGGATGACGGAACCGGAGCGCAACGAGCCGAGTCCGGGACTCGTGTTTTCCAGATCAACTTGCACGCGCGAACGGGCTTCAAAAACGTCGGGCTGGCGCGCCATGTACGTCGCCGCGAGCATCGAACACAACACGACGATTGAGATGATGATGCCGAGATGTTTGCGCGCCGCGCGCAAGTATTCACGCAATCTGTAGTGCGCGCTGTCACTCGCTTCCGGCGGGCGATTGAACGAAGGCTGATAAGACGCTTCGCCCGCGCGTTCAATCAACGGCGCGACGGTGGGCTTGATAAGGTCTCGTGACTTTTCCATGTAATCGGGTCTTGAATAATGACGGCGGAGAGGACAACGAAAGCTTTAGTGAAAGCGAATATAAGGTTTCGACGATTGGGATTTTGGACGCACCCGTTGCCTGTATGACGAAGACTGCTAAATAAAACTTTAGACAGCAACTTCACACGATGCCCAAATTGCGGGAAACCTCTGACGCGAGGCGGAAATTCGATTGTCCCTTATGATTGTGAAGCAAAGACGATGCGGAAGCATCATCTATAACTCCATATTGTTGAATACGAAGGTTGGTGAATCAATGCTCGATTCACCTCATCAATTTTCTCCGTAGCAAATTGGGAAGATGAAGAATCTATCCGGCGACGCTTTCACAGCATTCCGCGAGGACTTGCACCTGAATGAGATAGCATAGCTACACTATAAAGGCACAGCATCAATAGACGCAACCAAGTTATCTAAGCTGAACTTTATCCACTTTTGCCGGGCGTGCAGCCGACTCGTTTGAAGAAGAACAGGCAAAACGGCATCATCCTTCATCTTTAGTATTTGCCGACACACTTGAGCGTCGTTGTTGAATCTCAAAGGTAAGTTTTATCGGTGTAGCACCATGCCCAATCTTCGTTAGCTTCAAGCGACGCGACAATCGGGTGATTGATTGAGGTGTAGTGTTGTAGGGCGTGTTTGTTCTTCGATGACTCGCAGCAGCCGACATGCCCGCACGTCATGCAGACGCGAAGATGAACCCATGTATCACCGATTCGCAAACATTCCTCACAGCCTTTCGCGCCCGGCACGACGGGACGGGTTTGGGCGACGTGCGAACACGCGGCGGTGTCATTAGTCAGGCGCAACTCTATGACGCGCTCGGTGTCAACCGGATTCTTGAGGTGGCTATCGTCGGAATTTGAAAGGGTGTCGTGGTTCATAGAAAGATTTGATTGCGCTTGATGTGATTCGATATTCGTGGTCGGGGGGTGAGCGTCGCGTCGAAAACTCGTTTCGTGGCGGGCGATTTCTTGAATCGTGAAATCATAGTCGGATAAGACTTCGCTGAAAAGTTTGATGATTGATTCTTGTTCTTCCGAGATGACGTGGTTCGCTCCCGTGACGGCGAGTGAATTGATGTCGGCGGCGTAACGTGTGCGGATGATGACGCGCAAGTTTGAATTGAGTGTGCGGGCGACGCTGGCGATGCGTCCCGCGATAATCGGTTCATCGTCCGCGACGACCAGCACGCGGGCGCGGGCGATGCCCACGAGTTCGAGCGTGCGTTGCTTCGTCGAATCGCCGCGCAAAACGATTAACCCTTCGCTTTCGGCTTCGTTCGCACCTTCGGGACTAAGGGTCGTGATGATGAACGGAACGCGCGACTCGCCAAGCACGCGAACCAGAGCGCGTGCCGCCCGTCCGTAACCCGCGACGATGACATGATTTTCAAGCGACGGTAAATCTTTGCCCATCGTTTCCGATTCACCGTTTGCTTCGATGTCCGCCACTGAGCGCGCCGTTTGGTTGGCTTCGAGTTTGCCCGCGAGTTGAGAGCCGAAGCGCATCAAGAGCGGCGTCAAAACCATCAACACGACGGACGACGCGATAAAAGTTTGCGAACCCGCCGCACCGAGTCCCGCCGGGGATAGACCGGCTTCGCGTCCGGCGCGCTCTAACACAAACGAAAATTCGCCAATCTGCGCGAGCATCAAACCTGACGCGGCGGCGACTTGCGTTTTGTAGTTGAGAACACGAACCGCGATGCCGGTCGTAACGATTTTAATAACCAGTACCAGCCCGATAGAACCCACGACGAGCGGCAGGTTATTGATTAAAAATCCGACATCGAGCAGCATTCCGACGGATACGAAAAACGTCGCGCTGAACAGAATTTGGAGTGGCAAAATCTCGCTCAAAGCGTGTTCGCTAAAACGACTTTCACTAACCAGAAGTCCGGCGAGAAAAGCACCGAGCGAGAGACTGACGCCCGCCAGACTCGTCAGGTAAGCTGTGCCGAAACAGATGGCGATAACGGTTAAAAGAAACAGTTCCGGCGAACACGTCCGCGCCACCATCTCCAGCATCGGTGGCATCAATCGTCGGGCGAATAACAGCACGATAGCGATGATAACTCCGGCTTTGGTGAGGGCGAAAAAGATTTCGTAACCCGAACCGCCCGCTCCGCTCAAGACCGGAATCAGAAGCACCATCACGATAATCGCAAGGTCTTGGAATATCAGTAAGCCTAACCCGACTTGTCCGTGCGCGGTGTTGGTTTCGCCTTTGTCGGCGAGGAGTTTTAAGACAATCGCGGTCGAACTAAGGGCGACGAGAAACCCTGTGAACAATGCCGCTTGCCACCGGACACCAAACGCCGCGAGCGTTGCCAGAGTCAAAGCGGTGGCGAGTCCGACTTGAAGCCCGCCGCCGACAAAGATAAGCCGCTTGATGCGCGCCAGTTTTTCCAGACTGAACTCGATGCCTATGGTGTAAAGCAACAAAATAACGCCGACTTCCGCCGCCGCGTCAACGAGTGCTTGGTCGCGCACAAGGCGCAAGCCGTTAGGTCCGATGATGACGCCTGCAACGAGAAAACCGACGATTGGCACAAGCCCGAAACGGTAACAGATGTAGGCGATGACTGCGCCCGCGACAAGCAACGTCACCACTTCGGTCATGAATGCCGGAATCGCTCCGGCAGCAAAGAAAATGTGCATCGAGTTGAGCAATCTTGAATCTTTTAGTCGGGTTGGGCTGACGTGAAGTTATAAGCGATGTGGTGTTAAAGTCACAACCGGAAGCGGTCTCATAAATATCTATCAACCGTTTAGAGGAGGGCTATGCCCTCCGCCGCACGTCGCACCGGAGGGCATAGCCCTCCTCTAAACACAACGCATCTTTATTTACGAGACCTCTCTTATAATTTTGATGAAGCGGCACGAAGGGAAAAGCGGTTCATGGCGAAACCGGTTTTGATTTGCGTTGATGATGACGCGGAAGTTTTGCGGGCGGTCGAAAGAGATTTGCGCCGCCGCTATGCGGAAAAGTTTCGCGTCCTGCGCGCCGGGTCGGGACAGACGGCTCTTGCCCTTTTTAAGGAATTGAAACTGCGCGGCGATGCGGTCGCCTTGTTGCTTGTTGACCAACGTATGCCGCAGATGTCGGGCGTCGAGTTCATCAAGCACGCGATGGATTTCTACCCGGAAGCCAAGCGCGCACTGCTTACCGCTTATGCCGATACGGACGCGGCAATTAAGGCGATTAACGAAGCCGCGATACATCATTATTTATTGAAACCGTGGCATCCGCCGGAAGAAAACTTGTATCCGGTCTTGGATGATTTACTGGAAGAATGGATGGCGAATTTCCGCCCGCCGTTTGAAGGCATACGGGTGATTGGCAATCGTTGGTCGGCAAAGTCGCACGAGACGAAAGACTTTCTCGCACGTAATCATGTTCCTTATCAATGGTTCGATGTCGAAGCGCGCACTCAGGACGCTGAAACAGGAAAACTGATTGATGCCCTCAACGAAGATGAAACGAAGCGGCTGCCGATTGTGATTTTCCCGAACGGCGAACGTCTGCACGAACCGTCGAACAGTGAGATTGCGAATCGCGTCGGGTTACAGACACGCCCCGAAAATCAGTTTTACGATTTAGCGATTATCGGCGGCGGACCCGCCGGTCTCGCCGCCGCCGTGTATGGCGCGAGCGAAGGTTTAAGCACGGTGATGATTGAGCGCACCGCGCCGGGCGGACAAGCCGGAATGTCTTCGCGGATTGAAAACTATCTTGGCTTTCCGTCGGGACTTTCGGGCGGCGATTTGGCGCGCCGCGCCGTGATACAAGCGCGACGCTTCGGCGTCGAAATGCTTGCGCCGCAGGAAGCGACACAACTGCGCGTCGAAGACATGTACCGCGTACTCAAGTTGCGCGATGAGAGCGAAATCAGTTGTCACGCCGTGTTGTTGGCGATGGGCGTTGAGTGGCGCAAATTGGACGTGCCGGGTATGGAACGATTGTACGGCGCGGGTGTGTATTACGGGGCGGCGATGACCGAAGCTTTATCGTGCAAGGATGAGGAAGTCTTCGTGGTCGGCGGGGCGAACTCGGCGGGTCAAGCCGCGATGCACTTTGCGAAGTACGCGCGCCGCGTCGTGATGCTCGTGCGCGGCGACGCGCTGGAGCAAGGCATGTCGCAATACCTCGTCGAGCAAATCAAAAGCACGCCCAACATCAAGGTCGAACTCAATTCATCCGTCGCCGAAGTTCACGGGGATGAACGCCTTGAAGCGGTGTCGGTGCATTGCGCCGTGAGCGGTGAAACGAACCGCGTTCCCGCCAGCTATTTGTTTATTTTCATTGGAGCGCAACCGCACACCAGATGGCTCGGCGAGACGATTGAACGCGACGAACGCGGCTTCATACTCACAGGGCGCGAACTGTTGCGCGATGGACGCACGCGCCCGCGCGGGTGGCAACTGGAGCGCGAACCGTACCTTCTGGAAACCAATGTGCCGGGTGTGTTCGCGGTCGGTGATGTGCGGAAAAATTCAATCAAACGTGTGGCGAGCGGCGTCGGTGAAGGTTCAATCGCCGTTTCGTTTATTCATCAATATCTGGCGCGCGTGGTGTAAGCGGCAAACCGCAAACGCCCGACGCATTTAGCGACGCACCTAAACGGAAATGGCATGGAAAGGCGCATCATGGAAGGACATTTCACGCCGGACAACAATGACCTTTCGCCGGATGTACAGGCGGGCGGTGTGCCAAGCGAAGGTGAATTGAATAACCGCGTCGCGGCTTTGAAACAAGTCACGGTCTTTGCCGATTTGCCGCCGGAACAACTCGCGTGGTTTGCGACGCGCGCCGTTGAGAAACGCTTTGCGACGGGCGAGTTGGTATTTCGTAAAGGCGAACCCGCCAACTGGATGAGCGTTTATCTTGAGGGCGAAATCCACTCGCGCCCGGATGACGCGGCACTCGATTCTTACATCTTCATCGCCCGCGCCGGAGACCCCGACACGGAAGTCAGTGGACGCTTACCTTTCTCGCGGATGACGCACTGGGGCGGCACCGCGCACGCCGTCCAACCGACGCGCGTGCTGTTGCTTGACATAAAATACTTTCCCGAACTGATTCAACAAATGCCTTTACTTGCCGAACGCTGTGTCGGTTTGATGAGTGACCGCGTGCGCGGCTTTGAACGCGCGTCGCAGCAACGCGATAAGCTGATGGCACTCGGCAAACTCTCCGCCGGACTCGCGCACGAAATCAATAATCCTGCTTCCGCCGCACGCCGCGCCGCCGATGAATTGACCACGACGCTTGAACGCCTGCGCCATGCCGACTTAAATCTTTGCAAACATCAACTGACACCCGACCAACGCCGCTTCATCGCCGAATTTGAAGCCAAAGCGATTGAGCATCAATCACACACGCGAACCTTCGACGCTCTCGCCAACAGTGATTTGGAAGATGAGTTGATGACATGGCTTGAGCGTCGAAACATCGAGGAGGCGTGGCTGCTCGCCCCGTCGTTGGTTGAATCGGGCGTGGAAAAATCGGAACTCGAACGGGTCGCAAACCAAATCGGCAACGCGGCGTTGGGCGATGTCCTGTCGCGCATCGCGGCGCAACTTGCGACTGCGAAACTCGTCGCGGAGATTAAGACCAGTACCGGGCGCGTCTCGGAAATCGTCGGGGCGATTAAAGAATACTCGTACATGGACAAAGTTCCGCTTCAAGAAGTTGACGTGCATCAAGGCTTGGATAACACGCTCGTCATACTCAAGCACGAACTGAAAATCAAAAGCATCAACGTCACGCGCGACTATGCCGCAGACCTGCCGCGCATCACGGCTTACGGCAACGAACTCAATCAAGTCTGGACGAACCTGCTCGACAACTCGATTGACGCGATGACTGAAGGCGGGCAAGTGACGATAAAGACAAAGCGCGAACCGACCGATGTGTTAATCGAAATCCGCGACAACGGCGCGGGCATCCCTGAAGACGTTCAACCGCGCATCTTCGAGCCGTTCTTTACCACCAAACAGGTTGGCGAAGGCACGGGCTTGGGACTCGATACCGTCGCCCGCATCATACGCACTCATCACGGTGACATCCGCGTCACATCCAAACCCGGCGCGACATGCTTTCAAATTCGCCTGCCGCTTCAAGCCGCCGTCGCCAATCCACAACCCGATAAAACCGATACCATCTCATGAACCTACAAACCACCTTCACCAAACCCGACGCCGCCGAATACGCCGCTTACTACGGCAAGTATGTCGCACTCGTACCCGTTGACCGGGAGATAATCTCCGTCTTGCATCGCCAACTCGATGAGACGCTCGAATTGCTTCGCGGCATTCCCGAAGCCGACGGCAACACGCGCTATGCCCCCGACAAGTGGAGCATTAAGGAAGTCGTCGGACACGTCGCGGATACGGAACGCATCTTCGCTTATCGCGCGCTTCGTTTCGCACGCGGTGACGCGACGCCGCTGCCCGGTTTCGAGCAAGACGCTTACGTCGTCAACGCCCGTTTCGATGATTGTAATCTCGCCGAACTCGCCGCCGAATTTGAATCCGTCAGGCGCGCGACCATCGCACTCTTAAAGCCACTCACAAAAGAAGCGTGGCAACGTTCAGGCATCGCCAGTGACAACCCGGTCAGTGTTCGCGCACTGGCTTACATCATCGCCGGGCATGAACTTCATCACCGAAACATTTTGCTGTCGAGATATTTAGAAGCAGTTTCGTAAGTAGCTTTACGTTCGTTTAGAGGAGGGCTTCCGCCCTCCGCCGCCGAGTCGCAGAGGAGGGCTTCCGCCCTCCTCTAAACATTCGGTTTGAATTTATGAAACCGTTACCAAAAAGATTTAGACATAAACGTTCCCACGAAAATAGTATGAACAAAACCATCACCGTTTTTTTAATCTTTATCAATCTCTTTGTCGCCGGAAGTTTCACTAACAGTGTCGTCGGTCAAACACGTCGCGGGACTGTCAACCGCCGCGCCCCGCGACGTGCGACGCGAAGCCGTCCGCCCGTTCGTCGTCCGCCCGTCGTCGCCGCGCCGCCGTCATCCGCTGCCGTGACGACCGCATCGGGCTTGACCTACATCGTCACACGTCGCGGCGCGGGTCGCCCTTTGAAATCGGGCGATAGGGTGACGGTCAATTACACGGGACTTCTGACCAATGGCGCGAAGTTCGATAGTTCACTTGACAGAGGCGCGCCGTTCACGTTTCAGATTGGGGCGGGGCGCGTGATTAAAGGTTGGGATGAAGGCGTCGGGCGATTGCGCGTCGGCGACCATGCGACATTCATACTCCCGCCGCAACTCGGCTACGGCGCGAGAGGCGCGGGCAGCGACATCCCGCCCGATTCGACGCTCGTGTTTATCATCGAAGTCTTGAGCGTCGAAGAACCACTCTCGACGCCATCCGTCCCGACGGATAACTGAAGCTAAAAATCTTTCGTCACCGTAAGCGTATGCTCAGAGATGTGCTGACGACATGGCGGTCTGTCGGGCGGCTGAAGCTTCCGTTTTGAAGAAAGTAGAAGGTTTCAAACTCAAGGCGTTTCGAGATTTCATACTCGAATCCGGCATAGATGCGGTTAAAGCGAAACGCCTCGACGCGCGAATCGTAATAAGGCTCATCGAGGACGTAGGCGGTGAGTTTTTTATCGCGTATTTTGAATTCGCGTTCGACCAGAATACGCGGACGATAGCGATATGATTTTTCGCCTTCGACGTAGCGGCGTTCGATGAGGTTACGCACACTGAATCGCCAACGCTTAAAGGGCAGGATGCCGCTTACTGAAAATCTTAGGCGATGTTCGGGTTCGGTTTCGCCGCGTATTTCGCGCTCGACTTGGAACAGGTATTCCGGTTCGATTTTCACATACTTGCTTGGCTGCCAAGAGTAATTCAGCGTGTAGCGTTCACGGGTTTCGGTGTTGCGACTGACGGCGGCGCGATACTCGGCGGTCGCCTCAAGGTTCTTATAAATGTTGATATTGAATCTAAGTTGAGTGCGATACTGATTTTCTTCGCGCGGTTCGAGGTCGTCGTCCGCCCCGACGGTTTGCGCCGTCGTGTTGCCAGATAGCAGAAGCATCAAGACTAAAATTAGGTTGCTGATTCGCATCATCAATTCGTTCTCCGAAAATTATTCGCGCACGGGTAGTTTCAACTGCACGAAAGTTCCCGTTCCCCGTTCGCTGGTGATGCTTAGTTTGCCGCCGTGTTGTTCGGCAATCGCTTTGATTAAACGCAAGCCGACGCCGCCTTTGATTGTTGATGCGGAAATTTTCTCGCGCGAAAACGTGTTGTCAATCAAAGAGTCGTCGCTGCCCGCGCCGTTGTCGGCAACTTCGATTATCAATTCTTCGTCCGCTTCGACACGCGAACGCAAGCCGATACGCCCGCCGCGTTCCGGCAAAGCGCGAAGCGCGTTTCGCACGAGTTCGCCAATCGCTTCGCGCAACTTCAAACGGTCAACAATCGCAAAGGAAACTTCCGGTGCGATGTCAATTTCAAAGCTGATGCCGCGTGAAGTCAGTTCTTCGTGAAAGCGCAACAGAGTTTCGTAAAGCAGTTCGCGGATGTCCGTGCGCGCGAGATTGAGGTCAAGCGGAAAGCCAAACTCGGTGACGCGCACGACGGCTTGCGAAAGCTGCTCGACTTTCTCGACCAACTTGCGACGCTCATCGTCCGCTGTGTTGGCATTCGCGTTGCCGTTTGATTCACCGTTGTCCGCAAGGCGCAAGACGCGCGCCCGCAGCTGTGCGACAAGCGTATGCAGAGTTAGACGCGAAGTCGTGTTGTGCCAAGTTCCGTCGCTCGTCGGGTCACTGTCCGCGTCCGTCACACCCATGCCGGCGCGTTGTTCGCGTTGGGCGACGGATTCCGCCATCCGGTTGAAGGCTTTGTTGATTGCGCCAAACTCATCGGCGCGTTCTTCCGTCAAGCGTGTTTTCCAATCGCCGCTCCCCGCGCGCTTTAGTGCCTGTTCGACTTCCTTGAGCGGCTTAAATAAATCCGAAGCGAGATACGCCGCGAGCAGCAAGACCAGCGAGACGGTCGCAAAGGCAGCGATGGATAACACGATTTGCGCGGTGCGGCGCGTCCCGTCAACCGAAGCCCGCACCTGTTCACGATAACTGCGATCTGATTCGGCGGCTTGTTCCGTCAAACGCTGAAACGTCGCAAGGTCATCATCTTCAAGTTTGCCTTCCATCAACTCGAAGGCTTCGCGCATACGCCCCGCTTCGACTAAATCGAAAGTCTGGTTGGCGACGGCGACCAACGCATCGTAGGCGGCGCGCACCTGTTTGACTTGCTCAAGTTCTTCGTTCGTTTCGGCAAGCTTCGACCACTGCGCGAAATCATCTTCCGCCGGTTTTATGTACTCGTTAAATTCCTCGCGCGAATCGAGGTCATCACCCGTCACGGCGTCGGGGACTTCCTTAAAAGAGCGAAACATCGTCGCCCGCACGCGCTGCAACAGAAGGCTGCGTTGATAATGATTTTCGATGCGCTGATTCGTCGCGCGCCACTGACCGATCATCCACAACGTCATTCCGGCAGTGAGCAACGACAACAACGCCAACGCCCCGAACACGGTCAAGAGTTTTCGTTTGAGGTTCATAAGAATAGTAAGCAGTAGGCAGTAGGCAGTAGGCAGTAGGCAGTTTAAGGAGCGAAAGACAAAGCGTGTTTTGATTTTCACTGCTTACTGCCTACTGCTTACTGCCTACTATTTCAGAGTGCCAGCCCGACCCAACGCCAGTAGCCGTAGTAGAACGCGAAGATTAAAAGCAAGTGAGCGATGAGTAAGACCGATGAGAGTTTTAACAGGTCGCTCGGTTGAAACGTGTCGGTGTCGAGTTCTTGAAAGAGCAACAGGGCTTTTGAACTGACCGGAAAAGTCAAACAGTAATCCATGCCAATCGTGCCGATGAACAACACCGCCACCGGATTTAGTTCCAAATTTCCCGCGAGGTAAAGTATCGGCGGCACGAGGGCGGCGGCGCGTGCGGCGTGCGATGTCATGTAGATGTGCGAGGTCAGCGTGATGAACGCGAGAGCCAGCAACAGGACGAGATGCGAATCCGCTCCGGCGATGCCGCTCAGTTCAAAGATGCCTTCGATAAGCCACTGCGCGGCTTTCGTTTCAATCAACGCTTTGCCCAACACCAACGCCGCCCCGACGAAAATCACCAAGTTCCACGACACGGCTTTCAGCCCGTCTTTCCAAGACAGTACGCCGAACTTAGGCAACGTCAAAAGCAACGCCCCGACGACGGTGACGGTGGCGATTTCGATGCCGTGATAACTTTCCGTGACCCAGAAGATCATCATCACGGCGGCGATGACAATTGTTTTCCACTCCGCGATTTGCCACGCTTTTTTCTTTCGATGAGGAACTTCCAATTCACGTTCGCGCCGTTCCTTATCGAGAAACAGCCACATAATCACCCACGCCGAAATGAAACTCGCCGCCACGCCGAACGGCACGCCCCACATCGCCCACTGCGCGAAAGAGATGCGCGTATTCGAGATTTGATTCAGTAAATCGTTGGCGATTAAGTGCGACCCCGCGCCGATGAGCGTGCTTATCGTGGCGACTAAAATTATCGTCGGAATCAACAACGCGAGGGCGCGTGTGATGCGCGCGTCGTCGGCGGCATCGGCGATACTGCGAAACACCGGAATCGTGACGGCGGCGCGTCCCGATGTCGAAGGAATGAAAAACGAGAGCGGGACAAGTGCGGCGGTCAATAACCAGAACATACTGCTAACCTTGCGTTTGCGCCCGATGACAATGCCGGTCATGCGTTCCGCGAGTCCGGTTTGCTGCACCGCACCGCCCAACACGAACGCCCCGATCATCAACCAGATAACATCACTTGCTAAGGCATCGAAAAGTTTATCCTGCGGGCTGCCGCCTGCCAGAATCATCAAGACCGTCACGGCAAGGGCGACGTAAGCGGCGTTAAGCGAAGTCGTTGACCACAAAATCGCCGCCAGCGCAAACGCGAACAATGCGATGCGGGCTTCGGTCGGCAACGTCTGGGGCAGCGACACCGCGACCGCGACGACAAGCGCGAGTGCGACCGGCAATATCGCGTCCACGACCCACCGAAATTTGCGCCCACTCGCTTCGCTTTTCTTCGCTGCCTTTTCCTGCTTCGCGCGTTGCTCATCGAACTGCGCCCAGATACTTTGATTAACCTGTTCAGACATAAAGAGATTGATTCATTGATTCATTCATCGGTTCATTCATCGGTTCATTGACTTATTGACTCATTGGTTCATTCTTCGGCAATGAATCGTAACTACTCAGCCGTCTTCAGACGGCTTTCCCGAAGGGCGCATAGACCAGCCGTTTGACGGCTGGGTGAAAGCGGCAAAAAACCGGCGAGGGCGTTTTAACGCCCTTCTCTCATCCGGCTTTAGCCACACGACCCGAACGGCTCAAGCCTCACGCAAAAGCCCGTTGAAACGGGCTGAAAAGATTAGTTTGTCACCGTCCCCAGCCGTCAAACGGCTGGTCTAAGTGCCGCTTCGCGGAAAGCCGTCTGAAGACGGCTGAGTAGTTACAATGAATCAATGAACGACGAATCAATGAACCGATGAATCAATGAACCGATGAACCAATCTTCTGACTCGCCACCACGACGCGCATCAGGTTTTCGGCGCACGACGCGAGCATCTCCCGTGCGTTCTCGATTGCTTCTTCGAGCGTGCAAGGTTTTGAAATCATGCTGAACATCGCGTCAATCCCGTGTTCGTAATTCACTTCCGCCTCTTTGCCAATCGTCCCGGCGAGGGCGAACACGGGTAAGCCGTGTTGCTTGGCGCGTTTGGCAACTTCGGCGGGGATTTTGCCGCGCGGCGTTTGAAAATCAATCCCGCCTTCCGCCGTTATCACGATGTCGCAATTCTTCAACGCTTCGTCAATCTCCAGATACTTCATCACGATGTCATAGCGTTGATGAAGGCGCGCACCCAACAGCGCGTGAAGTCCCGCGCCGAGTCCGCCGCTTGCTCCGCCGCCCGGCATCAAACGAACATATATGTCGGTATCACGCTTGATGATTTCCGCGAAGCGTTCGAGTCCTTGTTCCATCTGTTCGACGGTTTCCGGCGACGCCCCTTTTTGGGGTCCGAAGACGCGCGCCACGCCCTGCTCGCCGCACAGGATGTTATGGATGTTCAAGGCAACATCAATTTCCGTGTCGTTTAACCTTTCATCGCGCCCGCTCAAATCAATCCGGTCGAGTTCGATGAGTCCCGCCGCTCCGCGTTCAATCGGTGAACCATCCGCCTTCAAAAGTTTGACGCCGAGAGCTTCCGCCGCACCCGCCCCGCCGTCGTTCGTTCCCGAATCGCCGCACCCGATAAGCAACTTCGTCGCACCCGCGTCGAGTGCGGCTTTAATCAATTCACCAACCCCGCGCGTCGTCGTCTGCAAAGGGTCACGCTTGTCTTTCGGGACTAATCGCAACCCCGCCGCCGCCGCCATTTCCAACACCGCCGTTTGTGTGTCACCGTCCTGATTGTCGTCACGACCGAGCATTCCGAAATGCGAATCAACCTCGTCGCCGACGGGACCCGTGACTTTCAATCGCTTCAATTCGCCTTTCGTCACCGCGACCAGTGCTTCGGAAAATCCTTCGCCGCCATCAACGAGTGGTGCTTCGGTAATCTCCGCATCGGGCGCGGCGCGGCGCACGCCTTCGGCAATCGCGGCGGCGGCTTCTTCCGCACTCAAACTTTCCTTAAAACCCGACGGCGCAATCAGGACACGCAAAGTAGACATAAGATTTTCCTCTCAGAACGTGTCTGACAAAGTGTTCTCCGGTCGCTGAAAGCGACGGATTCAATAGCGTAGGGCAACGCCCTACGTCCTTATCGGCAGTTGTATCCCGACCCTGAAAGGGTCGCATAATCCGGTGTGATGCGACCCTTTCAGGCAATGGCATTAAGTTAAGAAAATAATCGTCGTTTTGGTGGGGGGGGGGGGGGGCCCCCCCCCCCCCCCCGCGCGCGGCACCCGCCCCCACAACACAAAAAAAGAAAA
>JANDLT010000018.1 GCA_024330265.1 Pyrinomonadaceae bacterium MAG19_C2-C3 | reverse complement strand
TCGCTTCTTCGACGAGATAAACTTCCGAAGCCTTCGCGCGATACGCCGAATCTTCGACGGCGCGCCGTTCGACCTGCGTGATTTCTGACGGAATGCCGATGACAACACGCGGTGAAACCCACGTCTTGCCGTTGTGTGCCTTGCGTATGAAGTGCTGAAGCATCTTCTCCGTCATCTCAAAATTGGCGATAACGCCGTCTTTCATCGGGCGAATGGCGACGATATTGCCGGGCGTTCGCCCTAGCATCTCCTTCGCGTCTTTGCCGACGGCGAGCGGTACGTTGGTCGCTTTATTGATGGCGACGATGGAGGGTTCGGAGACGACGATGCCGCGCCCTTTGGCGAAAACCAGTGTGTTGGCAGTACCGAGATCAATGGCGAGGTCGTTTGAAAAAAGAGAAAAGAGCGATTTTAATGCCATGCAAAGCCTTAACGATTCGGGGTTATTTGATTCGTGGTTCTAAATTTCAGGTTGACTTGCTTCAACCGCGAAGTTGAATCAGGTTCTTGAATTGAGAAAATGAAGACCTGAAATCTAAATTTACTCAAGCTTGCCAAGATACACCTAAGCCGCGCCGATACGCTATCGGAGAGACAAAATTTCTTGACAAAACTTTTAAGCGTGGTCGGATTCCGCTTTTATCACATCATTTACGAATCACCTTACGCCGGTAGAGCGGCTCTGCCGCCTGATGTGCGGCAGAGGCTGTGCCTTTCCGCTCAGAATGATAAAAATGTAGCGGCTCTGCCGCGCGGTTTGAGGCATAGCCTCGAAGACATTTGGAACGCTTGACGGTGAGGCGTAAGCCTCACCGCACATCGGGCGGCAGAGCCGCGAAACCTCGTTACTGTGTAACATGAGTTACGAAGCGATTTTCTCGTCGGAAAACTCTAACCGCTCGAACCCGAACCGCTCACTGTCGGCGCGGCGGACACAGTTTTTGCGCGCACCTTTAGCTTCGTACATCGCGTGGTCGGCGGCGGCGACGAGTTGTTGTGCCGAGTCTGCGTCCGCCGGAAAAGCGGCGACGCCGAAGCTTGCCGTCAAACTTAGTTCAAGAGCGCGCCCGCCCGTGAAGACGGTGTTGGCGAGCGTTTGGCGAATGCGTTCCGCGACTTGCAGAGCGCGGTCGGCAACTGTTTCCGGCAGGACGACGACAAATTCATCGCCGCCGTAACGCGCGACGACATCCGTATCGCGCACCGATGCGAGAATCGCTTTGGCGACTTCGATGAGAACGTGCGAGCCGACGAGATGACCGTGTGAGTCGTTGACGTTTTTGAAGTTGTCGAGGTCGAGGAAAAGCACCGCGACGTTCGAGTTATAACGGCGGGCGCGTTTGATTTCCGAAAGCAAACAATCGCTCATGTAACGCGCGTTGTGAAGACTCGTCAAATCGTCGGTGCGCGAGAGGCGTTCGGCTTCCGCGATTCGCACCGCGTTATTAAGCGCAAGGGCGAGCGGCACGGCGAGAGCGCGCAAGAAATCAATGCCCGCATCCGTGAACGGCGTCGCGCCGCAGGATAAATCCCGTGTCGCACACAACACCGCGATAACGCGATTGTGACAGACGAGCGGAAAGGCGATTAAGTTTTCTCCGGCTTCGGTGTGTGAACCAATGCGCGCCGACATCGCCGCTTCAAGAGCAAAGCGGTGTTCAGTATCGGTCAAACTTTCGGCGTCGCTTTTCTGCGCTTCATTTTGCCGCTCATCCTTCGACGCGGTTGCGTCGCCTGATTTAACTTCGATGTCGCGCGTCGCCAGCACGTCGAACTTGACGGCTTCGTGCTTGTTTGTTTCCCCTGCTTCCTGAAGCGCGCCTGTGACACGCGCCAGCGTCCAACGCTTCGCGGGAAGCAAGGCGGCGAACGTCTCTAAGGCGATGTGCGCCACGTCCGGCTGACTCGCGGCGTCGTGAAGTTGCGCGGCGAAGTTGAAGGCTTCGCTCATCATGCGCCTATCGAGATGTGCCGGAAAGGTGAAGGACATAAAACGAAGTGGAGAGGTAAAGAGTTTTAGGATTTCCTCACATGTTCAATTTCAAATGTTCAATCTCAACTAAGCTTAAACAATTTAAGATTGACGAAGCGCGAGGCGCGTGCGATTGCGATTGCCTTGCGCGTCTTCGACTTCAACATTGACGGCGGACGCTCCGCGCGGACACGTCACTTGAAGTTGGAAGAAGCCGTTGCTTGAAACCATCGTGTGTCGCCCTTCGGCGCGCACGGTATTGCCCGGTGCGGCGCGTCCGCGCAAAATGTAAATCGTTCCGGCGACGTATTCAACACTCGTGTCGCGCAGTTCGACTTGCTGTTCGGTGGTGGCGGGCATGGCGACGATAAACTTTTGTCCTTCAGACCATTCGCTGGTTTGACCCGATGCGCCGCTCGTCTGCACGCGCCAGTAGTATGCTCCCGGCTTGAGCGCGCCGACATCAAATTCACTCGCGGATAATTGACCGCGTTGGCTGACCCGTCCGGCGGCAACGAAGAACGGCGAGGTGGCGACTTCAACCTGATACGTCATCGCCCCCGCGTGCTTTTGCCAGCGCAGAGTGACGTTCGACGTGTTCTGTCCGGCGGCGACGAAAATTCTTTGAAGGTCACGCGGAGCGATTGGCATCGGCGGTTCGAGTAATTTTTCGACGCGGGCGATGCGTCCCGAAGCCGTGACCGCGACATATTCGCCGCCCTGCACGTTAGTCTTCTCGCCGTCGCGCGTCGTGGTTTCGATTGAACCGGCGGCGACGCGAATGTCTTCGGTGTTGTCTTCGCGCACGCTAAATGTCGCTCCGGTTTCAGAGGCGATGCGGTTCTGCGTCAGCTTAGTTTCGACGACGTTGGTTTGCCCGGAGCCAAGTGTGGCGGTTCGCACGTTGACGAGTCCCCTATCCACCGCGACGCGCACCCGCGTTCCTTTGCCGTCCGTGTTCTCGTTATCACGAATCTGCACGACGCTGTTCGGGCGCACAAGCAATGTCGAACCGTCAATAAGCAGGATGCGCGCCCGCCCGCTTTCCTGTGTCTGTACGATGTCGCCGGGTTCTAAACCCAGCCCACTGTTCGCTTCGATTGTTTCGCGTGTCTGCGCGCGAATCACGCGCACGTCGCCTTCAAACGAATCGAAGCGCGCACCCGTCGGCAGACTCGCATGATTCGCGCCGAGCGCGCCGCCGTAATTCCGCAAGTAATAACTGCCGCCCGCCACCACGACGGCGACGAGGAGGAGAATTGCCAGCAGATACACGAACCGCTTTTGGATTATCCACCATTCGAGGTTGAACTGGTTTTGCGTGGTACTCATGGTGCGTAAGTCGAAGGAATGAAGAAGCGCGTCGGCACGCGGAAGAAGAAGCGCGCTGGTTCTGAAACGCTCTGGCTGGAAATATAAGTAAAGGAAGTGACTGGTAGTGGTGTGGCTTGTTTGAAGCTGCTTATTTGAGACGGGCAATAGCGGGAAGATACCGCCCTGATTCCAACTTAGCACACGGGCGAACCGCGCATCAACCCTTTTCGCGCCCGACAGTTTATTTCCGCGTGTCGTCCATCTTCATCGCATCAGGCAGTGGTGTGTCGTCCATCTTCACGCGCGCCGGAAAAACCAGCGACCCGACAATTGACCCGACTAGCACGACAAGGACGACCATGAGCGATACTTCGATTGAGATATGGAAAAACTTGGGATTGATTGTCGCCCCGCGTCCTGTAAGTTCAAGCAATTCTTCGACGCCCGGTAATAACATCTTGACGCCTATGAAGGTTAGTACAATCGCCAACCCGTACTTCAACAAATGAAATTTATCCACCACTCCGGCGAGCAAAAAGTAGAGCGAACGCAAACCCAAAATCGCAAACACGTTTGATGTATAAACGATAAACGGGTCAACTTCAGCAGGCGAGCGAAACACGCCGAAGACCGCCGGAATCGAATCCACCGCGAATACTAAATCAGTGACTTCGACGATAACCAACACGAGAAAAAGCAGCGTTCCGACGCGCCGCCCGTTCTCTATCGTAAAGAATTTATCTTCTTCGTAGTGGCGCGAAATCGGCACAAACCGCGTCACGAAACGCACCACCGGATTATCTTCCGGGTTAGTTTCTTCATCGCTGCCGCGCATCATCTTGATGCCCGTATAAACGAGAAACGCCCCGAAGATATAGATAATCCAATGAAAATTCTTTATCAGTGCCGTGCCTAAGAAAATCATCGTGATACGCATCACGAGCGCGCCGAGTACGCCCCAGAACAACACGCGATGTTGATACTGTTTCGGGACTTTGAAGTAAGAAAAAACGAGCAGAAACACGAACAGGTTATCCACCGAAAGCGACAGTTCGATGAGATAACCCGTCAGGAATTGCTTAACTTTTAAGCCCGCCACGTCCGGCGCGATGCCTAAGAAAGTCGGCGCGAAATAAATAATTCCCGCAAACACAAACGCCAGCGACACCCACACCGCGCTCCACGTTCCGGCTTCGCGGTACGTCGGCGCGTGCGTTTTACGATTGAGAAGCCCCAAATCGAGGCTCAACATAGCCAATATGAAAATGCCGAAGCCGACCCACACCCAAATTGAATAGCCCATGATAAGCAAGATATAGCATAAAAAAACAGGAGTCAGAAGTCAGGAGTCAGAAGCCGGAATGAAGACGGTTTGCCTTGTGCCTCGTTTTCTTTCTAACCCGCCTGCTTTGCTTTGCCGGGTATCGTTCGTTACAATTTTGCGGCAAAAGGCGGAAGTGTGACGGTGAGAACTGAAGCGGATTTAATTCCGCCTTCATTCTGGCTCCTGACTTCTGACTCCTGACTCCTCTCTTTTAAGGATTTTCATGCTCAAACAATTAAGCCGTCTCAAACGGACGCAAAGCACTTTTATCATCCTGTTCGCCATCTTACTTGGCGTCAGTCTAGTTTTCTTTTACGCCCCGTCGAGCGATGTGAATGCCACGATTGCGACCGCGAATGAAACGGTGGCGCGCATCGGCGACCAAGAAATCAAAGTCAGCGAATTGGAAGCCATCAAAGAGCAGTACACGCGCATCCCGCAAGGGCAAACTTACCTCGCGCAACTCGGCGGCAATCGCGGCTTGCTCGACGGTCTGGTTTCGCAACGTGTCATCGCGGCGCAAGCGGTGCAACTCGGCTTGGGCGTGTCTGACGCCGAACTCGCCGAAAAGTTGCGCCAACAATTCAGCGACGCGGCGGGAAACTTTATCGGCGCGGAACGCTATCGTCGTCGTGTCGGTGACGTAGGGCGGTACGAAGCCGAACAACGCGCCGCGCTTGCCGCCGCGAAAGTTCAAGAGTTCGTCACGGCGGGCGTACAGATTTCTCCGCAACAAGTCGAAGAAGATTGGAAGCGCGCCAACACCAAGTTTGAACTCGTCTATGTCCCCGTCGTCGCCGACAAACTCGCCACTCGCTTGCAGCCTTCCGATGCCGACATACAGGCTTTCTACGACAAGAACAAATCCGATTTTGCGATTACCACGCCGCAGAAAAAGATTCGCTACGTCTTCATCAACCAAGAGAAAGCCGGTGCGAATCTAAACTTTTCAGATGAAGAACTTCGCGCCGAATACGAACGCTTACCCGCCGCCAACAAACAGGCGGGCGTTCGTCTTCAGCAAATCGTTCTGAAAATCGCGCGCCCCGATTTAGACGACCAAGTTCGCAACAAAGCCCTCGACCTGATTCGTCAGGCACGCGGCACAAACAACGATGACAAGGTGAGCGAAGAACGCTTCGCGGAACTTGCGCGCGGCAATTCCGAAGACCCCGCGACCGCCCGCAACGGCGGCGCACTCGCTAACATACTGCGTCGCAACCCGAACGCCAAACCCGACGACGCGCTGCAAAGTCTGCTTCAACTCGAACCCGGTCAAATCTCCGAGCCGAAGAAAATCGGCAACGCATATTATGTCTTCCGGCGCGGCGAAAGCGTCCCGAAATCCTTTGAAGATGCCAAACAGGAACTACTCGTTTCGCTTCGCAACCGCCGGGCTTACGCCGCCGCCGCGCAACTCGCCACACGCGCCACAGAGCGTTTGAAGGAAACCAAAAACGTCGAACAAGTCGCACGCGAACTCGCAGCGGAAGCCAACATGACACCCGCCGAAATGATACGCGAAACCGACTACATCAAGCCCGGCGATGATGTGCAGGACATAGGCAGTTCGCCGCAATTTGAAGAAGCCGTTGCCCCGCTCAACAACACGGGCGATGTCGGCGAGCGCGTCGGCATCAGAGGCGGCTTTGCGATTCCGCTCCTAATTGACGTGCGCCCGCCGCGCACACCCGAACTCGCCGAAGTGCGCGACCAAGTTGTCAAACGCACACAGGAAGAACAAGCCCGCGCCCAACTCGAAGCCCGCGCCAACGAATTAGCCGCCAACGCCGAATCCGCCGCCGACCTTCGCGCACGCGCCGCCGCGCTCGGACTCGAAGCCGCCGACGAAAAAGATTACACGCTCGGTTCGCCGCTCGGCTCTGCCGGAACAAGCGCGGCAAGCGACGCGGCAATCTTCGCTCTCGCACCGGGTCAAGTTACGCGCACGCCAATTAAAATCGGCGACCAGTACGTCGTCGTCGCTGTCGCCGCCCGCACCGATGCCGACCTCACGGAGTTCGCCAAACAACGCGACACACTGACGCGACAGGCTTTGCAGAGCGCGCAATCACAAGTCTTCGGCGACTATATCACCGCCGCGCGTCGTCGCATGGAAGAGGCGGGCGACATCAAAATCTACGATGACGTTCTCGCCCGCCTCGCCGCCGACGAACCCATGTCACCGCTCATCTCGCCCGCCACCGGCGGTTTCCCCGCTCCGGGCGGCACGCAAGATTTGCCTTAAAAATGTTCAAAGTTCAACGTCCCAAGTTTCAAGTTTCAAAGCAAAAAGAGCGTGCCGCATGACACGCTCTTTTGCTTTTGACGTTAAACTTTGAACCTTGAACTATCAACCAACTCACCGCGCCGCGCGATTCGGGAAGATGCGCGGGACGAGCAACGCGACATCGCCGTCGCTCATTTCCAAACTGAATTTGACTTCGTTACCCACAATCTGAACTTTCAAATTGTCGAGAGCCGCCCGCGCCAATCTGCCATTATCGCCGCGCATCGTACCCGTCAAAAGCGGTGCGAGTTGTCGAAGGGCATCAATCGTACTGCCGAGACTTTGCGCCGCTCCCGCTTCCGCCGTGCGCGCCGTCGTCGTGACTTGAAAGCCTTTCGCGGTCGTAGAGACAGAGCCGTACACCTGACGAATCGAAG
Organism: Pyrinomonadaceae bacterium MAG19_C2-C3; assembly: GCA_024330265.1. Classification (GTDB taxonomy): domain Bacteria; phylum Acidobacteriota; class Blastocatellia; order Pyrinomonadales; family Pyrinomonadaceae; genus JANDLT01. The sequence continues at coordinate 79,213 of JANDLT010000018.1, read as the reverse complement.
CCACCCCGCGTTTGATTTCTTCATTCCCAAAGTCGAGATTTTGCACGAACGACGACGGAACATTGCCGCCGAAACTGAAAAAAGCGTTCGCGTTCTGCGTCGCCAGACCGATGATGTCGGCACTCGCGCGATTGCTTCCTTGCGCCGCGTCAATCGCCGCGCGCACGCCCGCCGCCTGACCTATCGCCAATGTCGTCGCGTCCAGAGGTGCGACCGCGATTTCGCCCGCGCTCATGTTCATCACGCCGAGCAATTTAATTTGCTCGCTCAACGTGAACAGCGAAATCGTTTTGCCCGCATACTTTTCTTCGCGGTATTTGCCGTTCGAGCCGAGTCGCGCCGCCGCCGTCATCGTCGCCGGATTAAACGTCCCCGACGCGATGGCGACGGATTGCACATCGAAATTATTCTCTCCGACTTCGACGAAACGCATCCCTATGGCGACGCGCTTAAACGTGCGCGCGTCAATTCCGGTGCGCTCGCGGAAGCGGTCAATGTCGCCGTTGATTTGTGTTAATTGAGCTTGGTTATTGACAAGCAGACGCGGCAAAACCTGCGTCAAAGCGCGCTCGGCATCAACGTACATCACGGCATCCGACGCGGGCAGTTTCATCAAAGCATCGTTCGCAACCTGCGCCCGCGCATCCGCCGCCGTCGAGTAAATCATCGCCAACAGCGCGAACATCAAAACATGCGCGCGTAAAGTTAATTTAATCATTCCCAAACCTTTCGTTCTATTTTCGGATAAAGTGAAGCATCGCCGCCGTTCAACTTTAGTTAACTCCCCTTACGCAGTTTTGATGTTTAGCCCGATTCATCGGGCTTTCCGCGCTTCGCGGCACTTAGACCAGCCGTTGACGGCTGGGTGAAACGCAAGTTGAAAATCGGAGGGCGTTTTAACGTCCTTCTCGCTCCCGCTTTAGCATCCGGCTAAAGCCAACTTTCAAAAGGACGTTTAAACGCCCTTCAATTTCTCTTGCCGTTCGTCCACGCGATAAAATCGCGTGGCTAAGTGCCGCTTCGCGGAAAGCCGCTTTCAAGCGGCTAAAGACAAAACCGCGTAAGGTGAGTTAATTAACATTAAGTTTTCAATTTGAACCGACGCGAGAAACCTTTCGTGCAACCACACTCCGATGCACTATGCCACGCGCGAGGTTTGCCCGTCGCCTTCGCGCCCATAACAAACGCGACACTGCCGATGTCATCTCCTTTTACCAACATCACCAAAGATGCCGCCGGGAATGCGCGACGCGACATCACGCGATTGCTCGACGCCCATGCCGAATGGTTTTGCACGGAAGAAACAACCGCGCACCAAACATCGAACCACCACCTGCGTCGCGTTGATTGCGACGTGAATGTTGAACGTCATCAACTCATCTTTTCGTTTTGGGGAGCGCAAGGATTCACCGCCCATTCAGTTCGCGCATGGTCTTACGACGACAATCAAATCAAGTTTCAAATCGCCATTCTCGACACCGTGACGCCCGCCTCTTTAGTGACGCTCACGCCGCGCGCTTCCATCACCGATGACGCCGCGCGTCTCGAACATGCGCGCCTCGAACTCTGCGCGCGTTTGGCACATCTCGCCATAAACGCCCTTGATGAGACGGCATGGAAAATCGAAACCTGTGCCTTGAGTCCTTCCACGCGCCGCACGCGTCCCGGCAGATTCGCCCGCGTCATACTCGCACGCGGACGCTCGCGCATCGCCCTGACATGCGACTTGACGAACATCGCCACACCAACCAACGCACGCAAGACGGCGATGCGACCCGCGACCGATTCCCTACTCGCTTCGTCGCTTCTCTGGTTGGCGCGTCTTGCTGCTTCCCGTCCCGCTGCGTCGCGCAAACACGGCAGAATCAAACGCGCCCGAAGCGCGATTGATAACACGCCCGCCTCGACGCAACTCTGGATTGTCGCTTCCGGCGCGCACGCATCCGACATCGCTTTACGATGCGCGTGCCTTCGCCCGACGACGCGCGCTTGCGTTCGCGTGTACGGGGCGAATGATGACCTAACCGCGCTCACCGATGAACCGACTCCATCACTTGATGAAGCCGTTCGCACGTCCCGTCACACCGCATCACGCCTGACATGCCTCACTCATCATCCGTCACAACTCGCGGAACGCATTCGCCTTCTTGCTCCCGAAGCGATTGACATCATCCCCGCGCGTCACGGCGAAACGCTTCGCTTTCACGGCTTGGCATTCGCCCGTCTGCGTCGCCTGATGAACCGCGAACACCTCTGGCTCGGCGTCTCACACAACACCCGCACAAGGGCGAAGCGCGACTATTTTCGGCTTGCTATAAACGACACAGACACAAGCGACATAAGCGATACGAATACGAGCGACACGGATGCAGGCGACACGAACGCAACCGCGCACACTTGGCGAACAGTTTCCCCAATCATTGGCGAACTCATCGCTAAACTCGTCGCCGCGCGTCGTCACGATTCTTCCAACCATCGCCACACTCTATTTCATCTCGCGCCCGAAAGCTGGCTCGAATCGCTTTTGCGCCGTGACATCACACGTCTTGACGCGGGCTTACGTCTCGCTCCGCTTCACGCGCAGATTCGCACCGCGCACACCGCCTCACACGCGCGCCCCGTTGATTTGCTCGCCGTGCGTCGTGACGGCAGACTCGTCGTTATCGAACTTAAAGTCGCAGAAGACGACGCGCTTCCGTTTCAAGCCGCCGACTACTGGCGCAGAATCGAAACCCTGCGTCAGGCTCATGGACTCGATTCGTTATTTGAAACCGTCCGGCTTGCCGATGCTCCGCCGCTCGTTTATGCGGTCGCGCCATTGCTTCGCTTCGCGCGCTCTTTCGATTCACTCGCCGCCCTCATCTCCCCGCGCATCGAACTTTATCGCTTCGACATTAACGAAGATTGGCGCGCGGGCGTGCGCGTGATGCGACGTGCGCGCGTCGGTTCAGCTTAACTTTTTTACGGCTCGCACAATCATCAAGCCGCTTGATTGGTGGTTGGCATTCTTCCGGTTCCCGCGTCGCGTAGCGATGGACGAAAGCTTGCTTCCGAAGGTTCGTGGTCGTTGCTTATCAGGCTGCTCCGGTTCTCCATCTCCTCGCGGGCTTGGTCGGCAGCCGAACGAATCCCCGCGACGCGCAAGCGGAATTCATCCGGGTTGCTCGCTCCGCGCAAAGCTTCTTCCATCGTAATCAAATTCGTCGAGAACAGATTGAACAACGATTGGTCGAACGTCTGCATTCCGTATTGCGACGTTCCCGCCGCTATCGCGTCACGAATCAGCGAAGTCTTTTCTTCGTTGATGATGTAGTCGCGTATCAATCCGGTTGACGTTAAAACTTCGACCGCCGGAACACGCCCCACGCCGCGCGCCGAACGCACCAAGCGCATCGAGACGATGGCTTTAAGGATACCCGCGAGTTGAATACGCACGCTTTTTTGCTGGTGCGGAGCGAAGCTCGAAACGATTCGCATGATGGTTTCCGTCGCGTCCAAAGTGTGTAGGGTCGAAAGCACGAGATGCCCGGTTTCGGCGGCGGTCAAAGCAGTTTCAATCGTTTCATGGTCGCGCATTTCACCGACGAGAATCACATCCGGGTCTTGCCGCAAAGCACTTCTCAACGCTCCGGCGAACGACTGCGTATCAACATCAATCTCGCGCTGCGTCACGAACGAACGACGGTCACGATGCAAAAACTCAATCGGGTCTTCGATGGTCACGATATGCCCGCCGCGCGTGCCGTTAATCAAATCAATCAGCGCGGCAAGCGTCGTTGATTTACCCGAACCCGTCGTGCCTGTCACGAGTATCAATCCACGCCGTTCATTCGCAATCTTTTCAAGTATCGGCGGCAAAGCCAACTCCGTCACCGAGCGCACCGTATCGGGGATAACGCGCAACACCATGCCGACCGTGCCGCGTTGCTGAAAGATGTTGGCGCGAAAGCGTCCGAGTCCGCTGACACCATAAGCGATGTCAACTTCGTTCGATTCTTTGAAGCGTTGCTTCTGGCGATTCGACATCATCGAGAACGCCATATCGAGCGTGTCTTCTTGCGTCAAACGCCCGGCGTCAACGACGGGACGCAGTTCGCCGCCGATTCGCATGAATGGTTGCGAACCGGCTTTAACGTGAAGGTCGGAAGCACCGGAAGTCGTCGCGGCGCGTAAAAGGTCATCTATTTTTGACATGAATGAAGCGTAAACCTTTCGAGAGTTGAAGGTTGAATGAATGGGACACGGGCGGCAGAGACGGCGTGTGAAAAATCTTGGGGTAACGCGGAAGCAGGATGCTTGAAGGAACGTGTTCGGGTGAGAAGCGGCGCGCGCAAAGTGTGGGCGCGAATTCATCTTAGCCTGTGGCGGAGAAAATCGTCAACGATGTTTTTCCGTCGGGGTGGTAACGCACCGAATCGCAATCATCTTTCTCTGTATTCATCCGAGAATCGCCGCCACGTCGAACACCGCGCCGGACACGGATGACGATGCGAGACTCTCGCCGCGTTTGAAAATGCGCGTCACTTGATATACACCGTTCGCGGGGTTTGCGTAATACTCAAGTTGTTCATCCGGCAAATTAAAAATCAACGCTTCGGGGATTCCGGCGTGGGCATACATCGGCAACTTAACTTGACGGTCATAGCCAAGCGTTGTATCCGCAACTTCAATCACAAGCAGAACATCGGCAACGGTCGGAAGTGCGTCACGGTAAAAGTCAGCGCGCGGTTTGAGCAACGCGATGTCGGGTTGCGGTTCGGAAAAATCATCCAAGACAATCGGACTTTGTACCCTGACGATAACGGCATCACCAACTTGACGATTAAGTGAACTGTTTAATGCGTCCACACACGCGGCGTGACGGCTGCCGATTGGTGACATTTCGATGATTTCTCCTTCGATGAGTTCATAGCGTTTGGTTGAGGGTAAAATTCCCGTTTCGTCCATGCGTTCAAAATCGTGAATCGTGAAGTAGTGTTTCGCAAATTGAACTGACATTTTCTTAAACCTCGTTTTTCTAAAACTCAATCGGCGAACGCGACGCTTAATTCTTCCAACTTCGCTGAATCGCGTGCGTCGAATTGTGCGGCTTCGTCGCGGTTGATGTAGTTATAAAGTATGTCGCGTTGTTGCGGTCTAAATCCGGCGGTGGAGATGAGATGCCGCAGGGTTTTCTCGTCGGCGCGGTGCGTCGTTCCGGCGGATGAGACGACGTTTTCTTCAATCATCACGCTGCCCATATCGTTCGCCCCGAAGCGCAAAGCGATTTGCCCGACGCGCAAATCCTGCGTCACCCAAGAGGATTGAAAGTTGTCGAAGTTGTCGAGAAAAAGACGCGCGACGGCGAGCATTTTTAGATAATCAATGCCCGTCAATTCTTCTTTGATACGTCGTCCAAGCGCGGTGTTCTCGCGTTGAAACGTCCAGTTGATGAACGCCGTAAATCCTCCCGTCTCATCTTGCAAGTCGCGCAGTTTTTGAAGGTGATTGATGCGATGCTGAACTGTATCACCGATGCCCGACATCAACGTCGCGGTCGTGCGAAGTCCGACGGTGTGAGCCGCGCGCATCACGTCGAGCCATTCTTGCGAGGTGCATTTGGTTGAGACGCGGCGACGAACTTCATCATCTAAAATCTCGCCGCCGCCGCCCGGCAGACTGTTCAAGCCCGCCGTTTTTAGACGTTGTAAAATCGTCGCGTAATCAAGTCCGGTTATCAAATGCAAGTTGTGAATTTCCGGCGGCGAGAAGCAGTGAAGTTGAAACTTCGGATAGCGCGCGTGAAGCGTCGAGAGTAATTCTTCGTACCATTCCAAATCCAAATCCGGGTGCAATCCGCCTTGCATCAAAACGCCCGTGCCGCCCAAAGCAATCGTTTCATCAATCTTGCGGCAAATCTCATCCATCGTTAAAACGTAAGTATCCTTGCCGCCCGGACGACGATAGAACGCGCAGAAAGTGCAAACGACATTACAGATGTTCGTGTAATTGATGTTGCGGTCAATGATGTAGGTGACGACGTTTTCGGGATGATGACGTTTGCGAATCGCATCGGCAGCCAAGCCGATGCGAACGAAATCATCGCTTGCTAAAAGCGTCGCGGCAGCATCGCCCGTTAAGCGTTCGCCGCTTAATACGCGGTCAAGAATCGGTTGAATGTCAAATGTGTTTTGCATGAATCTCTTTTCCGGCAAATCTCAATCATCAAATCTTACTTGAAAATCTCAAGCGGACGCACACGCGGAATCAGTTCGTGCTTGTGCGCGAGACGATAAAACAGTTCCAATCCCGCGCGCAGTTCATCATCAAGGTCATAACAGATGTTATCGCGCAAGTAAGTTCGCAATTCATCACGCGGCAAAGGCACATCCGGTTCGTAAGCCGTGATGATGTCTTCCGTGTGCCTCAAGCCTTCGTCGCGTGCCAGTTGCCAATCAACGCGGCTGATTAAATCATCGTTCGTTAGATGCGCTTCAACCATCCACACCGCGAACACGAAACCGAGTCCGGTGTGTTCCCGCCATACCGTCGCTAAATCGAAAACGCGCCGCCCTTCCCGCTCAACGGTCATCGCGGGGTCGCCGATAAGCAACGCCGCATCGTGGGCTTTAAGCATCGCTTTGATGTCCGGCGCAAATGGAAAGTAGAGCGGCGCGCCTCCTATAAATTCACGAAAAATAATCTGCACCAGCGCGGCGGAAGTGCGCGATGAAACGTCGAGGGCAACGGTTTTGACTTCGCTCAACTCCATGCCGTTCGTCACCAGTACGACGCTTCGCACACGCCGCCGCGAACCGACGCACACGCCCGGCACGATGCGAACATCCGGCATTCTCTGGTATTCGATGACCGGAACAAGCGCGGCTTCGACCGCTTTATTTTTCAACTGTTCGGCACTGCGCGCCGGAGCGCGGTCGGTCAACAATTCGATTTCACCCTGCCGCGTTCCATGTTGAAAACTCCAAATCAACGGCGCGGTATTAAGGTAACTCGACGCGGCGACACGCGGCGCACGACACGCTTCCAATCTCGTCTTTGACTCCATAACAAAGGATGCTAACGCGACCACACACATCAAGCAAGAACCGCTTTCGTGCGTCGCTTTCGTTTGATTTTTCGCACCGCTTTCGCTTCGTTGACATGCGTTGCGCGCGGTGTAGTACCATGCCTCTCGTTCCCCGAATTTAACTTCTGCCACACGCCCGATTTTCGTTATGACAATCTATGACATCAGCGTTCCGATTTCGGTTTCGACTCCGGTGTTTCCCGGCGACCCGAAGGTCGAAATCATTTCGGCGGCGAGCATCGCACAGGGCGATGCGGCAAACGTCACCACCCTTAAATTCGGAGCGCACACCGCGACGCACGTTGACGCTCCGGCGCACTTTATCGAAACGGGAAATCAAGTCAAAAACTTGTCCCTTGACACGCTCATCGGTGCGGCGCACGTCATCGAGATTCCAGACGATGCCCGCGCCGTCACACTTGAACACGTTCGCGCACTTGTCCCGCCGGATGCCGTGCGCGTGCTTTTCAAAACGCGCAATTCCGGTTTCTGGCAACCGCTCATCAACCACGTCGAGAACGATGTGCATGACGAAACCGCGTCACACTTCCACGAAGATTTTACTTATATCGAACCCGAAGCGGCGCGTGAACTCGTCCGCCGCAATGTGCGCCTTGTCGGTTTGGATTATCTTTCAGTCGAACAGTTCCACGCCGGAAACTTTGCGACGCACGAAGCTTTGTTGCGGGCTGAAATCATCATCATCGAAGGCTTGAACCTCGCGGGCGTCGCTTCGGGTGAATACGAATTGATTTGTCTTCCGCTTAAAATCGCGTCGGGAACCGGCGACGGCGCACCCGCGCGCACAGTGCTTCGGACACTCCGTTAGAATGAACGAAATTGCCGCATCATCAAACGCTTTATCACGCGCACGATTCGCGGCGTTGCGTCGTCGTTATGAACATCTCTCGATTGACAAATTGATAGATTTGCTTTCGAGTGGGGATTTACAAACGCGCTTCTTTGCCGAGATGACTTTGCGCGATAAGACTTCGACGTGACTCAACTTTCAACCGGCGAGTTCGCCGTCACAACGCGCGGCAAGCATAGAGGAATGGCGACGATGGTGGAGCGAAAGACGCGGCACGTTTAAGAAACGATGGGCGAGAAGTAGTGATGAGTGATGATAATGAAGCGAAGGAAACGGACGCGAAAGTCCGGCGCGAGAACCGCGACAGTCCGGGTTATCGTGAGCGTGTGTTCGAGATTGTGCGGCGTATTCCGGCGGGGCGCGTGATGACTTACGGGCAACTGGCGGAGATACTCGGCGCGGGTTACGACGCGCGCACCGTCGGTTATTGTATGCACGCGGCGACGGAAGATGTGACTTGGCATCGCGTCATCAACGCGCAAGGGGCGTGTTCGACGGGAAGGGTTATCTTGCCCGCGAACAAACAACAATCTATGCTCGAAGAGGAAGGTATAGAGTTCGACGCGAAAGAGAAATGTGACCTCGCGCGCTATCGTTGGACGCCGCCGGAAGCGGAAGGCGCGGAGACAACGAACGATGATGAACAACCCTCGCTGTTTGATTGAAATTGTTTGATTGAAGGATTTCACACATAAACGGCGGTGAAAAGGTTATGTCTAAAAAGTTGAACTATCAATCTTTGAAGATGAAGGCGAACCATAAGTGGACGGCGCGTCCCGGTTGCCAAATCTTCGTCGCGGATAGGGGAGCGGTGCGGATGGATGTGCCGCAAGGTTGGGTGATGAAGATTGATGAAGTATCGGTCAAGTTTTATGACGGCGAACCGCCCGATGACGACATCCGGCTTGAAGTCAGCTTCATGCGTTTGCCACCCGCCGATTGGAGTAACTTTCCGCTTGCCGATGCCTTGCGTGATGTCGCGGAAAACGACACGCGCCCGTGCGAAGTTTGCGGCGACATCACAATCATCAAGCGTCCCGATTTGCGTCTCGTGTGGCTTGAATCGGACTTTGTTGACCCGGTTGAGAATCGTCCCGCGCGCTCGCGCATCATGCTGGCGATGGGCAACAACATTCAAAGCACCATCACCATGGACTACTGGATTGAGGATGCCGCGCGCGCCGTCGCCGCGTGGAACAATGTCGTCCACTCGCTTCGTTTGGGAATCTATATTGCTGATCCGACGACGGGCGTGGCGCGCGATCCACAATTAAATTGAAGCCCGTGCAAATTGAACATCAAACTGCGTCACACTGCTTTCGCAGTCTTAGCTTTCAGGATGTTCAATATCTTCGCTCATCCCGTCATCAACGACACTCGGAAACTCTACGCGGTCATAAACTTCGGCAAGCGATAGACGGCAATTCAGGTTTGGAAGATGAAGCGTGTCGTCAAGGTTGGTGTAGGAGATGAGCAACCAACCGTCAGGGCGGCGCGTGAAGTGTTCAACGAGAGGTTTGTCTTGCGCGATTAAAACGAAGTCCGTCAGCGTTTCAATCTCGGTGCGAAAGCGCAAAAACTTATCGCCTCTGTCATATTGTTCGGTTGAAGGCGACAAAACTTCAAACAGCGCGACGGGGTTTGTCAGCACATCTTTTTTGACATCGTGAAACTGTGGAGTTCCGCAGACGACGGTCAAGTCCGGGTACGAAAACCAACCACGACGGGTGCGGACAACTAGCGTGCGAACTTTCATGTTCGGCGACAATGCTTGACATGATGTGCCTTTGAGTTGCGCTCGAACTTCGCCCGCGATGTTGATACAGATTTGACTGTGCGCGAGGCTCTCGCCGGACATCAAGAAAAGCTGCCCGTCAATGTATTCGTGACGTTCATCGCCCGCGCGTTCCGTCTCCAAGTATTCGTCAATCGTATAAAAGATGTGTGGTAGTGCCATCTTAAAACCGCCTTCTAAGCTTTTCGCAAGGCGTAAGACTTAGCTTGCGTGTTGGTTTCCGTCTGCCTCAACTCCGTCATTATGTTGCGCGTGTTCGCAATTCAGCTAGAGATGTGTTGTTCGGATTGGCGGCGGCGAGTTGGTCAATCACTCCGCGTGCGGCTTCCTTTTCGTTGCGCGTTAAGTGAAGGATGGCGAGATTGACAAGCGTGTTTTCGTGGCGCGCGTCAATCTCTAAAGAGCGTTTGTATTCGGCAACCGCGCGGTCGAGGTCGGGCGGCGTGCGTTGGAAGAAGGTCGAACCCAAATCGGTGCGGACGTTGACGTTGTTCGGTTGGTGTTCGAGGACGTGTTCGTAAAACCGGGCGGCTTCCACGAAGTCGCCTTTGTCGAAACGTATGTCTCCGGCGGCGGTCAGCGCGCCGACATTATTGGGTTCGATGGCGAGAGCGCGGTCAGTGTATTCAATCGCTTTATCGAAGTTTCCGATTTGATAGTACATTCCGGCGGCATTGAGTTGGGCGCGCATATCTTTCGGATTATTGTTCGCGGCATCGAGTGCGGCGCGGACTTGCGGTTGCATTCCCCCACCCGTAGCATCGGCGGCGGGCGTGTCCTTGTTGGTGTGCGAAAGGTCGCCGAAAGGAACGGCGTTGGTCGCGTTTTCGGCGGAGATGGCGAGGTTCGGATTCATTGATGCGCCGACGCTGCCCGCGTTGTTGGTGCGAAGCGTGAAGACGACGGCGGCGACGAGTCCGATGATGATTCCGGTGAGACCGAAGATGATGTTGTCTTTATTCATGGGTGTAAATCTTTATCAAAAATGTTGGCTTTCAAATCTTAGTCATCGTCGCACATTTCATGCAACTTCTTAAATCGAATGCATAATGCCCGCCGTTACTTTGATGGATGACGGCGGGCATTCGTGCGTTTCTTCAGTGGCTCGATAAAAACGCCGACGGTTATTCGCGCTTGCTTGTGCGGCGACGGCGACGGACGGCGAAAGCAAGCAAGCCGAAGCCTGTCAGAGTTCCGGCGGCGGTGGTTGTCATCGTTGTCGTCAGTTTCAGCATCGGCACTTTGCTCACCGAGACTTTCGTATCATTCGCGTCATCTTTTGACTTGTCGGATGATGCGGCTTTCGGTGCGGTTTCCGTCGGCGCGGCGTTCATCTCGCGCGGTGCGTTGCGTGGTTTCTCCGAGACGGTGAAGACCGAGCCGTCGCGGACATACATGCGTTGCATGTCGGTGAGCGATAAGGGTCCCGCGCCGCGTCTGCCGAAGACAGCGACTTGATTGCCGCTTTCATCTACGGCGCGGTCGCGGTCTAAACCTTTCGAGACGGCGAGGGCGGGTCCCTTCGTGTGGAACGAGGCGATGAGTCGCGGTTGCGGTCGCGGTGAGAATCCGGCGAAGGTTTCCATTGTCGCCGGGTCTGTGAGTTGAAGCACGCGCAAGCCGTTGTGTCCGTCGGCAACGTAGGCATAAAGCGATGCGTTCGTCATGGCGACTTTGACTTGATGCGTGTCGTTGATTTTGCCTTCGGCGTTATACGTCTGGTCGAGTTTGGGTTGTTCGGGTTGTTCGATGTTAACGATGGCGATGCCTTCTTTGCCGTTCGCAACGTAGGCGTAAGTGCGTGCGACATATACATCGTGAGCATCGCCCAACGGAACGCGCGCCGCTTCAATCGCGCGGGCGGCTTCGGGTTTGGTGACATCAATGACTTTCAAACCTTCTTCGTCGGTGATGAACGCATAACGGAATTGAACGGCGATGCTCGTCGGTTTATTGAGGTTCGGCGCGCCGATGCTTCCGACGATGCGCGGTTCAAGGGGTTTGTTGATGTCAACGATTTCCAAGCCGTGGTCGGTCGTGATGTAAGCGTAAGTTCCGGCGATGGTGATGTTGTTTGCGCCGGAAATTTTGTTGTCGGGGTTAAAGGTAATCGCGCGCTTTAAGAAGTTGTTGGTCGGAACGCCGTCAAGCAGAGTCGCGGCGTTGACCAAAATCAAACCTTCCTCGCGGTCAACGACATAGAGATAAGCGTAGAGCGGATGAATCGGACGTTCTTCGTTGATGGGATTTTGGACGCGCGCCGGATCAACGCCGAGCGTCGTCGGGGCGGCGACGGCGGTACAGTATTTCGTGTCAACATAGAAGCGTTGACCGAGCGGCGAGATGGGTGCGGTCGTGATGCGCTCCGAAAAACCTTTATGGTCAATCTGCGCGACATCATAAACGCGCAAGCCGCCTTTGCCCGCCGCGACGTAAGCGTACTCGCCGCGCACCTGAACGCCCAAGACTTCGGGGTTGCCGCGATGTTCAAAGAAGGTTTTTAGTTCGCGTTCGCCTTTTTCAAATTTGGCGTAGTTGCGCGGGTACGCGGCTTTGTGAAGCGTGCTGCCGATGACGGCTTGCGGCTCGTCGGCTTCGGTGACGCGCACGACTTCGAGCGCGTCTTCGGCGGCGACGTAGGCATACTGTCCTATGAAGTTGACGAAGTTCGTGCCTTGTAAAAACAGTTGTGCGAGCCATGCGTTGTTGTCGTTGCGGTCGGAGACGTGGCAATCGTTACAGGTGCGCGTTTCCGAGCCGCGCACGGTGTGCGGGACGTGCGTGTTGAAAGCCTGACCGGAATAACCTTCGGCGGAGATGGTCTGTTGTTGTGAGTAAATCCACTCGCGGTTTTGATTTTGCGATGAAACGAGAATGGCGGACGATGAACGCACGGGAGCGATGCGGTTTCCCGTAACCGTGCCGTCGCGTCCGAGCATAAAGATGTCGTCGCGTAAGACTTGATAGTTATAGGTCGTGAAGTTGCGCGAGTCCTCACCTTCGTTGTGGCGGTTCGGCATCTTCTTGTTCGCCTTCATAGAAAGGTGACAGCCGAAGCACGACGTGACCCACGCGGAGTGACACGAGAAGCACGTCATGTTTGAATCGCGGTGCGCGAGTTCTTTTTCATCCGTTGGAACATCGCCCCACGTTTCGCCGTCGGTGCGAATGGTCTTCGCATAACGCGATTGTTCGTCGTAGTCGGATGTTCCCGGAGTGATGGTGTCAACGGTCTGGACGACGCGCCACCACTTGCCGGGTTCGACCATAGAGTTTTGGATTATCTCGCCGTTTTTGAAAACGATTTCTTGATTGTTTTCGTCGCGCTTCGTGACGGGTCTTTCAGCCGTCGCGCGTTGGAACACGGCTAAGTCTCTGCCCGTCGCGGTCTTGGTTTTGAGTTGGCTTGTGGTCGCCAGATTTCTGCCCGTTTCACTGTTGGTTTCTTTGCCGCCGATAACTCTATCGCCCGCCGCGAAACCGGATGTGACGAGTGTGGCGCGTTTCTGAATCGAGCCGTGACAATCTATACACTGAATCTCGATGGCGGCGCGCGGTTCGTTGTAAAGATTGCCGTTGCCGTGCGTGTCCTGACGGAAGTGGCAATCGGCGCAGTGCATACCTTTTTCAAGGTGTATGTCTTTAAGGTGAACCGGAGTTCCGGCTTCCTGTTCCGTCGTCTTCGCGGCGGCTTTATCGAGAAACGCGACGGACTTGGCGAGTTTGTCGGGCGTGACGTTTTCGACGATGTTGTCTTGCGCGTCGAGCATGTTGCCGCTGCGGTCTTTCTTGAAGACGGCGCGATATATCCAACCGTGACCGTGAAAGTCCGCGAACTGTGTACGGTCGAGTTGTTTATTAAATTCGGGCGTGCCGGTCTTGTCTAAAAATTCGCGTTCGCTCCATTTACCGCGCGCCGCCGCGCCTTCCGGGTTCTGTCTGTAAATGCGGTCGTAATCGTCTTCGGAAGGGTCTTTCTGCTCCGCCGGATACATCTTATCGGCGTGCGTTTCATTGTCCCACCACGTCATCCCGTAATAGGTCGTGACCATGTTCGTGCCGGGGTGCATATGGCAGGTCATACATTGCGACGACGGGATGCGGTTCGTGAATTGATGCTTAATCGGATGCCCTTCTTCTTTTGATTCACGTTCGTCTTTAAGGCTTTCGTCGCGCGTCGCGGTCGCCCCCGTGTTGCCGAATTCAGCATAACTGCCGGAGTGAACATAACTGCGGTCGTTGGCATAAATCGTGTGGCACGACGTACAGCCGGATGAGCGAAAATCGCCGGGATGGTCGTTCGATCCCAACATGTTGAGCGTCGGGTCGAGCAGACGTGTTTTTTGAAGTCCGAGATATACGGGGTCGGTGCGGTTGTTCGTACCAAGTCCGCGTGGAGATAAACCTTTGTCGGGTTTGCCGGGTTCTTCTTCGCGGTCAGGGAGTCCGACTTCAAGACGCCGCCGCCCGCCGCGCTCAAAGACGCGAAGGACATTGCCGGGTTGCGAGATTTCCCAACGTGGAAGCGGGTCTAAGTACGAGAGTATGCCTTTGAACTTGGTTTGCTCCGCCGTCGGACGCGGGAAGCGAATCAAGCGTGACGGCGCGCCGGTCTCAGGGGCGTAAGCTTCGCCGAAGTGCGTATCTTTGAGCGGGTAGCCGCCGTTGTTGTAAAGTGCCGCGCCCCACAGCATTCCGCCGTGAAGCATCATGTTGGAAGCATTGGTTTCGACTTCATTTGAGTGGCACGCGCCGCACGTTCTTTCAGCGACGCGCTGGTCGCCGGGATTGACGAAGCGAACGAATTCGTAACTTTCTTGCTGTAAAAGCGTGAGCGTGTTTTCGGGGTTGCGCGTGACCTTTTTGCCGTTCACCTCCCAGCGTTCGGGGAAGGTCGGGCGAACGTGGGCTTCGAGTTTGGCGGTTTCATCATTGATGTTGCCGGGAATGGCGGGCGCGATGGCTTTGTTGCCGCCGTGACACTGCGTACACGTCATGCCCTGTCCGTCTTTGCCGTCGGCGGTCAAAGTGTCTTCGATGCCGCGCGTCGTATAGCGCGGGTGCATCGGCTCGGTTTTGCCGTGACACGAAATGCAGCCTTCGACTTGCGGAGCTTCCGGTCTCCGGGCAGCCGCCGTTGTTTGCGGTGTCGCCGTTGCTTGTGGCGTCGCCGCAGTTTGGGCGTTCTGTGCGGGGGTCGCGGTTTGCGACGTGCCGTGTGCCGAAGCGACGGATGATGCCGATGATTCGTTGCGCGGCGAATTGCTTTCGGCGGATGAACGCGATTCGATGACGACGAACCCGACGACGGCGAGGACGACGGCAAGCAGGACGAACAACTTGAAACCTGTAAGGCGATGCGATGTCATGATTGTTAGTTCTTCAAAGGTTTTAACTTGTATTTGGTGAATTTCGGGTAATCCGGCTTCACGCTTTATTTGAGAACAAGAGTGCCAGCAATCAAATCGTGAAGGGCTTGTTTGCGCTGTGTAAAGAGCGCGACGAAATAGCCTGCGAGACAGATGACGCCGGAAATGTATTTGGCGAAGTGGCGCGCCGTCGCCCTGCCGAACGAGATGCGGTTGCCGTTCATATCCGTGACTTTGATACCGAACGCCATTTTGCCGAAAGTCCCCTGACGATGCGAACTCATCATCACGGCTTCGTAGAGCCAGCCGATGAGCAAACCTTCAACATCCCTCGCAGTTAAGCTATAAGTATCTTCTTGTGAGAAAGATGCAAAACCAAAAACACTCAAGATGCCGACGATAGCGTAGTAGGCAAACGCAATAATAAGACTATCCACAATCAGGGCGAGAAGTCGTTGCCCGAACGTCGCGTACTCGGCGGGCGCGGTTTCCGAGTTGGCATACCCGGTCGCGCTGTAACCGAAATTTTCCCCATGATTCGGGTCCGGCGGCGTGGTTTCCGATTCGAGGTTATGACTCATTTGCAAGTCCCGTAATGAATCCGTGATGAAGTAGTCACGAAGCAAATCGCGCGTGGCGATAAATTGAACGTCAACGTCTTTAGCTCGACTTTATCCATTTTTAGGAAGCCGAAACACCGATGGCATAAGTCTTTTGTTTTCAACGTCAGACTTTTTGAATGTCCACTTTTTGACTGACATTCAAAAAGTCTGGCGAATAATCGTGACGCTAAGTCTTTTATTTACGTTCCCTGTTTCCAAAATGGATAAAGTCGAGCTTAGAAAAGAAACCTCGTGTTGACGAAAAGGGTGTACATCGGCTTGCGCGGGTTGATGACTTGCGGCGCGCAATAGTCCGTGACTTCAACCGGGCAGTTACGCGATTGGTCGGTGAAGATGTCGCGCAAACCGCGCCCGTTGGTGAGCGTCGCCGCACCGAAATTGAACGTGACGTTGTTGTTCAAAAACGGGCGATACGCGACGCCGATTGAGTAATCGAAGCCGATGTCTTTGCGAACCTGCGGTTGAAACAGCACAAGCTTCAAGGCTTCGGTTTGATTGAAGCGCAAGTAACTGACGTTGGCGATGGCTTTGATTTTCTGTGTGATTTCGGCATCGAGTCCGAGATTTAGAATCGTGATGCCGGGGTTGACGGCGTTCGACTGTCCCTGCGATTTGCTTGAGCGCAAAGAAGGAATCAGGCTGTTGGGTTGAACTAAACCGACGCCGGTTTGCGTGAGGCGTATGCCGTTGCGATTCCAGTATGAGAATTGACCGCCGATAAAATTCGGGTCGTCGAAAATCGCGTCGAAGCCGGTCGCACGGTCATCGGTCGGGTCTTTGTCGCCGGAAGTAAAGAACGCCGACGCGCGAAAGCGTAGATAGTCGCGGTCAATCGAAGCCTCGACCGCCGCCATATGCGAACGCACTTTGACGCCGCGCCCGGCAATCGGGTTATGCGTTTCGTTGCCGAACGCGAAATAGTAAGAATTGGTGAGATTCAAAATCCCTAAGTGACCGTCGCCGTTGAAACCGACGTAGCCGACTTGAACGCGATTAAGCTGGAAATCACCGAGCGGGTTCGGGCGCACGAGAAAGCCGTTCTTATCGAACTCGACTCCGCCGCGGTCGTCGTTGTAAAGCAGGCTGCCCTGAATCGCATAGCCTTTGCGGAACGTGTCCTGACGAAACAGGTTGGCGATATAGACGTTCTGGCGGCGTCCTTTGAAACTATTCAATCCGCTGTTGGTATCCTTCTCAAGCATCGTGAAGGCGGCGGCGTTAAACTGGTAACGGTTGTTGTCGAAACCACCGAACAGACGCGCGGCGAGATTATTATCGGAAAAGATAAACCCGCGAAAATCGGAAACGAACGGTTGGATTCCGGCGCGCACCGACACGAAGTCATAATTCTCGTTGACATCCATTAACTTGACTTCACCGAAAGCTTCTTCAAACGAAGCGTGTAAATCGGTGCGGTTCGTGCCGCGTCGCGGGTCAATGTTGAGGACGCCGCGCTCGCGGGCGTTGACGAAGTTCGGTATAGAGAACGTCGGTGAGAATTTGAACGCGAACGAACGCGGGCGAAACACCGTATCGCCTTTGAAAAACTCGAAGTTGAGTTGCACAGTATGAATCACGGCGAGGGCTTCGGGTTGACCGAAGAACTCGGCACTTCCCGGTTCATCCGCGCTGGCACCGGAAGGCGTCGGCGTGCGGCGCAGTTCGACGGTCGCGGCTGACGAACCGCCGAGAATCATAAAGTAGTTATTGCCGATAAACGGGAAATCGCCTTTGATGACGCTCTGATTGTACGGGTCAATAAAGCGACCTTTGCGAAACGGAATGTCGCGCCCGCGCCGCCCACGGTCGCCGTAACGGTCGTATTCGGGAAAGCCTATGCGGAAGCGGTCGCGGACTTCGCGGCGGTCGGGTTCGGTTTGCGGGCGCGACTCGACGGATTCATCACCCGCCGCCCCCAACGGCTCGAAGCCTTGACCGCGCGGCAATTCACTGTTTATGAGCGGCGAGTTGGCGGGAAGCGCACGCCGTCTGAGCGTGATGTCAAGCGGCATGTCGCCGCCGGTCTTCCCGACGATGACCTGTTCTTGCTCAAAAACTTGAAGGCGTTCGGCTTCCGGGTTGGAAGCGTTAAAGAGTTCGACGTTGATGCGATACGCACCCGGATCGAGTCGCAAAGTATAACGACCTTGCCCGTCGGTTGTGGTGCGCGTTTTCTCGCCCGTCACCTGATTGGTAGCCATGACTTCGATGTTTGCTACCGGATTGGTTTTCACGTCACGAATAACGCCCATCAGTTGTCCGCGAACGTCGGCGAACATCAAGCTTGTGAGTGATGATGATGTGGTGGTGTGCGACGAGTGGGTACGCGGACGCACAACGGGTGCGGCGGTAAGCGTGAACACTATCGCCAGCGACGCGACGAATCGGGGGGAAATCACTGATTGCATTGAGCAAGTACCGTCAGCGAAGTTTATCTGAAAAGCTTGAAGCGACGAGGTGATGATTGCCAAGCAGCACTCTGAATTTAGTGAGGAATGTCTTCAGAGTGAGATGCCTTTTACCATAAGATGATGACCTGTCGCAACCGCTTCGCCAAACAATTTATGCGGGTGCGATTAAGCTTCGCATTAGTGGTCGCCGGAAAGTTTGACAAACGATGCACGGGTACTTGACCGTAAGCCGATTGGTGATTACATTCTCACTCCACAGTTTGAATGCTTGTTGTGCTTCGCGCTTCCCGCATGTCCTCGCCACATACATGCACAACCGATTACTTCTCAACCTCGAAACCGGAAAATAATTCGATGAATAATTCGATGTTTGATGTCGCTATGAAAAGTTTCATGAAAATACAGATGCGCCGCTTCGCTTGTGTCGTCGGTTGTTTGACCTTCGCGTTAAGCGGCATCATGCCGATTCACGTTTCAACCGTCCGGGCGCAAACACGCCTTTACGCCAACGCGACGCCGCCCTCCTCACCTTCCGCTCCAACATCAACGTCGCGCCGCAAAGGGCGCGCTTTGCGAAGCCGTCAGGCGACTCCGACGACGCGCATGGACAGTCTGGTAGTGAACGATTTGGGCGACGCGGAAGTGATGCCGACGGGCGGCGTGACGATGACCGCCGGAACATTGACCGCCGATGATGTGCGGCTTGTCATCGCGCAGGCTTACTCGGTCGCGCTCACGCAAAACTTGCCCGTGACCATCGCCGTCGTTGACCGCGAAGGCAACCCGCTCGGCGTGTTTGCGATGCCCGGCGCGCCGCCGATGACACAACTCAATGGCGGTACGGGAGAGATTCGCCCGACCAATTCGCTTGGGCTAGTTGACATCGGTTTGAACGGCACGATTGCTCCGTCGTCGTTTGCCGCGATTTCCAAAGCTGGCACGGCGGCTTTCTTCTCGACGACCGGCAATGCCTTCACGTCGCGCACCGCCGGATTCATTATTCAGGAACACATCCCGATGGGCCCGGTCGGCGAGAATCGTCCCGGCGGTCCGCTCTTCGGCGTGCAGTTCTCATCCCTGCCATGCACCGACATCAAACGTCCTGCCCTGCCGCTCGGCATCGCGGGCGATCCGGGCGGCTTGCCGTTGTATAAAAACGGCGTCGCGGTCGGCGGCATCGCGGTCGAAGGCGACGGGCTTTACACGGTTGACCGCAACTCGATTGATGAAGAACTACCGCCTGAAGAAATCATCGCCGCCGGTGCGGTGCGCGGATTTGAACCGCCGCCGCAGATTCGCGGCGACACGATTCTCGTTGACGGCGTGCGCCTTCCCTACATCAATGTCACCAACCCGCCGACGCCCACGCCGCAACCCTTCGGCTCGCTCGCGGGCAACATCAATCCGTTGTTTCCGATTCGCGGAGCGCAAGTATCGGATTTCTCACCCGCGACACTCGGCACTGTGCAAGGGCAATTCAGTAATCGCTTTGCCATCCGCGCGAGTCCCACCGTCACCGCCAACAGTTTGACGGCAAGCGATGTGACGACGATTCTCAGGCAAGGGGCGGAACAGGCTTCGCGCACACGCGCCGCGATTCGACGACCGTTGGGAAGTTCGGCGCGCGTCTCAATCTCCGTCGTTGATACGGAAGGGCGCGTGCTTGGCATCTTCCGCACGGCGGACGCGCCCGTTTTCGGCTTCGATGTTTCGGTTCAAAAAGCCCGCACCGCCGCTTTCTTTTCCACCGCCAACGCCGGAAGCAGAGTGCGTGCTGCCGGACTCGGTTCATACATTGACCGCTCCGCCGCCGACGGTGTTATGTTCGACGGCAGCTTTGTTTTCAGCGACCGCGCGATAGGCTTTCTTCATCGCCCGTTTTATCCAGACGGTATTGATGTCAGCGACGAGCTTCCCATCGCGCCCGGACCTTTAAGCACGCCGTTCGGTGAATGGAGCGTGTTCAACGTCGGCTTACAACTCGATTTAATCAAGCGCAATCTTGAGCGCGCCATCGCCGGGCAGAACGTCCGTTGCTCTGACATCGCACCGGGCGGTTTGCAAATCTTCGCAGGCAGTGTGCCGCTGTTCAAGAACGGCGAACTCGTCGGAGCTATCGGCATTTCGGGCGACGGGATTGATCAAGACGACCTGATTGCTTCCGCCGGAAGTCGCGGCTATGTCGCTCCGGCAGAGCGTCGTGCCGACCAGATCATCGTCCGCGACACACGCTTGCCGTTTGTTAAGTTTCCGCGCAATCCTAATTTATAGAGCCGTGCGTAAATCGTGCTGAACGGTGATTAGAAGAACATTCCTTTAATCACCGTTCAGCACGATTTACGTTCTACAACAGAAAGGTAATGTTTATGTCTCGCTTTACCCGCCGCCACTTTGCGATGACTATCTCGCTCGCGGTGATTGTCGCCATCACTTTGTTTTTCACGACCCATGTTCCGATTGAAGCCGCCGACCACGGCGATTCACCGATACCGTCGCTTGACCGCGCCGGAGATTTGGCTGACGTATATTCTTTCCTCGACCCGAACGACAATACCCGCGTCATCTTGATGGTGACCGTCAATGGTTTCATCGTTCCCGGAGAAGCCGTCAACTTCGGCATCTTCGATCCGGGCTTGCGCTATCGCTTCAATCTGGAGATGACGGGCGATGCCACGCCTGACAAATTTATTGATGTCAGATTTAGTCGTAAGGTGGGAGCGACAGCGACCTCGACGCCGCAAACCGCGACCGTGACCTTGATGGACGGCACGACCTTCACCGCTCCGACCACTCCGGCATCACTGGATACAACCGCACCCCAGCGCGTCATCACAATGGATCAGGCGACGGGTGTACGGTTCTACGCCGGACTCGTTGACGACCCCTTCCGCTTCGACATTCCGGGCTTTCGGCGGTTCGTTGATTCGGTCACCTCTGGTGCGCCTAATCCTGCCGCCCTCAATCGCGGACGCGACACCTTCGCCGGATACAACGTTCTCGCCATCGCTTTCAGCTTTCCGATTTCGATGTTTCAACCCACCGCCAACAACGAGTTCGGCGTTGAAGTCGTGACGAGTCGAACAACGACTTTTCCTAAAGGTCGGAAAACGTTGCGCGGTGCTGTTAGTAGTATTACCAACCAAGTTGATCGCGTTGCGACTCCGGCGGTGAACGTCGCGCTCATCCCGTTTAACCGCAAAGACGAACACAACTTGGCTGCCACGCGAGACGACGCGGCGGGCAGGTTTGCCAATTCCATCGTGGGGACGCTTCGCGCGCTCGGCACGCCTGACGCTAATATCAACTTGCTCGCGTCCATCGCCGTCACACGCGGTGATTTCGTCCGCCTTAATCTCGGCATTCCGAATCAAGGCGACGGCGGTGGTAGTAATGCACAAGCTGCCTTTCCGAACGGGCGACGACTTGGCGACGACGTGGTTGATACATTGCTGACCGTCATTACTAATGGAGCCGTCACCACCGACAACGCCAACGCTAACGACGTTCCGTTCACCAATACGTTCCCGTTCTTCGGCTTATCGCACCAACCGCGCGAACCCGGAGTTGTAGACGACCAAACGCGCAACTAGGAGCGGCGGAAGCGACTCAAGTAGTCTTGGTCGCTTCCGCCGAAAATCGCGGCTATATTGCTCCGGCAGTGTGACGTGCCGACCAAACATCGTTCGTGACTACGCGCTTGCCGTTGAATCAAAATACCGCGCGTGACCCAAATATCTGATGACCTTCCCTGATTTAAGAAAGTGATGAAAGGCGTTTTAGTTATGACATCCCCAAGGTTTTTACGACTTGCGATTGCCGCAATTTTGATGACGATAATCGTCGTCTCCGGTTTTTACTTCGCGCCCGCGCCGACAGTTCCATCTACTCTGGCGGCTGACCACGGAGATTCTCCCATAGCATCGAACGACCGCGCCGGAGACTTAGCCGATGTTTATGCGTTTCTTGACCCGAACGATAACTCGCGCGTCGTCTTGATGGTCACCATCACCGGCTTCATCGTTCCCGGAGAAGCCGTCAACTTCGGTCTGTTCGATCCGGGCATACTCTACCGCTTCAACTTGGAGATGACGGGCGATGCCGTCGTTGACAAAACAATTGATGTCCGGTTCAGCCCCAAGACACAATCATCTTCACAAGCCCAAACCGCGACCATCAAACTGATGGACGGTAGGACATTCACCGCCCCGACCACCGTGCCGACGCTCAATCAGACCGCCCCGCCGCGCGTCATCACAACGGATCAGGCAACGGGCGTGCAGTTCTTCGCCGGTATCGTTGATGACCCGTTCCGGTTTGACATCCCCGGATTTAGCCGCTTCAGAGCCTCAGCCATCGCCGCCGAAGGTAACCTCGAAAGGATTGACGGCAATACTCTCAAGCGCGGACGCGACACCTTCGCCGGATATAATATCCACGCCATCGCATTTAGCTTTCCAATTTCGATGTTTCAATCCGCCGCCAACAACGAGTTTGGCGTTGAGGTCGTGACGAGTCGAACGACTACTATCCGCAGAGGTGGTAGATTATCGCGCAATTCCGTCAACAGTATCACCACGCAAATTGATCGCTGTGCGAACCCGGCGGTGAACGTCGCGCTAATTCCGTTTCCGCTCAAGGACGACCATAACCTAGCTACCACGCGCGATGATGCGTCGGGCAAATTCGCCAACACCATCGTGGAACAACTGCGCTCGCTCGGCACCAACGAGAACGGCATCAATCTGATCAGGAGACTCGCCATCACACGCGGCGATTTCGTGCGCCTTGATATGACTGCACCGAACAGCGGACCCATGGGCGGCAACAACGGAGCGACGGGATTCCCGAACGGACGACGCCTTATTGATGACGTAGTTGACACGAATCTGACCGTCATCACTAACGGTTTCATCACCACCGACAACGCTAACGATAACGACGTTCCGTTCACCAATACTTTCCCGTTCTTCGGCGAAGCCCACCAACCGCGCGAACCGGGAGTCGTCAACGACCAAACGCGCAATTAACCTTGTTCTAGACGAAAATAAAGTAAGTATCATGATAATATTTGTGGGCAGCGTGCCGTTGTTCAAAACGGTGAACTCGGTGGAGCGTTATGCCGACCAACTCATCGTCTGCGACACGCGATTGCCGTTCGTCAAATTCCCACGCAACCCTAACCTCTAACCTCCCGACCCCCAATTACGAAAGGTGTTTTTTTATGTTTAGCTTTACGCGCCGCCAGTTAGCGATGATCGTCTCGCTCGCGGTAATCATTGTCGTCGCGCTGTATTTCACGGCTCATGTTCCAATCGAAGCCGCCGATCATGGCGATGCTCCAATCGCTTCACTCGACCGTAGTGCCGACCTCAACGATGTTTATGCGCTGCTTGACCCGAATGACAATACGCGCGTCTTTCTGGCGATGACCTCGCAAGGCTTCATCGTTCCCGCCGAAGCGGTCAACTTCGGCATCTTCGATCCGAGCATCACTTATCGCTTTGAACTTGAGATGACCGGCGATGCGACCCCCGATAAGTTCATTGACATCAGATTCTCGGCGAAGACACAATCGCCGACACAGGCGCAAATCGCCACCGTCATATTGCCCGACGGCAGGACATTCACCGCCCCGAACACCATTCCGAGCCTCGCTGCGACCGCACCGCCGCGCGTCATCACGACGCATCAAGCGAGCGGCGTACAGTTCTTCTCCGGGCTGGTTGACGATGCGTTCCTCTTCGATATTCCGGGTGTCAATCGTTTCATTGCCTCCGTGCGCGCCGGTGCGCCGAACGCCAGCTTCCTCAATCGCGGGCGCGACACCTTCGCCGGTTACAACACGCTTGCGATAGCCCTTAGCCTTCCCATCGCACTGCTGCAACCCACTGCCAACAGCGAAATCGGAGTTAATGCCGTCACTATCCGCAATGTTGCGTTACGCAGACCCACGCGCTTCCAACGCGGAGCATCGAAAACGCTGACAACCCAGGTTGACCGCGCCGCCAATCCGACAGTCAACGTGGTGCTGGTTCCGTTCCCGCGCAAAAATGAACACAATATTTCGACGACAATGGATGATGCGGCGGGCAGATTCACCGATTCCATCGTCGCCACACTCACCGCACTCGGCACGCGCCTAGAGAACATCAACACGCTCGCGCAGATTGCGGTTGTACGTGGTGATTTCTTACGTCTCAAATTTGACATTCGGAATGAAGGACCCGGCGGCGGCAACAATCCGGGAGCGGGATTCCCGAACGGGCGCCGCCCCGGCGACGATGTCGTTGATACGCTGCTCACCGTCATCACCAACGGGGCTATCACGACCGACAACGCCAACACCAATGACGTACCGTTCATCAATACTTTTCCATTCTTCGGGTTACCACATCAACCGCGCGACACCGGAATGGATGACCAAACGCGCAACTAACCTAACCTCCCGACCCCCAATTACGAAAGGTGTTTTTTTATGTTTAGCTTTACGCGCCGCCAGTTAGCGATGATCGTCTCGCTCGCGGTAATCATTGTCGTCGCGCTGTATTTCACGGCTCATGTTCCAATCGAAGCCGCCGATCATGGCGATGCTCCAATCGCTTCACTCGACCGTAGTGCCGACCTCAACGATGTTTATGCGCTGCTTGACCCGAATGACAATACGCGCGTCTTTCTGGCGATGACCTCGCAAGGCTTCATCGTTCCCGCCGAAGCGGTCAACTTCGGCATCTTCGATCCGAGCATCACTTATCGCTTTGAACTTGAGATGACCGGCGATGCGACCCCCGATAAGTTCATTGACATCAGATTCTCGGCGAAGACACAATCGCCGACACAGGCGCAAATCGCCACCGTCATATTGCCCGACGGCAGGACATTCACCGCCCCGACCACCGTTCCTAACCTCGACCCGACCGCGCCGCCGCGCGTCGTGACGACAGACCCGGCGAGCGGCGTGCAGTTCTTCGCCGGTCTCGCCGATGATGCGTTTCTCTTCGATATTGCGGGGGTCAACCGTTTCATCGCCTCGGCGCGCGCTGCCAATGGAAACCTCGACAATATAAACGCCAACCTCCTCAAACGCGGACGCGACTCCTTCGCCGGTTACAACACGCTCGCCATCGCCTTTAGTTTTCCTATAGGCGCGCTTCAACCAACGGTTAACAATGAAATCGGAATTGATGCCATCACCTCGCGCGTCGTCAATATCCCCCGTTCGAGTCGTTTCGTGCGCGGCATCCCGACACCCACCATGAGCATAGTTGACCGCGCCGGTAATCCGGCGGTCAACGTCGTACTGATTCCGTTCCCGCGCAAAAACGAGCACAATCTCGCCACCCCGGAGGAGTATGCGGCGGGCAGATTCGATAATTCCATCGCCTCAAATCTCCGCGAACTCGGCACGAGCGAACAGAACGTCAGCACGATGCTGCGACTTACCACCGCGCGCGGCGACTTCATACGCCTCAACCTAAACGCACCGAACACGGGTCCGGGCGACGGCACCAGCGCGGGAGCGGCGTTTCCCAACGGACGGCGCATGAGCGACGATGTCGTTGATACGCTTCTCACTGTCATCACCAACGGCTTCGTCACCACCGACAACGCCAACACGCTCGACGTGCCGCTCACCAACACGTTTCCGTACTTCGGATTACCACATCAACCGCGCGATGCGGGAGTTGCCGATGACCAAACGCGCAACTGATTTTCATTCACATAAACTACCTGAAATAAGCACGAGTGCCATGATGAGGCGACAACCAACCCCGCATCTCATGGCACTCGTTCTGTTTGCCGCACTCGGCTTCACGGCTTGCAATAATTCCGCCCCAACTTCATCCGCACCGTCACCGGATGAAACTATTGCCGCCGCTCCCGCCTCGTCCGATTCGCCCGCCAACGCCGACGCGGGCGAGATTTCAATTCGCTATCTCGAAGCGCAAATCCGGCGTAACCCCGAAGACTTCATCGCCCATAACAAACTCGCCGTCTATTACCTCCAACGCGCACGCGAAACTGGAGAAGCGAACTACATAGACCTCGCCGGACGCGCCGCCCAAGCTTCGCTCGACATTCTGCCCGCCGAAATAAACACCGAAGGACTCGCCGCACTCATCCGCTTTGAGAATGCGACGCATGACTTCACACAGGCACGCGACCACGCACGCGAGTTAGTCGCGCTCAAGCCTGACAAAAGCGAATCGTTCGCCTTACTCGGTGATGCCTTACTCGAACTCGGTGACTACACGGAAGCCGCCCGCGCCTACGCCCGCATGGAACAACTTACCGGCGACGACAGTGCCACCGCCGTCACGCGCCTTGCCCGTCAAGCTTTCCTGCGCGGCAATCTCGACGCGGCGCAGGAGTACCTTTCAACCGCCGTCACGCGCCTCGCCCGTTCGCCGTCTTCAACGCCCGAACCGCGCGCGTGGGCTTACTGGCAACTCGGTGAAATCGCGTTTGCGCGCGGCGACTACGCGACGGCGGAACGCCACCACCGCGAAGCACTTAAAATCTTCGACTACTTTCAAGCGACCGCCGCCCTTGCCCGCACACGCGCCGCGCAAGGCGACATACCCGCCGCGATTGGTTTATACGAACAGGCGACACGCCGCTTCCCCGACCCGTCAGCCATCGCCGGACTCGGTGACTTGTATCAACTCACAGGACGCGAACGAGAAGCACAGGCGCAATACAAACTCGTCGAACAAATCGCGCGTCTCGGTCAACCGGACACTCAACAAGGCAACGAATCAAACGCCGGACTTTATAATCGCCAACTCGCCCTGTTCTACGCCGACCATAACCTAAAACCTGACGAAGCATACAAGCTTGCCGCCCGCGAATACGAAGCCCGTCAAGACATCTACGGCGCGGACGCCCTCGCGTGGACAGCACTCAAAGCGGGCAAAATTGCGGAAGCCCAAACCGCCATCCGGCAAGCCTTAAAACTCAATACGCAGGACGCACGCCTTTTCTATCACGCCGGAATGATTGCCCTGCGTGCGGGCGACACGGATGCCGGACGCGCGTACCTTTCACGCGCTCTCAAACTCAATCCGCACTTCGATATGATGCAATCTTCCATCGCCCGCACGACGCTCGAATCTTTAGAGCCGGAGAAAAACCAGTGACCCTTAAAACCCGATGCTTCTCTTTAGCCGCCATTATCTTTGCCATGTCAACATCGGGAACTATCTTGTATGGACAAACGGTTTCCGATTCTCCGGCGTTCTCTCTTCTTGGCGGTTCAGTGTTCGTCAAGCCCACCACTTCATCAAGCGGTTTATTGACGTTGTATGTGTCGGTAGCCAACTCGTCGGATGTTCCGCCCGAAATCGTGACCGCCGTCATCACACTCGAAAAGCTTCCTGCCGCGAATGGAAGCGATGCTGCGACGATGCCAAAGCAAACGATGAGCGTCGCCCTGCGTGGCGAAGGCTTGTCGCGCCGCGTAGATTTCGTCGTCCCACTCACCGAAATTGGCAACAGGGCAGAACGCAAAGCCGTCTATCGCGTCACGCTTGAACGTCTCGAAAACATTCCGACGGGCATGACCATCAAGATAGATTCACCGCGCACGCTTGACGTATCGCTTGCCCCGATGAAGTGCCGCGACGGAAACCCTGCCGAGAACTCGCGTCACGGAGATGAACAGTTTCTCAACTCATATATTTGCAAGGACAACGACAAGGATGCCCCCGCCGATAAATAACCGGCGGAAGCATCCTCAATCGCTTTGTGGTTAGTTTGCCTGACTTCGCAATGAAGCGATTGCCGGATTTTGCCCGTTGATAGCGGCGAGTTGGTCTATGGTCTGGCGGGCGGCTGTCTTGTCTCCGGTGCGTATCAAGGCGAGGGCGAGATTTTGTAAGGTCTTTTCGTGACGCGCGTCAACCTGAAGCGAGCGACGATATTCGGCAATCGCGCGCTGATAATCGGGCGGTTGGCGTATGAAAAAGGTGTTACCTAAGTCGGTTCGCACATCGGCGTTTGAAGGGTTGAGGGCAAGGGCGCGTTCGTAAATTTCGGCGGCGCGGGTGAAGTCTTCCGCGTCATAGCGCGTGTTGCCGAGAGCGACGAGCGCGTCCACATCGCGCGGGTTTATCTTGATTGCGCGCTCAAGATAGAAAGTCGCTTTCGCGTAATCGCCCGCTTGATAAAAAGCAATCGCGGCTTCCATCTGTTTATCGAAATCTTTGGGCGCACCGTCGGCGGCTGCCATCGTGCGTTGCGCGTCGGCGGAACTCGCCGCCGCACTCGTCGCCATGTTCGTCGTCGCGCCGCTTGATGTCGCCGCCGTGCCGCTTCCGACGCTCGGATGATTCGGCGGCAAAGCTCCGCCGACTTGCGTCGGGTCAAGCGGCGGTGCGACGCCACTGCCACTGCTCGCCATCGTCGAAGCGTTCGGTGCAAGCGGCGCATTGGCGGTTGCGGGAGCGATGTTATTGGTTAAAAGAAAACCGACGATGAAGCCGAGAACAATTCCGACAATCGCGGAGACACTATTTTTTAACATATCGTTTTTAGTATATTGCACGCTGAAGGCTTGATATTTGCGCGGCATAATACCACATCGTTCGCTGCTCCTTCTCAAGTATCACAACCTATCTTCGATGAGGTTTGATGCTTCACGATGCCCACGATTTGATTTGCTTTCGGCGGGCAGTTTCTCATTCTCGCGCCGCATCCAAAACGGTGAGCCAAGCCACTATTGCGCGGTTTGTGTGCGACTCAAGCCTTACGGGTTGACGATACACAAGCGTACCGCCGATAATGCCGCTGCCTCTTGTTAGTCAATCGTTCGAGCGTTTTAATTTGCGAACCTTGTAGCCTCGCCCGTCGCTTAAACAAAACGCTTTCACAACAACTATACTTTTACACAGTTTCGCTTTTATAGATTTATAAACATGTCTGCCGCACCCCAAACCACGCTCGACGCTCCTGCGTCGCCACTTTCAAATACCACATCCAAGCCGGACGCGAATGCTGCTAAGAATGCCGCGAAGTCGCCACCGCGAAACATCGTCAATCAAGTTCTCGATGTGCTTAGTTCGGTTCGTCTCGGTGTCGTGCTGTTAATCACCCTTATCATTTTGAGCATGACCGGAATGCTCATCATGCAACAAGAAGTCGAAGGCTTCGCTGCGTATTACGCCTTGCTCACGCCCGCGCAACGCTCGCTCTACGGCTCGCTCGGACTCTTTGATATTTACCACGTCTGGTACTTCCGTTTGCTGTTGTTGGTGCTGTCGGTCAACATCATCTTGGCTTCGATTGACCGCTTCCCGCGTGCGTGGACGTTCATCAAATCCCCGAAACTCGATGCCGGACTAGCGTGGCTGCGCGGGCAGAAACCGAGCGCAACCTTCGAGATGCGCGCCACAGACCATGACGAACTCGTCAAGCGCATCACGACTGCCGCCCGCGCCGAAGGCTTACGGGCGCGCGTCTCTGAGAAGGGCGGACGGACGTTTGTTTTCGCCCAACGCGGAACGTGGAATCGGCTTGGTGCTTACGCCGTTCACGTCGGGCTTTTGACGATTTTCACGGGCGGCTTTCTCACGTCGTACATCGGGCGCACCGGACAGATGCCGCTTTCACCGGAAGCCAACTCGCCGCGCAAACGCGCCAACACGATGTCGCAAACCGTCTTCAATCTTGACCAACTTGGACAGGTGAAGGTTCAACTCCCGTTCGCCGTCGAATGTCTCGACATCAAGCAAACCTTGATTGAAAACAACGGCGGGATTGACGCCGGAAACACGCTCGACTGGTCAACCGACATCCGTATCACCGACGAATACGGCACACGCGAAGGCGTCGTGAGCCTGAACAATCCCTACGATTATCGCGGCTATCGCCTTTTTCAAGCGAGTTATAACCCGACCGGAAATGCGCGCAACATCATGCTTCGCCTAACTCCGCAGGACGGGCGACCTGTCCAACAAGTCACGATTCCGCGTGATGGTGAAACAATTTTAAGCGACGGTACGCGCATACAGTACGCCGACTTCTTTCCCGACTTTTTCTTAAACGGCAGCCGCCCCGATACGCGCTCGACCGAATACAACAACCCTGCGGCGCAACTCATCATCACGCCGCCGAATGCCGCCCCGGTTCGCGGCTTCGCGTTCGCTTCCGACTTGCCGGATAGTGCGCCCGTCAGCGCACCCGTCGCCGGGTACAAACTTCGCATCACAGATTTTGAGAAAGTCGGCACAGACCATATTTTATCCGTCCAACGCGACCCCGGCTCGACCGTGTTCTACGTCGGTTCGAGCATACTTATCTTGACGCTGTGCGCCGTCTTCTTCTTCTCGCATCAACGCTTCTGGGTCTCAATTCCCGAAGCCAACAACACGGGCATTTACGAAGTCACCATCGGCGCGAATACGAATCGCAATCAACAGGGACTCGAAGACCGCTTCGCCCGTTTGACAAACAGGATGCGCGGCATCGCCCCGACGACACCACGCGACGATGACGACTAAGTATTTTGAAATTTCGGTTTTCATAATCTCTGCTTTCCGCTTTTGGATTTGAAATTTGAAATTTGAATTAAAAACAGAACCCTCAACTACACAGCACTAAGCTTTCACAGGAACAAGAAATCATGAGTGAAGTTTTAGCATCCCCGACTCTTACCGCTTCGACGCCAAACACCGAACCATCATCGGCGTCTAATTTACTATCAACCCTGCGCGCTTACCTGCCCGCGTTGCTTCCCATCATCGGCGCGGTGCTTCTGACCGTGTGGTGTTTTCAGACGGGAAGCAAACGCTTCATCTCCGACGGCGCGCTTTTGATTATGGCACTCGCGGCATATCTGTCCGCCGCGATTTTCTATCTGACAAACATTTACGCACCGTCATCAACCGCGTCGCGTCTCGGCTTGTGGTTGACGAGTATCGGGGCGTTTCTCAACTTGGGAAGTTGGGGCGTGCGCTGGATTGCGGCGCGTGACCGCGAAATGGAAACACTGCTTTCGCAAGCCCGCCCGCTCACGGAAATGCCTTGGTTCTTTCGCTATATTCCGCTTGCGAACCTTTATGATTATAGTATCGCGTTCGCGTTCGGGGCGGCGATTACGACGCTCTTTATCGCCCGTCGCAAAAGCTTTCGTTTCTTAGGCGCGCTCTCTTTGCCGCTCGCGTCGCTCATCATTTTACTCGCCGTGTTTATCGGCAATGAGTTCATCAATCTGCCGCCGATTCTCGATTCTTACTGGCGACCGATTCACGTCGGCATCGCGTCCCTGTCTTACGGTGTCGCCCTTGTCTGTTTCGCACTCGGCGTCGTCTATCTTTTGAAAGACGGTGTGAAAACCGAAGCGATGGCGATTTGGTCGAGCCTGTTTGCGGTCGGCGTGTTTGCGACCGTTAGTCGCGGCACGGTGTTCATGGGCGCGCAGTATTCCGCCTCATCATTCCTCATCAACGGCTCAAGCCGGATGGCGATTCCGCTCCGCGTCGAACTCCCTTACGTCGGCATAGTGCTTCTCATCGCCGGTCTTCTGCTCGTCGGCACAATCATCGCCTTCGGAATTTACCTTGCGAAGAATGATGAAAAAGCACGCGCATGGGGACACAATTTCCTGCGTCTCGCCCTTGTCGCCCAAGCCAGCGCGATTGCTTTACTCGTCACGCAAATCAAATCCATCACCGACATCGCCGCCCGCGTTGACCCTTCGCAATTCACGCAATTCGGGAAATGGGTTGCCGAGAAAGCGATGGGAATGCCCGCTTTGGAAGCCAACTCGCTTCCGCCCGCTCAAACTTACGCTTACGGCGCGGGCTTCGTGACGCAGAACGCCCCGCTTCTTAAACTTAGCCTCAACGCGAATCCGGTCGAACTCGCCGCCCTCATCACGGCGGCAGCGGGAACGCTGTTCGTCTTATTGTTCAGCTTCCGCACAGACCGCGTGCGCGCCGCGCTTCCGTCCTTAGAACGCATTGACAACATGATGTACAAAACCGCGAGCATCACATTTGCGTTGCTGGCAATGTTGCTTATCACGGGCGCGATTTGGGCGAACGAATCATGGGGAAGATACTGGGCGTGGGACTCAAAGGAGACCGGCGCGTTCGTCGCGTGGCTCACCTACGCGGGCTTCCTTCACTCGCGCATCTCGCGCGGTTGGACAGGGCGGCGCAGTGCTTACTTCGCCCTCGCCGGATTCCTGTTCATCCTCTTTACCTATCTCGGCGTCAGTTATTTACTGCCCGGCTTACACTCTTACGCCTGATTTAATCGAAATCATGTTCAAGCACACACACCGCTTCGGCTTGGCGATAATCCTGATGCTCTGCGGCGCGTCCGGGTTATCGTCAAGCTTTGCGAACGCACAACAAACCACACCCGCCACGCCCGCCGCATCTCCGTCACCACAAGCGTCGCCGCAAGAAACACCGCCTGCCGACGCTTCACCGTCACCCCAAGCATCCCCATCGCCGCAAGCTTCACCGCGTCCCGCGATGGTCAAACTGGTTGTGGCATTAACCGTTGACGGAAAGAAGACTCCAGTCAAACTCAAACGCTTCTTTCTTTTGCGGAAAGATGTCCAGAGGGTAAGCACCGGAACGGATCAAAGCCTCTTGTTCACAGGTGCGGCACTCTCGCGCACCGCTTATTACACGCGCGTCGGAGCAAGTCCGCAGTTCATCGCATGGCTGCAAAAAAATGATTGCGATACGCCGTACTGCCGCGAACTTAATCCCGATGATTTAACCGTCCCCGAATTTCTCCTCGCCTATAAGCGCGGTCTCACCCGTTACAAAAAGGACGAAGCCCAAGCTCTCAAGTGGCTGACCGTAAATCTGCCCGATTCGATTCGCGTCGGTTATTACAATCTGAAAGCACCTCGCACCGAAGCCTTAGCGCGCCAAGCCGGACTCGCCGCCGTCGTCGTCACCAACGAAAAAGGCGTCGCTTACTTGCCCAACATCACGCCCGGAGATTATTACGTCTCGAACATCATGCCGGTAGAAATCGTCGGCGCGCTCGCCACGCCGCAAGCCGCCGGAAACACGAGTCCGGCAAGTATGTCTTCACTTACCTGTGTTATCTGGAATTATAAAGTCACCGTGCCGCCGGGTAAGACCGGCAAAGAAGCAACGGTAACCGTCACGCTTGGCGATAACAACGCGAAGCGGATAAACTGTGATGCGTCCGCGCCTCGCACCCCGACCACAGCTTTTGTCACCTCGCCCGTCACGCAAAACTAAATCGCTTTTCGCCCTTGCGTCCGAAGCTTGCCTAAGTCCGCTAAAGTTTGTATGCGCCGTTTCCCCCTCATCCTTGCGCCGTTTTCGATGCGCGCTACCGCGTGCATCATCGCGTGCTTTATGGCGAGTATTATGGCAATCGTCGCCGCGCCGTCTTACGCCGCACCGCGCCCCGTTGTTTCCGTGACGGACGAGCACGAAGCCGTCGAACCACTCGCGCTTCAAGTTCAACGCTCATCCTCACGCCGCCAACAACGCCGCCCGCCAGCGCGCCTTCGATATTCCGATTTTGAACACGCGAGCCGTTCGCACCTCGCCCTTGATTGCGCCTCATGCCACAAAATCGAATCCGTTTCGCGCATCAATGTCACGGATTTTCCCGACCATGATGCGTGCATCAGTTGTCACCGCACACAGTTCTTCGCTGCCGGAGCGCGCCCGCAAATCTGCACCGTCTGTCACACCGTCGTCTCGCCGCGAAGCGACGCGCGCTTCGAGTTCCCAAAACCTGCCGTCGCTTCCGACTTCAAAGGGATTTTCCCGCATGACAAACATCAATACGTCATCGCCCGCGTCGTCCCCGCGCATCCGCAACGAAACCAAGTGAACAACACGCAGTTCGTGAATGCGTCTTTCATCATAGACCAGACGGCGAACCAGACCGCATCACAAACCAAGTCACAAACCGCGACGCCGCCACCCGACCCGAACGAGATTCTTGACAGTTGCGCGACCTGCCACGCGACCGACCGCACGGAGCGCGATGCACCCGCCGAATGGATAAAAGATACGCCGACCGCCGGAACATTCAAGACTTCCCCGACCGGACACGCTTCGTGTTTTAATTGCCACTGGCAAGAACAAAAACCCATCGCTTCCGATTGCGCCGGATGTCACGGCATCGTCGCTCCCGGCAGAAACACGAACGCCGCCACACGCGCCGCCTTTATGCCGGATGAAGATGCGATGACAATCAACGCATCATTGCAAACCCGACGACGCGCACGCGGGCGCAACCCGTCGTCCGGTCAAACCGCGAACGCCGATACCAACTTAAAAATCACCGCGTCACATTCACCCGAAGTCTGGCTTGAGCGCGTTTCCGCGAAGTTTCGCCATGACCGCGCGAACCATCGTGAGTACGGATGCACGACGTGTCACACAAACATTCTCGAAGCCGCGTCGCTCCAAAATCTCGCCGCCGAAGTCCCGATTGCGACCTGCAACTTCTGTCACGCCGTGACGCGCAAAGACCTTCAGAACGAACTCACGAAGCTTAAAGCCGATGCGAGTTTCAGCTGCACTTATTGCCATCTTCCCAACGTCGGCAACCGTGACGCTCCCGATAGTCATTATCTTATCGTCGGACGCGCGCCCGATGCGCCACGCCGCGAACGTCAGAAAAGCAATGCTCCAAAATCCGAGTAGTTTAATCAAAAGCAAATGAATTACACGGCACGTCACCACTACCACACGCTTCGCGCGCAAGAATTTTATTCCGCGCGCTCATCTCACGTTCCGGTGTCCCGGACTCCGGTGATGAAAGCTTTTCTGTTCGCGCTCATCCTCATTTCGATTTGCGTCTCGACCGCTTCGACCGTTTCCGCGTCGTCGTTCTTAACCGTCGTCGCGGCTCATTCGACGACACCATCACAACAGGTCACGCAGATGAGCGGCGACTTTAGCCGCTTCTCGCATCGTCTCGCTTCGCACGCTTCGCGCTCGTGCAATGACTGTCACCGTCGCACGGACAATCGCCTTGTCCCGACGCTTCCCGAACACAGAGATTGCACCGGATGCCACCTTCAACAATTCGTTTCGGTCAACATTCCGATGTGCGCCATCTGTCACACGGGACTCAATTCCGGCAACCCGCCAGTTAAAAACTTTCCCGGCATCGCCAGCTTCAATGTCTCCTTTGACCACGCCCAACACGACAGAGGCGCGGCGCGTCCGGCTAACGGTTGCGTCGCCTGTCATGCACCTTTGCGGCGCGGCGTCGCGCGCACGATTCCGGCGGGATTCGGTGGCACGAACGGCGGACACACGCAATGTTATGTCTGCCACACACCCGGCGCGACCGCCAACGGGCGCGACATTTCATCGTGCGGCGTGTGCCACAAGCAAGCCAATTCCTATCGCCGCACGCCGACGACCGCGAAGGCTTTTCAAGTCAATTTCAGCCACGCCGACCACGGCACAAATCAGAATCTAAACTGCGCGGATTGCCACGATTTGCGTCCCGGACTTCCGCAATCGCGCCAAGTCAGCGCGACCGTCGCGCAACAACATATCTTGAACTCACGCGCGCAAAGCTGCGCCACCTGTCACAACGGGCGACGCGCGTTCGGTGATACGAACTTCGCGGATTGCAAACGATGTCATACCGGAAGTTCGTTTGCGATGCCGTCATAAATCACTTGTCAGCGGCAAGCTTAAACAAGTGTGACGGAAAAGCGTTGACAATATACCCGCACAGATTTTATTCTCATCCCTTGACGGCTCTCCTCGCGCTGCCGATTCGATTTCAGAAGTCGTAGAAATTCTCACACCTCGTTAATCACCGGGCATTTCAAGCTTGGTGCGGATTGAAACTTAGTCGCTTCGGTTGTTGGCTCTTCCCTGAAACTTTTTGTCGTTCACGTTCGCAGAAAGAATTTGTCATCATGAAAACACTCATCGTCCTCATCGCCTTTGTCGCCTACGGAGCAATCCACCTCACCGGCTTCGCTTCGAGTTTCAATGTCTCGCCTGTCGCCGCGCCCATCGTTGACAGCAAAGTTCAACCGAAAGGCGAAATCAAACTCGCCAAAGACAGCAAACATGAAACGTGGGGAGAAGTCGCGTTCAACCACGAAACCCACTCACTGAAGAACTACAACATCGAAGGCACGGGCGTCATCGCGTGCATCGAGTGTCACCACACAGACCAGCCGGGACCGAAGCCGCCGTATAAAACATTCGAGCGCAAAGTCGCTTTGACCACCGCATCGCTCGAAGCCGGAAGCGAAGTCGTCAAGTCGTGCCGCACCTGCCACTTCCAAGAAGACAGCGGCAAGAAACAACCGACCCTCACTTACGAAGGCGAATCAGACCCGACGGAATTGACCAACACCGAAGCCTATCACCGCAACTGCAACACCTGTCACGAAGCCGTCAAAGCCAAACGTCCGGCGGCAAACGCCCCCGCGACATGCGACACTTGCCACGTCAAGAAAGCTTAAAGTTTCGTTCATATAAACTTGAGAAGCCGCGTGCATCACTTGATTGATGCACGCGGCTTCTTGGCTTTGACAAGACAAAAACTTACCGCTTCGATAAGTGTCAAGGTCGGAGGCTAACCGCGTTCGTAAAAATTAACCGTTAAATCATCGCCCAAGTTTCGCGTCGCGGTGCGCGTAAAGCCTTCGAGAAAATCGGCGGGCATAAACGTGTCGGCGTCTTCGATAGTCAAAGGAATCTCGGTCACAATCCAGCATTCGATATGCTCCCGAAACGCTTCGTAGATGCTCGCTCCGCCGATAACGAATAAGTCGCATTGCAAATAATCATTGAGTTCGATTGCCGTGAGTTCTTGCGTTAAGAAGATGACGGGCGGCAAACGTGTGATGTGCGCCCTTCGACTCAACACCAGATTTAGGCGTTTCGGCAACGGAACTTCGCGCAACGATAGCCATGTTCGATAGCCCATGACGCAGGCGTGTCCGGTGGTTTGCTCGCGGAAAAATCGCAAATCCGCTTTGAAGTGCCATGGCAGTTTGCCTTCCTTTCCGATAGCACCTTGCCTGTCCAAAGCGACGATACCGATGATTGCCATAGGTGAAGATTTATAAAACGGCGATGATTAACTCATTCAATTTTCGCGTTCGCCTTCGTTGACTTCGCGCGGCTTGTCTTCTTGCCCGTCGTCATCCTTTTCAAGCGGGGGTTTCTTGCCGGGTTGTGGTGTCACCGTCGCGCCTTCGACGGCTTCTTCACCGTCATCTTTTTTCTCGTCCATCACCGTTTTATCGTGTGCGATATTTCGCGCGTCAGCCATAATCGAATCTCCTTCGTCGTGGGTATTGTTGTTGTCATCGCTTATGAATCATTCACCGATGACGAAAGTTTGAATTGCCGTCACACCGTATTGACTATTCGCCCGTCTTGTCAAACGCGCCCGTCATCATCGAACAAATATCCGTCGGGTTTCACCGACTGTGTTCACTTTAAGACTTCAAAAATGTTGGTGAAGTCGTCGCTCCACACACGCGCACGGGGTCGTGCGGCGATGCGTTCGGCGCGTTTGTCTTCGAGCAAGTTTTGGGCGATTGCCTGATTGCGTGTCATCGCCATCCATTCCGATGCATCTTTGTCGGGGTTCTTTTCCGCGTTCGAGTCTTCAAAATTTATCGCCGTCAAACCGTATTCCGACGCCGCGTTCGCCAACACGAAACGCAAATCGAGGTTGCGGTTCGAGATGTGAAAGGCGAGCAGTCCATCGGGTTTAAGCTTCGACAAATACAGACTCATCGCTTCCTTTGTCAGTAGATGCACGGGTATCGCATCGGAACTGAAGGCGTCCAAGAAAATCATATCGAACGATTTGTCCGCCGCTTCACGCAATCGCAAACGTGCGTCGCCAAGCACGGTGTCCGCCCTGACGGGGGCGCAGACTTCAAGGTAGGTGAAGTATTGCGGGTCACGCGCGAGACGTTCAATCGTCGGGTTGATTTCATAAAACGTCCATTGTTCCTCTTGACGCGCGTGCATAATCATCGCTCCTGTACCGAGTCCGACGACGGCGACACGCGCGGCATCATCGTTGGTTTCCGGGTTCGTCGAATCGTTATCGCCACGCCGCGAAGCATGAAAAGCCGCGAAGATTGCACCGAGCGGACTCGCCCGATGATAGTAAGAAAGCGGGTCACAGTTGCGAACGATGTCCGTGTATTGCCGTCCGTGAAGCGTCGTGCCGTGATACAGGCGGCGCACGTTTCCACCGCGCGTTTGACTCACGCGCAGGACGCCGAAGAAGTTGCGTTCGCTTGCCAGCGTGCGCGTTCTATCCGACATGTAAAACGAACTGCCGAGCATCACACCGCCGAGCGCGAGCGCGAAACCGACGACGCGCCCGCGCAGCCACACATAACTTATCAACAACGGAACGCCGAGAACGAGTCCCAAGCCTTCAATCATCCCGATGCGAAAGTAAGTGGCGACGAACGCCAGCACCACCGTCAATGTTCCGATGACAACGGACGGCAAAATATCACTTCGTAAAACATCACGGGATAAAACACCATGTAAAAACTTTCGCTTTGTTGCCTGTGATTCACCGTGCGCCGCATCCGTTCTCTCATTCGATGATGCGAACCGCAACGCGCACGCCAGCACAATCGCCAACGGATACTCATACACGTCACCGAAAATCTGTGGTGCGATAATGGCATTGAACACACCGCCGAGCGCGCCGCCGACGGACAGCCACAGGTAAAACTCCGCAAGGTGGAAGGCGGCGGGGCGCGTCGCCGCGAGTCGCGCGTGAGCGGCGAGAGCGGCGACGAAAAAGAACACCAGATGCACGCCGATGAGAAACCACGCCGGTTCTTGCGCTCCCGAAAGATAAACGAGAACAAGTATCAGTCCCGCGCCGGGAAGCCCGCGCGACACGAGACGTGCGAGTCGCGCGGTGCGTCTTACATCACGCGCGGCGAAGGCGATGACGAACGTCATCAAGTAGAGCGTGAGCGGCACAATCCACAGCAGCGGCAACGCGGCGATGTCAATCGAAATATAAGTCGTGACGCCGAGCATCAAGCTTGACGGCGCAAAGGCAAGCAACACCCACCACGCGCGTCGCCTGAAATCGGGCGGCATCGCCTCGTCGTTGGGCGTCTCATACTGAAGCGAAGATGCGTCATCATCATTGGTATCCGACTTCTCAATCGAAGGCTTTGCATTCGGTTTCGCCACCCGCCACACCGTCGCCGCGCAAGTGATGATGAGCGTCAAGAGTAGAAGGTAAGCCGCGCTCCACGCCTTGTGTTGAACGGTCGAAGCAAAGCGCGGTTCGAGTATGAGTGGGAACGCGAGAAGCGCGATGAGACTGCCCGCGTTACTCGCGGCGAACAGAAAATACGGGTCGCGCTTTGTGTCTTGACGCGCACCCGCGAACCATTGTTGAAGCAGCGTGTTGGTTGCCGAGATGACGAAGAACACCGCGCCGACCGTCATCGTTAAACGCCCGAACAACCACCACGCCGGATTGAGCGTATCGCGCGGCACGCTCTGGATAACTCCGGTCGTCAACCCAATCGGCAGGTTAATCAGAGCGGCGATTATCAACATCACAACATGCGTCGTGATTTGCTTTCGCAAAGACAGTGCGCGCGACAGGATGAGCGCGTAGAGATAACCCGCGAGCAGTCCGGTTTGAAAAAAAAGCAGACAGGTATTCCAGACGGCGGGCGTGCCGCCGAGCAGCGGAAGAAACATCTTGCCGGTCAGCGGTTCAATCCAGAACAGCATAAACGCGCTTAGGAAAAGCGTCGCGGCAAAAAGAACGGGAAGCAATTTTCTCATTGTTTCATCGGCTCATTGA
This sequence comes from Pyrinomonadaceae bacterium MAG19_C2-C3, assembly GCA_024330265.1. Classification (GTDB taxonomy): domain Bacteria; phylum Acidobacteriota; class Blastocatellia; order Pyrinomonadales; family Pyrinomonadaceae; genus JANDLT01. The sequence goes on along the minus strand of JANDLT010000018.1, from coordinate 39,265 downwards.
GTCATTGAATCATTGAGGACGTTCCGCCTTTCATTGAATCAATGAGCCGATGATTCAATGAACCAATTCTTCAACATCATCTCCGCCGCGAATTTCCCCGACAGCATAACGAGCGGGATGCCGCCGCCGGGATGCGTCGCGCCGCCCGCAAAATAAAGATTTTGTATGTCGCGCGCCCGGTTCGGGACGCGCATAAAAGCACTCATCATACTGTTCGACGAAACGCCGTAAATCGAACCGCGATGCGCGTGATATATGTTCTCAAAATCTTCGGGCGTGATGATGCGTTGATAATCAATCGCCGCCTTCAAGCCTTTCAAACCGAAGGCTTCGAGTTTCGAGATGATAAGGTCGCGGTAAGCGTCGGCTTCTTCGCGCCCCCAGCATGTATGTTCACTCGTCGCCGGAGCGTTGACGAGGACGAACAGGTTTTCGTGACCCGAAGGGGCTTGCGTGGCGTCGGTGCGCGATGTGGCGCAAACGTAAATCGTCGGGTCATGGGCGGGACGCAGTTCATCGAAGATTGAGCGAAACTCCGCCGCGTAATCTTTTGAGAAGAAAATGTTGTGATGCGCGAGCGAATCGTATTTACGATTGACACCCAAGAGCAGAACGAAGCCGCTGCATGACGGTTCGATGCGCGCGAGTTTCTTGTCCGTGTAGATGCGGCGATTTTCCGGCGGTATGAGACGGCGGTAAGTTTCAATCGCATCGGAGTTGGCGATGACGGCATCGCATCGTTCTTCGATAATTTGATTTTCGCCGTCGCGTTTGAAAGCGACGCCGCGCGCCGTTCCGCCTTCGACGATGATGCGTGAGACTTCCGTATTCGTTTCGATTTCCACACCAAACTCACCTGCCAGACGAACGAGTGCGCGCGGCAATTCGTACATCCCGCCGCGCACATACCACGCGCCAAGCCCGAACTCGACAAACGGAATCAGGGCGAAGGTCGCAGGTGCGCGGTACGGCGACGAACCGTTGTAAGTCGCAAAGCGATTGAATAATTGACGTATGTGCGGCGAACGAAAGTAACTCGCGTTGTGCGCGGCGAGCGTCCGCCATGAAGATATGGCGGCGAGGTCGCGCGCGTATCGCGGGCGCAAAAGCTTCGGCAAATCGTTCAAACTGTGCGCGAGAAACGTCCGCTCCGCGACTTCGTACTTGCGGCGCGCGTCTGACAAATAACGACGAAACGCCGACACGTCACAGGGAGCGAGCCGCCTGATTTCCGTTTCCATTTGTTCGATGTAAGTCGAAGCGTCGAGCGTCGCGCCGTCCTGCCACTTGTAACGACAAAGCGGTTCGAGCGGTTCGATGGTTAAATAATCTTCCAACCGCCGGTTGACACTCGCAAATAAATCTTCGACGACGTGCCGCATCGTCAGCAGCGACGCTCCGGTATCGAAGGAATAACCGTTTACCAGATGAAGATTGACTTTGCCGCCCGGCGTTGAGTTCTTTTCTGTAATCTTGACCCGCACGCCGCTCGCCGCGAGTCTCACACCCGCGCTCAAGCCGCCTATCCCTGCGCCGATGATATGGACGTTTCGCGTCCCAGTTATAGCCGGAGTCGGCATCATCAATTATTGACGGGCAGCGTGTCTTCAATTTTTTCGGTCACGTCTTCGACGAGCAGACGCCGCAGTTCGCCTATCCGGTCTTCGGGCGCGCCGAACACCGCGCGGTAGTCCGCGAGGCTGCGGCGTATGACTTCGTGGGCTTCTTCGCGGTTGTATGTGTCCGTGATTTCGATGCGTCGCAGGGCTTCGGAAGGCAGTTGTTTGTAAGTCAAAAAGTAGTGCGTCAAACGGTCTAAGAGTCCGCGCGGAACTTCCGTGATGTCCGTGATGTCGCCGTAAGTGATGTCGTTTTCCAGCACCGCGATTATCTTGTCGTCGGCTTCATTGCCGTCTATCAAACGCAAGCCGCCGACGGGACGCGAACGAATGAGAAAGTTGCCGTGCGTGAACCCCTTTTCGGTCAACACGCAGATGTCGAGCGGGTCGGCGTCGCCTTTGATTTTAACCTTCGAGCCGATGCGTTGCTGGCAAAGTTCGGCGACGGATTCGCCGCAGTAAGTCTGCGGCACAAAGCCGTAGAGCGTCGGGCAGAAACTCGAATAACGCTGCGGGCGGTCAAGCCGTAAGTGTCCGCTCTCTTTATCGAGTTCGTACTTGACGGCATCCGCCGGAACGATTTCGATGTATGTGTTGAGCGAGGTCGGCACGGTTTCAGCGAACGCGCCGGGCGATACACCGTGCCATGGATGCGCGCGAAAAAGTATGGCGAATAATTCTGTCAGACGTTGATTGCTTACCATTTAATGTGATGCTCCCGTCGTGTGCCGCCACCGATGTTGCGAGGCGTATGTTTTGAATATGATGATGCGTTTGATTTTCAGTGTCTTAATTATCATTCGTCCGGTTGGTTCGTGTCTATTCGCATCATAGCTTGACAACTGTGATGTCAAATCACAAACGCATAAAATTGAGACGGTGTTAAAATCCTTTATAAGGAAGGATGAAAATATGTCGGATAAGTTGAAAATCGTCGGGCTTGTCGGAGCGGCGATTCTTGTTTTTGTGATTGGCGTAAGTCTCTCAATCCGCACGGGCGCGGAACAGTTCACCACCGTTAGCGTCGGATTGCTGCCCGCGTTGCTGATACTGTTTCCGATTGTTCGCTCGCAGTTTGAAGGTCAATTAAAATTCTGGCAGTGGGTCGCAATTTTGTGTTTGAGTCTGGTTTTTGCGACGCTGATGCACAACGTATTCGGGCGGTTGACGTAAGAAGCAGCACACCGAAAATTGCTTTGCCTGTCATTCGTTATGGGCAAGCAATAAGCCGCGCGCATGATTTTCAAATATGCGCGCGGCTCATGTTCTTGTAATGCAATTAGATTTTACTGCTTGGACTTATTGTCGGCGGCAGCTTTCAAGGCTTGGAACGTCGGGGGCCATAAACCGACGAAGATGCCCGCCATTCTCTTACCCGAAAAAAATAACGCGACGGAAGCACCGATGCTGGCGAGCGTCAAAATATGTAGAAGACTGACGCCGGTGGCTTCTTTGGTTGAGCCGTCCATCTGGCGCAAAAAGTTTTCGGCAACGTCGCCGTCTGCACCCTGTGTTCTGGTAAAGCCCTGGTCGGCGCGAATCTGGGTTGGTGTTGACATAGTGTTTTATTCTCCTTCGTGAGCTTGTTCTTTTTTCCCTTGTGGTTCGTCGGCGCGCCCTTTGAGAAAGGCGATGCCGAAAAGTAGTGCGAGTGATGTTCCGGCAATCAAAAATCCTTGCGCGGATGATTTCTTCTTAGTCGTTCGCGTCGCCGCCTGATTTTGGTTTGTCCGGCATTGATTTGATTTTCGTTTGTTTAGCTTTGGCTTATTCATTTATCGGTTGGCTTCTACTTCCTTCTGCTTCACACCAACGTCTGGTCGCATCATGGCGATAATCGAACATTCGTTTTAACTTCGGAATTATCACCATCGGTGCGGCGAATGCTCCTAACAATCCAAGCAGCGGAACGTATTCGATTTCGTCACGCAAAACGCTTCCCGTCGCGTGCGGTTCGATGATATGGCGATGTCGCCAACTCTTGAATGGACCCGAAACCTGCACGTCTTCAAATTGATATGGCGGACGGTAAAGCGTATGTCGCGCCACCCACTTGACCGGAATCAATCCAAAAATCTTCGTTTCAATGATTGCTTCCTGCCCCACTTGCAAGCTTTGTGCCTGTTTGATGATGCGCGCGTGTTCCCATGGCGGCGTCAATCTTTCGAGTGCGTCGGGCAGTTCATGGAACGCCCACACACGCTCCGGCGTCGCCCGCACCACGCTCTCCTTAACGAACTTCATTGTAGATTTACCTTATCGCCGCACTACATCACAAAGCCGTGTCGGATGTCCGCTATTTAAGAAGGAATTGATTCATTGTTTCATTCAGTCATTGAGTCAGTGACTGAATGAAACAATGAATCAATTCCTCAACGCTCATCGTGTTCTCTACCGTCAAAACTCAGGACGGTGCTTTCATCATCCATTATGGTTTCGAGATGCACCGTGCGTCCCCAGAGTGTGAAGACGTGTTCCAAGACTTTACGCGCATACTTCGCGTCCAACTCGCTGCCTTCGTATTCATGCTTCAAGTACAACTCACGGTTGCGATTGTAATCTCCGTCCATCACGACGATGTACGGGAAGCCGAAATTGGTCATATTCCCGACCAGCGTATCGCGCACACGTTTCCAACGCTTTTCCGTCACCGTCCATTCTTCATCGTCCACGAGTTCATAGACGAACAAGTCGAGTTCTTCGCATAAATCTTCGGTTAAGTAATTACGCAGAAATGAAACGTCGTTATCCAGTTCGCGCACTTCGAGAAGCTTTGCCCATCCGCCGCCCACCGCGCGCCCAAACTTTTCCTGTTCTTCGCGTGTCGGATTATTCCAACGTCGTTCGATGTCTTCGAGAATTTTATATCCGACGTAGTACGGATTAAGCGCGCCTTTGTGCGGAGAGACGACGCCCGCGTGAAGCTCAGAAAATTCGAGATGCTCTTTGTCGGGCAAATCCAGTTCACGCATGATGCGCGAGTGAATCAGCGACGCCCATCCTTCGTTAATCGTCTTAGTTTGCATCTGCGGCACGAAGTATTGCATCTCCTCACGAATCATCGTCACGACATCGCGTTGCCAATCGGTGAGCGTCGGCGAATAGGTGGCGATGTAGTGAAGCAAATCCTTCGCGGGCAGTTGTTCATCCCTTCGCCGCTCATCAATTCGTTCATCGTCAAGCGACGTGAAAACCTGTTTGGCTTCGCGTTCGCCCGCCGTCATCAAATCGTCAAAACGTCCTTCTTTCGGCTTCTTCGCACCTTCCGCGTCGCGCCCGCGCTTCTCGCGTTTGATAAACAAATCCGGGTCAATGTGTTCTTCGATTGACAACACGGCGTCAAGAAAACGCTCGACGGTTTTGCGCCCGTACTTAAATTCGTATCCGGTCATGCGTCCCGCGTGCGATGAAACGCTTTCGACCATGCGGCGATTCGTGCGCGAAAAATAGATGTTGTTTTTGAAGAAATCGGTGTGACCGAGGACGTGCGCGATGACGAGTTTGTTTTGAAGCGGCGAGTTGGTTTCCATCAAAAACCCGTAAGACGGATTCGTGTTGATGACGACTTCGTAAATCTTCGACAACCCGAAGTCATACATCATCTTCATCTTGTGATACGCCTTGCCGAACGTCCAATGCGAATACCTTCCGGGCAAGGCATAACTTCCGACCTCATACATAACGGTCGCCGGAACAATCTCGAACTTCGTCGGAAACGGGTCAAGCCCGAACTTAACGGCGATGTCCCAAATCTGCTCTAAAGCTTTTTCGAGTTCTTTAACTTCTTTGTCGTTCATAAAATCAGAAGCCAGAAGTCAGGAGTCGGAAGTCAGAATGAAAAGGCGGATGTCAGATGTCAGATGCTAGATGTCAGTGTCCGGGCGCGCACCAACATCAAACATCTGACATCTAGCATCTGCTTTATTTGCGCGTCCGTGTGCCGAATCCCAGTTCTTCGATTTTGAAATCGGCGGGGATGGCGAAAAGCACGCTCGCGGGTTCGGCGCGTGAGATGTCGGTCAAGCGAAAGATGGCTTCGCCAAAGCGAGTATCGGTGCATTTGATAAGAACGTCGCGCCGCAGTTCAGGCGCATACCATCGTTCGTACACGATGCGGACGGGGGCGGCGTTTCGCGCTTCGCCCGCCGCGATGTTGGTCGTCGTGCGAAAGCCTTGTGCCGTCACGCCTTCGATGATTTGCGTGCCAAGTGCTTCGGTCATATCACCCGCGACGCTTCGCGGGTCGGCTTGCGTCGTCACGCTTGCGCCCGTGCCGGAAATGCTCGCCTTACCTCTTGAAGAAAATTTAAGTGCCGTGCGTCCGCGCGGGTCGAGAAAATAGAAGCCGTCCGCATCGGTAATGAAAGCCGCACGCGAAGAATTTGCATTAAGCGGAGACGCGGCATTGCCGTTGAACCCGCGTTCGATTCGCGTGCGTCCTTCGCCGTCGCGGTAAAGCTGTGCTGCATCGCGGCGCGTAATGCGTTTCCCGTCAGGTGTGATTTCAAAAGTCTCTTTAACGGCGAGTGCCGAGTAGGGTGCGCCTTTGACGACTTGACCGCCGAAGGCGAACTCCATTGAAGCGAAACTCGAATGATAATGACTGCCTGTGCTTCCGCCGTAAAACATCGGGGCGGACGATTGCGCGCGTTTTGATTTCGAGACTTGCGCGGTGATGGTTGTGGTCGCCGCGAATAAGCAACACGCCGCGAGAGATAACATCGTGAGTTGTTTCTTCATTGGTTTGTTCCTTTCAATCTCAATGCTTATTTCGTTTCCGGCGTTGTGCCGAAAAACTTTTTGAGCGCGGGATAAACATCTTCCTTCGCATCAATCCGCACGCCGACGAAGCGGTCTTTACGTTTTAAACGGTCGGTGAAAATCGAGAGCAGCGCGCCGGATGAACGACGATACGCGCTCGTGCCTTCTTCACCGATTTCGCCGTAGCCGAACAGATTGCAGGTTTGGATAAGTTCATCGGCAAGGCGCACGGCTTCTTCGTTGTCCGAGTAATAGTTGTCGCCGTCGGAGAAGTGGAACGGGTAGATGTTCCAATCGGCGGCTTTGTAATCTTCGCGGATGATGTTGAGCGCGAGTTCATACGCGCTTGATACGACTGTGCCGCCGGATTCGCCCTGCGTGAAGAATTGTTCTTCCGTGACTTCGCGGGCTTCGGTGTGGTGCGAGATGAAGCGTATCGCCACGTTGTCGTACTTGGTGCGAAGAAACCTGACCATCCAGAAGTAGAACGAGCGCGCAATGTACTTCTTAAATTCGCCCATTGAACCGGAAACATCCATTACGGCGAGGACGACGGCGTTTGATTCGAGACGTACATCTTCTTCCCACGACTTAAATCTAAGGTCTTCTTTTTTGACGTTGCCGAAGCGCGCCGCGCCTTGATTTTCGCGGGCATTGCGTTTGATGTTTTCTAAAATCATGCGGCGTTTGTCGAGGTTCGACATCACGCCCGTGCGCCGGATTTCATTGAAGCGCGTCGTTGTTGCGGGAACGGCTTGCTTGGCTTTTTCCTCTAAAAACGGAAGACTTAAATCTTCAAATATGAGGGCGGCGAGTTCGTCAATCTGCACGTCGGCTTCGTAGTATTCGCCGCCCGCGTCGTGTCCGGGCTGTCCCGCGCCGCGTCCCGCCCCTTGTCCTTGTGGTTGCCCTTCGCGGGCGATGACATCGCCGACTTGTGATTTGCCGTCGCCCTGTCCGACGTGTTTGCGCTTCGTGTGGTCGAAGCGAAACTTGTATTCATCGAGGGATTTAATCGGAACTTTAACCGAACGCCGCCCGTCGGACATGATGATGGCTTCGTCGGAAACAATCGAACCCAAGTTCTTTTTTATCGCTTCGCGGACGCGCTCTTTGTGACGCTCTTGGTCAACGATTCCCTTGCGTTGCAAAGACCAATCTTGGCGCGTGATGGACATAATGCTTCGGCGTCCTTTGTGTGGTGAAACGGGTTCAAGATTTGATGTTCAATGTTTGACGCTTTATGTTCCGAGTTCAAGATTCAACGGCGAAGTCGCGGGCGCGATGTTGAACATTGAACTTGGAACATTGAACGATTCATCCGGCGCAAGCGGGACGTTCAATCTATCCTCACAGTACTCGACAACCAACTTCGCAAAGTCAGGTGCAAATTCTTCTTGCGGTAAGTGTCCGCAGTTTTTGAAGACGACGAGACGCGCGTTCGGCATTCGCTCCAACATCGGTGCGGCGTTTTTCAGCGGCACATCTAAATCCTTTTCACCCCACACGAGAAGCGTCGGATGCGTGATATTCGCGGCTTGTTCTTCAATTCGATTCGCGCTCCAACGTCTGAGGATTTTCATAAACGCGCGTTGCGCCGCCGCCGTTCGCAAAGGTCTGTGATGGGCTTCCATTCGTTCGACGCTGTGGAGTGGTCCCGCGCCGCGCGCATAAACTTTCTTCATGCGAAAGCGCATCAATGTCTTTGAACCCAACATCAAAGGCGACAAAGCATCACCCATCAACGGTACGCGCGCGAGTCGCAACAGCTTTTGATTCTTCACCGCGTCGTTAGTCACGGGACTGACCAACACCAATTTCTCGATTCGTTCCGCAAAGTCCAACGCGCAAACACAAGCAATCGCACCACCGTAGGAACTGCCGACAAGTGTGGCGCGGTCAATTTTTAATTCGTCAAGCAAGCCGATTATCATGCGGGCTTGCGCGTCAATCGTGTATTCATGCCCACGCGGTTTTTCGGTGAAACCGAAGCCGATGATGTCCGGTGCGATGACCCGATAGCCAGCATCAGCCAGAGGCAGAAACACATCGCGCCACACAAAGTTGGAAGCCGTAAAGCCGTGAATTAAAACAATCGTCGGCGCGTTCACATCTCCCGCTTCCTGATAATGAACGCGCACGCCGTCAATGGTCGCAAACTTCGAGTGTTCGACGTGATGAAGGACATCCTTATACTCGTCGAACGCCACGTCTTCATCGCGGCGGCTCAATTTCCACCACAACGCCGCGCCCAAACTCACATAGCTACCCGCAATCAAATATCGTTTCTTCATTCGCACACTTTTAGCTTGTCGGTTCTTCCGTGTCGGCTTCGTCTTTCAAACTCGCCAGTTCTTCTTTGACACCGACGCGCCGATAAACTTCACGCGCCGACAACTCACACTCAACCGCATCGAGTTTGATGGTCGCGTCCAAACCTTGCGCGATTGTCATCAACCATTGCCCGCTCGGTTGGCGTGCGAAATGCTCAATCTTCGCGCGGTCTTGCGCGACCAGCACATACTCTTTCAGCGATTCGATTGCTCCATAGAGTTCAAACTTTTGGTTGCGGTCATAACTTGCAGTTGGCTTCGACAAGACTTCAAAAACAATGATTGGATTGAGCAAAGTATCGAACTCGTTATCCAAAAACCTTTCTTCACCGCACGTCACAATCACATCGGGGTAAGTGTATAAACCCCTTTGTGGGTTGACGCACACGCGCAAATCACTTTGATAAACATCGCAATCGCGGTCAATCAGTTTGTTACCAAGTTCGCGCGAAATGTTTCCGGCGACGCGAACGTGCTTTCGACGCGCGCCCGACATCGCATATATCACGCCGTTGTAATACTTGCTTTTGGTTTCCGCTTTGCGCTCCAGAGCCAAGTATTCTTCCGCCGTGATGTAAGTTGTTTCGAGTTGTGCCGACATAATTGTTTATTCCTCTACCTTGACAGAAGCGTGCCGACATAGCTCAATAACTCATTGGCACATACAGGACAATAACCGTGGTCGCGCACAAGGCGGTCAATGACTTCGTTGATGCGGCGCAGTTGGTCTGGGTCGGGCGATTTCACGGAGGTCGTTATCTTCACCACGTCTTTTAGGTCGGCAAAAATCTTCTTCTCAATCGCTTCCTTCAAGCGTTCGTGCGACAGGTATTCAAACTGTTTGCCTTTGCGCGCGTAGGATGAAATGCGAATCAGAATCTCTTGCCGAAACGTGTTTTTCGCGTTGTCCGAGACGCCGATTTGTTCTTCGATAGAACGCATCAAACCTTCGTCCGGCTCTAAATCATCTTCCGTGATAGGGTCTTTGATACGCTCTTTATTGCAGTAAGCTTCGACGTTATCGAGGTAGTTATTGCAGAGCGTGCGCGCCATGTCTTCAAACGAATAAACGAACGCGCGTTGGACTTCGGTTTTCGCAATCTCGTCGTATTCCTTGCGCGCCATCGAAATCAGATTCAGATACTTCTCGCGCTGTTCACCGTTAATCCCAGTGTGCTGCTCGAAGCCGTCTTTAATTGCGCGCAGAGCATCAATCGGATTGATGCACGTCACGCCGTCTTTGACCAACGCACCGGACAAACGATTGATGATGTAGCGCGGCGAAATCCCGTCCATACCTTCGCGCACCGTTTCATCTTTGAGTTCGCGCACGTCTTTCGATTTATAACCTTCGACATCTTCACCGTCATAAAGCTTCATCTTCTTTACGATGTCAACGCTCTGGCGTTTCGGTTCTTCGAGCCGGGTCATCACCGCGAACATCGCCGCGACGCGCAACGTGTTCGGTGCGATGTGGACGTTACGCAAGACCTCCGATTGATGAAGCAGCTTGTCGTAAATTCTTTCCTCCTGTTTGGCGCGCAAGTTATAAGGCACGCGCACAAGGATGATGCGGTCTTGCAAAGCTTCACTTTTGCGATTGCCCGCGAATGCCGCGTACTCGTTTTCGTTCGTGTGTGAAAGGATAACTTCGTCGGCGTAAATCATCGCAAAGCGTCCGGTCTTGATGTTCTGTTCTTGCGACAAGGTAAGAAGCGAATAAAGAAACTTCTCATCAACCTTCAACATCTCGATAAACTCCATCACGCCGCGATTGGCGATGTTGAGTTCACCATCGAAACGATACGCACGCGGGTCGCTCTCCACGCCGATTTCACCGATGGTTGATAAATCAATCGAACCCGTCAGTTCGGTCACGTCTTGTGATTTTGGGTCTGACGGCGAGAATGTGCCGATGCCGACGCGCTCTTTTTCCGAGAAGGCGATGCGTTCGACCGCGACATCCTCATGCCGTCCTTGATAGGTGTGTTCGAGGTTGTAACGACACTGCGGGCAGAGGTCGCCTTCGATGTAGATGCCGTAATGCTTTTCGATTTCCGCGCGCAGTTCCGCCGGAATCAGATGCAAAGGTTCTTCGTGCATCGGGCAGCCTTTTATCGCAAAGACCGCGCCCGCATCGTTTCGCGTCCAATCCTCAAGCCCGCGTTTGAGCAAGGTGACGATGGTGGATTTGCCACCGCCGACGGGTCCCATGAGAAGCAAAATGCGCTTGCGAACTTCGAGGCGTTGGGCTGCCGATTTGAAGTATTCGACGATGCGCGCAATGGGTTCTTCGATGCCGTAGAGTTCTTCGGCGAAGAAGTTGTAGCGTGTGGTTTCGTCGCGTGCGCCTTCGTTGATTTTCTCCGTTCCGGCATGATGAATCATGTCGTTGACGCGGGCGTGCGAGAGTTGGGCGAGTCTCGGATTTTGCGTGACCAACTCGAAGTAGTCGCGGAAAGTTCCAGACCAGTTTATACGCTCACGCTCACGACGATGCGCGTCGAGTCGTTCGCTGATGTCGAAGGTGGGTTTGTTGGTGTTGCCATCCTGCTGGTGCATAGCCTTAATTAAAACCTCTTTCGGCTGTGTGTTTGAATGGACGACGTGTGGGAAATGCCACGCCCTTACATGCTTGTTCTTGCTGTCGCTTGTTCGATGTCCGGCGGCGCGTGTGCGGGTTGCTTTGGATTTGAAAAACTCACGTCGCTTAATTCCGCGTGAACAACCGCGATTATAACACACGCGGTTTCACCCGTTCGTCAATCATCTATGCGGAATCGTTCTGCGGCACAAGCAACACGCGCGGCTGGATCGTTTGCCGCGTGCCGTCATATATTCCGACGGCGACGAGTCCGTTTTTATCATCCGTGAGCCGGACATGCGCTCCGTCACCGAGCGTTGAATCTTCGACGCGAAGCGACGCGCCGTGATGAACGCGCCGCACATCATCCGTACCGAGAGGCACGCGCGGCAGTTCGGGAAGCGCATCATCTAATCCCAACAAAGCCCGACTCTCCGCTCCCGTTTCCGCGAGTCGCGCGAGTTCATCGAACGCACGAGACTGATGAATGTCGAAAGCTCCGGCGCGTGTCCGGCGAAGTTCCACAAGGTGCGCTCCGGCGTTTAGACGCGCTCCCAAATCTTCCGCCAGCACGCGAATATACGTTCCCGCCGAACACACCACGCGCACACGCGCATCGCACGTTCCATCATCATTAAACTTAATAAACCTTTGCGCTTCCTCTGTGTCCTCCGCATCTCTGCGGTCAACATATTCCATCAACTCAAACTCACTCACACAAATCTCAACCGCCTTTCGCTCAACCTCAATCCCTTGTCTGGCGAGTTCATACAACTTCACACCGTCAATCTTCTTCGCCGAATACATCGGCGGCGTTTGCGTCTGCACACCCGTCATCTCAAGCATCTGTTCTTTGATACGTTCGATGTTCAATGTTTCAAGATTCAATGTCTCTCCGTCGTCAATTCGTGCGCCCGTCAAATCTCCGGTCGCGGTCTTAAACCCGAAGCGAATCACGGCTTGATACTCTTTGACATCGGTGGCTAAGAACTGCGCGAGTCTGGTCGCGTGTCCCAGAAGCATCACCAGTACGCCGGTCGCAAAAGGGTCGAGCGTCCCCGTATGCCCGACGCGCCGCGTGCTGTATATGCGGCGCACACGGCTGACGCAATCATGCGAAGTTACGCCCGCAGGTTTATCGAGAATCAGGATTCCGCTCATGCCTGAATCGTTTCGTTTAGCTTTGCTCATCTCGCTTTCGATTATCCACGCCCGCGCCGTCTATGCAAATTGCCTGTCACCTGTGACGCGGTTTCGCGTTGTCGGTTAAAATCGAAATCCGATGAACACGAACCACCGCAAACCCAAAGTCTTCAAGCGACGCGAACCAAAGTCCACGCGCCAGATTAACGCCGACATCATCCTTGAAGAAGACCGCACGCGCCGCACGGTTGACCCCGAAAAAACGCGCAAACGCACTCTCCAACGCGCCGTCAATCTGCTCGCCGCCAAGCCGCGCTCAATCGGCGAACTGCGCGACAGATTATCGGAAAAAGAATGGGCGACGCCCGAAGCCGTCGAAGCCGCGCTCGACAAATTGAAGGAACACAAGTATCTCGACGATGCACAATTTGCGGAAAGCTTCGCCGCCTCCCGCGTCCGCCAAAAACCTATGGGACGCTCGCGCGTGGCGATGGACTTAACTCGCAAAAAGATTGACCGCGAAACCGCCGCCCAAGCACTCGACAAAGTTTTCGATGAAACACCGGAAAGCGATTTACTCGACGAAGCCATCACGCGCTATACGAGAACCAAAGGCGCGCCCACCGACAGAGCCGCGCAGAAACGCCTTTACGATTACCTGATGCGGCGCGGGTTTTCTTACGACTTGATAGCGAATCGCGTGCGGGCGGCGAACGAAGTGACGGAAGATGACGAAACGGTTTAGGATAAAGGCTATGAGAAACAAGTTGGTCGAAAGCAATCCGAACATCATGGATGTAAAACCCACAATTGCGGGTACGCGCATCAAGGTTAAACTTGTGCTAGAAAAGTTGGCGCGCGGTGAGAGTATTGACCAAATACTTTACGCGCATCCACGTTTGTCACGCGAAGCGGTTATGGCTACGTTAGAGCTACCGCTTAATTACAGATATATGAATGACTATCCGCGCAAAAAGTTTTGGAAGATGCAATACGCTTGCTTCAACTGTCGCAAAACCTATAAGCAGACTATTCCTTATTTGCGCCCACGAGAATTAGATCGTGAGCGGTTTTGTCCACAGTGTCGAAGCCGTATGTGGATGATGGGCGTAGCGTTCAAAGCACCGAAGCAAACAAATATCAAACAATGGACTAAAGTAGAAACTCTGATAAGAAGCGGTTTCATTTTTCACAGCACGCATTACGGCTGGAAAGTTCCGAAAGTGCCGCGCGAAGTAAAGCCGTTTCTACGATGGATAAAACAAAAGTCAGAAGGTGAGCGGTTGCTTGATTCAATCTCAGAGAAAACTCTTGATTAAGCAATCAAAACAAGTATTGAAAGTGAATTATGGAAATGACCGGAAACGAAATCAGAGAACTGTTTTTGAAATACTTTGAAGTGAACGGACACACGCGCGTGCCGTCGTCGCCGCTGTTGCCTGTGAATGACCCGACGTTGTTGTTTGCCAACGCGGGCATGAATCAGTTTAAGGATGTGTTCACGGGGGCGGAAAAGCGGAGTTATACGCGCGCCGTCTCATCGCAGAAGTGCATACGCGCGGGCGGGAAGCATAATGATTTGGATGATGTCGGGAAGACCGCCAGACACCAAACGTTTTTTGAGATGTTGGGTAATTTTTCGTTTGGCGATTACTTCAAGCGTGAGGCAATACGGTTCGCGTGGGAGTTGTTGCTGGATGTTTATAAGTTGCCGCTCGAACGTCTCTGGGTTTCGGTTTATGAGCAAGACGACGAAGCGGCGCAGTTGTGGATTGAGCAGGGTTTATCACCGGAAAGAATTGTCCGGCTCGGCGCACAAGATAATTTTTGGCAGATGGGCGATACAGGTCCGTGCGGTCCGTGTAGCGAGATTCATTACTATCGCGGGGAGAACCCGGAAGACCCGGCGCAGAATCGCGTTGGACTTGTCGGCACGGACATGACGCTGGAGTTTTACAATCTCGTCTTTATGCAATTCGAGCGCGCGGCTGATGGAACATTGACACCGCTTCCCGCGCCTTCGGTTGATACAGGGCTTGGCTTCGAGCGGCTGGCGGCGATTTTACAAAACGCGACGACGAACTACGACACGGATTTGTTGAAGCCGCTGGTGGATTATGCGGGCGAGCTATCGGGCATTGGGTATGAGTATGAGAGCCAAGCGGGTTTTGCGATGCGGGTTATCGCCGACCACGCGCGATGTACGGCGTTTGCGATTGCCGACGGGATAATTCCGGGCAATGAAGGGCGAAATTATGTGTTGCGAAAAATCATGCGGCGGGCGATTTATCAAGGTCATCACGCGCTGAAGTTGGACGGCGAGTTTTTCTATAAGGTCACGGATAAAGTCATCAAGATGATGCGCGGGGCGTACCCCGAGCTTGAGACTTCGCGGGCGGTGATTGAAAAGATTGTGCGCGCGGAGGAACGTCGTTTCGGTTCGACGTTGACCGTTGGTTTGGGCAAGTTGGATGAGATGTTTGCCAGTCGCGCGGCGGTTGGCGGGACGAGTCAAGAGAACGAGAGCGCGGTTGATTATAAAGAGTTGGCGCGGCTTTATGACACCTTCGGCACGCCGCGAGATTTGATTCGCGTCGGGTTGGAAGAACGCGGTTTTGATATCCCGGAAGATGATTTCATGCGCGAGTTTGACGTTGCTCTGGCTGAACTTCAAGCATCGGGCGGGAGTGTGAAGGCGACCCAAACGGCAAAAGGGAATCCGGTTTATCAACGTGTGTTTGAGCGCGACGGCGTGGTTGAGTTTTTGGGTTATACGACGACAAGCGCGGAAGCGTGCGAAGTCGTCGCGTTGATTAAAGACGGCGCGGAAGTTGAAAGTTTGAACGCCGGAGAAGCGGGCGAAGTCATCTTGAATCGCACACCATTTTACGCCGAAGCGGGCGGGCAAGTCGGCGACACGGGACACTTGGTTTCGAGTGACGCGGAGGCAGGCGAAAGCGTGTTCGTCATTGTCGAAAACACGTTCGCGCCGGTGCGCGGTTTGAACACGCATCAAGTGAAAGTCGAACGCGGCATGTTGCGAATGGGAACGAAGCTTAATGCGTTCGTTGATGCTTCAAGGCGTGATGCGATTCGTCGTAATCACACCGCGACGCATCTTTTGCACGCCGCATTGCGCGATGTTCTGGGAACGCACGTCAAGCAAGCAGGTTCACTCGTCGCGCCGAATCGTCTGCGTTTTGACTTCGCGCATTTTCAATCTTTGAGCGCGGAAGAACTCGAACAGATTGAAACTCTCGTCAACGAAAACGTCTTGAAGAACACGGGCGTTGAAACGAATGTGATGCCTGTGGATGAAGCGATGAAGAGTGGGGCGATGGCTCTGTTCGGTGAGAAGTACGGCGACAAAGTGCGCGTCGTGTCGCTTGGTGAGTTCTCAAAAGAGCTTTGCGGCGGGACGCACGTTCGCGCATCGGGCGACATCGGGGCGTTTAAGTTAATCCGCGATGAAGCGGTGGCATCGGGCGTGCGGAGAGTCGAAGCGATAACGGGCGCGGATGCTTACAAGCGTTTCAGTGAAGATGAAGAAATGTTAAATCAACTTGCCGCGCAGCTTCGCACGACGCGCGAGGCGTTGCCGCAAGTCGTCGAACGCCTGCAAGAAGAATTGAAACGCACGCGCAAAGAGACAGAAGAATTGCGTCTTAAATTAGCGACGGGCGTTTCATCCGGCGGCGCGAATGATGTGGAAGCGCGCGAAGTCAAAGGCATAAAAATCTTGGCGCGTGAAGCGAGCGAGTTGGACGCGAACGCTTTGCGGCAACTGTCGGACACGCTCTTGGCGCGTCTGAAATCCGGCATCGTCATCTTGGGTCGCAAAGGCGAAGGCAAAGCATCGCTCATCGTCCGCGTCTCGCCTGACTTGCAAAATCGAATCAAGGCGGGCGACATCATCAAACATCTCGCGCCCATCATCGGCGGCAAAGGCGGCGGACGCGCTGACATGGCGGAAGGCGGCGGGAGTGATGTTGATAAGTTGGGCGATGCTTTGAAAGAAAGTTATGCGGTAGTTGAGCGCATATTGAGTTAAAAGAAAAGCGTATCTTGTCCAACACTTAAAGAGTGGTTAAAGCTTTTCAGGGAACGAAAGAGGAGACCAAGTTTGACGCAAGAGTTCTGGTCGAAACTGAGATGGAAACTTTGTCTGCCGGAGTATTTGTTGCGTCCCGCACAGGTGGCGCGGCGCGTGCGGCGTAAGATGTCACCGCGTCAGGGGGCGGAAACGGTGCGCTTGCCGTGGGGACTGGATTTGCAAATCAAGTTGCCGGAGTTGATTTCCAATGCGTTGTAGTTCAAGGGTATTTACGACGTGGTATCGAGCGAAACGATTTGGCGTTTGATTGACGAGGGCGAGACTTGTTTGGACATCGGTTCGCACGTCGGTTATATGGCGAGTCTGATGGCGAGACGTTGCGGCGGCGACGGCAAAGTCGTTTGCTTTGAGCCGCACCCGATGCTGTTCCACGAACTCACCGCCAATATCGAAACATGGCGACGCGCGCCCAACGTCGCCACGATTGAAAGTCACAACATCGCGGTGTCGGACACAAGCGAATCGGCGTGCTTAAAAGTTCCCACACATTGGGACGGGAATCGCGGCACGGCTTCAATCGCAAAAGACGGTGACGGCGCGCGGAGTGAAATCGTCGTCAAGGTGCGACGTTTAGATGAACTGTTTGGCGACATTGACGGGGGACAAAAATTCGGAGTCGTTAAAATAGATGTCGAAGGACACGAAGCGGCGGTGTTGAGCGGCGGCGAGAAATTGCTTGAACGCGGAGCGATTCGAGACATTGTATTTGAAGACACGGGCGGTATCCGACGCCCGCGATGCGGTTGCTTGAAAGTCATGGCTACACGCTTTTTAGTTTGGCAAAATCGTTTCGTCGCCCGCGCTTATGTAGCCCAGACCGTCGTGGGGTGTCGCCGCGCGACGACCCCAACTATCTTGCGACGCTTGACCCACAGAGAGCTTTAGGGCGCATGAGCCGAACGGGTTGGTGTGTGTTAAAAGAGATGAATTAGATTTTCAGCGTAATGAGGGCGAACGGGTTTGAGAAGTGTATGCCGATGCCAGCCGAACAGGTTTTATCAACCGGAGCGCAAGGAAGCGTCAACAAATTCGCGCACGGTTTCATCGTTGAAGCACGCGATATTGATGTGATGGGGCATGTCAATAACGTCGTATATGTGCAGTGGATTCAGGATGTGGCGGTCAAACATTGGATGGCAAAGGCTTCGGTGGAACAGATTGCGAGTGTCCTGTGGGTCGTCGTGCGGCACGAAATTGATTATTTGCGTCTGGCGTTTCTTGGCGACACGCTCACCGCGCATACTTGGGTCGGGGCGGCGAC
Source organism: Pyrinomonadaceae bacterium MAG19_C2-C3 (assembly GCA_024330265.1). Lineage (GTDB taxonomy): Bacteria > Acidobacteriota > Blastocatellia > Pyrinomonadales > Pyrinomonadaceae > JANDLT01. The sequence goes on along the minus strand of JANDLT010000018.1, from coordinate 21,450 downwards.
GGCGGCGACTTACGAACGCTTCACGGAGATTGTGCGCCCGGACGACGATAGGATTATCGTTCGTGCGCGCAGTGTGTGGTGTCCGGTGAACGCGGAGACGAAGCGTCCGCGCCGCGTTGATGCGGCGATGCGTGCGCGGTTTGAGTGAGAGATAAAGAAGTCTGAAATAAAGAGGAAAGCCCGCGTCCGTGCATGTTCTGCGCGGGCGCGGGCTTTTTGGTTTTGAGCGGGACGAACGTGCGAATTACATCGCTTTCTGTTTGTCGGTTAAGGCGATGTTCATTTTTTCGAGCGTCGCTTTATTGAGTGTGCCGGTGGGCTTGATGCCTTCGGCTTCTTGGTATTTCTTGAGTCCGGCGCGAATGTCGGGAGTTAATTTCTTCGAGTCTTCGCCGGTGTACATTTGACGGTCGCGCAGGAGTTTGACGGCTTGCGCGACTTGCTCCTGATTGGCGCGGAAAACGGGTCCGCGTTTGCGCGGGGCAGCCGTAGTAGCTCCTCTGGTGCGGATACCACCCTCGACGGCGGGACTGCTTCGATTGACACTATTGCCCTCTGCGGGAGTCGTCGCGGTTTGCTGTGCGGGGACGATGCCGGTGGCGAGACACAACACGGCACAGCATAAAAGTAACAGGGATTTCTTCATTGTTTTGTTCTCCGTTTTCTAACGTAAAGTCGGGACTGGTTTTTGAAACGAACGCTGACAGGGTAAGCTGAATGGAAAGGGTTACGGGCGTTAGAGTGATGTGCTTTCGGCGCATTGTCAAGTTGACACTCCCCGCTCTAAAGAGACGGGGATTCTCAGGAAACGCATGAGATTAAATCCTCTACGTTAGCTCCTGAAGGGTCAGCCCGACCCCGTGAAACTCAAAATGCGAGTCTCGGTTGTTTCTCTACTTAGGTGTTTTAACTTTTACGTCGGAGACTTCCTCCGGCAACGCCCTAGTTAAAGTTTCAAAGAGCCGCACAGGTGACTTTGGAGAGTATTTGCAACTGCTCAAACAATGCCTGTCGTGTTGGGAGATATTTTACCGCTTGAGTGACGACGAAGGCAACGGCATTCTCCCCGACCTGAAGGTACGGGGTCTTCTGCCTAAGATTGATAAAAATGTTGAACACACGCCGTCCGATTTGCTAGTATCTTTGGTGTCTCGCCGCGCGTCTTGCGCGCAGTGATTTCTTTCCCCTTTCACTTCACCGCTTTATCAAGCCTTAATTCTTCCACTGAAGTTTCTCCAAACAATTCCATACAGCTATGTTGTTTCACAAAAAACTTATTCCGACGTGTGTCTTGGGAATCGCGTGTGCGGTTTCGCTGGCGGGGCAACAGAATCAATCGCGTTATCGCTATGACAATTTCGATACCGATGCGGGCGTGCGTCTCACCGTCGAACCGAAGCCCGAAGTCGTACCTGTCAAACCAATTAAATCGCCGTTAAAGAAACAGTTGGCGACTTCTCCGCGCGGCAAGTCCGGCAAGAACAAGTCCGGTGAGTTTGTGACGCCGACGGTGTATGTCGCGCCCGCGATTCCGGCGACGGCTAATTCGCTTGGCGGGTACACGACGGGTAACGCGCGCGTTGACCGTTTCATTATGGAATCGGGTGCGCGTCACGGCGTTGATACGCGATTGCTGTACGCGATTATGCACCAAGAATCGAGTTTCAAACCGCGCGCGTTGTCGAATAAAGGCGCGGCGGGGTTGATGCAGTTGATGCCGGGAACGGCGGCGCGTTTCGGCGTGCGCGACCGTTACGACCCGCAACAAAGCATTGACGGCGGAACGAAGTACATGCGCTGGTTATTAAACTATTTCGGCGGGCGCGAAGACCTCGCCCTCGCCGGATACAACGCGGGCGAAGGAGCGGTCATAAAGTACGGCAGACAGATTCCGCCGTATCGTGAGACGCGCGAATATGTGCGCCGCATCATGGCGCGTTATAACTTGATTCGTGACCCGCAGACCGTGCGCCGCGCGCCCGTGGCGACGAACGTGCAAATCGCGCGGGCGGAAATCGCCAAGCCCGTTCCGCTGCCCGTCTATGAGCAGAACATTTTCGCGGTGCGATTGCCCGACGGTAAGTTGCGCTTGATGACACAGTGACAACTTAAACCCACGCTTTTTATCTTCGACACCAACCGAACCGGCTTTTATCCAAGTATAATACCGGAGCGCGTAGCGGCTATCGTCCGCGCGCTCCGGTGTTGTGTTTTTAAGATAAATAATAGTTTCCTTTGATGTTTTTATGTTCATGCACCGATTTGCGTTGTATATTAAGCAGCGCAAGGCATCATCTCGCTATCGGTAAAAACGTATTTTGTCACACGCATCATTCGACACACCGCCCGCCGAATCGCATTTCATGACCGCCGCCACCGCGCCGGAGTCGCCGCCCTGTGTCTTGTTCATCACGCATCACAACGCGCACACGGCAACATGGCTTGACGAAGCTCCGCGCTACGACACGCACGTTGCAACGTTGGCGGACGCCGCCACCACCTGTGCGCGCCTCGCGCCGGATGTCGTGATAATCGAATTGCAAGCCGCATCCGTATCTTCCGCCGCTCAACATGCGGAAGAAGTGGAAGATGCGGGCATCACTCTGGCGCGTCGTCTGCGGCGTGACGCGGCGACTCATACCGTGCCGATAGTTTTGCTTTATCGTCAGGACGCGCACCACCTTCGCGCGGCGGCGGCAAGCATCGGCGTGGACGATTATTTCGCGTTCGATACTTTAGCGATTGAAGCCGAAGCCCGCATTGAATCCTTGTTCTGGCGGGCGGAAGTCGCCCGGCGCGCCAGTCAATCTTCCGGCAATCAACAAAGTGAGATTGATGCCTTTATTCAGTTGCTTGACGCGGTGCGCGTTGATGCGCGACACGGTTTGACGGGAACGCTCGTCCTCGTCGAAGAAGCGGTCAATGCTTCGTCGGCATCGCCCGTTGATTCCGGCAGGAGAGGTGCGGGCAAAGGAAAACGCCCGGTGCAAGTCGTTTATAATTTCTTGAAATTAAATCTTCGACGGCTCGACACTATCGCCTTTTACGGTCCGTCAACTTTGCTCGTCTATTTGCCGCGCACCGGAACGGGAGCGGCGCGCGCGCGACTCACCGCGTTGCACGATGAATTGATTGATACGCGCCTCGCGCATCATCAGCGTTTCGGAATGGCGTCTTTTCCGGCGGACGGCAACGACCCCGAAACACTGATTCCCGCCGCCGAAATTGACCTCGAATCGGCACGTCACGCCAACTCTCTTTTTGCACGCCGCATGACGCCGAGCCGCGCTCAAGCGACACACAACAAAGCCGCCATACCCAAACCCTTCGCATCCGATGACCAACACGCGGAAGCCGCGACGATGAATCATCAGAAATCCGACACCCGAAGCCTGTCATCTTTGTCACCGGCGTTCTCATCGGCATCTTCATTTTCAAACTCATCATTGTCGCTGCCCGCGCCGCCGTCCGCGCCCGCTTCGCGCGCCGAAATTGCGCGACCACCGGAAACCCCAACGCCGTCATCGCGCGTTCGCATTCTGCCGCGCCGCGTGCTGCTCGCGGTTTCCGATGCCACGCGGTTATCGAACCTCAACGCATTGTTGCGAAACGGCGGTTATGAAGTGCGCGCGGCGTTCGACGGGCAGCAAGCCCTCGACTTGTTGCGAATTGATAATCCCGATTTGGTCGTGATTGATTATGATTTGCGCGACATGAGCGGCGTCGAAGTTTTAGAACGGCTGCGAGTTCGCAAGCAATCGCCCGCCCCGGTCGTCATGATTTCGGCGGAAGACGACACGGAAGCCCACCGCGCCGCCGCCCAACTCGGAGCGCGCAACATCACATTTCCCTATATGCCAAGCGAACTTCTCGATACTTTGCGCTCGCTGATTCCCGCCTGAATGAACGCGAAAACGTGGCGACACGGGAGCGGGAACTTCGCGGAGTGTTCCGGCATCATAGTTTCGACTTATTCGTAACTCATGCTTGACGGGCATTACCGGCAAAGGAAAATCTATCGTGCGTTTTTTCAAATTCGATTCAAGGTTTCTCATACGCTTTTTTTGCATGACGATAATTTGCGGTGTGTTCGCGTCCGTATCCGCTTTCGGCGCAATCTCGAAAGAGACGGCGCAGCTTTTCCCCGCCCGCTTCGGTGATTTTCGGGCGCAGGAGAACATCGCCCGCGAACTACAACCGACCGATTTCACCGCGCAAGATTACGCGGTCGTGGAAGGCGCAACGCGGCGTTATGTCGCGCCCGATACGGGGGTTTATGTCGTCGAAATCTTTCGCACCGCTTCCGGTTCGGCGGCGTTCTCACTCTTGACCGCAAAGTCATCGGTATCAAATCAAACTCCGCTTGAGTTGAACGATGTCGGCGGGTACGGCTTCGCTTCCGCGAACGAAGCGATGTTCGTCAAAGATAAATTATTTGTCCGTATTAAACCGGAAAGCGATGTCACATCTGATACCGGACAACTCACGAACTTGGCGCGCCTCATCGCCGCTTCGATTGACGGCGAAGCGGGCGGCGTTCCGGTCTTGGCGCGACACATTCCCGATTGGGAGCAAATCCAAAACCGCATCAAGTACGCGGTCAGTGCGCCCGCCTTACGCAATGTCGTCAATCAGGATACGGTTTTAGACGCGCTCAATTTCGCGGGCGGGACGGAAACCGCCATTGTTGATTACAACGCTTCCGCCGCGACCGACAATCAAGCCGCGCGGCTGATTATCGTCGAACACTTGACGCCGCAACTGGCGACGGATAACTTTAATCGCGTCAGCCAACTCATCAAACAGCGACGCGAACAGGGTGCGAACGTGCCTTCGGACTTCCGGCGCACAGGAAACTATCTCGTGTTCGTGTACGGCGTTTCAGATGCGGAAACGGGTGCGGCGTTGGCGAAGCGCGTGCGCTATGAACAAGATGTACGCTGGCTGGGTGATTATCCTTTCGCGCAGGAACGCGCCGAAAGGCAATATACGATGATGACACTTTCCGTTCTCATCGGCTCAATAAAAACAACGGGCATCGCCGTCACGTTCTGTTTGTTGGTCGGTATCATCGTCGGCGGGACGGTCTTCATGCGACGACGTTCACAAAGCGCGGCGGCGAATATGTTCACGGACGCGGGCGGAATGGTACGCCTTAACATTGATGAACTGACGAAGATGCCCGCCTCTAAACTCATCGGTAGCGGCGATGAACCGCGCGGATAAAATACTCAAAGTTTCTTTGTCTTCACGAACACGAAAAAGCCAATCCTGTGCGTAGAACATTACGCACAGGATTGGCTTTTTTTACTCCTCTAAACAACGATGCGGGTTGACGGCTATCTTGAGAAACTCCCCCAAATCTCGCCAAGATTTTACCGTCAACCCGCCAACCGTAGCCCTTGACCGCATCCCCGTAAGCGACGATTCCGTTCCCCAATAGAACCGCCAGCTTTTAGTAGTAACCGAAAGCCTCCCCCAAAGCTAACCGTCACTGCCGTCTCCGAGCTAACCCCACAATCTATTTTCACGAATGCTTTCTTAGTTGCTTCCGTGTTCGGCAATGAACGTGCCACAAAATTTTATGGTTGAGCGCGAAGCTAGAATAGTGCGTGAGAGGCAATAACGAAGCGGGTTTTGTACAAATTAGATTGACTTAAAGCGAAAGCGAAAAGCCGTTTCAAATTAACGAAACGCATTATTGAAGAACGCCTGAAAGGTACACTTGCCCTGAAACGGTTCAATCGAGTACTGATAACCGTCATCCACATTCAGACGAGGGTAATGGCTCAAAGGCGGGAGAATCTTTGCGCTCCTTTGCGTTACTTCTTCGTGTACCGCAAAGAACCGCAAAGAGAAGACGCCAAGAACCGCAAAGGAAAGATTACGCGCCTTCACTCATGCTTGAGCCACTACCCAGACGAGATGAAAGCGCGGGACGATTTCACCGACGACTTCGCGGCGATGATTGCGAACATCGAAGCGCGAATACGGCATCAACGCGGCTTGTGCTTTTTCACTTAACAAACCGAGTTGTCTTAGAACTTCGATGACCACGACGGGACGCGCGCGGCGGTCTTCGCCGTCTTCGATTTTGAGGGCGATGCCCAACCCGTGCGGGAAATCATCGGACGGCATCACGCCCGCCGTATAAACTCCTTCCGCCCCGACTTTTGAAATTACTCGCCCATCCGTCGCGCGCATGATTTCCGTGTCGAGTCGTTCGCGTGTGCCGCCGACCATTTCCGGGAAACGTCGCATCGCCGCAACGATGCGGGCGGCGGCTGTTCTCGTCGCGTCGTCGAAATCGGCGGGCGGTAAAATCAACCGCGCGTACATCGTCGCCATGCACCGCACGGACATACCGAACACCGGAACGCCGCACCCGTCCACACCGACGACGATTCGACTCGCTTCCAAGTCCGCAAAGCGCGCGACGCATTTCTTGATCGCAATCTGTACGGGATGCTCAGGGTCATCATAAGAATCCGTTGGCGCGTTCAATCTAAGCGCGAGGGCGAGCATTCCCGTGTGTTTGCCGGAACAATTATTTTGCAGAACGTCGGGCGACACTCCATCGCGCCGCAGCCCACGCGCGACTTCGCGGTCGAACGGTTCGTGTATCCCGCACTTGAGAAGCGACGATGAAAGCTTTGCGCGGTCAAGCATCGTCCGAACGGTTTGCGTGTGAATCGTCTCGCCGCTATGCGAGCCGCACGCGACGGCGATTTCCCGTTCGGTAAAATTGAAAGCGTCCGCCGCCCCGCTCGTTATCAACGGCAAAGCCTGAAACGGCTTTGCCGACGAACGCAAATAAGTCACCGTTTCAATCGCACCGAGCGCGGCGACCGTTTCGCCCTGCCCATCAACGACGGCGATATGCCCGCGATGCCGCGATTCGACAATCGTGCCGCGCCGCACCTCAACCAACGACACGGCGTCAGTGGCGTTATGGTTTATAACTTGAGAATCAATCTCCGCGTTTGAATTTTCACCCATCTTCGTAAATCGCTCCGTACAAAATCAGCGTTCATCGTTTTAATTTCAAACTTGAAATAATCATCACCGTCAAACATCGCGCGGCGGGCGCACGCCGTCACGCCGATAAAGCACGCGCCCTTTCCACATCACGCCCGAACCGAACGCAATCCTAAACGCGGAATTGAAAAGAATCATCACGAACAACAAATGTCCGAGCGGCACGAGCCACGCGAACCGGAGCGGCAACCCGATTTGTTTATACACAAACCCGAACGTCAAAGCCTGTACCGCCCACACCAACGCGAGCGGTACGCCCAACATCATCATCCACCGCGCACTCGAATTAGAAAACATCCACGTCACAAAACACACGACCGCGACGATGCTTGGCAGAACCGAGAACACGAAAACCGCCGCCCCACCAAAGACGGCGCGGGCAAGCGAGAACCTTGTTCCGGCGTAAAGATTTTTCGTGAAGCCTTCCCAAATCTCCGCGAGGTCGGTCTGCATTTGTGTTCGCACAAGACGCGGCGCATACTCAATACGAAGACGCGCTCCCGCCGCTTTCAACTTTTCCGCGAGCCGTAAATCTTCCGCGACTTCGGCGCGCACCGCACGCCACCCGCCGATGCGCTCAACCCACGCGCGCCGTATCAAGAAGAACCCGCCGACACCGAGCGCGTCCGCTTTCGTCCCGTCATTGACACGCTCAAGAGGACGCGCCAACAACATAAACCAACCGAACGTCGGCATAAACACACGCTCCCAAAACGTCACACACTCGACGCGCGGCAACAACGTCAAAGCATCGTAACCGTTCGTTTGGGCATGAAAGAGTGTCGTGCTTAACGCCCGCCCGTCAAATAACATGTCGGCGTCGGTCGCCAAAATCCACGAACCGCGCGCAACTTCAAAAGCCTGATTCATCGCGTGCGGCTTGCCGAGCCATCCGGCGGGTAAGTCTTTTCCGTCAATGATTTTAAGACGCGCATCACGGCGGGCGAGGCGGTGCAAAATTTCTCCGGTCGCATCAATCGAACGGTCATTAGTGACGATGACTTCGTAGTTTTCGTAATCCTGCGCGAGCATCGAAGCAATGGAATTTTCAAGCGTGCGATTCGCTTCATTGCGCGCCGGAACGAGAATCGAAACCAGTGGCGCGACCGCATCTTTGAGCGTAGGGTTTTCGATAACGCCGAGTTCGCGTTGCCGCCGTATGCCGCGCCACGTCAGCCACGCTCCGCCGCACCACAGAACGAGCGTCAGCCATGCCGTGATGACGAGCAGATTAAAGATGATAAAGTTCACGAGTTTTCCGGCACGCGCCTTGAACGCGATGAGCAGAGGACGAATTAAATTGAATTGCTTTTGGCAGTTAATCTTAACCGCTGCCGCCGACAGGCGGCAACCCGGCGCACGGGAAACAAAAAGAGTCGCGGCTTACATTTATAAGCCGCGACTCGTCGAGATTGAGTTTGAAAAATTAAATTACAAGTCGGAGATTATCCAATTTGATTTTCACCGTTTAGCGTTTGCGACGCGCGGCGGGAGCGGCTTTCTTGCGCGGGTAGCTCATCACGGTAAGCTTAATTTGACGTTTGCCGAAACGCATCGCTTCACCGTTTGAAGGAACCCAGATGTCAATCTTGCGCCCCTTAATTGCTCCGCCCGTATCGGCAACGACGTATTCGCCGCTATGCCCGTTTCCAGCGTCAACCCGAACGCGAGTTCCCATCGGCAACACGCGACGGTCGGCGGCGATGATGCCGCGTCGGGTATGAGTTCCGCTTGCCGTGCGCCCGCGCAGGGCATAAGCCGTCGCGGTGAAGGATTGTGGCTTCTCGGAAGCCGCTTCTTTTTCGGAAGCCGCTTCTGTGGGGGTTTCTTTCTTGGTCGGGGATTTTGCTTGACGCTGTGCGCCGGGTGAATCACTTCTTAGTGAGGCGGCAGCGTTGAATGTTAGAAATGAAAATGTAAGTGTCAGGACAACAGCCATGCTACGTCCTATTAAAGCATTCGTCTTCAATAAACTTCCCTCCGAAGTTATGTCTAAAGTTTCGGCAAGCGACACGCGAACCTTTTCGCTTCTCGCGTGAGAAGTTGAAAGTTCATCCTCCGGCTCTAGGAGAGGCTGACTGACGACGCGACGCTGGTCAACCGGAGTAGCCAAGTTTGGGGGTTACTTGGATGCCGTTACCGAAAACATACAAAATAAAACAAGCGAACTCATTGCTTGGTGCAATCGTTCGCTTGTCACGAAAAAGAAACTAGCACAAACTTTCGTGATAAGTCCAACCCCGCGCAAACCGTTTAGGGACGGAAATCGGTTTTGCGACTCTACAAATCAAGAACGGTGGCGAGTCTCTTGGTTAAAAGACTCGCCACCGTTCTTGATTTTAGCTTGCGAAAAATCTTATTCCGCGTCGGTGAATTTAACTCGTCGTCGATGCGGCGTTCTCCTGCTTCTTGGCATGTTCGGTCTGCTGTTTGCCTTCGGCTTTAACGGCTTCGCTCTGCGCGCTGCTTGATTGTTGTTCAAGCTTGCTACGCTCCGCTACTTGACGTTGCGTACCTAAATCTATGCCGATTAAATCTTTGACTTTGCCAAGCAGCATCGGCAACACAACGGCTTGCGCGGTGTGCGAAAGTTCGTCCACCAGACGATTGCCAATCGTACCCACTTCATTAGTCAACTTATCGTAAGCCTGTGTGCCTTTGAACCGTTCAAAGATTCCGGGACCTGCGGGTTCATTCGCTTCCGCATCTGCCGAACTGTCGTCGTAACTATACGACGAAGCCGTCACCGCCGGACTGGAAACTTTGCGTACTCCACGAGCCGCCATTGTCGGCGTGTAATCGTCCGAGTAGTCTGTGTCGTCATATTCATAGCTTGTCTCGTCTTCGTCGTAATCATAATAGTCATCGCTGCCGCCTTTGAAGACGCCGCCGAGACTGTATCCGACGAGCAAGCCGACACCGAGCGCACCAAGACTGAACGGCACGGGGCGACGCCTGAACTGTTCGCGCCAATCAAGCGAATCATTGATAGTTTCGCGCACAGTGTTGTATTGAGTGGTCACGGTGTCTTTGATTTCAGACACCGTTTGCGAAATTGATTCGCGCGCTTCGTCCATGCGGCGTTGCAAATCTTCTTTGGTTTCTTCCGTGTCAACGGTCACGGTTTCGGAAGTGTTTGCTTCGCTGGCGCGGGTCGGGGCAGTCCCGCCGCTGTTTGTGGTTAGCCCTGTGTTTCGTTCTTCAGCCATTGCTTGTCCTTTCTGATTTCCTCGACGCTGCGGTTCGGCACGGGCGAACGCGCCGTCATGCGATTTTTGAATATAATAACAACGATGCCGCCGATGACAAGATACAGAACCCCGGTAATGATAAAGCCGAGGGCATATCTGACAGGCGGACTAAAACTATCGCTATCGAAAAATGATGAAATAAAAAGCGCGACCGCGACGTTGACAAGTGCAAAACCAATCGCCGCGATGACTCCGCCAACAGCGATGAACGCCGCGTTAGTACCGTAAAACTTCGCGTCTTCTCCGGCTTCGACTTTGAGCAAGCCGAGTTTCGCGTCAAGCAGGCGCATCGTATCGTCGCCCAACTTTCCGATGAGCGTCGGCAATGCCTCGATGTCAGATTGAGTATGCGCGACGGGTGCGTAGCCTGTTGTTTCTAAGTCTGCCATCGGTCTTCCCCTCTGGTTCTCATGTTTATGATTTCCTCTTGTACTAACGAAGTGCGCGATTGCCGTTTGAGGCTTAGAAATATCGAAACTTAAAAACTGAATCCAGACAATCGCACACTCGTTTTGGTCTACGCGAAAAGCAGAAGCGTCAGGTTTCTAGCGACGCTTTCCGCCACGAAGCAAGATGCCGAGTAGGAAGCCCGCCGCTGCCGAAACCAACAATGCCTGTCCGGGATTCTGACGCGCGTACTGCTTCGCGTCTTCCGCGACTTGACGCACATCCGTGTTCTGCAAATCTTTCAATTTGTCGCCAACCATCGAAGCCTTATCGGTAATGTAGTCTTTTGCTTGTTGCGCCGCGTCCGTTGCCTTTTGACCATAAACTTGAGCTTGGTCTTTGGCGCGCGCCGCAAGGTCTTGAGTTTGAGCAGTCGCACTCGCTGCACCGCCCGATGCTCTGGTGGTGGGCGGCGTTGTCGTCATGCCCTGTGTCGCGTCGCGTGTCGTGTCGCGCGTCGTACCGGCATCCGTTGCACCCGTTCCCGCACCGCCAGTGGTTCTCACCGCGTCGTCTCTATCTCTATTCTGTGACATTGTTTTAATCTCCTTCGTCAAAGTGGCGCGTCGCCGTAAAATCATTTAGCCGGACGACACGCACGATAATTGTTTGTTTGTTGTTCTAACCCGAAGCCAAGAAGCAAAACATGTGCCGACTACGCGATAGTCAAACCGGATGCGAAAAGCAAAGCAATAAACCGCAGATAACCGCGATGCACATTTTTTGCTTGTTGCGAAAAGATACGCGCACCGCAAACTCATAGCACAAGAACGGTACAGCCATGATGAATCACATCGGGTTTGTGTTCGGTACGCTTTCAATCACTGTCCGGCAAAAGGTGCTTCGCCCGCGATGAAACGCGCCGCACGCGGCAGCAACGCATAGCGACAAACATCCGTCGTCAGAACTTCGCCGTCCGTATTGACTTTAATTTCTCGCCCAAAGTGCATCTCCAACTCTCGCGCTTGGAAATACCGGACACGCTCGTCTTCAACGTGGTCGCCGGATGAAACGCGCGTCAGTAAGCTGATGAATTCCAACATCGGCATCGCACGCACGATACACACATCGAACGCTCCGTCATCAATCACGGCGTGCGGCGCAATCAATCGCCCGCCGCCAATCATGCGCGAATTGCACACCGCGAACATCTGCATGTCGAACTGTTCTTCACCCGCTCCGCCGTCTTCACGCACATGCGTCGGCACGGCTTCATATTCAAGTAAAACCTGCGCCCCGCCGACGAGATACGCGAGTTTTCCGGCGATGCTTTTCAGTTCGGGATTGACCGCATCCGAGACTTCCGCGATGAAACCGCCCGCCGAGACGTTGATAAAATAACTTTCGTTGAGCCGCCCGACATCAACTTGAATCGTGCGCTCTGCGAGTAAAATATCGAGTGCCGCTTCGACATCTTCAGGCAATCCGAGCGCGTCGGCGAAATCGTTTCCCGTCCCCAGAGGAATCAATCCGAACGTCATCTGCTCTAATCCGCCCTCAACCGAAGCGACGCCGTTTAAGACTTCGTTCAACGTACCGTCGCCGCCCGCGACGTACAAACGCGCGTAGCCTTCACGCGCCGCGCTCTCGCCCGCCGCCCGCGCGTCGCCCGCCGCCGTCGTCATCACGATGTCCATCTCACCGATGTCCGCGCGCAAACGCTCATTGATAGTTTGCAAAAAATCCGGTGCGGCATCCGTCCCGGAAACGGGGTTGACGATTAAACGCGATTTCATTTGTGTTCCTCGTGTTGGAGAGTCGTTCAAATTTCAGTAGTGGCTCAAAGGCGGGAGAATCTTTGCGCTCCTTTGCGTCTCCCATCTTTGCGCTCCTTGGCGTTACTTCTTCGTGTATCGCAAAGGAGCGCAAAGTGAAGACGCCAAGAACCACAAAGCAAAGATCACGCGCCTTCACCCACGCTTCGTGCCACTAACCCAAATTTCAAGGTTATCATCGCTTGACCGTGATGCGTGGTTCAAGCTAAATCTTTTGCCGCACATTTCAATTTACATTCAATTTATACGCCGACTTACACGCATTATGCCGAATATGCCTGACGACAAACCCGCGCAACCTCTGGACGCTCTCGCCATCTTCACGCACCCCGACGATGCGGAACTCATCGCCGCCGGAACGCTTCTTAAACTCAAAGCGCAAGGCTATCGCACGGGAGTTCTCGACATGACACGCGGCGAAATGGGAACGCGCGGCACGGTCGAAGGACGCGCCGAAGAATCGCGCCTCGCCGCCGCAATTCTTAAACTCGATGTACGCGAAAACTTGGGCTTGCCTGACGGACACGTCCACGCGACGGAAGAAGCCCGCACTCGCCTTGTTCGTTTCCTTCGCGCCCACGAACCGAAAATTCTACTCACGCATCACTGGGACGACCCGCATCCCGACCACGCCGCCGTTTCCAACATCGTGCGCCAAGCCGCGCGCCTCTCAAGTATGCGCCGCTATGATGAAGGCTCGAATAAACGCCTTGACGGTTCGGCGATGAAAGTCCCCGTCGTCGCCTATTCGATTCACTCGCGCCTCACCGTTCCGTCGTTCATCATTGACATCTCCGAACACCTCGAAGGCAAGATGAACTCGATACGCGCCCACAGTTCACAGTTCTTCAGTCCCGATTCAATAGAACCCGCGACGCGCATCAGTGCCGAAACATTCCTCAACGAAATCGAAATCCGCGCACGCTATTACGGCTCGCTCATCGGCGTCGCCGCAGGTGAACCCTACCTCGTCCGCGAAGCCCTAAACGTCCCCGACCCCGTTGCTTTATTGACGCGCCCGATGAACATCTATAGTTAGTGGATAGTTGATAGTGGATAACGGATAGTTGATAGTTGATAGTGCAAAGCCGATGTCTTTGTCTTAAACTATCCGTTATCCACTATCAACTATCCGTTATCCACTACACTGTTACGACTTCCAACTCCGGGTCAACTTCCGCTTTCATCATTCCTTCAATCGCCATCAGCGTCCCGGAAATTGCGCTCGGACACGTTCCGCACGCCCCTTGATAACGAATCGTCAACGTGTCGTTTTCCAGCGACACGACTTCGAGCCAACCGCCGTCGCCCGCCAGTGCCGGACGAATCCGCTCGTCTAAAATCTGATTGATAAGCGGCAACCGCGCATCGTCGTTAATCAACGCCCCTATCGCACCACCGATTTTCGCCGCGTCCGGTGCGTTCGCGCTCACGGCTTCCGCCGCGCGAATCGGCACGGCGAGGCGCGGCAATAATTCGTCCCAATCAACTTCTTCGTCCTTTTCAACCGTTATCATTCTGTCCATGTAAAACACGGACTGCACATTGCCAATCCCGAACAGCGACGTTGCCAGCGTGTCGCCTTCGGCTTGCAATCTTGAGTGAAACGAACGCGGCGCACCCGTCGTGACCGGCTCTTTCAAAATAAACTTGACCGCGTTCGGATTTGGAGTTTCTTCAATATCATCAATCTTCGGCATAATAATTTTCCGCCTTCTCTTAAAGTCTGTGTTCCGTTCTTTTTAGATGCCCGATGCACCCGCTTGATTTACTGTTGCCATCTTCGCAGCCATCACGCACGATTTACAACCCGCCGCCGGTGACACACTTTTGTGTCACCGTTTGTGTCGGAAGCTTGACGATTCCGACCATTCATCGTGTCTTTGCGTTCGCTATGCGTTCGATGACACATACAAAGGACGCTTTTTCTTGAATTTCTACAATACGAGCGAAAAAGTTTTTCCATTTTTCGCCATTTACCTATTGCCAACTCAAAATTCTAGGTGTATATTGCGTTCCTCTCACCTGTTGTTCCTCTTCGGAGGGAAGACTAGATGAGACGAGAGGCAGACGATAGCGAGGGTCGTCTGCCTCTTCGCTTTTTCAAGGAGAAATTAGAAAGGAGAAAGGAGAACACGTTAAATCGTATTCTTCACTTCATCCCTTCTAATTTCTCCTTTCTAATTTCTCCTTTTTATGAACATCGGCATCACCGTTTATCCAACCTATGGCGGCAGCGGCATCGTCGGCAGCGAACTGGGCAAGGAACTCGCCGCACGTGGTCACACCGTCCACTTCATCGCTTCTTCGCTTCCAACTCGTCTCACCGAACTCTCCGACCGTGTGCGCTTTCACGAAGTCGAGATGATGTCGTATCCGTTGTTCGAGCATCAACCTTACTCGCTCGCACTCGCCACCAAAATGGCGGCGGTTGCCGAATCGGAAAACTTAGATTTACTTCACGTTCACTACGCGATACCGCACTCTATCAGCGCGATTCTCGCCCGCGAATCTCTCAAACCGAACCGCAACTTACCCGTCATCACCACGCTTCACGGCACGGACATCACACTCGTCGGTGCTGACCGCGCTTACTTAGGCATCACGCGCTACGGCTTGCGGGAGTCCGACGGCGTGACTGCGATTTCGCACGCCCTTAAAAATCAGACCATCGAAACCTTCGGCTTCGAGCGCATCACGGTCATCCCGAACTTCATCAACCCCGAAGAATACACGCGCCACCCTAACGATGATTTGCGTGCGCGCCTCGCCCCCGAAGGCGAAACGCTCTTGATGCACGTCTCGAACTTTCGCCCGGTCAAACGCCCGTGCGATTGCGTCGAAATCTTCGCCCGCGTGCTTTCACATGACATCAAAGCCCGTCTCATCATGGTTGGCGACGGACCCGAACGCGCCCGCGTCGAACATCACGCACGCACTTTGAATGTCTTCGAGCGATGCTCCTTCGTCGGCAAACAACCCCGCATCGCAGATTATCTTTCCATCGCGGACATACTGCTTTTGCCGTCCGAACATGAATCCTTCGGACTCGCCGCTTTAGAGGCAATGGCGTGCGAAGTCCCCGTCATCGCCACCAACGTCGGCGGCATCCCCGAAGTCGTCACCGACGGCGAGACAGGATTTTTGAGTAATCTCGGCGACGTTGAAAAGATGAGCCTCGACGCGGCACGTTTGCTTTCCGACCCCGACTTACATCGCACGATGAGCGTGCGCGCACGCGCGTCGGCACTCGAACGATACAGCACCGATAACGTCATCCCGCAATACATCAATTTCTATGAAAGCATACTCGCCCGTTGAAGCCGAAAACATAGCGCACGACAAACCGCTTCACTACATCATTCAAAATCTCGAACAGGCTTACGGCACGCCCGTCAATTCTCACAAGTCCGACGCGCTCGACATGCTTGTCCGCATCATCCTCTCGCAAGCCACCAGTGACATTAACAGTGACCGTGCTTATACCGCCCTCAAATCACGCTTCCCGACTTACGAACAACTCATGCGCGCACGTCCCGCGACGGTTGAGAACACGATTCGCTCCGGCGGTTTAGCGAAACAAAAGACCGCGACGATTCAAAACTTCCTGCGCCAACTCCAAGCCGAACACGGCACACTCGACTTATCTTTTCTCGACAACCTTTCGACGGAAGAAGCGGTCGCCTACCTGCAAAACTTTCGTGGGTTAGGACCTAAAACCATCGCCTGTACTTTACTGTTCGCACTCCACAAACCAATCTTTCCACTCGACACGCACATCTTCAGAATCTTACGGCGCATCGGACTCATCCCGCCGAAATGCACCGACGCCAAAGCCCACAACCTGATGAACGCCCGCGTCCCCGAGGGCAAACACTTCTCCTTCCACGTCAACCTCATACGTCACGGGCGCACACTCTGCCGCCCGCGCGCTCCCCTTTGCGAACGCTGTCCCGTTGTCGAATACTGCGATTACGGGCAGACGGTAATTTGACAAGTTGATACAATCCCTGTCACTCAAAGAAGTCAAAGCTCGCACATACCGAAATTCAAACGACGGAGTTAAAAGTTATGGCGCAACATTTAGGAATCGAAAACATCGCCCCGCCGCCGGTAATTTCACAACAAAAACACCGGCTCACATTCGAGGAATTTCTCACGCTCTATGAAAGCATCCACGCCGAGTGGATTGACGGAGAGGTTGTTCTGATGAGTCCACCGACTAATAAACACCAAAAGCTGGTTGGTTTTCTGTACGCCTTACTTCAACATTTAGCCGAAGCTCACGATGCCGGAGATGTCTTCGTCGCGCCGTTTGCGATGAAGGTCAACGAACGGCGCGGACGCGAACCCGATGTGTTGTTTGTCGCCAAAGAGAATCTTGACCGCCTAAAGTCGTCGCATCTACTGGGCGCAGCCGACATCGCCATCGAAGTTATCAGTCCCGAAAGTCAAACGCGCGACCGGGGCGACAAGTTTTATGAGTACGAGCAAGCCGGTGTGCGCGAGTATTGGATGTTTGACCAAAAGCGCAAGCAAGCCGAGTTTTACCGCTTGAACGCGGAAGGAATGTATCAACCTGTTTTGATTGAAGACGGCATCTTTCGTAGCGAAGTTCTGACAGGCTTCTGGTTGCGGATTGAGTGGCTGTGGCGCGAACCCTTACCAACACTCGTCAGCGTGTTGCGCGAGTGGAAGTTGATTTAAGAATTTCAAATTTGCTTTGGAACATCTAAAGTCATTTCAAAGGAACATGAACTATTGTGACTGACGAACTTCTTAAATGGCGTGATGAGTTTCCGATTCTCGGAGATACGACTTATCTCATCTCGCATTCTTTGGGAGCGATGCCGCGACGTGTGTATGAGCGTATGAATGAGTATGCCGAAACTTGGGCGACGCGCGGGATACGGGCGTGGGCGGAGGGTTGGTGGGAGATGCCTTTGTCGGTGGGCGATGTGTTGGCTCCGATTATCGGTGCGCCGCCGCGAACGGTGGCGATGCACCAGAATGTTTCGGTGTGTCAATCGTTAATCCTGTCGTGCTTTCCGCCGCGAGGGAGACGCAACAAGATTGTCTATTCAAGTTTAGAGTTTCCGAGCGTAACTTATGTTTATGAAGCGCACGCGCGGGATGGAAGTTATCGCATCGTGACCGTGCCGAGTGATGACGGCATACGGGTTTCCAATGAGCGTTTGTTGGAAGCGATTGATGAGGAAACTTTACTCGTACCTATCTCGCACGTTCTGTTTAAGAGTGCTTTCCTGCAAGACGCGCGGGCGATAACAGAACGCGCGCATGAGGTCGGGGCGATTGTGGTTTTAGATACTTATCAATCGGCGGGAACAGTTCCGTTTTCGGTGACGGATTTAGACGTTGACTTTGCGACGGGCGGTTCGGTCAAGTGGTTGTGCGGCGGCGCGGGGGCGGGTTATTTGTATGTTCACCCGCGTTGGCACGATGTGCTTGAGCCGAAAGTTACGGGTTGGATGGCGCACGAACAACCGTTCGCGTTTGAAGCGGGAGCGATAAAGTATGCTTCCGGCATCGCGCGTTTCCTTCACGGTTCGCCCGCGATTCCGACGCTTTACTCGGCGCGTTCGGGTTATGAAATTATCAATGAAATCGGCATCGAAAACATACGCGCGAAGAATCAAAGACAGACGACGAAGTTAATCGAACTTGCAGAAGCGGCGGGCTTCGATGTCACATCGCCGCGCGACGCGAAACAACGCGGCGGCACGATAACCGTCAACGCGCCGCACGCCGCGAACGTCGTTAAAAGTCTCGCGGAAGAAAACATACTGGTAGATTTTCGTCCCGGCGCGGGCGTTCGCATCTCGCCGCATTTTTATACGAGCGATGAAGAATTGACGCGCATCATCGAAAGTATGAAGCGCATCGTTGACACAAAAGCTTTCGCCGGACACGAAGCGGCGGCGGCGTACTAAGCTCGACTTTATCCATTTTGGAAACAGGGAACGTAAATAAAAGACTTAGCGTCACGATTATTCGCCAGACTTTTTGAATGTCAGTCAAAAAGTGGACATTCAAAAAGTCTGACGTTGAAAACAAAAGACTTATGCCATCGGCGTTTCGGCTTCCTAAAAATGGATAAAGTCGAGCTAAGCAAAGGATGAAGGATGAGGGATGAAGTAAAAACAGAGTATGGGCAGCAGACGCGGCTTTCCTATAATTCATATTTGCGCGTGCAGGATTTGATTGCGTTGCAAGACCTTCAATCAAGCCCGGCGCATCACGACGAACTGTTGTTCATCACGATTCATCAAACTTACGAATTGTGGTTTAAGCAAATTTTGCATGAGATAGATGCCGCGATAGTTTTTATCAACGCGGACAAGTTGATTGCCGCGTCGCGGGCGTTGATGCGCGTGATTGAAATCGAGAAAATCCTTGTCGCACAGATTCACGTTTTAGAGACGATGACGCCCGTTGATTTTCTCGGCTTTCGTGGCGCGCTCAATCCGGCGAGCGGTTTTCAGTCAATGCAGTTTCGTGAAATCGAGTTCGCTTCGGGGATGAAAGATACGCGCACGATTGAGAGTTTCAATGAAGATGCTTTTGCGAGTGAGCGGTTGCAAAAGCGATACGACGATGAATCTTTGAGCGATGCGTTTTATGGCGCGATGCACCGCGCAGGCTTCGATGTTGAAACGGCGGATGAGAACCTAAGCACCGAACAAAAGCCGGAAAATTATGAGCGGCGCGTGCGTGCCAACGTCCGTTTGCAAAGCGAATATGAGAAGCATCCGGCGTTGTTCAACCTTGCCGAGATGCTTATCGCGCACGATGAGCAGGTAGTTTTATGGCGCGTGCATCACGTCGCAATGGTCGAGCGCATGTTGGGAACGAAACAGGGAACGGGCGGCAGCGCGGGCGTCGCTTACCTTCAATCAACGCTCAAGAAAAAGATGTTCCCTGAAATGTGGGAAGCCCGCACGCACCTTGATTCAAACTCACAACCTTTTACACACGACGCGCACGGCTGCCCGTTCGCTTGATTTTTAAGACACGCTTTTTTATGAATCGCAAACTTCTAATTATAGTTTTGAGCCTTGTTTGTCTTGTCGTTGGCGGTGCCGCCGTCGCTTCTGTTTTTTCACGTCGCGCCCAAGCACGCCAAGACGATGCGACGCAAAAACCGCTCGCGTTGCGCGTTGTTGAGATTCAATCGAACGACCGGATACCGGAAGCTCTCGCCGCCAAACTGCGTTCACGTTTCACTCTGTCCGCCGCGCGCAAAACAGGAGCGGCACGCCCTCGCTTGCTCGCCTTTGAAAACATCGAAGAGGACGACAAACAAACGAACATCGCACAGGCAAGCGATGAAGCTCCGCGCTTGTTCAAAGCGACTTATTACGATTACGAACGCAATCGGGCATTCACGCTTGAAGGCGATGCGCGCCGTCCCGACGACGCCAAGCTTACCGAACTCGATTATCAACCGCTTCCGAACGATGAAGAATTTCAAGATGCGGTAAGTGTCATCGCGCGCACTCCCGAATTCGCCGCAGGGTTCACGTCGAACCAACTCACGCCTTACGCACCGATGCCGCCCGTGCTTGAATACAAAGCGGGCGAGACTCCGGTTGAGCGCACGTTGTTCGTCGGCTTGCGTTCCTCTGACGGCGCGACGAATGAAATCGTCGGCGTCAATATGATTCGTGAAAGCATCGTGCGCTTCGCGGGCGGTGCGCCGCCCGAAGCCATTGCCAACGCCGAATCGTGCGGCTTGCCGGATGACCCTTCGCAACGCGCTTCGGGACGCGGCGCAATCAACTCCGGCGCGAACACGACGGGTCAGTATCGTTTGACCGTTTCACAAAACGAGACTCCGTTGTGGGACATGATTGTCGTGCGCCCGACTAATTCATCCGGCGGGCGGGCGTCCGGTGTCGAACTGCGAGACGTGCGTTATCGTGGCAAGTCGGTCTTAAAGCGCGCGCACGTCCCGATTCTCAACGTCCAATACGAGAACAATGTTTGCGGTCCTTATCGTGATTGGCAGTGGGACGAAGGAACATTTGAAGCCAACGGAACTGATGTCGCCAACGGCTTTCGCGTCACGACCGCGATGCCGCGCACGATACTCGATACGGGCAACGACACGGGTAACTTTCAAGGCGTCGCGGCTTATATGGACGGTACGGATGTCGTACTTATCAGCGAACTCGAAGCCAGTTGGTATCGCTATGTCAGCCTGTGGCGATTTCACGCCGACGGCACGATTGAGCCGCGCTTCGGCTTCGGTTCGGTCGCCAATTCTTGCGTCTGCACCGCGCACAACCATCACGTTTATTGGCGGTTCGATTTCGACATTGACACGCCGGAAAACAACATCGTCCGGCAATCACTCAAACGTCGCCCGTCGCTTAACCGCTTCGGCAGAACCGCGTTCGATAGTGCGATTGTGAGCAGTGAACGCAAGATGCTTCGCACCCCGTTCGACACGCGGCAGTGGTACGTTTCAAACACCGTGACTAACCGCAGTTATATGATTCGCCCCGGCGCGGCGGACGGCATCGCGGATGAATACGGGCGCGGCGATATGTGGTTTTTGCGCTACAAAGCCAACAGCGAAATTGACGACGGCAGAGTCTCCACGACCAGCCCGACCGAGATTGGACTTGACAGTTATGTGGGCGGCGAATCTATCATCAACCAAGACCTCGTAGTATGGTACGGCGCGCACTTCATACACACGCAGGACACACACGGCGACGCCGCGAAATCGCCCGTCAACGCCGCGCATGAAGGCGAGAACCGCTTAATCGGACCTGACTTGATTCCTGTCAACTGGTAAAAATAGTGGATAACGGATAGTGGATAGTGGATAGTTTAAGACATCGGGTTTTCACTATTCATACGCTTTCCAATACTAGACTATGCAATAGCGGAGAGCCACGCTGACATTAGAT